>NZ_JBEZGC010000003.1:0-876071 GCF_040649795.1 Nonomuraea sp. NPDC048881
CGATCTCACCCAGCAGCCCATCGGCGTCCTCGGGCAGCCGGGTACGGAAATCGCCGTCCCGGACCGCCGTCAGCCCGCCGAGCAGCTGACGCAGCTCGGTCTCGCCCACCTCGGAGGGGCCTCGGACACGTTTGCCGCGCCCGCTCGAACGTGCGTTGCCGACCGTGGGGTCGCTCATGTCGTGTTCCTCGTTCCGTGCTCGCCCGGCATGGAAGAACTTCAACCCTGGGTAGCGGAAGAGTAGCCGCCTGCGCCCAGACGCGCGCTAGCCCCGAAGTTAGCCGAGAATGCCCCCGCGCGCCGCCCGTCACACGGAACGTTCCGCGGCGGCCCTGGCGGCGGCCACCGCCTCCTCGACGGTGTCGTGCACGGGGAGGTGCCCGAGCACCCCGGTGATGTCCAGCAGCCGGGCGGGCAGGGGCTGCACGGCGGCCAGGCGCACCGCGCCCGACCTCCTCAGCTGGTCGGTGGCGAAGGCCAGCAGGACGTGCAGGCCCGAGCTGTCCACGAACGGCACCCGGGCCAGGTCGAACACGACCTGGTGCCCGGGCTCCGGACGATCTCGCAGGAAGCTCTCGAACTGGGCGCGGTTGGTGGCGTCGAGCTCGCCGGACACCACGATCACGGTGACGCCCGGCTGCTCCCGGCGCAGGAGCGTCAGCGGTGGCATCGCCGCTGCCCACCGCGCCTCGGGCGCGACGCGACCGGCGGCGGAGGGGCGCCACCCGGCGCCCGGTGATGACCGGCCCCGGCGCAGGCCGGGTGTGTCGAGAAGCCGCGTCCCGCGGGGGGCGGAGCAGTCACGCAAGCAGAATAGCCTCCCGGGGTCGCCGGGGACATCCCGTCAGTGACCGTGCCCGTGACCGTGCCCGTGACCGACGAACGCGCCCGCCGGCCTGCCGGGCGGGACGAGGCCGAGCGAGATCACCGCCGCCGCCCCCGCGACGACCGCGCACAGCACGAGCCCCGAGGTGAAGCCGCCGGCCCCCGCGCCCGGCACCAGGCTGGACGCGGCGACCGTGGACACCACGGCCACCCCGATGGAGCCGCCCAGCTCGTGGAAGGTGTTGATCACCCCGGAGGCGACGCCGTTCTCGCCGGGTGGGACGTTGGCCATCGTCGTGGTGGTGGCGGTCACGAACGCCGGCCCGATCCCCACGGCGGCCAGCACGAACCCCGGCACCAAGGTGGTGAACGCGCCCGCCTCGGGGGAGACCCGCGTCATCAGCGCCGCCCCCGCGGCGGTCAGCAGGAACGACGCCACGGCCACCGGCCGGCCCCCGACCTTGCCGATGAGGCGGCCGCCGAGATGCGCGCCGAGCGTGATGGCGACGGCGACGGGCAGGAACGTGAGCCCGGTCCGCAGGGGGCTGTAGCCCAGGACGTGCTGCAGGTAGAGGGAGCTGAGGAAGAACAGGCCCAGCATCAGTCCGGTGGCGACCAGCATGACGAACGCGCCCGAGACGACGGGACGTCTGGCCAGGGTCTCGACCCGCATGAGCGGCGCCCGTACCGACCGCTCGACCAGCACGAAGGCGACATAGGACAGGGCGGCCCCGGCCAGCGGCAGCACGGTTCCCGCGGCGCCCCAGCCGCCGTCGCCGGCGGAGACCAGCCCGTAGATCAGCAGCGCGGTCGCCAGCGTGACGAGCAGCGCGCCCCCGACGTCGACCCGGCCGCCGCGCGGGGCGTCGTCCCTGACGCGGGCGGGGACGACGCGGGGGACGGTGGCCAGCACCAGCAGGCCGACGGGGACGTTCACGTAGAACACCCACATCCAGCCGGGGCCGTCGGTCAGGACGCCGCCGAGCAGCACGCCGATCGCCGCGCCCGAACCGCCGATGGCCGCCCACACGGCGAGCGCGCGGGCCCGGCGCTCGCCCTGGAAGACGGTGGTGACGACGGCCAGGGCCGCGGGGGACAGCAGCGCCGCGCCGACCCCCTGGACGGCCCGCCCGGCGATGAGCGTGCCGCCGTCGCCGGCCAGGCCGCAGACGAGCGAGGCCGCGGTGAACAGCGCCAGCCCGGCCAGCAGCGTGCGGCGGGGGCCGAGCGCGTCGGCGAGCCGCCCGCCGAGGACCATCAGGCCGCCGAAGCACAGCGTGTACGTGGTCACCACCCAGGTCAGCGCCTCCCGGCCGAGCGCGAGGTCGGCGCCGATGGTGGGCAGGGCCACCTGGACGACGGTGATGTCGATGATCAGCATGAACTGCGCCAGGCACAACAACGCCAGCACCGCCCAGCCCTTGCTCTGTGCGGGCGCGGCAGCCCGCGTCCCGACGTGATGACTCATCCCAGGTCTCCTTAACTTGTACACTGGTGTTCAAGTTAAGCACAATAAAACGGTACGCCGGTAGGGTGTCGCGGCGACCGGCCGGCTGGGAGGAGCCCTGAAGGGGAAGTGTCAGGCGGGGGAGGGCGGGGTGAGGAGGGAGAGCATGGTGCGGGTCAGGACCGGCTCGACCTCCTCGGCGGCCAGGCGGCCGGCCTCCCGTTCCTGGGCCGCGCTGTGGATGATCGCGAAGAACGTCGTCACCAGCCACTCCAGCGGCAGGTCGGTGCGGAAGTCGCCGTCGTCCTGGCCGCGGGCGATCAGGCGCTCCACCCGGCGCAGCGGGCGGTCGTGGTGCTCGCGGATGCGCTCGGTGGGCAGCACCCGGTCGGCGGCCACGAAGAGCCGCCGGTGGCGGTCGAGGATCTCCCACGACGAATGCAGCAGCCCGGCCATCGCCTCCGGCGCGGGAGCCGTGTCGAGGGCCTCGTCCTCCAGGACGGCGTCGGCCAGCCCGACGGTGTGGTCGAGGACGGCGTCCACCAGGGCCTCGCGGGAGGGAAAGTGCCCGTACAGGGTGACCCGGCCGACGCCCGCGGCCTTGGCGATCTCGGCCACGCTCGCGCCCGGATCGTCGCTGAGCAGCCGCGTCCCGGCTTCCAGGATGGCGGCGATGTTGCGTTCGGCGTCGGCCCGCCGGGCGGGGACGGGCTGTCGGGCGGCGGCGGTCTTCCCCATGGGCACCAGCCTACGACGCCCCGGCCGGAGATCGCCGCCGCCCTCGGCGCGTCACCGGGCCCGGGGGAGATGGTCAGAGGGCGAGCGCGTGGTCCAGGAGGGACTGGAGGGTGACGGCTCCGGCGACCCGCCCGTCCTCCACGATCGCCACCAGCGGGCTGCGCGTGCGGGCCATGAGCGCCGCCAGTTCGAGCACCGTGGCCTTCATGTCCGCCACCGGCAGCTCGCGCGGCTGCTCGGGCAGGCACTCGCGGACGGTACGCGTGCCGAGCCGGCGCAGGAACAGGTCGGCGTGGGCCTCGTCCACCACCCGGGCCAGGGCCGGGTCGTCCTGGCAGTACCGCGGCACGGCCAGCCGGAGCACCTGCGTGCCGGGGAGGATGCTGTGGGGGCGGCCGTCGTCGCCGATCACGATGAGGCCGGGCAGGTCGCGCTCGGCCAGCAGCCGGGCGGCGTCGAGCGCCGACATGTCGAGCGTGACCGCCGGGAACTCCGTGACGAGATCGCGTGCGCGCATGAGTGATCATCCTCCGGCCCACAGCCTAGCCAACCCCCCTCCCGCCCGGCGGAAGGCCCCAGGCGCCCGTGGCGGGGTCAGGAGGGGAAACGCAGGTGGCCAGGTGGGACGTGGGCGGTGAGCCAGACGCCGTTGTCGCTGCGCAGGAAGAGATGACCGCCGGCGTGCATGTCCCCGGCGGCGACCGCCAGCACCACCGGCCTGCCCCTGCGCGCGCCCACCCGGAGGGCGGTCTCCCGGTCGGGGGACAGGTGCACGTGGTGGCGGCTCATCGGCCGCAGGCCCTCCCGGCGGATGGCGTCCAGGTTGCGGGTCGCCGTCCCGTGGTAGAGGTACGCGGGCGGCTCCACGGCGGGCAGGCCGAGCTCCACCGGCACCGAGTGGCCCTGGCTGGCGCGGATCCTGCCGTCCTCGATCGCGTAGCGCCGCTTGTCGTTGGTCTCCACGACCTGGCGCAGCTCGTCGGGGGTGATCGGGAAGCCGTGCGCCGCGGCGGCGGCGAGCAGGTCGTCGACGGCGACCCAGCCGGCCGCGTCGAGGGCGAGCCCGATGCGCTGCGGGTCGTGGCGCAGGTGGCGGGCCAGGTACTTGGAGATGCGGATAACGCGTCGTTCGTCCATGGGGTTCCCATGGTGGCAGCGACGGGCGGGCGCGGTCAGCTGGTTTGTGCCCGTACGAGGTCTTCGCCGACGGGCGTACGGCCGTAGAGGACCGAACGGCCCGCCCGCACGCGGCCGACCAGCCCCGCGTCGAGCAGCACCTTGAGATGGCGGCCCACCGAGCCCAGGCCCTGGCCGGTGAGCGCGACGAGCTGCGTGGTGCTCTTCGGGGTGTCCAGCAGCACCAGCACGCCCGCCCGCGCCCCGCCCAGCAGCCGGCCCAGCGCCTGCGGCGGGGACGGCGGGCCGACGTCGGCCAGCGGCCCCGAGCACGGGTAGACGATCGCGCAGCGGCGGGAGCCGTGCCAGCTCACCCAGCCCTGGCGCGGCGTGACCGGCACGAACATCAGCCGGGCGCCCGCCAGGTCCCGCGGCGGGTGGTCGTAGGCGTTGATCTGCAGCCGTCCGTCGCCCAGCCAGCGCAGGCCGGGACGCATGCCGTCGAGAGCCGCCGCCCAGCCGCCCCGGCCCAGCCGCGCGGCGCGGGCGGTGACGTCGGCCTCGATGATCCGGCGGCGCCGCGGCCAGGCCGGCAGCACGGTCTCGCGCCACACCCACTCCAGCCGGGCGGCCATGCGTGCGGGCAGGTCGTCGCGGCGCAGCACGGCGGGGACCGGGCCGCACAGCGACTCGACCAGGTCCTCCCGCGCCTGCTCGGGCGGGGTGTCGCGGACGCTCGCCACCTCCTCCTCGAAGGCCGCCTCGCCCTCTCCCACGGGCGTGGGCGTGAGGAAGGTCGCGTTCCACGTGCGGCCCAGCGCGGCGCGCACGAGCAGCGCCGTGACCGGGTCGGCGGCCTGCTCGGCGCGGTAGGCGGGCAGGTGGGCGGCCAGCCAGGCGTCCTCGCCGGGATGGGCGGCGACGGCGCGGTCCAGCGTCTTCAGCGCGGCGATCGTCTCGGCCAGCGGCGACAGGACGAACCGGCCGTCCGCGAGCGTGTCCGCGTCGACCTGCCAGAAGCCCACCACGTCCTCCTCGTCCCGGCGTTGTTTCGCGGGTGGGCGAAACAGTAACGCCTGCCGCCGCCGGTCGCGAAGACTGCCGTCCCATGCGCACGTACCGGGACCTGTTCGGCAGGTCCGGATTCACCCCGCTCTTCCTGGTCTCGTCCGGGCAGGTGGCCGGGCAGACGGTGAGCGGGCTCGCCCTCGGCACCCTCGTCTACGCCGACACCGGATCGCCGCTGCTGTCCGGGCTGGCCATGTTCGGCCCGGCGCTCGCCCAGGTGGTGGGCGCGGCCACGCTGCTGTCGGCGGCCGACCGGCTGCCGCCGCGGGCCGCCCTGTCCGGGCTGGCGCTGGCGGCCGCGCTCGGCGCCGCCTTCCTGGCCGTGCCCGGCCTGCCCGTGTGGGGCATGCTCGCCGTCGTGCTGGCCTTCGGCGCGCTGTCCGCGCTCGGCGGCGGCGTCCGGTACGGGCTGCTGAACGAGCTGCTCGACCGGGACGGATACCTGCTCGGCCGGTCGGTGCTCAACATGTCCTCCGGGATCGTGCAGATCGCCGGGTTCGGCGCGGGCGGCGTGCTGGTGACCGTCCTGTCGCCGCGCGGGACGCTGCTCGTCGCGGCGGCCCTCCACCTGGCCGCCGCGCTGGCCGGGCTGGGGCTCGGACGGCGGCGGCCGCGCGCGTCCGGACGGCCCTCACCCGCCGAGACCTGGCGCGACAACGCCCGCCTGTGGTCCGATCGGCCGCGCAGGCACGTCTACCTCGCCCTCTGGCTGCCCAACGGCCTGATCGTCGGCTGCGAGTCGTTGTTCGTGCCGCTCGCGCCGGACCGGGCCGGGCTGCTGTTCGCCTGCGCCGCCGCCGGGATGCTCGCCGGTGACGTGCTGGTCGGCCGGTACGTGCCGCCGCACCGGCGGGCACGGCTGGTCACGCCGCTGTACCTGCTGCTCGCGCTGCCGTACCTGGTGTTCGTGGCCCACCCGTCGCCGGTGCTGGTCGCGCTCGCCTCGGCCGGGTTCGCCGCCACCCTGCTGCTTCAGGAGCGGCTCATGGCGCTGACGCCCTCCGAGCTGAGCGGGCACGCGCTCGGGCTGCACTCCTCCGGCATGGTCGCCATGCAGGGGCTGGCCGCCGCGCTCGCCGGCGCCTTGGCCGAGCACACCTCGCCCGGCGCGGCCATGGCCGTGCTGGCCGCGGCGTCGGCGGCGGTCACGCTCGCGCTGGCCCCCCGCCTGCGGTCCGCCCGTGTCGCAACCCCGGCGCAAGCTCCGGCGAAGTTACCGTTGACCAGGGGAAATCGCCGGGGGAAGGACACATCATGACGCAGACGGACGACTTCGTGCTCGACGTCACCAGGATCCGCGAGCAGGTGCGGCAGAAGATGGACGAGGGCCCGATCACGCAGACCTTCGGCCGCGACCCGGAGAAGGTCATCGAGATCCTCAACGACGTGATCGCCACCGAGGTGGTGTGCTGGCTCAGGTACACCAGGCACGCCATCTCGGCCAAGGGCATCGACCGCGCGCAGGTGGCGGCGGAGTTCACCGAGCACGCCAAGGAGGAGCTAGACCACGCGCTGCGCGCCGCCGAACGCGTCAGCCAGCTCGGCGGCGAGCCGGACTTCGACCCGGCCAAGCTCGTCCAGCGCTCGCACACCGACTACCAGGTGCCCGCCGACACCGACCTGAAGGCGCTGCTGGAGGCCAACCTGTGGGCCGAGCGCATCGTCATCTCCACCTACCAGGAGATCATCCGCTGGCTCGGCGAGGGCGACCCGACCACCCGCCGGCTCATGGAGTCGATCCTGGAAGAGGAGGAGGAGCACGCCGACGACCTCACCGACCTGCTCGGGGTCTAGAACCGGGCTTGGCCCGCCGTTGGGCGCACCGTGAGCGGGCCCGGGTAAGTGCCCGGCATGAAGAGCCTGGTCAACACGCCCGTCACGCACACGCCGCCGTCCCGCGAGATCGACGTCGAGACGCTGAGCCGCCGCCTCGCCGAGGCCGTGGACGGCGAGGTGCGCTTCGACCCGGGCAGCCGCGCCGCCTACGCGCGTGACGCCTCCAACTACCGGCAGGTCCCGATCGGCGTCGTCGTGCCGCGCGACCTGGACGCCGGGGTGGCGGCGGTGGCCGTGTGCCGGTCCAGGGACGTGCCCGTGCTCTCCCGCGGCGGCGGCACCAGCCTGGCCGGGCAGTGCTGCAACGCGGCGGTGGTGATCGACTGGTCCAAGCACTGCGGCGCGGTGGAGTCCGTGGACGCGGCGGGCCGCCGGGTCGTCGTCCAGGCGGGGGCCGTGCTCGACCAGGTGGACCACGAGCTGGCGCCGTACGGGCTGATGGTCGGGCCGCGGCCGTCCAGTCATCGGGCCTGCACGATCGGCGGCATGATCGGCAACAACTCGTGCGGGGCCTCGGCGCAGGCGTACGGGAAGATGTCGCAGTCGGTGCTCCGGCTGGAGATCCTCACCTACGACGGCGTGCGCGCCTGGGTGGGGCCGACCAGCGACGCCGAGTACGACCGCGTCCAGGCCCAGGGCGGCCGGCTGGCCGAGATCTACCGCCAGGTGCGCGACCTGCGCGACGAGACCATGGAACTGGTCCGCACCCGCTACCCCAGGCTGGAACGCCGCATCTCCGGCTACAACCTCGACCAGCTCCTGCCCGAGAACGGCTTCGACCTGGCCCGCGCCCTGACCGGCAGCGAGGGCACGCTGGTGACCGTGCTCCGCGCCGAGCTGCGCGTCGTGCCGTCGCCGCCCGCCAGGGCGCTGGCCGTGCTCGGCTTCGAGGACGTCTTCACCGCCGCGGACGCCGTCCCGGCCGTGGCCCGGCACGCGCCGATCGCGCTGGAGGCCATGGACGAGACCATGTACCGGCTGGCCAAGCGGGAGCACCCCGGCGACCCGGCGCTCCAGGACCTGCCCGAGGGCGGCGGCTGGCTGCTGGTGCAGTTCGGCGGGGACACGCCCGAGCAGGCGCGCGAGCGGGCCGAGACGATGATGCGCGAGGTGGGGGAGCGGCCCGAGGCGCCCACGCCCACGCACGCCTTCCTCGGCGACCCGGCCAGGGAGGACCGGCTGTGGCGGTGGCGGGAGTCGGGGCTCGGCGTGGAGGCCTACCCGCCGACCGGCCGCCAGACGTACGAGGGCTGGTCGGACGCGGCCGTGCCGCCCGAGCGGCTGGGCGCCTACCTGCGCGACTACGAGCGGCTGCTGCGCGCGCACGACTACCAGGACTCCGCCCTGTACGGCCACTTCGGCCAGGGCTGCGTGCACGGCCGGCTGCCGCTCGACCTGCACACCGACGACGGCATCGCCCGCTACCGCGCCTTCGCCCGGGAGGCCGCCGAGCTGGTCGCCTCCTACGGCGGCTCGCTGTCCGGCGAGCACGGCGACGGCCAGGCGCTGGCCGAGCTGCTGCCGGTCATGTTCGGCCAGGAGGTCGTGGAGGTGTTCGGCCGCTTCAAGGCCATCTTCGACCCGCGCGACCGGATGAACCCGGGCAAGGTCGTCCATCCCCGCCACCTCGACCAGAACCTGGCCCAGCACCGCTTCTACCCGCACGAGCCGCGCCAGACGTTCTTCCAGTACCCCAACGACCACGGACGTTTCGGGCACGCCGCCACCCGCTGCGTCGGCACCGGGACCTGCCGCAAGCACACCTTCGAGGGCGGCGTCATGTGCCCCAGCTACCGGGTGACCCGCGAGGAGGAGCACTCCACGCGCGGACGGGCCCGCCTGCTGGAGGAGATGGTGCGCGGCGACGTCATCACCGACGGCTGGCGTTCGGCCGCCGTGCGCGACGCGCTCGACCTGTGCCTGTCGTGCAAGGGCTGCCGCTCCGAATGCCCGGTGAACGTGGACATGGCCACCTACAAGGCCGAGTTCCTCGCCCATCACTACCGGCGCCGCGTCCGGCCCCGGGCCCACTACTCGATGGGCTGGCTGCCGGTGTGGGCCGCGCTCGCCTCGGCCGCGCCCGGCCTGGTCAACGCGGTCAACTCGGCGCCCGGACTGTCGCGGCTGGTCAAGGCCGTCGCGGGGATCACGCCGGAGCGCGAGCTGCCGAGGTTCGCCCGGCAGCGGTTCACCGACTGGTTCAGGCGGCGTCCCCGGAGCGGGCCGGGCCCGCGGGGGCGGGTGGTGTTGTGGGCCGACACGTTCACCGACCACTTCGACCCGCGCATCGGGCGGGCCGCCGTGGACGTGCTGGAGGCGGCCGGGTTCGAGGTGGTGGTGCCGCCGGTGACGCTGTGCTGCGGGCTGACCTGGATCAGCACCGGGCAGCTCGGCGTGGCGCGGCGGGTGCTGGCGCGGACGGTGGGGGCGCTCGCCCCCTGGGCCGAGGCCGGGGTGCCGGTGGTCGGCCTGGAGCCGAGCTGCGCCGCCGTGTTCCGCTCCGACGGGCCCGAACTGCTCAACACGGCCGAGACGCGGCTGCTGGCGGAGCGGTTCCTGACGCTGGCCGAGCTGCTGGAGACGCGCGCCGCCGACTGGCGGCCGGCCACGACCGGCGGGCAGGCGATCGCGCAGGTGCACTGTCACCAGAGCGCGATCATGGGCTACGACGCCGACCGGGCCGTGCTCGACCGCTTCGGCATCCGGACCAGCGTGCTCGACTCCGGCTGCTGCGGGCAGGCCGGCAACTTCGGGTTCGAGCGGGGGCACCACGAGGTGTCGCAGGCGTGCGCCGAGCAGGGGCTCTGGCCGGCCGTACGGTCGGCGGGGCCGGGGGAGGAACTGCTCGCCGACGGCTTCTCCTGCCGCACCCAGATCGCCGCCGCCGGCACCGGACGCCAGGGCCGCCACCTGGCCGAACTCCTCGCCACGACCCTCGTCCGCCAGGACTGACCCGGCCTCAGGCGTCGAGGCTCTGGGACAGGCGGCGGGGCAGGCCGGTGTTGCGGGGGCGGCCCACCCGGTGGACGGCCAGCTCCAGCGCCTCGCGCTGCCCCACCAGCACGACCCACGCCTTGGCCCGGGTCACCAGCGTGTACAGCAGCTTGCGCCGCAACATGATCCCGCCCGCCTCGGCCACGATCGGCGCCACCACGAACGGGTACTCGCTGCCCTGCGAGCGGTGCACGCTGATCGCGTAGGCGTGGGTGAGGTCGTCGAGCTCGCCGAACCCGTACTGGACGGTCTCGCCGTCGTCGGTGCGGACCTCGACCACGCGGTCCTGCGGCAGCACGGCGGTGACCGTGGCGGTCTCCCCGTTGAAGACGCCCTTGTCGTAGTTGTTGCGGATGGGCATGACCCGGTCGCCCACCCGGAACACCGACGCCCCCGACCAGTGCTCGGGCTTGTCGTCGGCCGCCGGGTTGAGGCGGTCCTGGAGCAGCCGGCCCAGCGTGACCGCGCCCGTCTCGCCCTTGCGCATCGGGCACAGCACCTGCACCTGCTCGGGCGGCACGCCCTGCTTGCGGGGGATCGCCTCCATGGCCAGATGGGCCACCCGCTCGGCCACCCGCGCCGGATCGTCGAGCTCCTCGAACCAGAACCCGCCGCGCCCCGGCGTCGCCGGCATGCGGCCGGCCCGGATGAGGTGGGCGGCCTCGACGATGCCGCTGCCGTTCGCCTGGCGGAAGACGTGGGTGAGCCGCACCCGCGGGATCGCCTCCACGCGCAGCAGGTCGGCCAGCACGTCGCCGGCGCCGATGCTGGGAAGCTGGTCGCTGTCGCCGATGAGCAGCAGGTGGCTGCCCGGCTGGACGGCCGCCGTGAGCCGGGTGGCGAGGTGGAGGTCGAGCATCGACGCCTCGTCGACCACGATCAGGTCGGCCTGCGCGGGCGCCTCCTCGAACAGCGTGGACGGGTCGGGGTCGGGCTGGTGGGCGAGCATGCGGTGGATGGTCATGGCGGGCATGCCGGTCAGCTCCGACAGGCGTTTGGCCGCCTTGCCGGTGGGGGCCGTGAGCGTGACCGTGCCGCCCGACGCCCTGACCGTGGCGGCCACGGCCCTGACCGTGTGGCTCTTGCCGCAGCCGGGCCCGCCGGTGATGATCGAGACGGTGCAGGTCAGCGCCATGTTGACGGCCGCGCGCTGGTCGTCGTGGAGGGTCTCGTCCTCGCGGTAGGAGCGCAGCGGCAGCGTGGAGCGGGCCCGCAGGAGCCGGGTGAGCTGCTCGGTGAGCTGCCGCTCGCGGGCGTGCACGTGTTTGGCGTAGGCCACCGCCCGCCCCGGCTGCTCGTCGTCGGCCTCGACCACCACCCGCCGCTCGGCCACCAGCGCGTCGATCATCGGCCCGACCGCCTCGGGGTCGAGCTCGATCAGCTCGGCCGCCCGCGCCACCAGATGGGGCACCGGCACGAAGCAGTGGCCGTCGCGCACCGCCGCCGACTCCAGCCGGTCGAGCAGCGCCGCCTTGATCCGCTGCGGGCTGCGCTCGGGCACCCCCCGCTGCAGCGCGATGCGGTCGGCGACGCGGAAGGCGATGCCCCTGACCCGGCCGATCAGCCGGTAGGGGTCGGTGGCCAGGACCTCCTCGGCCTCGCCGCCGAACACCTGGTGGATCTTGGCGGCGAGCAGCGGGCTGACGCCCAGCCCCTGCAACGTCACCATCAGCGCGGCGATGGCCTTCTGCTCCTGCCACGCCTGGACGATCTGCGCCTGCCGCAGCGGCCCGATGTTGACGACCTCGGTCAGCCGCCCCGGCTCGGCGTCGATGACCTTGAGCGTCTCCTCGCCGAAGTGGTCGACGATCGCGTACGCCAGCCGCGGCCCGATGCCGCGGATCAGCCCCGACCCCAGGTAGACGCGGATCGCCCGGACCGTGGCGGGCACCACCCGCTCGCACCCGGCCACCGCGAACCGCCTGCCGTGGCGCGCGTGGTGGCTCCAGTCGCCGGTCAGCCGGAGCGTCTCGCCCGGCTGCGCGCCCGACAGCGCCCGGCCGGTGGCCACGAAGTCGGGCACGCCCTCGGCGCTCATGCGCGCGACGGTGTATTCGTCGTCCCTGACGTAGACGAGCTGCTCGACCGAGGCCTCCACAGCAGCGATCAAACCATCTGCCACCGACAGTCCGTCACATGGCGCTCGGATAGGTCTCCGGCTCGACGTCGTCCCACGGCTCGGCGTGCAGCGGGTGCAGGGCCTCGGTGACGTCCAGCCAGATGAAGGCGTCGTAGCGGTCGCCGAGCGCGGTGGGCACGTAGTTGCCCCACTTCTCGCGCTCGGGCCGGTAGACGACGCCGATCGCGCGGTGGTCCAGCGGCTGGTCGAACCAGCGCGGACGGGGCCGCCGGGGCGTCACGAACAGGGCGCGCTCGCCGCCGAGCGCGTCGTGCAGCAGCGCCTCCAGCGATCCGGGCCGGGCCGGCGGGACGGGCATGACGTGCGCCCGCGTGCCCCAGCTCGCCCCGGCCACGACCGTCCCCCGGTAGCCGCCGAAGCCGACCAGGACGACGTCCTCGCCGTGCCGCTCGCGGGCCAGCTGGCCGAGGTTGGTCATGCCGGCGGCGGCCATGTCGGTGGCGCGGGCGTCGCCGACGTGCGTGTTGTGCGCCCACACCACGCCCTTGGACCCGTAGAAGGCGGTCAGCCGGTCCAGGGTGTCGGCCATGTGCACGTCCCTGACGTTCCACGAATCGGGGCCGCCGCCGACCATGGTCCGGTAGTAGTTCTCGGCCCCGGCCACGACCTCGGCGTTCTGCCGGGCCTCGAAGCCGTCCTCGTCGGCGGGCGCGGCCGCCACGACCGCCCTGAGCAGCTCCACGACCTCGGTCTCGCAGGAGTCGGGGACCAGGCGGGTCTCCAGGCCGTACCGCTGCGGGTCGTGGCCGTAGGACTCGAAGCAGTACAGGGCCTCCATCACCGTACCGAGCTGGTCGGGCAGGTGGTCGGCGGCGTAGCGGCGCACGGCGCGCAGGGACTCCCAGAGGCTGTAGACGTCGAGGCCGTGGAAGCCGACGCGCTCGCCCGGCGGCAGGGCCGCGTTCCAGCGGCGCAGCCAGCGGCAGAACTCGGCGACCTCCTCGTTGGCCCACATGAACGCGGGCCAGCGCTGGTAGGCGTACAGGGCGTCGAAGGGGTCCTCGCCGTCGCGGGTGACCGCGCGGTGGACGCGCTCGCAGTCGGGCCAGTCGCCCTCGACGGCGACGAACCCGAAGCCCTTCTCGGCGATCAGGCGGCGGGTGAGCGCGGCCCGCCAGGTGTAGAAGTCGTGGGTGCCGTGACTGGCCTCGCCGATCAGCACGAGACCGGCCTCGCCGACGCGGTCGAGCAGCGGGTCGAGATCCTGCTCGCCCGACAGCCGCAGCGCCGAGCGGGTGACGTCATCCATAGCCGTCCTCCTCTGCCGGCCGGAAGACGCCCAGGCATTCGCGGGCGAGCTGGAGCTCCTCGCGCACCTGGACGACCAGGACGGGCACGGCGGCGCCCGGCCCGCTGACCGGGCCGTCGTCGTGCCGGTTGCCGGTCTCGGGCGGCTCGACGCCGAGCAGCCCGAGACGGCGGCAGACCGCCTCGCGCACCTCCGGCTGGTCCCAGCCGATCTCGCCGGTGAACACCAGGGCGTCGATCCTGGACAGCGACGTGGCGGCGGCGGCGATCTCCCGGCTCACCCGGTGGCAGAACACCTCCAGGGCCAGGGCGGCCTCGGCGTCGCCGGCGCGTTCGGCCTCGACCAGCTCGCGGGTGTCGCCCGAGCGGCCGCCGGACAGCCCGAGCAGCCCGGACCGGCGTTGCAGGCCCTCGCCCAGCTCGTCGGCCGACAGGTGGCCCTGCGACAGCAGCCACATCAGCATCCCGGGATCGACGCTGCCCGAGCGCTTGCTCATCGGGACGCCGTCCAGCGGGGTGAACCCCATCGAGGTGTCCAGGCTGCGCCCGCCCGACACCGCGCACACCGACGAGCCGCCGCCCAGGTGGGTCAGCACCAGCTCCAGGTCGGCGAGCGGCCGGCCGAGCAGCTCGGCCACCCGGTCGGCGGTCCAGGCGTAGGACAGGCCGTGGAAGCCGTAGCGGCGCAGGCCGTACCGGTCGCGCCACTCGCGCGGCAGGGCGTAGACCGCGGCGGCGTCGGGCAGGCCGGCGTGGAAGGCCGTGTCGGGGCAGAGCACGTGCGGCACGGCGGGAAGCTGCTCGCGGGCCGCCTCCAGCAGCGCCAGCGCGGGCGGCAGGTGCAGCGGCGCCAGGCTCACGACGTCGCGCAGCGCCTCGACGGTCTCGTCGTCGGCGACCGTGGGCGTGCGGACGACGTCGCCGCCGTGCACCAGCCGGTGCGCCACCGCGCGGATGTCGCGGTCGAAGTGGCCGCCGAGGAACGCCGCCAGCTCCTCGCGCGCCGAGCCCGGGTCCGCGGCCCGCTCGGCGTGCGCGCTGTCCAGCACGCAGCCGCCCTGCACGAGGTCGAGGCGCAGGCTCGACGAGCCCGCGTTGACGGTGAGCACCGCCTCGGACTCCGCCACCTGCTCGTCGAACGCTCGCCCCATGCACCCCTCCGCGGCCCGATCCTCTCCCCGGCTACCCGCCGCCCGCCCCCCGACACCTGGACCCCGTCACCTTTACCCCGAGATGTCCGAGCCCGTGGTTGCCTCCGGCGGTGGCCGGGTAGGCGAGCGCCTATGGACATCACCCTGCAGGTGAACGGCGTGCCGCACACCGTGGCCGTCGACCCCAGGATCTCCTTGCTCGACCTGCTGCGCGAACGGCTCGGCCTGACCGGCTCCAAGAAGGGCTGCGACCACGGCCAGTGCGGCGCGTGCACGGTGCTCATCGACGGCCGCCGGGCCAACTCCTGCCTGGCGCTGGCCGTGGCGGTGGACGGCAGCGAGATCGTCACCGTCGAGGGGCTGGCCTCGGGCGAGCAGCTGCATCCGCTGCAGGCCGCGTTCATCGAGCACGACGCCTTCCAGTGCGGCTACTGCACGCCCGGCCAGCTCTGCTCGGCGGTCGGCATGCTGGGCGAGCCCGGTCCGAGCGCCGTCACCGCCGACCTCCTCCTCGACCCGGCCCTGACGCCCGAGGAGATCAGGGAACGCATGAGCGGCAACCTGTGCCGGTGCGGAGCCTATCCCGGCATCGTGGCCGCGATCGGCGAGGTGGCCCGGTGAAGCCGTTCGACTACGTCCGCGCCCAGAGCCCGTCCGACGCGGTCGGCCGGTACGGCCCCGGCACGATGTACCTGGGCGGCGGCACCAACCTGGTCGACCTCATGCGCCTCGGCGTGGCCGCCCCCGACCACCTCGTGGACGTCAGCCGCCTGCCGCTGGACGCCGTCGAGCCCGTACGCGACCGGCTGCGGATCGGCGCGGCAGTGCGCAACAGCGACCTGGCGGCCGACCCGCTCGTCCGCGCCCGCTACCCGATGCTCGCCAGGGCCGTGCTGACCGGCGCCTCCGGCCAGGTCAGGAACATGGCAACGGTGGCCGGAAACCTGCTGCAACGCACCCGCTGCCCCTACTTCCAGGACGTCACCAGGCCGTGCAACAAGCGCGAGCCCGGCACCGGCTGCCCCGCGATCGAGGGCGACCACGGCAACCTGGCCGTGCTCGGCGCGTCGGACGCCTGCGTGGCCACCCACCCCTCGGACATGGCCGTGGCGCTGGCCGCGCTCGACGCCGAGGTGCACGTCACCGGCCCGGGCGGCGACCGGATCATCCCCATGCCCGGCCTGCACCGCCTGCCCGGCGACGCGCCCGAGCGCGACACCGTGCTCGAACCCGGCATGCTGATCACCGCCGTCGAGCTGCCCGCGCCGCCGCCGGGCGCCTCCCTCTACCGCAAGGTGCGCGAGCGGGCCTCGTTCGCGTTCGCGCTGGTGTCCATCGCCGCCGTGCTCGACGTGCGCTGGGACGGCGTGGTCACCGGCTGCCGCATCGCGCTCGGCGGCGTGGCCCACGCGCCCTGGCGGGCCGAACGCGCCGAACGGGAGATCATCGGCGGCCCCGCCACGGGGGAGGCTTACCTGCGGGCCGCCGAAGCCGAGCTCGACCAGGCCCGCCCGCTGCCGCGCAACGCGTACAAGCTGCCGCTGGCGCGCAACCTGATCGTCCGCACGCTGGAGGAGCTGACGCCGTGAACCGCATCGAGGGGCGCGTCAAGGTCACGGGGCTGGCCACGTACGCCGCCGAGTACCCGGTCGAGGGCGTCGCCTACTGCTACCCGGTGCAGTCCACGATCGCCAGGGGCCGGGTGACCGGGGTGGACGCCGGGCAGGCGCTGGCCATGCCGGGCGTGCTGGCCGTGCTGTCCGTCGAGGACCCGCCCGACCTGGCCGAGGACGCCGACCCCGAGCTGGCGCTGTTCCGCTCCCGGGACGTCGTCTACCGGGGCCAGCTCGTGGCCGCCGTCGTCGCCGGCACCTACGACCAGGCCCGCGCGGCCGCCGACGCCGTCCGCGTCGCCTACCAGCCGCAGGCCCACGACGTGCGGCTGCGCGCCGACCACCCGGACCTCTACCGGCCCGAGACGGTCAACCCGAACCTGCCGCCCGACACCGACAAGGGCGACGTGGAGGCCGGGCTGGCCGCCGCCGCGTCCGCCGTGGACGTCACGTACACGACGCCGCCCCTGCACAACAACGCGATGGAGCCGCACGCCGCGGTGGCCGTGTGGGCCGACGACGGCCGGCTGCTGGTCTACGACTCGACCCAGGGCGCCAGCGGCGACCGGGACAGCATCGCCAAGACCCTCGGCCTGCCCGCCGGGCAGGTGCGCGTGGTGTCCAGGCACGTCGGCGGCGGCTTCGGCTCCAAGGGCACCACCAGGCCGAACGCCGTGCTCGCCGCCCTGGCCGCGCGGGCCGCCGGCCGTCCGGTCAAGGTCGTCTTCACCCGGCAGCAGATGTTCGACCTCACCGGCTACCGCACGCCCACCGTCCAGCGGCTGCGGCTCGGCGCGGACGCCGACGGCCGGCTCACCGCGGTCGAGCACACGGCGTACGTGCAGTCCAGCAGGATCGTCGAGTTCGCCGAGCAGGCCGCCACCCCCGGCCGCGTCATGTACGCCACGCCCGCGCTGCGCACCGCGCACCGGCTCGTCCGCCTCGACGTCGCCACCCCGTCCTGGATGCGCGCCCCCGGCGAGTGCCCCGGCATGTACGCCCTGGAGTCGGCGATGGACGAGCTGGCCGAGGCGGCCGGGATCGACCCCGTCGAGCTGCGCATCCGCAACGAGCCCACGACCGAGCCGGACGGCGGGCTGCCGTTCAGCTCCCGCAGCCTGGTGACCTGCCTGCGCGAGGGCGCCCGCCGCTTCGGCTGGGACCGCCGCGACCCGGCGCCCGGCCTCCGGCGCGAGGGGGAGTGGCTGGTCGGCACCGGCGTGGCCGCCTCCACCTACCCGGCCAGGCGCGGCCCGTCGCAGGCCACCGCGACCGTGCGCGACGGCGACTTCGTCATCCGGGTGGCCGCCGCCGACATCGGCACCGGCGCCCGGACCGTGCTCACCAGGATCGCGGCCGACTGCCTCGGCGTCGCCCCCGACCGGGTGCACGTCGAGCTCGGCGACAGCGACCTGCCTGCCGCCCCCGTCGCGGGCGGCTCGATGGGCACGGCGTCGTGGGGCTCGGCCGTCGTACGGGCCTGCGAGGCGCTGCGGGCCGACGGCGGCGAGGGGTCCGCCGACACCACCGAGGAGGTCAAGGCCGACGAGGAGCTGGCCAGGCACGCCTTCGGCGCCCAGTTCGCCGAGGTCAGGGTCAGCTCCGTGACGGGCGAGATCCGCCTGTCGCGCCTGCTCGGCGTGTTCGCCGCCGGCCGCGTCCTGGACGCCAGGCTGGCCAGGTCGCAGTTCGTCGGCGGCATGACCATGGGCATGGGGATGGCGCTGATGGAGGAGACGCTGACCGACGACGAGTTCGGCGGCTTCCTGCACCGCGACCTGGCCCAGTACCACGTGCCGGCCTGCGCCGACGTGCCGGCGATCGAGGCCGTCTGGATCGACGAGCAGGACGGCCTGCTCAACCCGATGGGCTCCAAGGGCATCGGCGAGATCGGCATCGTGGGCGCCGCCGCCGCGATCGGCAACGCCGTTCACCACGCCACCGGCCGGCGGGTGCGCGACCTGCCCATCACCCCGGCCAAGATCCTCGCCTGACCTCGAAAATCCATGTTTCGACCGGCCTCCGCCAAGGAAGAGGGGAACATCCAACAAGGAGGCCGAGTGAAGAACGAGTCGCACGAGGAACGCGCCGACCGCAACTTCGTCGAACTGCTGCAGGGCGCCCGCGTCGCGGTGACCGGCGTGCAGGTGCTGTTCGCGTTCCTGCTGACCGTCCCCTTCTCGCCCGGCTTCGTCAAGCTGGACCAGACCGACCGCTGGCTCTACTTCGCCGCGCTGGTCAGCGCCGCCGTCGCGTCGATCTGCTACATCGCGCCGACCGCCCAGCACCGCGTGCTGTTCCGGCAGGGCCACAAGGAGAGGCTGGTACGCCGGTCCAACACCTACGGCCTGTTAGGAGCGCTCGCCCTGGTGGTGTCGATGACCACGGCCACCATGCTGGTGATCGACTACCTGTTCCACTCCACCCTGGCCTGGGTCACCGCCGGCATCCTGGCCGGGCTGGCCGCCTGGACCTGGTTCGGCCAGCCCGCCCTCGACCGCAGGGGCGATCAGTCCTCCTCCGAGGGCGGCATCTCGGTCTCGTCCCGCGACGACTGACGAGAGTGGGCCGCCCGCCCCACCATGTACGCCGCCACCGACACGGTGATCACCTGCGAGGCCCCCACGATCAGCAGCGGCCCGGCGTTCCACCAGGTGGGCCGGTGCAGCCACATCGCGGCCAGCACCAGCAGCACGCCGAGCACCTGCGGCTTGGTGCCGGCGTGCATCCGGTCGAGCGTCGTGCGGAAGCGCACCAGCCCGGCGCCCGCCGACAACGCCAGCACGGCCCCGAGCACCAGGCAGACCGCCGCCGCCACATCCATCGGGCTCACCCCGACCGTCCAGGGAAGAACCGGGCCAGCGACACCGACCCGACGAACCCCAGCAACGACAGCACCTGGAGCACCGGCAGGTCGGAGTAGTCGTCCCTGACCACCGCGAACAGCCCGACCGCGCACATCGCCAGCGACGTCAGCACGTCGAGGGCGACCGCGCGGTCCAGCATCGACGGCCCGCGCCCCACCCGCCACAACGCGGCCGCCGCCCCGCCGCCCAGCAGCGCGATCGTCACCAGGTACACCGCGCTCACCGCAGCTCTTCCCGGTCGGCGCGGGTGCCGAACGCGGCCACGATGCGCGACTCCAGCCCGGCCAGGTCCCTGCGGACCGCGTCCGGGACGCCCTCCCCGGCCAGCCCCAGCACGTGCAGCATCAGCTCTCTCCTGTCCAGGTACGCCTCCACCACCAGGCTCCCCGGCATCGTGGACAACGCCACCATGATCATCACGGTCATCGACTCCGACGACGTGCGCAGCCGCACCAGGACCAGCTGCGTGGGCGGATCGCCGGGCCGCACCACCCACGCCACCACCCGCACGGTCGAGAGCAGCATGTCCCACCCGAACCACAGCAGGAACCGCGCCAGCGGCAGCGGCCGCACCCTGATCCCCGGGTCCAGGACGGGCAGCGGCAGCAGCCACGTCACCACCAGCGCGGTCGCCAGGCCGCCCAGCACGTTCCCCGCCGACAGCTCGCCCCACAGCGTCACCCACACCAGCGTCAGCCACGCCACCAGCGGCAGCGGCACCCGCCGGCCGAACAGCCGCGGCGCGAGCAGGCCGCCGCTCACCGCCGCGTCCCCAGCACGGCGGTGATGTACGTCTGCCGCTCGCTCAGCTCCGTGGCCACCCGCTGCGTCAGCGCCGCCAGCGGCCCGGCCAGCACAGTGAACGACAGCCCCAGCGCCACCAGCGCCGCCGTCGCGCCCAGCAGCACGGGCGGCAGCGCCGTCGTCGTCACCACCGGCTCCTCACCCGTCGCCTCCTCGCTCTCCATCACCTGGCCCAGCCGCTCCTCGCGCGGCGCCCGCCAGAACGCCTTGCCCCACGTCTTGGCGATCGCGTACAGCGTCAGCAGGCTCGTGAGCAGCCCGCCCGCCACCAGCACGAGCGCCGCCGGGCCGCCCTTGTCCAGGCCCGCCTGCACCAGCAGCAGCTTGCCCAGGAACCCCGACATCGGCGGGATGCCCGACAGGTTCATCGCGGGCACGAAGAACAGCACGCCCAGCACCGGCGCGGTCCTCATCAGCCCGCCCAGCCGGTTGACCGACGTGGTGCCGGTGCGCCGCTCGATCAGCCCCGTCACCAGGAACAGGCTCGTCTGCACGGTGATGTGGTGGACGATGTAGAACACCGCGCCCGCCAGTCCCGCCACCGTCGACAGCGCCACCCCGAACACCATGTAGCCGATGTGGCTGACCAGCGTGAAGGACAACATGCGCTTGATGTCGGTCTGCGCCACCGCGCCCAGCACGCCGGCCAGCATCGTGGCCAGCGCCAGCGCCATCAGCAGCGTGGAGACCGGCCCGCCGGGGAACAGCAGCGCCTCCAGCCGGATGATCGCGTACACGCCGACCTTCGTGAGCAGCCCGGCGAACACGGCCGTGGCCGGCGCGGGCGCGGTCGGGTAGGAGTCCGGCAGCCACGCCGACACCGGGAAGATCGCCGCCTTGATCGCGAACGCCAGCAGCAGCGTCAGCTCGACCAGCAGCTTGACCTGCTCGGGCAGCGTGCCGAAGCGCTCGGCGAGCTGCGCCATCGACAACGTGCCCGTCGCGCCGTAGGTCACCGCCAGCGCGATCAGGAACAACATCGACGACGCCAGCGCCATCAGCGTGTACGTGGCCCCCGCCCGCATCCTGGACTCGGTCCCGCCGAAGGTCAGCAGCACGTACGAGCCGCTCAGCAGCATCTCGAACGCGACGAACAGGTTGAACAGGTCACCGGACAGGAACGCGTCCGCCACGCCCGCCACCATGACCAGGAACGCCGGATGGAAGATCGCCATCGGCGCGTCGTGCTCGGCCTCGTCGTAGGCGTTGGCGATCGAGTACACCATCACGCAGAGCGTCACCGCCGACGACACCACCAGCACCAGCGTCGAGAGCCGGTCGGCCACCAGGCAGATCCCGACCGGCGAGGCCCAGCCGCCCAGCTCGGTCACCAGCGGGCCGTGCGTGTCGGCGTGCGCGAGCAGCAGCACCGACACCGCCAGCGAGATGCCCAGCGTGGTGAGGCTGATGGCCGACTGCAGGTGCCGCAGCCGGCCGCCGATCGCCAGCTTGATCCCGGCCGCCAGCAGCGGCAGCAGCACCGGCACGCACACCAGCCCGCGCAGCTCGACCAGGTCACCCACGGGCCCCGCCCCTGCCTGCCACTAGTCGTCGCCCTCCAGTTCGGGGTCGTTGGCGAGCGCCTGGCGGGCCCGCTCCTCGCGGATGGCCGAGCGCATCTGCCTGCGGGCGTCGCGCTGCCTGGCCTTGATCCGCTGGCGCAGCTCCCTCTCGCCGGCCGCCTGCTCGGCCCGCCGCCGGGTGTGCTCGCGGCGCAGCTCGTCGATGCGCTCGGCGTTGTCGCCGGCCGTGGCCTCCTCGTCTGGCAGGTCCCGCTGCCCGGCCTCCTCGAAGCCGCGTTGCAGCTCCTCCTCCGACAGCCCCTCGGCCCTCCGGGTGCGCATCCACTCCTCCAGCTCGGTGTGCACGCGGGCGATCCGCCGTTCCAGGTCGGCCTCCTGCAGCCGCTCCCGCTCGGCCTGCTCGGCCTCCAGCCGGGCCAGCTCCGCCCGCTGCTCCACGACCAGCCGCCGGTAGGCGTCCTGCCGGGTGCGCAGGGCGTGGCTCAGCTCGCCGCGCCTGGCCCGCAGCCGCACGCGCCGGTCCTCGGTGTCGTCCTGGACCTCGTCGCTGCCGGTGAGCTGCCACGACCGGTGCACCATGGCCAGCACGAACGCCGTCACGCCCAGGGTGATCACGATGGCGGTGAGCACCATCGCCTGCGGCAGCGGATCGGCCATGTCCGCCACCGGCGTGCTGCCCAGGATGGGCGGCCCGCCGGCGTTCCCGCCCGCGGTGACGATCAGCAGGTTCACGCCGTTGCCCAGCACGACCACCCCCGCCAGCACCCGCACCAGGCTCCGCTCCAGCAGCAGCGTCACACCGGTCGTGATCATCACGCAGCAGCACAGGAACGGCGCCAGGGAGATCGTCACGCGCTCTCCTCCGCCTCGATCTGCCGGTCCAGCTCGGCGCCGAGGCCGCGCAGCACGTCCTGGACCATGCCGGTGACCGAGACGTACACGCCGAGGTCGAACAGCAGGCCCGTGGACACGTGCAGGCTGCCGACCAGCGGCAGGTGCACGTCGGCCGCCAGCATGTCCAGCGCCGCCCGCCCGAACAGCAGCCCGGCCAGCGCCGTGCCGGTCGACAGGGTCAGCCCGGCGCCCATCAGCACGCCCGCGTGCACCGGGACCGCCGCGGCCAGCTCGTACCGGCCGCCGGCCAGGTAGCGCACGCTGATCGCCAGCCCGGCCACGATGCCGCCGGCGAACCCGCCGCCGACCCCGCTGTGCCCGACGAACAGCAGGAACACCGAGAGCACCAGCACCGTGTGGAAGGTCAGCCGGGCCGCCACCTCGAAGGCCACGGCCCGCTGGCCGCGCGGCAGCGTCGAGGACAACCAGTGCGTGCGCTCGGCGGGCACCCGGCCGCGGTCGTCCCGCTCGATCTCGTACGTCCTGCGCCGCAGGAACACCAGGCTCGTCACGCCCAGCGTCAGCACGACCAGCACCGTGCTCTCGCCCATCGTGTCCCAGGCCCGGATGTCCAGGATGATCGCGCTGACGACGTTGCGCGCCCCCGCCTCGCGCGCCGCGGCGGGCATCAGCGCCCCGACGGCCCAGGTGCTCCGCGCGCTGGTGGCCAGCATGCCCGCCCCGGTCACCACCACCCCCACGGCCAGCCCGAGCCCGAACCGGAACGGCCGCGGCAGCCGCGCTCTGACCGGGGTCACCGGCAGCCGCCGCAGCACCAGGGCGAACACCACCAGGGCCAGCGTCTCGGCCAGGAACTGGGTCAGCGCCAGGTCGGGCGAGCCGTGCGCGAGGAACAGCAGCGCGGTGCCGTACCCGATGACGCCGACGACCACGGCCAGCAGGATGTAGGCGCGGGCGAACAGCGCCAGCGCCGCCGACGCGGTGATCAGGACCGCCAGCACCGGCTGCTCCACGCGCTCCCAGGCGACGACCGGCACGTCCAGGTGCGGCACGCCGCCGTAGGCGACGGCGAACACGCCGACGCCGGTGGTGGCGGCCAGCGTGAGCAGCAGGTAGTCGGGCAGCGAACCGCGCTGGACGAAGCCCGTGGCCTGGACGGCGAACCGGTCCAGCCGGCGGACGAGCGACCAGAAGAGCTGCGTCGAGTCCAGCACGTGCAGCGCCGCGCCCGCCCTGGCCACCGGCTCCCTGGCCAGGAACAGCAGCGCCCCGGCCGCCAGCGCCACGGCCGACAGCAGCAGCGCGGGGGACAGGCCGGCCCAGATCGCCAGGTGCGTGGCGTGGCCGGGGTCGCGGAAGGTGCCGGTGTAGCCCGACATCGCGCCGCCGTACCAGGGGGCGAAGGGCGCCAGCGCCAGGCCGAGCACCGCCAGCAGCGCGGCGGGCGCGAACATGGCCGCCGCCGTCCGGTGCGCCGGCGTGACCGGCACGCCGGGCTTGGCGGCGAAGGCCCCCCACAGGAACCGCAGCGTGTACGCCGCCGTCAGCGCCGACCCCGCCACCACCCCCGCCAGCACGAGCGGCCGGTCCAGCAGCGCCTCCAGCGCCGCCTCCTTGCCGGCGAACCCCGCGAACGGCGGCAGCCCCGCCATCGACGCCCCCGCCAGCACCGCGGCCGCGCACACCCACGGCATCGACCGGCCGACCCCGCTCAGCTCGCGCAGCTCACGGGTGCCGGTCGCATGGTCGACGACGCCCACGACCAGGAACAGCGCGGCCTTGAACAGCGCGTGCGCGGCCAGCATGCCCACCCCGGCCAGCGCCGCGCCCCGGGTGCCCACGCCGAACAGCGTGATCAGGAAACCGAGCTGACTGACCGTGCCGTAGGCCAGCAGCCGTTTCAGGTCCGTCTCGCGCAGCGCCCGCCAGCCGCCCAGCAGCATCGTCAGCACGCCGAGCGGCACCGCGACCGCCCGCCACAGCGGCACGTCCCCGAACGCCGGCCCGAGCCTGGCCACCAGGTACACCCCGGCCTTGACCATGGCCGCCGCGTGCAGGTACGCCGACACCGGCGTCGGCGCCGCCATCGCGGCCGGCAGCCACGTGCTGAACGGGAAGATCGCCGACTTCGACAGCGCCCCGGCCAGCACCAGCACCAGCCCGGCGGCCAGCGGGCCCGCCTGCGGCGGCCGGGCGACGACCCCCGACAGCGCGTACGTGCCCGCCGCCTGCCCGACCACCACGAACCCGGCCAGCATCGCCAGCCCGCCCAGCGTGGTCACCGTCAGCGCCTTCATCGCGGCCCGCCGGCCCGCCCGGCTCTCCGGGTCGTAGCCGATCAGCAGGTAGGAGAAGACGGTGGTCAGCTCCCAGAAGACGTACAGCAGGAGCAGGTTGTCGGCCGTGACCAGCCCCAGCATCGACCCGGCGAAGGCGGCCATCGCGCCGCCGTAGCGGCCCAGCCCGTCGTCGCCGGCGGGGAAGTAGCGCACGCTGTAGACCAGGACCAGCACGCCCACGCCGGTGACCAGCGCCATCATCAGCAGGGTCAGCGAGTCGGCCCGGAAGGACAGCTCCAGCCCGAGCGTGGGCGCCCAGCGGGTGTCCTCCCGCGCCGGCAGCCCCCGCACCCCCAGCCACACCGTGTACGCGAAACCGGCGCCGGGCGCCACGGCCAGCAGCAGGAAGGAGGCCCGTCCCATGCGCCGGGCCAGCCAGGGAGCGCAGACCGCCGCGAGCGCGTGCAGGACCAGCAGCGACTCCATGGGCTCCTCGGGCGGGAATTTCCGGCTACGTCCGCCCAATCTCTCCCGCCCGGTCGTGCCCGCCGCGCAGGCGCGGCCAGGGTTGACCCGAACGTCACCAGTCCCTCACCCGCCCATGAGCGGGTGAGGGAGCGGGGCCCACGCCCTCAGACCTGCGCGCAGGCTCCCGGACGCGGCGCGCGAGCCGTGATCACGTACCGGTCGATCTGCCGGTCCAGGCAGGACGAGCTTCCCTTGTACGCCGTGTGCCCGTCGCCGTCGTGGGTCAGCAGCACGCCGTGCTCCAGCTGCCCGGCCAGCCGCCTGGCCAGCTCGTACGGCGTGGCCGGGTCACGCGTCGTGCCCACCACCACGATCGGCGGCGACCCGTGGGCGCGCACCTTCCTGGTGAACCCCTTGCCCTTGACCGGCCAGTACGCGCAGCGCTGCTCGGGATGGTCCAGGCAGTTGACGGCCGTCAGCGCCTCGCTGCTGTTGTCGTAGCTGCCGTCGGGACGGCGTCCGTGGTTGACGTCGGCCAGGGCGAGCATGGCCGTGCCGTCGCCCTTGAGGGCGAGGGTGAGCGCCTGGCGCAGGTAGGGCCAGCTGTCCCTGGCGTACATGGCCTGGTTGACGCCCGCGCGCAGGATGGCCTCGTTGACCTGCCTGCTGTCGCCGTCGTTGCGCAGCGGCGCCCGGTCGGCCCGTTTGTAGAGCGCCTCCAGCCGCCTGGTCGCGGCGGCGACGGTGTGCCGGGGGAACGGGCAGTCCCTGGCCCTGAAGCAGTCGCGCAGGAACGACTCGCGGGCCAGCCGGAACCCCCGCTCCTGCGCCGCGCCGAACTCGGCGAGCGTCTGGCCGGGGTCCTCGGCGCCGTCGAGCACCATGGCGCGGATCCGGGTGGGGAACAGGTCGGCGTAGCGGGCGCCCAGGTAGGTGCCGTAGGAGAAGCCGAAGTAGGTCAGGCGGGCCTCGCCCAGGGCGGCCCGCATCACGTCCAGGTCGCGGGCGACCTCGCCGGTGCCGACGTGCGCCAGCAGCTGCTTGCCGGAGTTGGTCGCGCAGCCCTGGGCGAAGATCTTCATCCACGCCTTGGCCCGCTTGACCTCGGCCGCGTTGTCGGGGGTGGGGTCGGCGGCGAAGTAGGCGTCCAGGCCGAGAGGGGACAGGCAGCGCACGGGGGCGGAGGCGCCCACGCCGCGCGGGTCGAAGCTGACCACGTCGAAGTGCTGCCGGACGGCGGCCGACATGACGGTCTTGTCGGCCTTCAAGATGGTCGTGCCGGCGCCGCCGGGGCCGCCGAAGTTCAGCACGATCGAGCCGATCCGCCGGCCGGTCGCGGGCAGCCGGACCATGGCGATCCTGATTCGCCGGCCGCCGGGCTTCGCGTAGTCGAGGGGCACCGTCAATTTCGCGCACTGGAACCCGCTGCCGCACCCCGACCAGGCCAGGCGCTGACCGTAATAGGCGTTGGGCCCGCCGTTCGCGGCCGCGTCCGCGGCGCCGGACAGGCCGGCCGCGGCGATCAGACCTGCGAGTACGGGGGAAAGAATCGTAATTAAACGTCGCATAATCAAAAGTTGACGGGAATACCTTGCGAGCCCCTTTAATCGTGGTGGCACAGATCATTTGCAAGAAGCGCGCCGGGCTGGGTATCGAGCAGGTCATCCGCACGACTACCAGGGGGAACAGGCCGCCATGTCGCAGCAGAACCGTCCCGTCGAGGGCGAGCACAAATACCAGCAGCACGTCACCTCGACCGGCGAGCACGAGGAGCGGCCCGGCCGCAGCCTCGTCACGACCGACCACGACGTGATCCAGGAATGGGCGCATGCGCGCGGCGCCAAGCCCGCGACCGTGCCCGGCACCGAGCACCAGGGCCGGGCGGGCGTGCTCCGCTTCGACTTCCCCGGCTACGGCGGCAACGACCTGGCGGAGATCAGCTGGGAGGAGTGGTTCGAGACCTTCGACCAGCGGAAGCTGAACTTCATCTACCAGGAGCACAAGAAGGACGGCAAGCAGAGCAACTTCTTCCGGCTGGAGAACCCGGAGCGCGAGGACGCCTGAACCCCGGAGGGGCGGGCCCACCCCCGCCCGCCCGCCGGGCCTCTGCCGCCCTCGGAAAGGGTGCCACCGGCATGCGCCGGAGTCCCTCGCTCCCCGAGGAGCCCGTCGTTCAGCCGCCCTCGGAGACCCGGCGGGTGACCTCGTCGGCCAGCCGGTCGAGGGAGCGGTCGAGCAGCTCGCGCACCTCGCCGACCCTGGCGCTGGAGGCGGGCTCGTCGAGCAGCGACAGGTGCACGGTCACCTCGCTCGTGCCGGCCGCCGAGTCGGACACCTGCAGCCAGCCCGCGTAGTCGGGGTGGTCGCGGCCGCCCCACTCCACCCGGAGCTGGTCCTCCTGGGCGCGGAACAGCCCCTCGTGCCGCCCGCTGCCGGGCACCAGCTCGCCGCCCGCCTCGACGGTGCCCGCCCCGCCGTCGCCGACCCACAACCCCTGCGGCAGCCACCGGTCCATCAGCTCGACGTCGGACGCCACCCCGAACACGATCATGCTGTCGGCCGGCATCCCGCGCGTCGCCTCGATCTCCGCCATCACAGGCCCCCGTCTTCCCCGAATGCCGCCGTACCGGGCGCGGACCGCGCCGCCTGCCACCGGCAGCCGAACGCGGCGACCATACCCGTGGCATCTGCTCGCAAACCGGCCCCCGCGGTGCCCGTCTCTGCCACTACGGTGGCTCCGGTGAAACCGCGGCGAGAGGGGAGAACGGCGCGATGGCGGAGCTGCCACGAGTGCCGCCGGAGATGTTCCGGTTCGCCACCACTGAGCGGGCGGATCTGCACACGGCCCTCCTCGACGTCCTCGGCGCCGCCGCCGAGCGCCTGGAGCCCGCGCTGACCGCCGGCGAGGTCCGCGACCGGCTGCGCGACCGCGGCTGGTACGCCCCCGTCGGCGACCACGACCTCACCGGCGCGCTGCGGCAGCTCGCCGGCTGGCGGCTGGTCGAGGTCGTCTTCGACCACGCCGCCGGCTTCGCGACCGCCGAGGAGTACGAACGCGGGAACCTGCGCTACGCCCTGACCGCCCAGGGCGAGGCCGCCCACGCCGGGCTGCGGCAGGCGTCGGCGACGCTGGCCACCGCGACACCGGCCTCGGGGGGCGCCCTCCACGCCGCCGTGCTCGACGCCGTCGCTGACCGGCTGGAGGAGCTGGAGGCGCTGCTGGCCGACCCCGACCCCGGCCGCGACCGAAGGGTGTTCACCTGCCTGCGGGAGCTGGAGTGCCACCTCGACGGGCTGCGCCGCGACACCGTGCGGCTCAACGGCGAGCTGCGCCGGCTGCTGCGCGCCGGCGGCGTCGGCGTTGGCACGTTCCACGAGGCCGAGGCGGCCTCGGTGGCCTACCTCCAGGAGTTCCTGACCGGGCTGGAGCAGCGCGGCGAGACGGTGGCGCGGGCGCTGCGCGGCGTGGCCGCGCGGGGCGTCGGCGTCCTGCACACCCGGGCCCTGGCCGGCGCCGACCTGCCCCGGATCCCCGGAACCGACCTGGCCACGCCGTGGCTGGCCGCCCGCGCCGCCGCCTGGGCCGAACTGCGCCAGTGGTTCGACCCCGACCTCGTCCCGGCCCCCGAGAGCGGCGGCACCGGAAGCGGCGGTGCCGAGAGGGGCGGCGCCGGGAGCGGGGGCGGGCCCCGGTTGCGGCGGCTCCAGGAGGTCGCGGGCGAGACCGTCGTCACCCTGCTCGGGCTGCTCGACCGCGTCACCGCCGCCCGCCGCCCCGCCTCCGGCGCCGCCGCCGACTTCCGCGCGCTGGCCCGCTGGTTCGCCACCGCGCCGGCCGAGGACGACGCCCACCGCCTCTGGGACGCCGCCTTCGGCCTCGGCCCCGCCCGGCACGCCCACCTCGGGCACGCCGACGCCGAACTCGTCCCGGCCGGGACGCCCTGGGCGGAGGCCGGGCCGGTGGCGGTCTCGGCGCTGCTGCGCTCGCGGGGCAGGACCGAGCGCATGGGCCGTACCGGGCGGGTGCGCGACGTGGCCGCCCTGCGCGCCGAGCGCCGCGCCCGCGCCGAGAAGGAGCACGCCGGGCTGGAGGCCGCCTGGCGGGCGCTGGCCACCACCGGCTCGGTCCGGCTGTCCCAGCTCGGCGCGCTCGACCACGACACCCTCGGCCGGCTGCTCGACCTGCTGGGCCGGGCCCTGGCCGCCCGTCCCGACGCCACCGGCCTGCGCCGGGCCGTCACCTCCGACGGCCGGGTCGAGGTCGTGCTGCGGGCCCCTGGCGACGGCGCGGTCGCGGTGCTGCGCACCTCCGAGGGCTGGTTCCGCGGCCCCGACTACCTGCTCGACGTGCGCTCCCCGGGCGCCCGCGACCACGGGAGGGCCGAAGGGGCATGAGCAGCCTGGCCAACCAGCTCGTCAGGGCGGAGAAGGAGGAGATCGCCCGCGCGATCAGGACCCTCCTCGCCCGGCCCTTCCTGACGGCGGACGACGAACCCGCCGCCTTCGCGGTGATCAGGAAACGGCGGGAACCGCTGACCCGGTGGTTCGACTACTTCTGCGGCTGGCGGCTGGTCGTGGAGCCCCGCGAGGGCTACGCCCGCCTGGTCAAGGTCGGGTCGCGGCCGACGGCCACCCGCCCGGCCCGCCGCCGCGCCGGCGGCCCGCCGTTCGACCGCCGCCGCTACACGCTGCTGTGCCTGTGCGCGGCCGAACTGCTCGCCGCGCCGGTCACCACGATCGGCATGCTGGCCGGACGGGTGGCGCGGGCGGCGGCGGTCGAGACCGGCGTGCCGCCGTTCGACCCGGTCAGCGCCGACGAGCGGGCCGCCTTCGTCGACGCGCTCGAACTGCTCGAACGGCACGGCGCGCTCACCCCCACCGACGGCACGACCGACGCCTACCTCGGCGACGAGGAGGCCAAGGTGCTCTACCGCGTGGACACCACCCGCGTGATCAGGCTGCTGGCCGCCCCCGTCCCGCCCTCCCGCCTGCCCGGCGCGGCCGGCGACCCGGCGGCTCCCACCGTGGCTCCCACCGTGGCTCCCACCGTGGCTCCCATAGCGGCGCTCACCGTCGAGGCCCGTTACGGCGGCGACGAGCCCACGGAGACCCAGCGCGCCCTGTGGGCCCGCCACTCCGTCATCCGCCGTCTGCTCGACGAGCCCGTCGTCTACCGCGACGAGCTGACCCCCGCCCAGGCCGCCTACGCCGCCTCGCTCACCGGCCGCCGCATGATCCGCAGGGCCGCCGAGGAGGCCGGGTTCGTGCTGGAGGAACGCGCCGAGGGGCTGCTGCTCGTCGACACCGAGGCCACCGCCACCGACACGAGGTTCCCCGACGACGGCGGCCCCGCCAAGGTCGCCGCCCTGCTCCTGCTCGACCTGCTGGTCACCGCCGGTCCGCTGCCCGCCGGACGCCTCGACGAGGAGGCCGCCGAGCTGCTGCGGCGCTTCCCCCAGTGGGCCAGGGCCTACCAGTCGGACGGCGGCGCGCCCCGCCTCGCGGCCGACGCGCTGGAGGTGCTCGCCATGTTCGGGCTGGCCCGCCGTACCGGCGACCGGGTGGCCGCCCTGCCCGCCGGAGCCCGCTACCGGGTCGATCGCGGCCCGGCCGACACGGAGGACGCATGACCGTCACCGAGCTCACGCCCGCCCGCACCGCCCCGGGCATGGACCGGCGCTGGATGCCCGTACGCGCCGGGATCCTCAACGTGTGGCGCTACCACGACGAGCTGTTCGAGTTCCACCGGGGCAGGCTGCTGCTGCGCGGGCCCAACGGCAGCGGCAAGTCCAAGGTGCTGGAACTGCTGCTGCCGTACGTGCTGGACGCCAGTCTCAAACCCAGCAGGCTGTCCACGTTCGGCGGCACCGAGCGGACCATGCACTGGAACCTCATGGGCGAGGGCGCGAGCGGCGTCACCCGCGTCGGCTACGTCTGGCTGGAGTTCCAGCACGCCGACGGCCGCTGGTTCACCTGCGGTGCCCGCCTCCAGGCCACCGCCCACACCAAGAACGTCACCGCCGCCTACTTCACCACCGGCTCCCGCGTCGGCCTGCCCGGCGGCGTCCGGCTCACCGGCGACGGCGGCCAGCCGCTGACCAGGGCCCAGCTCGCCGACGAGCTGGGCGAGGCCGGGACGGTCCACGAGTCCGCCGACGCCTACCGCGCCCTCGTGCGCCGCACCCTCTACACCGGGCTCAACGAGCAGCGCTACGACTGCCTGCTCACCGCGCTGCGCCAGCTGCGCACCCCCAAACTGTCCGAACGGCTCGACCCCGGCCTGCTGTCCGACTTGCTGTCCAGTGCCCTGCCGCCGCTCGGCGAGGGTGAGATCCACGAGATCGCCGACGGGTTCGAGCGGCTCGACCGGCAGCGCGAGGAGCTGCGCCTGCTCGACCGCGACGTGCAGGAGGCCGACCGGCTGGCCGACGTCCAGCGCGGCTACGCCCAGAAGGTGCTGCGCGCGGCCGCCGCCGCGGCCCTGGACGCCGGGCAGGCCGTCGACGCCCTCGCCGCCGAGGTCAAGGCCGGACAGGAGGCGCTCAAGCAGGCCGGCGACGAGCTGGCCGCCGCGGCCGTGCGGCTGTCGGAGGAGGAGGCGCAGGAGCTGGCCCTGGCCGCGCAGATCGACGGGCTGAAGGAGAGCGAGGCGTACCGGTCCGGGCGCGACCTGCACCGGCTGCGCACGCAGGCGCGCGAGGCGCACGAGTCGGCGGCCCGGCTGCGCGACCAGGCCGGGGCGGCGGCCCGCGGCGCGTCGGCCAGGCAGGAGCTGTCGTTGCGCGCGGCGGCCGTCGCCCGCGCCGCCACCGGCCTGGCCGACCGCGCCCGCGCCGAGGCCCGCCGGGCCGCCGAGCGCGCCGGGCTGCTCTCGGTCCACCTGGAGTGCGAACGCCCGGTCGCCGAACTCTGCTCCCCCTCGCCGGGCGCGCAACCCGTCGCCTCCGGCGAGGGGGAGCGGGGCGACGACGGAGAGGAGTCCGTGCGCCGCGCCCGCGAGCTGCTGCGCGCCGCCGTCACCAGCCGCGCCGGCCAGATCCGCGAGGTCGCGGCGGCGGCCGTCGAGCACGAGGAGGCGATCGGCCGCCGCACCACCGCCGAGCACGACCGCGACCGCGTCCGCGACGACCTGGCGGCCGCGACCGCCGCCCACGACCAGGCCGGCGCGACCCGCGACGAGCGCGCCCGCGACCTGGCCGCCGCCCTGGAGGAGTGGGCCCGCGGCTGCGCCCACCTCCGGCTCGACCCCGAGGAGCTGGCCGGCCTCGCCGACCGGTCCGACCAGGCCGACGAGCTGGTCGGCGCGGCGCGTACGGCGGCCGCGGTCCGGCTGGCCGCCCGCGAGCACCACCTGACCGGCCTGCGCGACCGGCTGCACGCCGAACGCGCCGAACTGGCCCGCGAACGCGAACGCCTGGCCGACCGGACCGCCCTGGAGCCGCCCCCCTCGCCCGCCCGCCCCGCCTCCCGCTCCGGACGGCCCGGCATGCCGCTGTGGCGGGCGCTCGCCTTCCGCTCCGGCGTCGACCCGGTCACCCAGGCGGGCGTCGAGGCGGCGCTCGAAGCCTCGGGCCTGCTCGACCTGTGGCTGCTGCCCGACGGCGGCATGGACCCCGGCGAGCACGACGCCTTCGCCGCCTCCGCCCTGGCCCGGCCCGCGCCCGGCCACAGCCTGGCCGTCGTGCTGTCCGCCCAGCCGGGCGCGCCCGTCTCGGCCGAGCGGGTGCTCGCGGGCGTCGCCTTCGCCCCCACGGCGCTCGGCCTCGACCACCCGGCGGCCGTCGGCGCCGACGGCACCTGGCGGCTCGGCCCGGCCGCCGGGCGCTGGGTCAAGCCGGAGCCCGCCTACATCGGCGACGCCGCCCGCGAGCGCGCCCTGCGCCGCCGCGTCGCCGAGCTGGACGACCGGCTCTCCGACCTGGCCGGCACGATCGCCGAGTGCGACCACCTGTTCAGGGTGCTGGCCGGCGACCGCGACACGCTCGCGGCCGAGCTGCGGCGGCGGCCCGACCGGAGGCCGTACGACGGCGCCGCGCGGGCGCTGGACGCGGCCGTGGGCAAGGTCGCCCTGCTGGAGGACCAGCTCCGCGCACACGAGCAGCGCCTGCACGAGCGCGAGAAGGAGGTGGGCAGGTCGCTGCGCCGGCTCACCGAGCTGGCCGCCCGGCACGCCCTGCCCGCCGCCCGGCCCGCGCTCGACCGGCTGGAGGCCGCCCTGCGCGCCGCCGAGACCACCGGCGCCGTCTGGCACGACCGGCGCGGCGACGCCCGCGCGGCCAGGGAGCGCGCCGGCCAGGCGGCCGAGACCGCCCGCGAGTACCAGGACCTGGCCGTACGCGCGATGGAACGGGCCGAGGAGGCGGCCGACGCGGCCGTCGTGCTGGCCGAGAAGCTGGCCGCCGTCGAGCCCGCGGCCGGCGGCGAGGAGCTCGACCTGCTCGGCCGGCTCCAGGACGCCCAGACCGCCCACCAGGGCTGCCGCCGCCAGATCCGGACGATCCACGACGACACGGCCCGGCTCAACGCCCGCCTCGGACGGCTCAGGGGCGAGCTGGGTCGGGCCGAGGAGAAGCACGCCGAGGCCGGGCGCGTCCGCGAGGCGGTCTGCGAGCGCCTGCGCCGCCTGCTGGCCGGCCACCTGGCCGCCGACGCCGGCCTGCCCGCCGGGCCCGCCCCCGACGCCGGGGTGCGCGCGGTGCTGGAGGCGGCCGGGGACGTGGCCGGGCGGCTCGCCGCGGTGCCGCACGAGCAGCGGACCGTCAGGGAGGCCGAGGCCCGCCTGCGGGACGCCTTCCACCACGCCAGGGAGGTCCTGGCCGGCCGCGCCGAGCTGGAGCTGGCCCCCGACGAGGACGTCCAGGTGCTGACCGCCACCGCCGGCGGCGTGCGGGCGGGCGCGGCGGCGCTGGGCAGGGCGCTGCGCGGCGAGCGCGACGAGCGGCGCGGCGACATCACCGAGGCCGAGCGCGACCTGTTCGACCGCACGCTCGCCGGTGACACGCGGCGGCACCTGGCCGACCGCATCCGCCAGGCCGCCGCGCTGGTCGAGGGCATGAACCAGCGGCTCGAACGCGTCCGGACGGCCTCGGGGGTCGCGGTGCGGCTGGTGTGGCAGGTCGATCCCACCCAGTCGCCGGCCACCCGGGCGGCCCGCGAGCTGCTGCTGCGCGACCCGGCCGGGCTGAGCGAGGCCGACCGCGAGGCCCTGTACGCCTTCTTCCGTGACCGCGTCGAGGAGGCGCGCGCCGACAACTCCTCGGCCGGCTGGGAGGACCAGCTCATGAAGGTGCTGGACTACACGTCCTGGCACCGGTTCGTGGTCCGCCTCGACCGCGGCGACGGCCAGGGCTGGCAGGACCTGACCAGGAAGCTGCACGGCGCCCTGTCCGGCGGTGAGAAGGCCATCGCCCTGCACCTGCCGCTGTTCGCCGCCGTGGCCGCCCACTACCGCACCGACCCCGGCTGCCCCCGGTTCATCCTGCTGGACGAGGTGTTCGTGGGCGTCGACCGGGCCAACCGCGGCCAGGTCTTCGACCTGCTGGTGAACCTCGGGCTCGACCTCGTGCTCACCTCCGACCACGAGTGGTGCGAATACCGCGAGCTGGACGGCATCGCCATCCACCAGCTCATCACCGGCGACGGCGACGACGCGGTGACCACGGCCCGCTTCGTGTGGAACGGCTACCGGACCGTCGCCACCGAGACCCTTGATTAGAAAGGTTCTTTACCACCAGCGATCGCGTCCGTATGGTGGGGGCAACCCTCGGGAGGCGGTCATGAAGATCCGCACCGCTGCGGTCGTGCTGACGACCCTGCTCGCCCTGTCGGTCCCTGCCTCGGTGACCGTCTCGCCCAGTGCCACGGCGGCGGCCGCCGTCGCCTTCGGCGCGATCGTGCCCGCTCCGGTGAGCGCGGTCCCGGCGGCGGGGGTGACGTACCTGATCACCGCCGCGACCGCCCTGTACTCCGACGCGCCCGAGGTGGGCGAGCAACTCGCCAGTCGGTTGCGCCGCTCGACCGGCTACCCGGTCCCGATCGTGACCGCCCCGCCGGCGGACGGGATCGCGCTGCGGCTGGGCACGGTGGCCGGCGGTGAGGAGGCGTACCAGCTCGACGTGACCGCCACCGGGATCGTCGTGCTGGCCAACGGGCCCGCCGGGCTGTTCAACGGCGTGCAGACGCTGCGGCAACTGCTCCCGTACGCCGCCGAGGCCGGTACGGTGCAGCCGGGCCCCTGGCCGGTGCCCGGCGGGCGGGTCGTGGACCGGCCGCGCTACCCCTGGCGGGGGGCGATGCTCGACGTGGCCAGGCACTTCTTCCCGGTGGACGCGGTCGAGCGGTACCTCGACCAGATCGCGCTCTACAAGATCAACCGCCTGCACCTGCACCTGTCCGACGACCAGGGCTGGCGCATCGCGATCGACTCCTGGCCCCGGCTGGCCTCCTACGGCGGCGGCACGGCGGTCGGCGGCGATCCCGGCGGCTTCTACACCAAGGCCCAGTACCAGGAGATCGTCGCCTACGCCGCCGCGCGAAACATCACCGTGATCCCGGAGATCGACATGCCGGGGCACACCAACGCCGCCCTCGCCTCCTACGGCGAGCTCACCTGCGACGGCGTCGCCCCGCCGCGCTACACCGGCACGGACGTCGGGTTCAGCTCGCTGTGCACGTCCAAGGAGCTCACCTACACCTTCGTGGACCAGGTGATCGGCGAGCTGGCCGCGCTCACCCCCGGCCCATACCTGCACATCGGCGGGGACGAGGCGTCCTCCACGACGCCGGCCGACTACCGGGCGTTCGTCGACCGGGCGCAGGGCATCGTGGCCGCCCACGGCAAGACCGTGATCGGCTGGCACGACGTCGTCAACGCCACCCCGCTGCCCTCCACGGTCGTCCAGTACTGGGGCAGCGACCCCACCGAGACGGCGGTCTCGACGGCGGGCCGGAAGGTCGTCATGTCCCCGGCGAGCCGCGCGTACCTGGACATGAAGTACAACCGGCGCACCCCGCTCGGCCAGACCTGGGCGGGCACGATCGAGGTCAAGGACGCCTACGGCTGGGATCCCGGCGCCTACCTCAGAAGGCTCCCGCCCGAGCAGGTGCTCGGCGTCGAGGCGCCGCTGTGGACCGAGACGCTCAGGACGTCCGCCGACCTCGAGTACATGGCCTTCCCCCGCCTGCCCGCGCTCGCCGAACTGGGCTGGTCCCCTTCCGCCACGCACGACTGGACCGCGTTCCGGCAGCGGCTGGGCGCGCAGGGCCCGCGCTGGCGCGTCATGGGGATCGCCTACTACCGCTCCACCCAGATCGCCTGGCCCTCCGGTTCGTAGGAGCCCCCTCAGGAGCTGCGCATGTCACGATCGATCAGATGCGTCCTGGCCGTGCTCGTCCTGCTGCTCGCCTCGGGGGTGGTGAGCGCCGGCAGCGCCGTCGCGGCGGCCGGTTCGACCGAGCTGGCCTCGGGCTGGGCGCTGCGCCCGGCCACCGGCCTCGCCGACACCGGCGCGGCGATCTCCACGCCCGGGTACGCCACCACCGGTTGGCACCCGGTCACCCTGCCCTCGACCGTCCTGGCCGGGCTGGTCGCGAACGGCGTCTACCAGGACGTCTACTTCGGCCAGAACCTCAAGAACGTGCCCGACCTGACCACTCAGGACTGGTGGTTCCGCGGCGAGTTCACGGCCCCGGCCACGGCCCCCGGCCAGGTGTACTGGCTGCGTTTCAAGGGCCTCAGCTACCGCGCCCAGATCTGGCTGAACGGCGTGCAGTTAGACGCCGCGGCCGTGGGCACGTTCGTCGGCCACGAGTACGACGCCACCGCCGCGATCCGGCCCGGCGCGGTCAACGCGCTGGCCGTCAAGGTCACCCCGCCGCGCCACGACTGCAAGGACCTGTCCACCTGCACGGTCGACTGGAACCCCGAGGCCCCCGACATGAACGCGGGCATCTGGAACACGACCCTGCTGGACACCACGGGCCCGGTGGCCCTGCGCGACCCGTACGTGCGGACCACCCTGTCCGGCGCCGCCGCCGACCTGACCGTCTACGTGGACGCCGTCAACGCGACGAACGCCCCCGTCACCACCACGGTCAGCGGCACGATCACCAAGGCGGGCCGGCCCGACCTCACCTTCTCCCAGGCCGTCACGCTGGCCGCCCGCGAGCGCAAGGAGGTCGCCTTCGCGCCCCTGCACGTGAGCGATCCGGTGCTGTGGTGGCCGTACCAGTTCGGCAGCCCCGAGCTGTACCGCCTGACGGTCAGCGCGGGCGCCTCCGACAGCAAGACCATCGACTTCGGCATCCGCCAGGTCACCGACTACCGCACCACCGTCAACGGCACCTCGTTCGCCGGATACAAGATCAACGGCCGGCCGATCCTGCTGCGCGGCGGCGGGTACGTGTGGGACCTGATGCAACGCTGGGACACCAGGACGAACGCCGCCCACATCGCCTACGTCAAGGACATGGGCCTGAACACCATCAGGCTGGAGGGCACCCTCGGCAACGAGGAACTGTACGACATGGCCGACAAGGCAGGCATCCTGGTCATGCCGGGCTTCGTCTGCTGCAGCGCCTGGGAGGACGACAGCGCCTGGACCGCCGAACAGGAACAGGTCGCCCGCGCCTCGCTGGACAGCCAGCTCCGCTCGCTGCGCCACCACGCCTCGGTGTTCCTGTGGACCTACGGCAGCGACCAGCCGCCGACGGCCGCGCACCTGGCCGCGTACAAGAGCGTGGCCACCGCCCTGCACTGGCAGAACCCCACCCTGGACAACGTCGCCACCTGGTCCAACGCCGACGCCGGCATGAAGATGGACGGCCCGTACGTGTGGGAGCCGCCGGTGCTGTGGTGGGACGAGAGCAAGAGCGGCGGCGCGTACGGCAGCACGGGGGAGGAGGGCACCGAGTCGCCGCCGCCCCTGGAGACGCTCCAGCGCTTCCTCGCGCCCGCCGACGTCTGGCCCATCGGGACGGCGTACAACTACCACGCCGGCAAGCCGGGCAGCGTCTTCGACACCGTCGCCCCCTACAGCACCGGCCTGGCCAAGCGCTACGGAGCGCCCGCCTCCGCCGCCGACCAGTCCCGCAAGTCCGAGGCGCAGAACTACGAGAACGCCCGCGCCTTCTTCGAGGCGTGGAGCGCCAGGCAGCACGTGCGCTCGTTCGGCTCGATCTTCTGGATGCTGAACAACGCCTGGCCGTCGGTCCACTGGAACCTCTACGACTACTACCTCAAGCCCGGCGGCGGCTACTTCGGCACCAAGAAGGCCACCGAACCCGTGCACATCGCCTACGACTACCTGACCCGGGCCGTGCACGTGGTCAACTCGACCCTCACCACGCGCTCCGGGCTGACCGCCACGGTCTCCGTGCACAACCTGCCGGACCTGGCCCAGCAGTACACCGCCTCGGCCCCCGTCACCGCCACGGCCAACGCGGGCGTCCAGGTGCTGACGATCCCGGCGCTGACCGGGCTGTCGCGGACGTACCTGATCAGGCTCCAGCTCAAGGACGCCGCCGGCGCGAAGGTCAGCGACAACGTCTACTGGTACTCCACCGCGCCCGACACGCTCGGCAACAAGAGCAACTGGTACCGCACCACGCCGAAGACCTACGCCGACCTCACCGGCCTGAACGCCCTGCCCGCCGCCGACGTCGCCGCCACCGGCGTCCGCGCCGTCTCCGCCGGGACCGAGACCGTCACGATCACCCTGCGCAACCCGTCCGGCCTGGCCTTCCTCGTGCGCCCGGAGGTGGTCGCGGACGGGCGCGAGGTCGTGCCGGTGACCTACACCGACAACTACGTCACGCTGTGGCCGGGGGAGACCACGACCATCACGGCCACATACCGCACGAGCGACCTCGGCGGCCGGCAGCCGGCGCTCCGCGTGCGCGGCTACAACGTCCCCACCACGACCGTCCCCCTCACCTGACCCGCCTCCCCGACCACGAGGCCCGCCTTCTGGACCACGAGGCCCGCCTTCTCCGTCCATCTCGCCTTCTCGTCCACCAGGCCCGCCGCCCCGGGCGGGATCCCGGTCGCTTGCCGGGGTCCCGCGCGGGCGGCGGTCAGGGGGTTGCCAGCGCGTCGGCCCAGGGCGGGTTGGCGCCCGCCACCGAGCACGTCAGCGCCGACACCCGGGCCGCGAACGACGCGGCGGCCACGGCGGTGTCCAGGTCGAGGCCGTCGAGCCGGCCGCCGAGCAGGCCGCGCGCGCCCAGGTCGTGCAGGAGCCCGGCGGTGAAGGAGTCGCCGGCGCCGACCGTGTCCACGACGACGACCTCCGGCGCCCGCACCTCCGCCCGTTCGCCGTCGAGGGACACCAGCGCGCCCGCCGCCCCGCGGGTCACCACGACGAGCCGGGCCCCGGCGGCGTGCCAGGTGTCACAGGCCCGTTCCACCGGCACGCCGGGCATCAGGAAGCGCAGGTCGTCCTCGCTGAGCTTGAGCAGGTCGGCCCACCGGCACCAGCGCTCGACCCGGTAGTCCTCGCGGGCGGCGAGAGTGGGCCGCACGTTGGGATCGACCGAGACCGTGGCCCGCGCGGCGGCCGCGCGCGCGAACTCCTCGACCGCCGCCCGGCCCGGCTCCCTGACCAGCGCCAGCGACCCGGTGTGCAGACCCGCGGCCGGGCCGAGGCGGGCCGGGGTCAGCTCGTCCGGGCTCCACTGCCAGTCGGCGGTGCCGCCCGCGTAGAAGGTGTAGGCGGCCTGGCCGCCGTCGTCGAGCGCGGCGACCGAGAGCGTGCTCGGCTCCGCGGCCTCGACGGCCGCCGACAGGTCCACGCCCGAGGACGCCAGACGTTCGCGGAACAGCGCGCCGAACACGTCGCCGGAGATGCGTCCGAGGAAGCGGGCCGGCGTGCCGAGCCGGGCCAGCGCCACCGCCGTGTTGGCCGGGCCGCCGCCCGGCAGCACCCGCAACCCGAGCTCGCCGCCCTGCCCTGCGCCGCCCCCCGCGCCGCCTGTGGCGCCGCCTGCCGCGGTGCCTGCCGCGGTGCCTGCCGCGGTGGTGAAGCCGTCGGCGACGCACTCGCCCAGAACAGCGATCATCGAGCCTGCCTTCCTGGCGCGCGCCGCCGATGCCGTACGCCCCGGGTGGCATCGACGTCTCCGGATGGGAGCTCATCATCGCAGCCCGGCCGCCTTCTCCGCCCCTGTCGGCTCCGGGGCCGCGTCCGGCGTGGTGCGGGCCCGTCAGGAGGCCTGGTCGCCGTCCTTCAGGTGGCCGGGCAGGCCGGTGTTCGGGACGTCGAGCTGCCGGGCGTACCGGTCGTTCAGCTCCGACCAGCCGAAGCCGACCGCCGCCGCACCCCGGATCGGCGGGATCGGCCGCCCTTCGAGCAGCCTGTCGGCCACGTCGAGGCAGAGGTGCCACCCGGCCGCCACCTTCGGCAGCAGGTCGCGGTCCAGGACGGTGTGCCGCAGCGTCAGACGCGTGCCGCCGCCGGTCGCCGTCAGCTCCCACCGCAGCAGGTCGGTGCCGAACGTGTACTCCAGCAGCGTCTGCGGCTGGACGCGGACGACCTCGGCCACCAGGTCCTGAGGCTTCTCGTCGTCGATCATCGTGAGGGTCGCGCCACCGGCCTCGGAAAGATCACGGTCGGCGGTGTACGGCGCCCACGCCGCGAGCTGTCCGGGCTCGGTCAGCGCCCGCCACACCTTCTCCGGTGGATGCCGCAGGTCGCGGACGAAGACGAGGGTCCAGCGACCTTCCGTCACCTCGCTGCCGACCTGGGCCGGCGGGCTCGGGCGGTACGCGTCTGGGGTCATGGCTGCTCCAGGTTGTCGAGATGGCGCTCAAGAGCGTCGAGATGCGTGTCCCACAGGGCCCGGTACGGCTGAAGCCAGTCGTCCAGCGCCTGGAAGGGGCCGGCGTGCAGGCGGTAGATGCGCCGCTGCGCCTCGGTCCGGCAGGTGACGAACCCGGCCTCCCTGAGCACCTTCAGCTGCTTGGACACCGTGGGCTGGCTGACATCTAGCGCCTCGACCAGCTCGTTCACACTGCTCTCCGCCATCCGGAGCCGATCGAGGATCCGACGCCGGGTCGGCTCGGAGAGCACGGAGAACGCGTCGACGGACATGCCTTCATATTCCCTTTCGGGTATATGCCTGTCAAGGAATACACGCCGCGCATCCCTTGTCGGCGAGCCCTTCGGCGGGCTTTCGGCGGGCCGCGGAACTCGTCGCGGCTCGCGAGATCCCCTGGGGTCGCGAGGGCCCTTTGGGGCGCGAGGTCTCCTCGGCTGTGTCGCCTCGTCGGATACCTGGCCCGAGAGCGGTCGTTCGCCGGCGTCCGGTTCGACGAGGGGCGGGGTCGTCCGGGGGTCCTGCCTCGGGGGCTGCGGGGGCCGGGATTCCGGTCGGGCATGTGGTTTTTTCGTGTCCGTCCGAGGGCTCGCTAATGTTACCTCTTCGTGATGTGCGACGCTGGCGAACGATTTGTCCCGAGAGGGGGTCTCTAGAGGAGATTAGGTGCCCGACTTTCCGTTTTTATCAGGAAAAGTGGGGCAGTGCTGGCCGATCATTCTTGTGGTTACGATTCCTTCGTCCAGTCGTTCTGCGGAGCGGAGGGGAAGAAGGGCGCCATCGATTCCCACGATTTGGCCGAACTCGAAAAGCGCCGAAACGACCCCGACTTCGCCGTGGCGTTCGCCGCCGTGATGCCGCCGCGCCAGCTCAAGAGCCTTCTGGCCGGTCTGCGCCGCGCGCACGCCATCCAGTCCACCAGCCTCGACCGACTGGCCAGGGCGCTGAGCACGCTTCTCGGCACCGCTTCGCGCGCACCCGGCGCGGCCAGGATCTCGACCCCTTACGTTCACCGTCTGCTCGAAAACCTCGATGACCCGGAAACCGGTTTCGCGCTCGGGCAATTGTTGCGATACGGCTGTTTCGCCGACGTGTTCCTGCGCGACCTCGCCTTCAAGGTCTACGACTACGAACGCAGCCAGCCTCCCGTGTCCCCGTACTGGCGGAACCTCCGTCCGGACTCACGGCCGATGTGCGCCATTCCCCTGGACGAACGCGACCCCATGGTGGCCGTCATGGCCGCCCTGTCCAACCACCCCCGGGCCGCCCGCGAATTCCTGACGGACGAACGGCGGGACCCGCTGGAATATCTCCTCTACGAGCGCTTCTGGCCCGGAAGCACCGAGACGTACCTCGACCAGGCGATCGACATCGCGGGCCTCTGACAACCCCGGACCGCAGCTCGCGGTGGTACGACTGCACCCACCGCTCCATGGTCGAGTTCATCCGCGCCCTCACTGCCCCCTCCGCCCGGCGAACGTCTTGGCGAATGTGAACTCAGTCGACGATCGCGCCGCTGGTCAGGTTGGCGATCGTCCCGGTCATGGCCCCCGCTCGATCCGACGCCAGGAACGCGGCCGTCTCCGCGATCTCGGAGAGCGTCGGCAGCCTCTTGAGCAGCGTCCCCTGCGCCATCGCCCCGCCGTCGAGCATCTCCTCGACCGACTGTCCGGCCGCTGCCGCCGCCTGCTCGAAGAGCTCCTTGGTGTAGGAACCGGCGGCCGGCGCGTCGACGACAGCGTGAGGACGGATGCCGATCACCCGGACATTGCGCGGTGCCAGCTCCGCGGCCAGAACCCGGGAGAACGCCTCCTTGCCGGCCGCGCTCACGGCGTGTCCCAAGATGCCGCCAACGGCCAGCTTGGCGCCCGGCTCCGACAGCGTCAGGATCACACCGGGACGCTCGCCCCCCATGTGCCGGGCCACAGCCTTGCTGGTGATGAACAGCGTCCGCAAGAACCCGTCGATCGGCCGCATGAACTCCTCCAGCGACAGATCCGCCAGCGAAGTCCCCTGGTCGTGCTGGACGCTCACGGCGTTCACGGCGATGTCGATGCCGCCGGCCGTCGCCGCGACCGCGGCGGCGTGCTTGTCGACCTCCTCCTGGTCGAGCACGTCGACCCGCGCCGTCTCGACCTTTCCGCCCGCGGCGGCGATGTCACGCGCCACGGCGTCGAGCTTCGCCTGCGTCCGCCCGGCGAGGAAGACCCGCGCGCCTTCCCTGGCGAAGACCCGTGCGATGGCGCCGCCGATCGCGCCGCCGCCTCCGTAGAGCACGGCGTTCTTGTCCTGGAGCAGCAATCCACTCATCGGTGACCTCCACATGATCTTTGTTCCGGACGGGCAGGCGGGCTCGCTGGTCACGCCGTGGTCGCGGCCACGGTCGCGGCCATGGAGCCGTCCGCCGTTCGAGAGCGCACTTGCGTGATGCAAGCGACATTAGAGGGGTAGTCTTGCATCACGCAAGTGATCCTCTGGGAGGTGGGGTCGCCATGCTCGGCAAGACCTACGACACGCAGGTGTGCTCGGCCGCCAGGGCGCTGGAGGTCGTCGGCGAGCGATGGAGCCTGCTGATCGTGCGTGACGTGCTGTTCGCCGGAGCGACCCGGTTCGCCGACTTCCAGCGCCTGGGCATCGCGACCAACATCCTGGCCAAACGCCTGGACAGCCTGGTCGACGCGGGCGTACTCGAACGGCGATCGAGCAAGGAGCAGCCCGACCGGGGCCGCTATGCCGCGACCGCGAAGGGGTTCGACCTGGCACCCGTGATCATCGCGCTGACGCAGTGGGGTGATCGATGGGCGGCACCCGACGGTCCGCCCATCCTGTATCGGCACACCGGTTGCGGCGGGGCCATCACCGAGCAGACCACCTGCGGCACCTGCGGCGAGGTCACCGACCTCGGGCAGATCCACGTCGTCCACGGCCCCGGCTTCCCCGAGGCCCTGATGTCCTCCCGGACCCCGCGGTGACACTCCGCTCCGGGAGATGAGGACTCAGCATGAATGATCACTCGCTCGTTGAAGCCGACCTGCTGGACAGGATGGAACGGAACCTGGCGGAACACGCCTGCCACCTGCACCGGAGCATGACCGGCGCGACCGTCACGGAGACCGATGACCTCCTGGTGGCCGACAGCGGCCTGGACGACGACACCTTCAACATCGTCGCCGCGGCCCGCTTCACCGTCGCCGACGCCACGGCCCGCATCAGCGAGACCGCTCGGACGTCGGCTCGCACCGGCCGCCGTTTCTCCTGGTGGGTGGGGCCCGCCTCGACACCGCCGGACCTCGGTGCCCGCCTGACGGCGGCCGGTCTGCCGGCGTCCGAACGCGAGACGGCGATGTGGGCCGAGCTGGACGACGCCCTGGCGCCGCCCGCCGTCCGAGGGCTGGACATCCAGCGGGTCGCCACGCCCGGACAGCTCGCCGACTACGCCACGGTTCTCGCCGCGAACTGGGATCCGCCCGCTGACACCGTCCGCCGCTTCTTCGCCCGGGCCGCCCCGCAGGCGCTGGCCGCGCACTGCCCGGCCCGGTATCTGGTCGGCTACGTGGACAGCCGTCCGGTCTGTTCCGCCGAAGTGTTCCAGCACGCGGGGGTCGCCGGCATCTACAACATCTCCACCCTGGCCGCCCACCGCAGGCGGGGCTACGGCGGCGCCATCACGCTCGCGGCACTGCGTACGGCCCGCGACCGAGATCATCGCATCGCGGTCCTGCAGGCGTCAGCAGACGGCGAGCCCGTCTACCGCCGCCTGGGCTTCCGCCCCTGCGGCCACTTCACCGAACACCCCATCGACCCCTGAACCCCGGGCGCTGGTTCACAGCCTCCTCTCAAGGGCCGGCCTCATCGACTCCGGTGTCACCGGGGCCGGCAGGGCCAGGCACAGGGCGTCCAGCGCGGCGGCGAACGCGTGCTCAGCGGGTGTGCCGTACCCGACGACCAGGCCGTCGCGTGCCGGCATGGCGCTGTCCGGATGGCGGTAGGGGCCCAGGCCGTCGAGGGCGAGGCCGAGGCGGCGGGCGGCGCGCAGGGTGGCCTCCTCCGTGCCGGGAGGAAGGTCGAGCACGGCGTGCAGGCCTGCGGCGATGCCGCTGACGGTGATGTGCGGGGCGCGCTCGGCGAGCGTGGCCGTGAGCAGGCTCCGGCGGCGCCGGTAGATCGCGCGCATACGGCGCAGATGGCGGTCGTAGGCGCCGCAGGCGATGAAGTCGGCCAGGGCGAGCTGGTCGGTGACGCTCGACCAGAACTCGCGCGAACCCTTGGCGGCGAGCACGTCGTCCACCAGCCGGGTGGGCAGCGCCATCCAGCCGAGCCGCAGCGATGGGGACAGGCTCTTGCTGGTCGAGCCGAAGTAGACGACGCGGTCGGGGTCGAGGCCCTGCACGGCGCCGACCGGTTCGCGGTCATAACGGAACTCGCCGTCGTAGTCGTCCTCCAGCACCAGGCCGCCCGTGGCGCGGGCCCAGTCGATGGCCGCGGCCCGCCGCCGGGGGTGCAGGGCGCCTCCGGTGGGGTACTGGTGCGCCGGCGTCAGCAGGACCGCTCGCACGTCTGTGGCGGGAAGGTCCTCGATCCGGGCGCCGTGGGCGTCCATGGTGAGCGGGACGGTCCTCAGTCCTGCCTCGGTCAGCAGGGAGCGGTGGAAGGCGAGCCCGTAGGCCTCGACGGCGACCGGGCCGCGCAGCACCTGGCACAGCAACCGCACCCCGTGCGCGTACCCCGAGCAGATCACGATGTGCTCCGCCGTGGTGCGTACGCCTCTGGTGCGCGCCAGGTAGTCCACCAGCGCCTGACGCACCTCGGGCCGGCCGCGGGGGTCGCCGACGCCGAAGGCGTCGCCGGGCGCGGCGGTCAGCGCCCGCCGGGCCGACGTGGCCCAGGCCGAGCGGGGGAAGGCGGCGGCGTCCGGGGAACTGGGCGTCAGATCGTGGACGATCCGCGGACGGGACGGACGCGCGGGAGCTCGCCGCAGGTCCGGCTCCACCGGCGCGGCGCGGTGCGCGACCTGGGTGCCCGAGCCCTGACGTGCGGTGAGCCAGCCCTCCTCGACGAGTTCGGCGTAGGCGGCGGCCACCGTGTTGCGGGCGATGCCCAGGTCCACGGCGAGGGCGCGGTAGGGCGGCAGCCGGATGCCGGGCGCCAGCCGTCCCGACCGTATGGCCTCGCGCAGGGCACGCATCAGCCGTACGCGGGCGCCGCCGCTGCCGGTGAGCTCCAGATGCAGGTCGCTGCCGCTCACGAATTGGCCCAGGAAAGAGACATGAGAATGCACCATATCGTGGGCCGATCACGCTTCTAGCGTGGTGGCATGACGAACGTTGCCATTGCCGAACGGATGAACCTCTCGCGTGTCGCCCCCAAGGTCTTCAAAGCCGTGCTGGCCCTGGACGCCGTGGCTCGCGAAGGGCTGGACCCCGTGCTGATCGAGCTGGTGCAGATCCGCGCCTCGCAGATCAACCGGTGCGCGTACTGCATCGACTACCACACCGGCGACGCCCGCCGGGCGGGTGAGAGCGAGGCGCGGATCTACCAGCTCAGCGCCTGGCAGGAGGCCGGCCTCTACACCGCGAAGGAGCGAGCCGCTCTGGCGCTCACGGAGGCGGTGACCCTGCTGCCGCGAGGAGTCGAGGACGAGGTGTACGACGAGGCCGCGCGGCACTTCGACGACAAGGAACTGGCCCAGCTCATCGCGCTGATCTTCACGGTCAACGCCTGGAACCGCATGAACGTGACCACGCGCAAGACCCCCGGCACCGAGTAGACCCGCCGTTCCCCGCCGCCGGGCGGTGGCCGCCTGCGTGCGGCCACCGCCCGCGCCCTGACCACATCCGGAAAGGCCCACACCCATGACCGCCATCGACGCCGGGTCGCCGGACGCGGCCCAGGACCCCTCGCCGGTCCGGGGCTGGCTCGCGATCCTCGCCGTCACGCTGGGCATCTTCGCCCTGATGACGTCCGAACTGCTGCCCGTCGGACTGCTCACCCCCATCGGCACCGCCCTCGACCTGTCCGAAGGCACCACCGCGCTCATGGTCACCGTGCCCGGGCTGGTCGCCGCCGTCGCGGCGCCGCTGGTCACTGTGGCCACCGCCCGGATCGACCGCCGCCTGGTGCTGGTCGTGCTGATCGGCATCGTGGGCGCGGCCAACCTCGCTTCCGCCTTCGCCACCAGCTTCGCCGTCGTCCTGCTGGCCCGTTTCTTGATCGGCATCAGTGTCGGCGGCTTCTGGTCCCTGGCCGGCGGCATCGCCCTGCGCCTGGTGCCCGAACGCCACGTGGCCCGCGCCACCGCGGTCGTCTTCGGCGGCGTCGAAACCGCCTCCGTGCTCGGCGTGCCCGCCGGCACCCTGACCGGTGACCTCGCCGGCTGGCGCACCGCGTTCGCCGCCGTCGGCGTGCTCGGCCTGATCTCGCTGGCCTGCATGGTCATCGTGATGCCGAAGGTGGCGCCGCAGCGCACCCTCACGTTCGCGGACCTGCCGCGCGTGCTGCGCACCCACCGCGCCGTACGCACCGGCCTCGCCATGACCTTCCTGGCCATCACCGGGCACTTCACCGCCTACACCTTCCTGCGGCCCATCCTCCACGACGACGGCGTCGCCGACGGCATGATCAGCGTGCTGCTGCTCGTCTTCGGCGTCGCCGGCATCTGCGGCAACTTCCTCGCCGGCGCCCTGGTCACCACGCGCCTGCGGCAGACGGTGTGCGGCATCGGCCTGCTGCTCACCGCCGCCATGGCCGCCGTCGCGATCGGCAGCCACGACGTCCGGTCCGCGGCTGCGATCCTGGTCGTCTGGGGACTGGCGTACGGCGCCGTCCCGGTCACCTTCCAGACCTGGATGCTCAACGCCGCCCCTACCGCCACCGAGGCCGCGTCCTCCCTGTACGTCTCGACGTTCAACCTGTCCATCGCCCTCGGCGCCTTCGTCGGCGGCCTGGCGGTCGATGCCGCCGGCGCGGTGAGTGTGCTGTGGATCGGCGGCGCCCTGGCCGTTCTGGTGCCGCCGCTCGTCACCGTCGCGGGCCGCCGGACATGACGACCTCGCCGCACGAGTGGTGTTGAGGTGTGTCATCAGCTCTCAAATAGTCGCGCGAGCTGCGCCTGACACCGTGACAGGGCGGCTCGGCACCAACCGCTCAGCATGTCTGGTCGACCACATCCGCGCCGACATCCGACAGCACGGCACCCCGAGGAGGTCGCCCCACTCGACGCCGCCGAGAGCAGTGACGAGCGCCAGCATGAGAGGCGCACGGAGGTCGTCAGATTGCATGATGGTCTTCGCAGTGCTCGGCGAGCCGGCCCCCCGGCGTCGTCGGCCCGGATCCGGTCGCTCGACTCGAACCGCGTGCTGCACCGGGAATGGTCGTCGGGATGTCCGACCGTGCCGCACTCACGCTTGCCGGCGTCGGACCGGGACCGCGACTCGGCGAAGATCCATCACCGCCGGACAGTCCGGCGGGAGGGAGGGTCAGGGGCGGAGGCCGGTGAAGAGGTCTTCCTCGTGGTCGGGGGCGTTGACCTTGTTCAGCTTCCGTTCGAAGGCCTCGTGGGAGAACGCCTGGTGCTGGGCCTCGTCGGGCATGCGGAGGAGGAAGATGTTCTCGCCCTGGCTCTCGTGGGCCTTGAGGGCCTTGAGCTTGCGCTCGACGTAGGGGGTGACGTCGACGACGGCGTTGACCCGCTCGTCGGGGGTGCCGAAGTCGTCGGACGGCTCGAAGCCGCCCAGATCGACGCCGCTGTCGCGCATCAGCTCGAACATGCGCTTGATCGCCGCCCGGGGGATCGCCGTGTAGTAGAACTTGTCGGGGATGCCGGTCGCCTCGACGGCGGCCACCGTGATGCGGTGGGCCTGCACGTGGTCGGGGTGGCCGTAACCGCCGCCGCCGGTCTCGTCGTAGGTGATGACCACCTGCGGGCGGTAGCGCTCCATCAGCTCGCCCAGCCTGGCGGCGGCCACCTCGACCGGCACGTTGGCGAACGCGTCCGGGTGGTGGTTGGTGTCCCAGCCGTCCATGCCGGAGTCGCGGTAGCCGAGCAGCTCCAGGTGGTCGATGCCCAGGTGCGCGACGGACTCGCGCAGCTCGGCCAGCCGCCGCTCGGCCACCCTGGCGGCGTCGTGCCCCTCCTCGCCTGGTTTGACGCCGCCCGTGTCGTCACCCTGCTCGCCGTTGGTGCAGGTGACCAGCACGGTGCGGATGCCCTCGTCGGTGTAGCGGGCGAGGACGCCGCCGGTGCTCAGGCACTCGTCGTCGGGGTGGGCGTGGACGACCATCAAGGTGAGTTCCCGATCCATGAAGGGAACCCTACTCGGCGCGTGCGACACTTCCGGCCGCGCGTCCCGCGGCGACCGCGGCGGAGCGGCCGGGTTCGCGGCGACCGCGGCGACTGTCGAGGAGGAGTGGGAGAGACGACCGGCGGGTCAGGCGCCGGCGATCAGCGTCGCGGCCTTCCGGCGGGCGACGGCGGCGGCCGCGCGGTCGCCCAGCCCGTCGGCCACCGCCGCCTGCTTGAGCCAGTTGAACGGGCTGCACGGCCGCACGCCGATCCGCTCGCTCACCAGCGCCCGCGCCAGCTCGTGCCGGCCGCCCCGCAGCGCCGCCTCCAGCAGCGTCTTCTGCACGGCGTCCCGCTGGGCGTGGCTGCCGCCGAACTCGCCGACCCGGTGCCGGATCGGGTGCAGCAGGTCGACCACCGCCGCGAAGTCGCCCCGCCCGTACGCCACCAGGGCCCGGCACACCGGCAACCCCACCCGCAGCGTCATCGCGACGTTGGTGACCGCCGGACGGCACTCCAGCGTGTACGCCTCCCGCGAGGCGATCAGCTTCTCCGCCTCCCCGATCCGCCCGGCCCCGACGTACGACATGACCGCGTGCACGTCGTTGAAGGCGTAGAACGGCTCGGCCACCAGCGGCGGCCACGCCTCGGCCAGGGCCTGCCAGCGTTCGTGCTGGTCGGAGCCCTCCAGCAGGAGCCGCCAGAGCAGCGCGGCGGCGTCCAGCAGCTCCATGGACGTGCGCCCGCCGGCCAGCGCCGCGTCGTGCACCTCCAGCGCCCGCCGCGTGTCGCCGCTCTCCAGCGCGTAGAGGGCGTAGTGCCACCAGGTGTGGACGTTGAAGAACGTGCCGGTGGACCAGTCGTCCAGGCGGGCGTCGAGGTAGCGCACGCCCTCGCCGAAGCGGCCCTGCATCTCGTAGGTGTGCACGACCGCGTGGATGCCCCACACGTCGCGCGGGTTGAGCTCGACGGCGCGCAGGCCGACCTGCTCCGAGCGGTCGTAGTGGCCGGCCTCCTCCAGGCCGAAGGCGTACATGCCGAGCAGGTGGCCGAAGTGCCGGTCGTCCTCGTGCCAGGCGGTGAGCGCGCCGCCGATCCGGTCGCGCAGCGAGCGGGCGTCGCCGGTGAAGAAGTCGAGCTGGTGCCCGACGGCCAGGGCCAGCGCGTCGCGCGGGTGGGCGACGGCGATCTCGGCGAGCAGCGCGCCGCAGGCGGTCAGGTCGCCGTCGAGCAGCGCCTGGACGGCCGCCACGTGCGCGCGCTCGCGCGGCAGCAGCGACGACTCGTCGGCCCGGCGGCGGAAGGACGCGAACCGGGCGCGCGCGGCACGGGCGCCGGCCGCCTCGGTGGTCAGCAGGTCGAGGTAGGCGGCCAGCACGTTGCCCATCGGGAAGCCGGGGGAGTCGGCCAGCGCGGCGGCCGTCTCGGCGCCGACCTCGGCCCGGAAGTGCAGCAGCTCGTCGATCGCCTGGTCGTAGTGGCGCGCGGCGGCGGCGCTCGCGCCGGACATGGCCAGGCCGTGCTGGTCGGTGGTCACCCGGCCACTGTAACCGCGCGACCGTCGGCGGCTCAGGGCAACGGCACGCCGGCCTCGGAGCTCATTCGCATCCGTACGACCCCACAAGACCCTTGTCCCGATAAGTCGCCAGACGTAATGTTTGTGGCCGAACAAGGTGAAGGAGAGCCATGCGTCTGGAAGACGTCGACCTCGCCGACCCCGGCCGGTTCACCGACGGAGTGACCCCCTGGCGCATGTTCGACGTGCTGCGCGCGCAGTCGCCCGTCCACTGGCAGGACGAGCACGGGCACGGCAGAGGCTTCTGGGCGGTCACCAGGCACGCCGACATCGTGGCCGTCGGCCACGACCCGGAGACGTTCACCTCCGAGGGCTTCACCAACCTGGAGGAGGTGGACGAGCGGCAGGCCGCGATCCGGCGTTCCCCGCTGGAGACCGACGGCCCCCGCCACCACGCGCTGCGGCGGCTGCTGCTGCGCGACTTCTCGGCCAGGGCGGTGGCCGGCTACGAGGTGTTCCTGCGCGGCCTGACCGCCACGACCCTGGACGCCGCCCTGCCCAAGGGCGAGTTCGACTTCGTCAAGGAGGTCGCCGCCGACTTCCCGATCAACGTGCTGGCCCGCATGCTCGACGTGCCCGACACCCAGCGGCTCATCGACTGGGGCAACCAGATCATCGAGAACACCGACCCGGAGCGGCTGCGCGAGAGCGAGGAGTTCAAGGACCTGCCCTTCCGCAGCCCGGCCTCCCTCGAGGTCTTCGAGTACGGCCGCGAGCTGGCCGCCCGCCGCCGCGGCGGCCACGGCACGGACCTGGTCAGCAGGCTCGTCAACCAGGAGCCCGTGGACGGCCTGCCGCTGTCGGACCGCGACTTCGACAACTACTTCCTGCTGCTGGTCGTGGCCGGCAACGAGACGACCAGGCACGCCGTCTCGCACGCCATGCTCGCCCTCATGGAGCACCCCGCCCAGCTCGACCGGCTGCGCGCCGACCCGGCGCTGATGCCCCGGGCCGTGGACGAGTTCCTGCGCTGGGCCTCGCCCGTCTACCACTTCCGCCGCACCGCCACCCGCGACGTCACCCTGCACGGCCGCCGCGTCGCCGCCGGCGACAAGGTCGTCATGTGGTACGCCTCGGGCAACAGGGACGAGCGCGTCTTCCCCGACCCGTACCGGTTCGACGTGGGCAGGGACGCCGACGAGCACCTGACGTTCGGCAGGGGCGGGCCGCACTACTGCCTCGGCGGCGCGCTGGCCAGGCTGGAGATCCGGGTGCTGTTCGAGGAACTGCTGCCGCGCCTGCCGTCGATCGAGCTCGCCGGCGAGGTGCGCAGGGTCCGCTCGAACTTCGTCAACGGCATCAAGGAGCTGCCGGTCAGATGCTCTCCAGGTGCTCCATGACGCGCCTGAGCGAGCCGGCCAGCTCGCGCCGCTGATCGCTGTCGAGCTCCTTGACCACGAACGCCTCCTGCCGGTTGAACTCCGGGAACAGCTCGCGCATCAGCCGCTCGCCGGTCGCGGTGAGCGCCAGCATGACCCGGCGGCCGTCCGTGGGATGCGGGAAGCGGCGCAGGTGACGGTAGGACTCCAGGGTCTTGACCACGCCCGTGAGCGTGCCCTTGGAGATGCCCGCCTCGGCGGCGACGTGGCGGGTCTCGCTCTCGCCCCAGATCCACACCACCCACATCACCACGAACCCCGTCCAGGTCAGGCCGGTGTCGCGCAGGACGGTCTGCTCCAGGTGGTTGCGGATGGCCGAGGAGGCCCGGTAGACGTTCGACACCGCCCACATGGCCTCGAAGTCGATGTTGAGGTCGCCCAGCCGCTGGCCGATGGCCTCCTCGGTCTGGCGCAGCGTGTGGTGTCCCGTCATGGCACGAAAGTATATTCGGTACCTAACAATCTTCGCGTTCGCCGCTCACGAACGGGACCAAACGACCCGGCCGCCGAACACCGTCAGGTCCACCGGCGCGGCCACGACGTCGTCGTCCGCCGTCGCCGCGCTGACGCACAGGTCGGCGACCTTGCCCGGGGTGAGCGTGCCCTTCCAGCCCTCGGCGAAGTCCTGCCGCGCTCCGGCGATCGTATAGGTGGCCAGGGCCTCGGCGAGCGAGACGCCCTCGCCATCGCGGTCGACCAGCGCCGCCACGCCCGCCCGCCAGTCCGGCGCGGTCACCGGCGCGTCGGAGCTGCACGCGGTCAGCACGCCCGCGTCGATCGCCGAGCGGGCCGGCCACTCCTGCTCGGCCGCCCGCGCGCCGAACAGCTCGCGCGTGGTGCCCGACTCCACGCGCTGCAGCACCGGCTGGAGGTTGATCCCGTAGCCCAGCTCGCCGAGCGTGGCCAGCGCCTGCTTCGAGGCGAACTGGCCGTGGATCACGTAGTGGCGGGGGTCGGCCCTCGGGTGCTCGCGGGAGATCGCGGCCAGCGCGTCCACGACGGCGTCCACGCCCCGGCTGCCCACCACGTGCACGCCCGCCTGCAGGCCGGCCACGTGCACCAGGCGCAGGATCTCGTCCAGCTCGGCGACCCGCTCGGCGTCCGTGCCGCCGTGCGTGCACAGCGAGCCGTGCCCGCCCGACGGGTACGCCTCCCGCATCCAGGCCGTCTCCGACGGCGGGATCCCGTCGGCGAACACCTTCACGCCCAGCAGCCGGACCAGCCGCTCGTCCACGCCGTCCAGGTCGTCCGGCAGGCGGTCGAGGTAGGCGGCGGTGTCGGCGACCGAGGCGCCCGACATCGGGCTCGGCAGGCCCAGCACGCTCACCCGCGCGGTCAGCTCGCCGGCCCGGGCGAGCTCCGCGTACGCGCCCAGCACCCCCGGCCCCATGCCGCCCGCGAACGCCTCCCCGCCGCCCGGCCCGAGGCCCGGCTCGGTGAAGCTGGTGATCCCGGCCCGGTTCAGCTCGGCCACCACCTCGCGCAGCACCCGCGTCAGCCCGCCGGGCGGCGGCGGCACCAGGCGCTGGACGAGGCCCTGGTCCCCGTGGTGCAACAGGCCGTCGCCGTCGTCGGGCAACCCGGCCAGCCGGAGCGCGGCGGAGTTCGCCCACGTCGTGTGGCCGGAGAAGTCCTGGAGGAGGACGGGATGGTGGGGGGCGACGTCGTCCAGGTCCGTCCTCGACGGCGACCGGCCCTCGGCCAGCCGGCCGGGGTTCCAGCCGATCCCGCGCACCCACTCGCCGGGCCCGGCCGCGCGTACCGCGGCGGCGACCCGCTCCCGCACCTCGGCGATCGACCCCACCGCGACGTCCACGCAGAACGGCGGGCGGGTCAGGCCGTAGCCGCAGGCGTGCAGGTGGGAGTCGTTGATCCCGGGCAGCAGCACGCGGCCCCGCAGGTCCACCACCTCGGCCGCGCTCCAGCCGGCGGCGTCGCCGACGTGCGCGATCACGCCGTCGCGCACCGCCACGCCGGTCGCGTACGGCCGCGCCGGGTCCATGGTGAGCACCCGCCCGTTGACCAGCAAAAGATCCGCGTTCGTCATGAATCATCTCCCAAATAGGCGCGCCTGAGCGCGGCATCCGACTCGCGCAGCGGCGCGGGGTCGCCGCCGTAGGTGATCGCGCCGTGGGCCAGCACGTACGCGCTGTCGGCCAGGGCCAGGGCGGCGTGCGCGAACTGCTCGACCAGCAGCACCGCGCAGCCCTCGTCGGCCAGCCGGCGGATCACCGGCAGCAGCCGGCGCACGACGCCCGGGGCCAGGCCGAGCGACATCTCGTCGAGCAGCAGCGCCGCGGGACCGGTCCCGATGGCCCTGGCCAGCACCAGCATCTGCTGCTCGCCGCCGGACAGCAGCCCGGCCCGCACGTCGAGCCGCCGCTCCAGCTCGGGGAACAACTCCAGCGCGCGCCGGGGGTCGCCGGCCAGGGCCAGGTTCTCGCGCGTGGTGAGCGTGGCGAACACGGCCCGGCCCTGCTCCACGTGCGCCAGGCCGTGCCGGGCCCGGTGGGTGCGCGGCCGGCCGGTCAGCGTGGTCCCGCCGAGGACGATCTCGCCCCCGGCGGCGGGCAGCACGCCCGAGACCGCTTCCAGCAGCGTGGTCTTGCCCGCGCCGTTCGGGCCGAGCAGCACGGTGACCTGCCCGCGCGCGGCGGTCAGCGTCACGCCCCTGACCACCGGCTGGCCGCCCCTGGCCACGGTCACGTCCCGCAGCACGAGGTCCATGGGGACGCCTCCCGTCCGCCCGCTCACGCGGCGGGCTCCTGGCCCAGGTAGGCCCGCAGGACGCCGGGCTCGGCGAACACCTCGGCGGGCGGTCCCTGGGCGATGACGCGGCCGAAGTCCAGCACGGTCACGCCCGTGCACGCCGCCCTGACCAGGTCCAGGTCGTGCTCGATGAGCAGGACGGCGGCGCCGTACCGGGCGGGGACCTGCCGCAGCCAGGCGCCCAGCCGTTCGCTCTCGGCGTGCCCGAGGCCGGCGGCGGGCTCGTCCAGCACCGCGACCGCGGGACGGGCCAGCAGCGTCCCGGCCACCTCCAGCAACCGTCTGCTGCCCACGTCGAGCGCGGCGATCGGGTCGCCGGGCGCCGCCGCCACCAGCCCGGCCAGGCCCTCCGCCAGCTCGGCGTCGCTGAGGGCGCGGCGCGCGGCGAAGCGCAGGTACTCGCGCACCGACAGGCCCACCGGCACCCGGTCCTGCTGGAACGTGCGGCGCAACCCGGCCCTGGCGCGCCGGTGGACCGCCGTGCCGCCCCGGGCCCCGGCGACGGCCACGCCGCCGACCTCGACCAGGCCGCCCCCGGCGGGCACGAACCCGCTGATCGCGTCGACCAGGGACGACTTGCCCGCGCCGTTCGGTCCGACCAGCCCGTGCACCTCGCCGGCGAGCACGGTGAGGCCGACGCCGTCCACGGCCACGACCTGGCCGTACCGCACGCTGACGCCCTCGATCCGCAACGCCGGCGGCCGTCCGTCCGGGCCGGGCGCGGGGAGTTCGGGCGCCGCCGCCGCGGCGGGCACGTCCGGCCCGGCGCCGGACCCGCGCGAGCGGCGGGCACGGCGGGCACGGCGGGAGCGCAGGGCGGCGCGCAGGCCGTCGCTCATGCCCGAGCCCTGCGTCATCGCCTGCACCGCGCCCACCGCGAACACGACGTTGGCCCACTGCTGCGGCACGCCGAACCGCCGCAGCAGCTCGCTCACCAGCACGCCCAGCGCCCCGCCGATGAGCGCGCCCTCGGCGTGGTGGGCGCCCGCCATCACGGCCACGGCGTAGGCGACCAGCGACTGCCCAGGGTCGAAGTTGCGCGAGACCACCATGGCGAGCTGCCCGGCCAGCAGCGCCCCCGACACGCCCGCGATGAAGGCGCTCACCGCGAAGGCGCTCAGCTTGGCCCCCGGCACGCTGGTGCCGGCCGCCGCCGTGGCCCGTTCGGACTCCTTGAGCGCCCGCCACGACGCCCCGAGCCGGGTCCGCCGCACCACCGCCAGCGCCACCGCCACCAACGCGAAGACGCCGCAGCAGAACAGGAAGAACTGGCGGTCGGAGGTCAGCCCCGCCGGACGGCCCACCACCACGCCCTGGCTGACGCCGGGGAAGGAGTTGGCGGCCATCACGACGTCCACGGTCGCGGCGAAGCCAAGCGTGACGATCGCCAGGTGCACGCCGCGCAGCCGCAGCGCCGGCAGGCCGATGAGCAGCCCGAACGGCACGGCGGCCAGGCCCGCGAGGGGCAGCCAGACGTACAGGCCGCCGGGGACGCCCCAGACGTTGAGCTGGGCGGTGGTCCAGGCGCCGATGGCGGCGAAGGCCATCTGGCACAGCGACACCATCCCGGCCTGCCCGGCCACCACGCCGAGGCTCTGCAGCAGCACCCCGGAGATGACCGCCGACATCGCCAGGAACACCCAGTACGCCGGCAGCCCGGCGGCCAGCCCGTAGGCTCCCGCCGCCATCAGGACGCCCGCGGCCGCCCACCGCGCCACCGGCCCGTCAGCGGGACGCATCCCACACCTCCCGCCGCCGGCTCCACACCAGGATCAGCAGGATGGCCGCGAACGGCACCACGTCCCGGTACTGCTGCACCACCGCCGACCCCGCGAGCACCCCTTCGAGCAGCCCGAGCGCCAGGCCGCCGGCCAGCGCCCCGGCCAGCCGCCGCAGCCCGCCGAGCAGCGCCGCCGCGCAGGCGGGCACGATGAGCATGCTCAGCGACAGGATGTCGCTCGACCGCACGGGCGCCACCACCAGCAGCACCAGCGACGACAGCGCGCCGGCCAGGGCCCACACGGTCACGGTGAGCGCCCGGGTGCCGATGCCCAGCAGCTCCGTGGTCACCGGCCGCTCGGCCATGGCGCGCAGGCGCAGGCCCAGCGGCGTCCGGGTGAGCAGCAGCCAGGTGCCCGCGCCGATCACCACGGCCAGGGCGAGCAGCACGACCGCGCCCTGCGTCACCACCACCCCGGCCAGCGTGGCGACGCGGCCCGCGGCCGGGTTCGGCAGCACCCGCGGCTCGTCGCCGAAGGCGATGTAGGCCAGCGCGATGATCCCGATGAGCTGCGCGATCGACACCGCGGTACGGGTCTGCGGCCCGCTCTCGGCGAACCACCGCGTCATCACGAACCCGCACCCGGCCGACACCAGCGCCCCCGCCGCCACCCCGGCCAGGGCCGCCGCCCAGTACGGCCACCCCGTCCCGGCGAGCGCGGCCATCACGTACACCCCGGCCACGCCGGTCGCCGCGACGGCCAGGTTCACCGTCGCGGTCAGCCGGTACATGGCGGTGAGCAGGAGGCCGAGGGCGGCGAACGTGCCACCCGCGGCCAGCCCCGAGACCAGGCCCTGGAGCATCAGCCGAGCGTCCCCGGGTAGCGCACCCACTCGCGGGTGACCACGTGCCACGCGCCGCCCCTGAGCTGGACGATCTTGCCGGCCCGGTTGGAGAAGTGCCTGGGGGCCTGCCCGAACTCGTACGGGGTGCCGGTCATCGGGGTCTGGACGGGCTTGAGCGCCTGGAAGGCCGCCGTCACCGACTCCCGGGTGATCGGTCCCTTGATCGTCTTCAGCGTGTCCACGAAGTACGTGGCCGCCAGGTAGCCGCCCTGGCCGAAGGAGGTCAGCGGCACGTTCTTGGAGGTCATGAGCGTGCGCCAGTCCTTCAGCGCGGGCGAGTCGGCCTCGGTGAACGGCTCGAACTCGGCGTTGGCGTACATGCCGTCCCCGTCGGCGCCCAGGGCCTTGGCGACGGCCTCGGTGTAGGGGGCGGTGGTCATCAGCCAGTCGATCCCGCTGACGCGCTGCTGCTTGACGACCTTCATCCAGGAGATCGCCATCGGCTCGGTGCCGTTGTACAGGACCGCCTGGCAGCCCTCCCGCCGGGCCCGCAGCACGAACGGCGTCGGGTCGGAGTCCGGCTTGACCGTGCGGTCGTCCAGGGTGAGCTTCTTGCCGGTGAGCGCGGTCCAGCTCTTCACGGCCCCGCCGTAGGCGTCGTTGGTGTTGCCGAGGATCGCCAGGAACATGCAGACCTTGTCCCGTTTGAGCACCTCGGAGGCGTAGTAGAGGTTGATCGCCATGTTGAGGTACGGGCCGGTGTTCACCGGGGAGATCGCCGGGGACTCGAAGCAGGTCGGGTCGACGCCGGTGCCCTGGACGGAGACGATCCGCGACTGCCGGTAGAAGGGGGCGTTCACGGCGCAGTCGAGCAGGCTGGCCGAGCCGACCAGCGCCACCACGCCCTGGTTGGTGACCACGTCCCGGGCGGCCTGGGCGGCGGCGGCCGGGTCGCCCTTGTCGTCGGCGCTGACGTACTCGATCTTGTGGCCGTTGACGCCGCCCTGCTCGTTGACCCGGTCGAAGACGGCCTTGGCGGCGGCCGAGGAGTCGGGGAAGGTGACCGCGCCGCTCAGCGAGCTGACGCCGCCCACCTTGATGACCTCGCCGGCGGCCCTGGACGAGGCGGCCGGCGGGTCGTCGGACAGGCCGCACCCGGCGGCCAGCAGCAGGGCGGCGAGCGGGACGGCGAGTGCCCTCATGGGGATCATGGGCGACCTCTCTGCGGATTTTGGAGGGATCGTAAGGTGCCAAACGATTGGGTTCAAGAGCTAGCTTGCTGAAGATCGTTCGGGTATGAATGCAAGATGAAGCAACCGCGCATGCAACTCGTGCTGTCCGAGAACTGGACGATGACCTCGGCCCGCGACCTGCCGGTGCTGGTCCGGTGGGCGCGTGAGGCCGAGGACGCCGGGTTCGACTCGGTCATGATCAGCGAACACCTGGTGCTCGGCCCCGACGCCGGCGCCCGGGGCCGCATGGCCAACCCCCGCGAGTACGCGCTGCCCGGCAACCAGGACCCGTTCACGCCGTGGCCGTACTCGCTGGGCCTGCTGGCGGCCGTCGCCTCGGTCACCACCCGGCTGCGCCTGGCTGCCGCCGCGGTGCTCGCCCCGCTGCGCCACCCGCTGGCGCTGGCCCGCGAGCTCGGCACGCTCGACCTGCTGTCGCAGGGCCGGCTCGTCGTGCTGCCCACCGTGAGCTGGAGCCGCGACGAGTACGCCGCGCTCGGCGTGCCCTTCGAGCGGCGCGGCGAGCTCCTCGACGAGCACCTGGAGATCTGGGAGCTGCTCTGGCGGGACTCGCCGGTCACCTACCACGGCCGGCACTACCGGTTCGACGAGGTGTACTTCGAGCCGAAGGCCTACCGGGAGAGCGGGCCCGCGCTGTGGTTCGGCGGCGCGCGGACGAGCGGCCACCTGCTGCGCCGGATGACCCGCTGGGGCAGCGGGTTCAACCCGCTCGGCTACCCGCCCGCCGAGGACATGAAGGCGCTGGCCGACGGCATGAAGGCGGCCGGTCGGGACATCGGCGAGCTGGAGCTGGCCGGCGGCACGCGGGCCGTCTTCCCCGACGCCGTCTCCTGCGCGCCGCTCGGCCCAGCCCTGGAGCACATCCCGGCCCGGATGGCCGAGGGGTACACCACGTTCTGCATCAAGCCGTCGCAGTTCATCGACGACCCGGACGGCGTCGGCGCGTTCTGCCGCGAGGTCATGCGCCGCGTGGGCGAGCTGACCGGCTGAAAACGTCGCGCGGCCGGCCCTCATCCGGCCGCGCGACGGGATCATGGGACGAGCGCCTCCCGGACCAGGGCCGTGTCGGTGAACTGCTCGAACCGGGTGGCCACGCCGTCCGCCAGGTGCCAGACGTGGGTGAAGCGCACCCTCATCGACTTGCCGGTGGCGCGGTAGGTGCCGCTGTAGTGGCCGATCACGACGACCACGTCGCCGCCGTCCACGAACTCCTCCGGCTCGGCCTGGTAGCCGTCCCACTCGCTGCCCAGCTTGGCGAACACCTCCGACAGCACCTGCTGCGGCCCCACGTACGTGCCCGCGTACGGGAAGCCGGCCATCTCCGTCCACCGGGCCTGCGGGCCCAGCAGGGACACGATGCCGTTCACGTCGCCGGCCGCCGAGGCCGCGTAGGAGGCGCGTACGGCGTCGAGATTGTCGCTCATCTGTGTTTCTCCTCAGACCGGTTCCTCACCGGCCGGATAGGTGACCTGACCCAGCGGCTCGATGTGCGCGCCGCCGGGGGAGTGGTGGATCTCGCCCTCGCCCGAAAGGCCGAAGAAGGTGCCGACCGTGCGCAGGGCCGTCCAGTCGTAGAGCCAGGTGGCCGCGACCGGGATGCGGAACTCGCGGAAGGCGAACACGTACAGGCCGTCGGCGATCTTCCAGGCGGCGGCGAGATCGACGTCGCCGTGGCCGCGCTGCGCGCCGGCCAGGCACTGCCAGGCGTAGCGCTCGGAGCTGAGGTAGACGTGCTCGTAGAGGTGCTCGGGGCTGTAGCGGTACAGGGCCCGGCGGCCGATCAGCTCGCGGGTCGGCGCGGGCGGCTCGCCGGTGACCTCCCGGCCCTCGATCACGCCGGGGGTGAACGTCTGCGACACCCGCGGCTGCCCCGGGACCGGCTCGGGCGCGATGACCGAGACCACGCGCAGCGCCCGGCCCGTGCTGGTGTGCAGGACGGTGACCGTGTACTCGCGGGGCCGCTCGGCGTGCGCGCGGCCGACGTAGAACAGGTCCTCGCGCATGGCCACGGCCTCGTACGGCTCGGCGGGGCCGCCGTCGGCGTGCAGCTTGTAACGACCGGCGAAGGCCAGGGACGTCTTGCTGCCGTCGTCGAAGGTGAGGTCCACCTGGGTGCCCGCGAGCGCGTACGTGGCCGGAAGGCGGTTCGTGGCGATCCCGGGCGCGAAATCGTCCATGTTCTTCCAACCGGCAGGGCGATCGGTCATGGCCGCTCCTTCCTCCACGAATTCGTCTATGAAATCATATAGCTTCCCGTTGTAAAGGAGTAGGCGATGAGGCTCAAGGGAAAGGTCGCGCTGATCACCGGGGCGGGCACCGGCATCGGCGCGGCGACCGCCCGCAGGTTCGCCGCCGAGGGCGCCTCGGTCATGCTGACCGGCCGCCGTCCCGGGCCGCTGGCCGAGGTGGCCGCGGACCTCGGCGACGCGGCGGCCGTGGCCTGCGCGGACATGTCCGACACCGGCCAGGCGCGGGCGGCGGTCGAGGCGTGCCTGGGCCGCTTCGGCGGGCTCGACGTGGTGGTGGCCAACGCGGGCGGCCACGGGGGCGGGCCGGTCGGCGAGACCGACGACGCGTCCTGGCGGCTCAGCCTCGACGCCAACCTCAACACCTGCTTCGTGACCTGCCGGGAGGCGCTGCCGGCGCTGGTGCGGTCGAAGGGGGCGATCGTGGTCGTGTCGTCGATCGCAGGCCTGGCCGCCGGCCCGGCCGTATCCGGATATGTCACGACGAAACACGCGCTCATCGGCCTGACCCGCTCGATCGCCCGCGACTACGGGCCCCAGGGCGTCCGGGCCAACTGCCTGTGCCCCGGCTGGGTGCGCACGCCGATGGCCGACGAGGAGATGGACGTGCTGGTCGGCCGTGACGGCATCACCCGCGACGCGGCGTACGAGCTGGTCACCAAGGACGTGCCGCTGCGCCGCCCGGCCACCGCCGACGAGATCGCCGCGATCTGCCTGTTCCTCGCCTCGCCGGACAGCGCCGTCATGACCGGCAGCGTGGTCGTGGCCGACGGCGGCGCCACCGCCGTTGACCTGCCCACCCTCGCCTTCGACTGATCGCCGACGCCTAGGACCCCGTTTCCCGGGCAAAGGGGAGTTCTTCCGCAAACCCCCAGGAGGAACGGTGAGCACCGCACAGAGCGCGGGCCGCGAAGCCATGGACGCGGGCCGCGAGGCCAAGAACGCGGCCCGCAGAGCAGCGGACAGCCCGGCGATGACCACGCTGGCCCGCATCGGGCTGGCCTGCCGCGGCGTGCTGTACGCGCTGATCGGAGTGCTGGCGTTGCAGATCGCCTTCGGCGACGGCTCCCGCCAGGCCGACAAGTCCGGAGCCATCACCACCATCGCCGGACTGCCCTTCGGCCAGGTGCTGCTGTGGATCATGACGGTCGGCTTCGCCGGGCTGGCCTTGTGGCAGGCGTCGGAGGCGCTGTTCAGTCACCGCAAGGCGAGTGACCGCGCGCAGTCGGCCTTCCGCACCGGCGTGTACGTCCTGATCTGCGTGACCCTGCTGAGCGTGCTGCTGGCCGGTCAGGCCAAGTCCGACGACAAGCAGTCGCAGAACCTGACGAGCAAGCTGCTCGACCTGCCCGGCGGCCAGATCATCGTCGGCCTGATCGGGCTCGGCATCGTCGCCCTCGGCGTCTACTGGATCCACGAGGGCGTCACCAAGAAGTTCGAGCGCGAGCTCGACCTCGGCCGCATGTCGCCCAAGTCCCGCAAGGTGATGGAACGGCTGGGCCAGGCCGGCTACATCGCCCGCGGCGTGATCACCGGCGGCGCCGGCGTCTTCGTCGGCTACGCGGCGGTCACCTTCGACCCCGACAAGGCGGGCGGCATCGACGCCACCCTGCGGCGCTTCGCCGACACGCCGGTGGGGCCGTGGCTGCTCGCGGTGGTGGCCCTCGGGCTGCTGCTGTTCGCGGGTTACTGCTTCGGCGAGTCCCGCTGGCGCCGCACCTGAGGCCGTCCCGGCGGCGAACTGGCGGCGGGTCCCCGGCACGGGGACCCGCCGCTTCGTGTGTGCGCCCGGTCAGGAGGGGCGCCCGGCGACCACCGCGCGGCCCATCGCCGGGTCGTCGCAGAACGCGCCGTCGATGCCCAGCTCGATGAGCCTGGCCAGCCAGCCGGCCACGTCGCCGGTGGCCCGCCCGTAGACCGGGCTGGCCGGGTTCCCCCTGCGGTGGTCGGCGGGCAGCTGGGAGTTCTCGTTGCGGATCGTCCACACGTGCACCTCCAGCCGCCTGCGGTGGGCGTCCTGGACCAGCGTGGTCGGGGGCAGCGTCGCGCCCGCGGTGTCCACCGGGACCACCCGGCGGGTGTCCACGCCGATCCCGGCGGCGTACCGGGCCACCTCGCGCAGCCCGTCGGGGGTCACCATGTCGTCGTAGGTGCGGGTGCTGCCGGCGGCGACCCAGTCGTAGGGCGCGCCCCCCGAGGTGATGAGCTGGATGAGCGGCAGCCGCGTCCGTCCGCGCAGCTCGCGCAGGTTCGCCGTCTCGAAGGACTGGATGTACGCCTTGCGCACGTGGTACCGGTTCAGCACCTCCAGCAGCGGCTCCTCCAGCGACAGGCCGATCGAGTCGAAGTACGTCGGGTGCTTGGTCTCGGGATAGACCCCGACGCCGTGCCGCTGCGCCAGCTGGACGACCTCCTCGAACGTGGGGATCTCGGCCAGTCCGTCGAAGGTGGTGTTGTCCGGCCGCAGGTCGGGCACGCGTTCCTTGGCCCGCAGCGTCTTCAGCTCGGCCAGCGTGAAGTCCTCGGTGAACCAGCCGGTGACCGGCCGGCCGTCCACGGCCTTGGTGGCCCGCCGATCGGCGAACTCGGGGTGGGCGGCCACGTCGGTCGTGCCGGAGATCTCGTTCTCGTGCCGGGCGACCAGCACGTGGTCCTTGGTGGAGACCAGGTCGGGCTCGATGTAGTCGGCGCCCATGGCGATGGCCGCCTCGTAGGACAGCAGCGTGTGCTCGGGCCGGTGGGCGCTCGCGCCCCGGTGACCGATCACGACGGGTGCCTGGCCGCGGCGCTCGGCCGTGGCGGATGGCGTCTGGGTCAGCACGACAGCGACCGTACCGCCGGCCAGGACGGCGGCCAGCACGCTCGCGAACAACCTGCGCGTCGTCATGCGGGCACGGTAGACCGCCGAGGTGGCCCGGACGTTACGCCCGGGCGCACAGTGCAGAACGGTGAAGGACGTGGCGGGACGGGTTCAGCCGAGGCCGAAGCGGGGGATCGGCAGGTCCTCGGTGGCGACGTGCACGATGTGCGCCTCGGTGTAGACGTCGATGCTGTGCCGGCCGCCCTCCCTGCCCAGGCCGCTGGCCTTCACGCCGCCGAAGGGCGTGCGCAGGTCGCGGATGTTCTGGGAGTTGATCCAGAGCATGCCGGCCTCGACGGACTGGGCCAGGCGGTGGGCGCGGCGCAGGTCGCTGGTCCACACGTAGGCGGCCAGGCCGTACCGGGTGGCGTTGGCCAGCTCCAGGGCCTCCTTCTCGGTGGCGAAGGGGGTGACGCAGACGACCGGGCCGAAGATCTCCTCCTGGAAGATGCGCATCGCGGGCGTCACGTCGGCGAAGACCGTGGCGGCCAGGAAGTTGCCCTCGGGCAGGCCGTCCGGGCGGCCGCCGCCGGCCACCAGGCGGGCCCCCTCCTCGACGCCGGCCCGTACGTAGGACATCACCCGCTCGTAGTGCTCGGGGTGGATGAGCGCGCCCAGCTCGGTCGCCAGGTCGTGCGGCGGGCCGACGCGCACCCGCGCGGCGCGCTCGGCGAGCCGGGCCACGAACTCCTCGTAGACGGTGTCCTGGACGAGCACCCGCGAGCTGGCGGTGCAGCGCTCGCCGTTGAGCGAGAAGACGCCGAAGACGGCCGCGTCGAGCGCCCGTTCCAGGTCGGCGTCGTCGAAGACGAGCAGCGGGGACTTGCCGCCCAGCTCCATCGACAACGTCTTGAGGCCGGTGGCGGCGTCGCGCATGATCGTCTGGCCGGTGGTGGTCTCGCCGGTGAAGGAGATCACCGGCACGTCGGGGTGGGCCACCAGCGCCGCCCCGGCCCGCTCGCCGATGCCGTGGACGAGGTTGAACACGCCCTCGGGCAGCCCGGCCTCCTCCATGATCTCCGGCAGCAGGCTGGCCGAGAGCGGCGACCACTCGGCCGGCTTGAGCACCACCGGGCAGCCGGCCGCCAGGGCGGGCGCGAGCTTCCAGGTCTCCAGCATGAACGGCGTGTTCCACGGCGTGATCAGCCCGGCCACGCCGACCGGCTTGCGCACGACGTAGTTGAGCTGGGCCGAGCCGACGCGGTAGACGTCCTCGCCCAGGCTGCTGATGACGTCGGCGAAGAAGCGGAAGTTGTGCGCCGCCCGCCGGGCCTGGCCCCTGGCCTGGGTGATGGGCAGGCCGGTGTCGCCGCACTCCAGCTCGGCGATGCGCTCGTCGCGCGCCTCGATGGCCGCCGCGATGCCGCGCAGCACCGCCGCCCGCTCCTCGCCCGGCATCCGCGGCCACGGCCCGTCGGTGAACGCCGTGAGCGCGGCGCGCACGGCGAGGTCGACGTCCTCGGCGTCCCCGGAGGCGACGGTCAGCGCGGGGCGGTTGGTCGCGGGTTCCAGCGAGGTGAACGTCTGGCCGGACACGCTGGGCACATGGGCCCCGTCGATGTAGTGCTCCAGGTTCAACGGGCGATCTCCTTGCACTGGGACGGCGGCCCCCCGGCCACGGGTGCGATCGATCCCCTGTCGGACGTGCGGCCGGACCGCCCTGTCATGGCACTCCTCCTCCGCCCCGCCACGATGATTGCCCAGGTGGAAGGCCCAGCGGAAGGCCCCTCGCAACCCCGTCAAATCGTATAGGACATCGTCGATGATACATGGGGAACCTATGGACAGAAATATCTGATGTCGTACATGATTTGTCCATCGGGGCTGGACGCACGGCGCTTCGAGGAGGATGCGTATGCGATGTCCACGACGCCTGGTGTGGTGGGCCGCGATCGCCCTGGTGGTCTCCGCCTGCGGGACCGCCCAGGACGGCGGCGCCGCCAGAACGGCCTGCGGCACGGGGAAGCCCGCCACCGGGACCCCGATCACCGTCGGCGCGATCGTCACCGCGAGCGGCGGCATCGACTTCAGCTCGGCCACCAAGGCGGCCAAGGCGTACTTCGACTGCGTCAACGCCGGCGGCGGCATCGGCGGACGTCCGGTCGAGTACCTGGTCGAGGACGACGGCCTCAACCCGCAGAAGGCCTCCGCCCTGGCCACCAAGCTGGCCGGCAACCGCGACCTGGTCGCCCTGGTCGGCGGCTCCAGCTTCGTCGCCTGCGGCGTCTCGGGCCCGATCTGGGAGCAGAACGGGCTGTTCGACGTGCTCGCGGTCGGCGTGCCGAGGGCGTGCTTCGAGTCGCCGCGCATCGCCCCGGTCAACGCCGGCCCCAGGGTCAGCGCCGTGGCCGCCGCCCAGTACGCCGTCGAGGTCAAGGGCGCCAGAAGGGTCGCCCAGATCAGCAACCGGGTGCCCGGCGTCGGCGACTGGACCCAGGACGGCGTGCGCGCCTACCTCAGGACCAAGGGCCTGACCTCGGCCGGCGACGTGCTGCACGACCCCGGCGTCAAGGACGCCACCGCCGTGCTCCTCGAAGCCATGCGGGGCCGCCCGGACGCGATCATCCTCCAGGACCCCGCCCCCGACGACGCCGCCATCCTCAAGGCCGCCCAGGCGCAGGGCCTCAAGGACAAGGTCACCTTCGTCTGCCTGACGCCCTGCTACGACACCACCTTCCCCGGCCAGGTCGGCGGCTACTGGGAGGGCTTCGTGTCCAACTCCGAGTTCACCATGCTCGACGCCGGCACCCCCGACAACAAGCTCTGGCGCCGCGTCATGGACGAGTACGCCGACGACAAGGCCCCCCGCGACTCCTTCTCCCAGGGCGGCTTCCTGGCCGCCAAGATCTTCGTCGACACCCTGACCAGGACCGGCGGGACGATCGACCGCGCCTCGGTGAGCCGGGCCCTGTCGCAGGTCAAGGGCTTCCGCAGCGACCTGCTCTGCGCCCCCTGGTACTTCGGCCGCGCCGCCCGTCACAACGCCAACCACGACACCCGCTACGTCACGATGAAGGGCGGCGGCTGGTCGAAGATCAAGGACTGCACGCCGACCCAGGACCCCGACCTCGCGCCGCTGCTGCGGGAGGAGAAGCAGTTGGGGCTGACCGGCTGATGCTGCCGTTCGTCATCAGCGGGCTCGCCCTCGGCGCCGTCTACGCGCTGTCGGGCGTGGGCATCGTCGTGCTCTACCGCGCCACGGGCGTGCTCAACCTGGCCTACGGCGCGCTCGGCGCGATCGGCGCGCTGCTGTCCTGGCAGCTCCTGCAGGACGGCTGGCCGGTCGCGCCCGCGCTGGCGGCCGCGCCGCTGCTGTCGGCGCTGCTGTCCGGCCTGTACGGCGGACTGGTCGGCCCGCTCGTCGCCGCCCGCGACCCGCTGGTCAAGGCGGTGTGCACGCTCGGTCTCGCGCTCGTGCTGCTCGGCCTGTGCTACTGGACGTGGAGCGACGACCCGCGCACGCTCACCCTGCCGACCGACACGGCCGGGTTCGACGTGGGCGGCGCGCGGGTCACGCTCACCCAGGCGCTCGCGCTGGCGCTGGCCGTGGCGCTGACCGCCGGGACCGCCGTGCTGCTGCGCCGGACCGGCTTCGGCACCGCCATGCGCGCGCTGGCCGACGACCGCGAGATCAGCGCGCTGCTCGGCGTGCCCATCCGGCGGGTCGAGACCGTCACCTGGGCCGCGGGCGGCGCGGTGGCCGGGCTGACCGGGCTGGTGCTCGGCTCGCTGACCCGGCTGGAGGCGGGCACCCTGACCTTCCTGGTGATCGCCTCGCTGGCGGCGGGCGTGGTCGGCCGCTTCAGGTCGCTGCCGGTCACGCTGGCGGCCGGGCTGGCGATCGGGCTGGCCGAGGCTCTGGGCGGGGCGTGGGAGCAGACCGCGCCGTACCGGTCGGTCGCGCCGTTCGCGGTGGCCGTCGCGGCGATCCTGTGGCTGCAGCGCACAGGGGCGCGGGCCAGGCGCGGCGGCACGGTCGAGGTGCGCCCGGCCGAGCCCGCGCTGCCGTCGCGGACCCGGCCGCTGCCGCCCGGCGACGCCCGCTCGGTGCTGCGCGTGGTGCTCGGGCTGGCCGCCGGGGCCGCGGCGCTGGCGGTGCTCGTGCCCCTGGCCGTGGACGGCTACTGGGTGCGGGTGCTCACCTCCGCGGTCATCTTCGTCATCCCCGCCGCGGGCATCGCCCTGCTGTACGCCCGGCTCGGGCTGGTCTCGCTCGGCCAGGTGGCGCTGCTCGGCGTCGGCGGCTGGGTGGCGCTGCGGCTGGCGTTCGCCACCGGATGGCCGTTCCCGCTGGTCGTACTGGCGGCCGGGGCGATCACCTGCCTGGTCGGCATCGTGTACGGGCTGCCCGCGCTGCGCCTGTCCGGCGTGGACCTGGCCCTGGTGACGCTCATGGCCGGCGGGGCGTTCCAGGTGGCGTTCTCGGCGACCGGGTTCCCCGACGGCGGGCCCGGGTTCCTCGGCCGGGTGGCGGGCAGCGGGACGCAGCAGGCCATGCCGCGGCCCTCGATGGCCTCCTCCGACGCCGGGTTCTTCCGGTTCGCCGTCCTGTGCGCGGTGCTCGCGCTCGTCCTGGTCGTGCTGCACCAGCGCGGGCGGCCGGGCCGGGCGTGGGCGGCGATCAGGAGCGGCGAGGCCGGCGCGCTGGCCGTCGGCGTGGCCCTGACCAGGTACAAGGTGTGGGCGTTCGCGCTGGCGGCGTTCGTCACCGGGACCGCCGGGGCGCTGCTGGCGGCCAACACCGGGCGGCTGGACCCGATCTCGTTCCGGGCCTCGGACTCGGTGCTGCTGTTCGCCGTCGTCCTGGTCGGCGGCGCGTACGGGCTGACCGGCGTGGTGCTGTCCGGCGTGGTCGGCCAGGTCGTGCCCGCCGCCCTCGACGCCGCCGGGCTCGACGGCAACCTCATGCTCGTCGTCTTCGGCGCGGGCACCGTGCACGCCCTGGTCACCGCGCCGCGCGGCATCGGCGGGCAGCTAGAGGACCTGCGGCGGCCCGCATGAGGCTGGAGATCGAGGACCTGCGGGTGCGCTTCGGCGGCGTGCGCCCGCTGGACGGCGTCACCCTGACCTTCGACTCGGGCCTGTGCGGGCTCATCGGGCCCAACGGCGCGGGCAAGACCACCCTGTTCGACGTGCTGTCCGGCTTCGTCCGGCCGGTCTCCGGGCGGGTCACGGCCGGCGGCGCCGACCTGCTGGCGCTCGCGCCGCACCGGCGGGCCAGGTGGGGGCTGCGCCGCACGTTCCAGCAGGAACAGGTGGTCGCCGAGCTGAGCGTGGCCGGCAACCTGCGCCTGGCCGCCGACCACCTGGGCGGCCAGGACGAGGGCCTGCTCGCGTTCTGCGGCCTGAGCGACCCCGGACGCCCGGCGGGCGAGCTGACGCTGCCGGAACGGCGGCGGCTCGAACTGGCCCGCGCCCTGGTCGGCACGCCCAGGATCGTGCTGCTCGATGAGCCGGCCGCCGGGCTGTCGGAGGCGGAGTCGCGCTCGCTGGCCGAGGTGGTGACGGCCGTGCCGGACCGGTTCGGAGCGCTCGTGGTGCTCATCGAGCACGACGTGGCCCTGGTCGGCGAGGTCTGCGCCACCACGGCCGTGCTGGACTTCGGCCGGCTGGTCGCCGCCGGCCCGACCGCCGCGGTGCTGGCCGACGAGCGGGTGCGCGCCGCCTACCTGGGGGAGGCGCCGTGAGCCTGGAGGTGCGCGACCTGCGCGTGCGCAGAGGCGGGCGCGAGGTGCTGCACGACGTGACGCTCGACGTGCCGCCCGGCGAGATCACCGCGCTGCTCGGCGCGAACGGCGCGGGCAAGAGCACGCTCGTGCTCGCCGTGGCCGGGCTGCTGCCGGTCGAGACGGGCGCGGTCAGCGCCGACGGCGACGAGCTGACCGGGCTGCGCCCCGAACGCGTCCGGGCGCTGGGCGTGGCCGCCGTGCCCGAGGGCCACCGGGTGCTGCGCTCGCTGAGCGTGGCCGACAACCTGCGCGTGGCCGGGCCCGACCCGGCACCGGCCCTGGCCGCCTTCCCCGAGCTGGCCGGGCTGCGCGACCGGCGGGCCGGCACGCTGTCCGGCGGCCAGCAGCAGATGCTCGCCCTGGCCCAGGCCGTCACCGGCGGGCCGCGATACCTGCTGGTGGACGAGCTGTCCTTCGGCCTGGCCCCCGCCGTGGTGTCCAGGCTCGTCCCCGCCCTGGCCGCGCTCGCGGAGGCCGGGGCCGGGGTGCTGCTCATCGAGCAGTACACCCGGCTCGCCCTGGAGCTGGCCACCCGCGTGCACGTGCTGGACCGGGGCCGGGTCGTGCTGCGCGGCACGCCGGACGAACTGCGCGGCCGGCTGCGTTCGGCCTATCTGGGAGCGGGCGATGGAGACCTTTGACGTCGTCGTGGTCGGCGCGGGCTCGGCGGGCGCCGCGGTGGCCCGCCGGCTGGCCGACGACGAGGCGCTGCGCGTGCTGCTGCTGGAGGCGGGCGGCCCCGACGTCAACCCCGACATCCACGACCCCGGCGGGGTGTTCCGGCTGTGGGGCGGCCCCGAGGACTACGACTACCGGGTGGCGCCGCAGCGGCGGCTGGGCGGGCGGCGTCCGCACTGGCCGCGCGGGAAGGTGCTGGGCGGCTCGTCCTCGCTCAACGGCATGATCTTCGTCAGGGGCGCGCCGGCCGACTACGACGCCTGGGGGCCCGGCTGGTCGTACCCCGAGGTGTTGCCGTACTTCAAGCGGCTGGAGGACTTCGACCGCGGGCCCGGCGACTACCACGGCGCCGGCGGGCCGGTACGGGTGATCGCCGACTACGCGCCGCACCAGGTCAACGCGGCGATCGTGGCGGCCGCCGTGGAGCAGGGCCTGCCGTTCAACCCCGACTGCAACGGCGAGCGTCCCGACGGCGCCGGGTTCTGCCAGCTCACGATCCGGCACGGCCGCAGGCACAGCACGGCCGACGCCTACCTGCGCCCGCGCTGCGACCGGCCGGTTCTGGAGATCCGCACCGGGGCCCGCGCCCGCCGGCTGCTCCTGCGCGGGCGGCGGTGCGTGGGCGTGGAGTACCGCCAGGGCGGCCGCCTGCACCAGGTCGGGGCCGCCGCCCAGGTCGTGCTCAGCGCCGGGACCGTCGAGTCGCCGCGCCTGCTCCTGCTGAGCGGCCTCGGCGACGCGGCCGAGCTGCGCCGGCACGGCATCAAGGCGGTGGAGGACCTGCCCGGCGTCGGGCGAAACCTGCACGACCACGCGCTCGTCCCGGTGATCGTGGCCGCCCGCCGGCCCGTGCCGCCCGCGATGCCCGGCCTGCAGCCGATGCACAGCCAGCTCTTCTGGCGCAGCCGCCCCGGACTGCCCGGCCCCGACGTGCAGCCGCTGTTCTTCCACATCCCCCTGTACGACGAGGGCATGACCGGCCCGCCGGACGCCTTCACCCTCATGGCCGGGATCGTCCGGCCGGAGAGCAGGGGCCACCTGGCGCTGACCTCGGCCGACCCCGACGCCCCGCTGCACATCGACCCCGCCTACCTGGAGGCGGCCGCCGACCGCGCGTGCATGCGCGCGGCCGTCGAGCTGTGCCGGGAGCTGGTCCACGCCGCCGCCCTGCGGGAATGGGCGGGCGCGGAGCTCCATCCCGGTGACCGTGAACTGTCCGAGCACATAGAGAGGACCTTGGTGACCTACCACCATCAGGTCGGGACCTGCGCCATGGGAACCGTCGTGGACCAGCGGCTCAGAGTCCACGGCATCGACGGGCTGCGCGTCGCCGACGCCTCGGTGATGCCCGCCGTCACGTCAGGGAACACGAACGCGCCCGCCATCATGATCGGCGAGCGGTGCGCGGACATGGTGCGAGAGGAGATCGGCTCATGACCGGCCTGTACATCGGCGGCGCCTGGGGCCCGGCCGCGGACGGCGCGACGTTCGCCACGCTGGACCCGGCCGAGGCCACCGTCATCACCGAGTGCGCCGAGGCGGGCCCCGCCGACGTGGACCGCGCGGTGGCGGCGGCCAGGGCCGCGCTGGACGACCCGGCCTGGGCCGAGCTGCCCGCCGCCGCCCGCGCGAGGCTGCTGTGGAAGGTGGCCGACCTGGTGGAGGAGCACGCCGACGAGCTGGCCGAGCTGGAGACCAGGGACAACGGCCAGCCGCTGGCGGTGGCGCGGAACGTGACCGTCCCCGGCACCGCCGAACATTTCCGATATTTCGCAGGATGGTGTACGAAAATCGAGGGCTCGGTGTTGCCCGTCTCGTACCCCGACACCCTGCACTACACCCGGCGCGAGCCGGTCGGCGTGTGCGCGCTCATCACCCCGTGGAACTTCCCGCTGATGATCGCCGCCTGGAAGCTCGCCCCCGCCCTGGCCTGCGGGAACACGGTGATCGTCAAGCCCGCCGAGCAGACCCCGCTGACCACGGTGCGGCTGGTGGAGCTGATGGCGCTGGCCGGCTTCCCGCCCGGCGTGGTCAACCTGCTGACCGGCGGCCCGGAGACCGGCGCGGCGCTGGCCGGGCACGCGGGCGTGGACAAGATCTCCTTCACCGGCTCGACGTCGGTCGGCCGCTCGCTCGTGCACGCCAGCGCGGACAACCTCAAGCGCCTGACGCTGGAGCTCGGCGGCAAGACCCCGAGCATCATCGCGGCCGACGCCGACATCGACGCCGCGGTGGCGGGCAACGTCCAGGGCGCGCTGTTCAACAGCGGCCAGGTCTGCGCCGCGTACTCGCGCTTCTACGTCGACCGCAAGCGCGCCGACGAGTTCACCTCGAAGATGGCCGCCGCGGCCGACGCGCTCAAGGTCGGACCCGGCCTCGACCCGGCCACCGACCTCGGCCCGCTGATCAGCGAGGACCACCTGATGGCCGTGGACGCCCACGTCCGCAGCGCGCTGTACGATGGCGCGCAACTCGTCACCGGCGGCAGGCGCGCCGAGGGCCCCGGCTTCTTCTACCGCCCGACCGTGTTCGCCGAGGTGACCGACGCCATGGCCGTGGCCCGCGAGGAGGTGTTCGGGCCCGTCATCCCGGTGCTGGCCTACGACGACCCCGACGAGATCGCCGGCCGCGCCAACGGACTGGAGTACGGCCTGGCCGCCTCCATCTGGACCAACGACCTGTCGACCGCCCACCGCCTGGCCGCCCGGATCCGGGCGGGAGCCGTGTTCATCAACATGATCCATGTGCCCGACGCCGCCACCACGTGGGGGGGCTACAAGGCCAGCGGGTGGGGGAGGGAGATGGGCCCGTACGCCATCGACGCCTACACCGAGGTCAAGGGCGTCTGGACGCACCTGGGGAGGGTGTGATGGGAGAGCTCGTCCTGGCAGCCAAGATCACGCATGTGCCGTCGATCTGGCTGTCGATCCAGCCGGGCAGGCACTTCGGCATCCGCCGGCCCGCCGAGCTGGCTCTCACCGAGGTCGGCAGGCGGGCGCGGGAGCTGGGGGTGGACACGTACCTGATCGCCGACACCCACTGGATGAACAGCATCGGCTTCCACCTCAACGGCAAGGAGCGCCACCGCGACTCCTACGCCAGCCACGAGCTTCCGCACTTCATCCACGACCTGGACTACGACTACCCGGGCGACCCCGAGCTGGCCGAGCTGATCCGCGCCGAGATCGCCGCCGGCGGGCAGAAGGCGCTCGTGCACACCTACCGCGACCTGGGCCTGGAGTACGCGACGCTGGTCCCGATGCACTTCATGAACGAGGACTCCGCCGTGCGGGTGTTGCCGATCGGCTGCAACGTCTACTCCTCAATCGACGAGAACCGGCGCATCGGCGAGGCGCTGCTGCGCGGCATCCGGCAGAGCGACCGCCGGGTCGCCTTCCTGGCCAGCGGCTCGCTCTCGCACGCCTTCCCCTCCAACGAGACCGCCGAGTCGCTGCTCAACGAGGTCAGCAGCCCGCTCAACCGGAAGATCGACATGGCCGTGCTGGACATGTGGGCCGAAGGGCGCATCGGTGAGTTCCTGGACATGTTGCCCGACTACAACGTGCGCTGCGCGGGGGAGGGCGCGATGGCCGACACGGCGATGTTGTTCGGGCTGCTGGGGTGGCGGTCGTACAAGGGGCGGGGGGAGCAGTTGTGCCCGTACTTCGGCTCGACCGGAACTGGGCAGGTGGTCGTGGACTTCCCCGTGCCCGCGTACGATAAGATCTGAAATCATATGTGAAATAGGACAGACGGAGGTTCTGGATGGCGGGGGTCCAGGCGTCGCGCGGGCTCGTGGTCGGGCAAGATGAGGGGATGACAGTGGGCGCGGGCTTCCGCGACGCCATCATGAAGGTCCTGCAGAGGTGATGGTGAGCAGCACGAGAAAACCGGCCCAGGCCAAGCGGCCCAAGGGCTCCAAGGCCGAGATCAGCTACGACCTGCTGCGGGCCCGCATCCTCGACGGCACGTACGGCCCCGGCTACCGGCTGGTCATGGACCAGCTCGCCCGGGAGACCGGCGTCAGCACGATCCCGCTGCGCGAGGCCGTGCGCAGGTTGCAGTCCGACGGGCTGGTCGAGGTCGTCCGCAACATCGGCGCCCGGGTCGCGGTCTTCGACTCGGTGCAGGTCGAGCACACCCTCAACGTGCTGGCCCGGCTGGAGGGCTACGCCACGGCCATCTGCGCGCCGCACATGGACGCGGCCAAGATCCAGGAGTCGCGGGAGATCAACGAGCGGATGAAGGAGGCGCTGGAGGAGTTCGACCCGACCTCCTTCACCGCGCTCAACCGCGAGTTCCACTTCTCGCTCTACCGCCACTGCCCCGACGAGCACCTCAACGCCCTGCTGGAGTCGGAGTGGGCGCGGCTCGACCACATGCGCCGCTCCAGCTTCACGTACGTGCCGGGGCGGGCGCGCAGGTCGGTGGAGGAGCACGACCACCTGCTGAGCCTGATCGAGGGCGCCGCCGAGGCCGAGGTGATCGAGCAGGCGGCCCGCAACCACAAGATCGCCACCGCCGACGCCCTGCACACCGCCCAGGTCTCCCGGCAACACTGACCTCCCGGCAACACTGACCTCCCGGCGGCGCTCAACGTCCTGCGGCGATGCTCAGGGCTCCGGGGCAGGGGTTCAGGGTGGCGCTTCGGGTCAGGGCTTCGGGGTGGGTCAGGGCTTCGGGGTGGGGCTTCGGGTCAGGGTTGCAGGGTGAAGAGTGTCCATTCCTCGCCCTGGGCCAGCCCTGCCAGCTCGCGGCCGCACTCCCGCAGCGCCTGCGGGCCCGAGGTGATGTGCTGGGCGCCGGCGTGCGCGTCCCGGAACAGGCGCTGGAGCAGGCCGTCGCGCAGCGCCGTCGTGCCGCCCGAGGCGTAGGCGAACCCGGCCGCCCCGGTGAGCGTCGAGGTGGCGTGGTTGAGCGCGAGCCGCACCATCGTCTCCTGGCGGGTGGACAGCGTGCCGCCCGCGTCCAGGGTGCGTTCGGCGGCCTCCCACGTCTCGCGGACCAGGGCGCGCGCCGCCCGCAGGGCCGCCTCGGCGCGGGCGAAGCCGGTGTGGAAGGCGTCGCTGACGGCGAGCTGACCCGGACGTCCGGCGCGGGCCGCGACGTGCCGGCCCAGCTCGTCCAGCAGGCGCCGGCCCAGGCCGAGCGCCCAGCCGGAGTGGGCGATCAGCGCCTGGTCCAGCAGGCCCAGCCGGTAGATCGCGCCGCCGCGCAGCGGCTCCCGCTGCGCGAACAGGTGCGTGCGCGACTCCGGCACGAAGGCGCCGTCGATGGCGTAGTCGAGGCTGCCGGTGGCGCGCAGGCCCAGGACGTCCCAGTTGCCGAGCGGTTCGGCGTCCTCGACCGGGGTGATGAAGATGCGCTCCTCGCCGGTGCCCTCGACGACGCCGAGGCTGTGCACGTACCGGGCGTGCGGCATGGCCGAGGCGAAGCTCCAGCGGCCGGTCAGCCGGAAGCCGCCGTCCTCGCGCAACGGCGGTGCCCGGCCGGGTGCCCTGGCCCGCGAACAGCGGCGTGCGGGGGCCGCCGAAGATGTGCTCGACGGCGTCGTCGCCCAGGTAGGCGCCCGCCGTGCCGTTCTCCAGGGTGGTGGCCATGACCACCCAGCCGGTCGAGGCGTCGGCGTAGGTCAGCTCCTCGAAGAGGTCGAGCAGCTCCGACGGCGACAACTCCGCGCCGCCCAGCGGGGCGGGCAGCCAGACGCCGAACAGCCCGGCCTCGTGCAGGGCGGCCACGACGGGCTCGGTCAGCCTGCCCAGCGCCTCGGCCTCGGCCGCCTCGCTCTCGATCAGCGGGCGCAGGTCGCGGGCACGGTCCAGGTGGGTGGGGCCGGCTGAGTGCAGTCGCGGCGTGTCGCTCATGTCCCGGTGCTCCTGTTCGTGATCGTCGGCGGTCCTTCCTCCGTCAGATCACGTCCCCGACCGGTTGTCCACCCTCCGCCGGAGATCCCGGCCCGCACCCGGAAAAGACGCTGGCTTTGCATGAACATGCGTTGCAATGCATAATCTTCTTCTATGTCCAAGGTTCTCACCTCCCTGCCCACCGGCGAGCGGGTCGGCATCGCCTTCTCCGGCGGTCTCGACACCTCGGTGGCCGTCGCGTGGATGCGCGACAAGGGCGCCGTCCCGTGCACCTACACCGCCGACATCGGCCAGTACGACGAGCCCGACATCGCCTCGGTGCCCAGCCGCGCGCTGGCCTACGGGGCCGAGCTCGCGCGCCTGGTCGACTGCCGCGCCGCGCTGGTCGAGGAGGGCCTGGCCGCGCTCACCTGCGGCGCGTTCCACATCCGCTCGGGCGGCCGGGCCTACTTCAACACCACGCCGCTCGGCCGCGCCGTCACCGGGACCCTGCTGGTGCGGGCCATGCTCGAGGACGAGGTGCAGATCTGGGGCGACGGCTCCACGTTCAAGGGCAACGACATCGAGCGGTTCTACCGCTACGGCCTGCTGGCCAACCCCCACCTGCGCATCTACAAGCCCTGGCTCGACGCGGACTTCGTCTCCGAGCTCGGCGGGCGCAAGGAGATGTCGGAGTGGCTGCTCGCCCACGGGCTGCCCTACCGCGACAGCACCGAGAAGGCGTACTCGACCGACGCCAACATCTGGGGCGCCACCCACGAGGCCAAGACCCTCGAACACCTCGACACCGGTATCGAGACCGTCGAGCCGATCATGGGCGTGCGCTTCTGGGACCCCGAGGTCGAGGTCCTCCCCGAGGACGTCACCATCGGCTTCGACCAGGGCCGCCCGGTCACGATCAACGGCAAGGAGTTCGGCTCCCCGGTCGACCTGGTCATGGAGGCCAACGCGATCGGCGGCCGGCACGGCCTGGGCATGTCCGACCAGATCGAGAACCGCATCATCGAGGCCAAGAGCCGCGGCATCTATGAGGCCCCCGGCATGGCGCTGCTGCATGCCGCCTACGAGCGCTTGGTCAACGCCATCCACAACGAGGACACCCTGGCCACGTACCACAACGAGGGCCGGCGGCTCGGCCGGCTCATGTACGAGGGCCGCTGGCTCGACCCGCAGGCGCTCATGCTGCGCGAGTCGCTGCAGCGCTGGGTCGGCACGGCGGTCACCGGCGAGGTCACCCTGAGGCTGCGCCGCGGCGAGGACTACTCGATCCTCGACACCACCGGCCCGGCCTTCAGCTACCACCCCGACAAGCTGTCGATGGAGCGCACCGAGGACTCCGCGTTCGGCCCGGTCGACCGCATCGGCCAGCTCACCATGCGTAACCTGGACATCGCCGACTCGCGCGCCAAGCTGGAGCAGTACGCCACGCTCGGCATGGTCGGCACCACCCACCCGGCGCTCATCGGCGCCGCCCAGGCGGCCTCGACCGGCCTCATCGGCGCGATGCCGCAGGGCGGCGCGGAGGCCATCGCCTCCCGCGGCGAGGTCGCCGAGGACGACGAGCTGCTCGACCGCGCCGCGATGGAGTTCGGCACCGACTGACCGGGCCCCCCGGGCCTCCCGGGCCGCCCCTGGGCGGCCCCGCGCGGCCCGGGGCGTGGCGCGCGGACGCCACGGGTACGGACCGGAGATGATGATCGACGAGCGGGACGGCGCGGACGTCACGCCCGCCATCGACTGGCTGCTCGGCCCGGTGTCCCGCGAGGAGTTCCTGCGGGACCACCAGGGGCGGCGGCATCTCCTGCTGCGCAGGCGGTCGCCCGGCCACTACCGCGAGCTGTTCTCGCTGGCCCGCTTCGACGAGCTGCTGTCCGGCTCCGGCCTGCACGCCGGGGCCGTGCGCGTGGTCCGCGACGGCCACGCCGACGGCGGCGCGGCCGGGCTGGAGGACCTCTACGCCCGCTACCGCGACGGCTCGACCCTGATCATGCCCTCGGTGCACGAACGGTGGCCGCCGCTGCGGGAGCTGTGCCGGCGGCTGGCGGGCGAGTTCAGCGCGGAGTGCCGGGTCAACGCCTACCTCACCCCGCCGCGGGCGCGCGGCTTCGGCGTCCACCACGACTCCCACGACGTGTTCGTGCTGCAGGTGGCCGGGACCAAACGCTGGCGGATCCACGAGGACGCCCGCCACGAGTTCGACCTGTGCGAAGGGGACCTGCTCTACCTGCCGCGTGGCCTGCCGCACGAGGCCGCCTCGGCGCAGGGCGCGTCCCTGCACCTGAGCGTCGGCGTCCATCCCCTGACCTGGGCCGACGTGCTGCTGGCCGGGTGCGAGGCGGCCGTCTCCGCCGACCCCGACTGCCAGGAGCCGCTGCCCTTCGGCTTCGCCCGTACGAGCGGCGGCCGGGCCGCCGCACGGGAGCGCATCCGCGAGCTGACCGCCCGCCTGATGACCGTCCTCACCCCCGAGAGGCTGGCCGACGACGCGGTGGACATGGCGTTGCTCGCCGAGGGCGACCGGCTGGGCGGCCATCTGCTCGACCTCGCGGGCCTGGCCGGCCTCGACGCCGGCACCGCCGTCCGGCTCCGCCCCGGCCTGCGCTGGGAGAGCAGACGGGACGCCGGCACGCTGGTCCTCGCCTTCCACGGCAAACGGCTCAGCCTCCCGGCCCGGCACGAGGCGGCCTTCCTGTGCATGGCGGACGGCGAACCCTTCACCGCGGCCGGCCTGCCGGGGGAGGACGGCCTCGCCCTGGTACGCCGCCTGGTCGAGGAGGGCTTCCTGACCCTCGCGACGTCAGGCTGACCCGGCGGCGCCACCTGTGCCGGGGGCAGTGGGCCTGCGGAAGACGCAGCGCACCACGTGCCAGCGTTTGGGCTCGTCCCTGGCGTCGACGCCGTCGTAGCGGTCCTCGCGCAGGACGACCGGCTCCAGCCGGGGGAACAGCGCGCCGGCCTCGGGGGCGCGCAGGAACGTGCGCCCCGGCCGCCCCGCCCAGGCGTCCTCCGGACCGAAGAACGTGCAGCACAGCACGCCGCCCGCGGCCAGGCCGCCGGCCATCGCGGCCGCCACCCGGCGGACGTCGGCCTCGGGCAGGAAGGGCAGGACGTGGATCGCGACCATGAACGAGTAGGCCCCCGCCGCGACCGGCACGTCACGGACGTCGGCGTGCACGACCCGCAGCCGCGGGTGCCGCCATGCCGCCGCCAGCGCGAGGGTGCAGGGGTCGGTGTCCACGGCCTCGACCGAGAAGCCCAGCTCCAGCAGGAAACGGGTGTCGTTGAGCGGGCCCGCGCCGAGGTCCAGCGCCCGCCCGCGGACGCCGCCGAGCACGCCCAGCGCCTCGACGACGAGGGCGTTGGGTCCCCGCCCCGCCCGCAGGGAGGCGTAGGTCACGCCCCGCTAGCCGCTCACCTTGAGGATCCGCTGCTCGACCAGCACCCCGGCCAGGGCGACCCGCTCCTCCCCGGTCAGGCCGCCGGGCAGCTCCCGCACGTAGAAGGCGCCGGTGCGGGCCACGAACTCCAGCGCGGGCGAGGCGATCATGTTGGCGGCCACCAGCGGTTCGCCCGACGGGGAGAGCAACTCGACCTGGTTCCCGTCGCGGCGGGTGGTGAGCAGCCCGGCGCGCTCGTTCACCACGCGGCGGGTCAGCGTGACGGTGCGATGGTCGTACCAGACGTCGGGGAGCGGGCAGCCGAAGAGCTCCTCGTAGCGGTCGCGGAACTCGGCGAACGTGCCCGCCGGGGTCTCCTCGGCGGGCTCGTCCGGCGTGCCGGGGTCGTTGCTCGGGCTGTGGTGGACGTACCGGCCGAAGTAGGTGCGGCAGAACTCGGTGTACAGGCCGGTGAAGAGGATGAAGTGATGCCAGGCGTCGTCGACGCGCGTCGAGTGCATCGTCCAGATCCGCGACCGGTCGACCTGCGTGAGCACCAGGTACTTCTTCGCCTCGGCGAACAGCTCCCCGGCCTCCTCCTCCGTCGCGGCGACGCGCTCCTTGACGAGCCGTTCGAGCAGGTAGGGCGCCTGGTGGTCGAGCGCGGCGAGCGGGGTGTCGGTGATCATGGCGGTTCCCCTACTCCGGCGACGACTTCCTGCGGCAGGACGAGAGGCACACGCTGCTGCAGTCGCGGCAGGTCATGCAGGGGCTGTGGCAGTCGGCGCGCTCGGTCTTGACCCGCAGGTGCAGCCGGCCCGTCCGGATCTCCCCGGCGGCCTCGGCGGCCTCCGAGGTCAGCGATGTCTCCGCCGTGCCGGCCTGCCGGCGGACGACCTTGGCGTCCCGGCGTACCCACAACACCTTCGCGCCGAAGAGCAGGATGTCCTCGGGCACGTCCTCGATGTGCAGGACGTCGCTCTGCGGGATGTCGAGGGCCGAGTTCAGATCCTCCAGGCTGGGATACAGCGTGACGAATCCGTCCTGGTACGGCGGGCCCACGTAGCCCCAGAACGTCATGGTGTCCGGGGAACCCTCCTGGAGCAGCTTGACCAGGAGGGGATGCGGCTCGGGCCCTTGCACGGCTTTGCTCATGGCGGTACTCCTCGTTCCCGGCGAGCGTGACATCCCGGACCCGGGAGCGGCGGCGCGCCGCGCCGCCGCTTTGCCGAACCCGGGGCCGCGCCGGGCGGGCTCAGCCGAGGTCGCCCTGTGCCGCGCCCGGCGCGTTCGCCTCGGCGAAGACGCCCACCTGCTCGGACGCCGGTGACGGCGGCTGCTCCATGAGCGCCTGGATCGCGGACCTGCGCTTCTCCAGGCCCACTTCGTCGATGCTGATCCGCCGCCGGTTCCGGCTCTTGTCTTCGGTCATGCTCGGCAACCGTAGTGAGCCGCACGTCAACGCGGGGCAACGGCACCGTCTTGTTTGGGCGCGCTCGCCCCGGCCGGACGGCGTCGCGACCTGGTCTGTTCCGGTTTTCCGCCATCGAGGTCGGCGGCCGGACCCCATGGTGGCCCGTCCCCCGGCTGCCTAGCGTTGACCCTCGTGATCAGTCTGAAGGGTTTGACCAAGCGGTACGGCGACCGGACGGCGGTGGACGACCTGTCGCTGGAGCTCAGACCCGGCGCGGTGACCGGGTTCCTCGGTCCCAACGGCGCGGGGAAGTCCACCACGATGCGGCTCGTCCTCGGGCTCGACCGGCCCTCGGCGGGCACGGCGCTGGTCGGCGGCGTGCCGTACCACCGGATCAGGAACCCGCTGCGGACGGTCGGCGCGCTGCTCGACGCGCGGGCGCTGCACCCCGGGCGCAGCGGCCGGGCGCACCTGACCGCGCTGGCCCGCAGCAACGGCATCCCCGTGCGGCGGGTGGCCGAGGTGCTGGAGAGCGTCGGCATGGCCGGCGCGGCGAACCGCCGGGCCGGGGCGCTCTCGCTCGGCATGAGCCAGCGGCTCGGCATCGCCGCCGCGCTGCTCGGCGACCCGGCGGTGCTGCTGTTCGACGAGCCCGTCAACGGGCTCGACCCCGACGGCGTGCGGTGGGTGCGCCGGCTCATGCGGTCGCTGGCCGCGGAGGGCCGCACGGTGTTCGTCTCCAGCCATCTGATGAGCGAGATGCAGCTCACGGCCGACCACCTGGTGGTGATCGGCAAGGGCCGGCTGATCGCCGACGCGCCCCTGGCCGAGGTCATCGGGCGCAGCTCGCTGACGGCCGTGCTGGCCCGCACCCCGCACGCCGGGGAACTGGCCGGACGCCTGCGCGCCGCCGGGATCGCCGCCGAGCGCGTCGCCGAGAACGAGGTCGTCGCCATCGGCGCGCCCGTCGAGCGGGTGGGCGACCTGGCCTACGAGGCCGGGATCAGGCTGCACGGCCTGCGCACCCGGGAGGCGTCCCTGGAGCAGGCCTATCAGGAGCTGACGGAGAGCAGCGTGGAGTACGGGACGACGGAGGCGGGCGCGTGACGGCGGCGTTGTGGCAGGCGGCACGGGCCGAGTGGGGCAAGTTGTGGTCGGTCCGGTCCACGTGGTGGTGCCTGGCCGGCGCGGCGGCGCTCATGGTGCTGACCGCCGTGGCCCTGGCCGCCGCCGCGGCCACCGACGCGGTGCGAGAGGGGGTGCGAGAGGGGGTGCCCGGCGCGCGGGTGACGGCGAGTGAGTCCGTGGTGTCGGCCACGTCGTTCGTGCAGTTCGCGCTGGTCGCCCTGGCCATGCTGGCGATCACGTCGGAGTACTCCTCGGGCGGCATCAGGGTCACGCTGCAGGCCACGCCGGTGCGCGGGCTCGTGCTGGCCGCCAAGGCGCTGGTGGTGGCGCCGGTGATGTTCGCCGCCGGGGCGCTGTCGGGGGCGGTGGCGACGGCGGCGGTCTACGTGGTGCTGCAGGCCGACGCGTTCGGCGGGCTGGTCGCGCTGCCGTTCGGGGAGGCCGTGCGGGACGTGACGGGCGCGGGCGTGTTCTTCGCCCTGGTGGCGGTGACGACGCTGGGCGCCGGGGCCGCGATGCGCAGCGCGGCGGGCACGCTGACCGTGGTGTTCATGCTGCTCCTGGGCCTGCCGCTGGTGCTGCTGATGACCGGGAGCCAGGCGGCGCTGGACGCCTCGCTGCGCATGCCGACGTTCGCCGGGCTGGCGTTCATGGGCAGCGTGGACAACCTGACCGGCGGGCCCGTCCCGTACTCGGCGGGGGAGGGCCTGGCCTGGCTGCTGGCCTGGGCGGCGGCGGCGCTGGCGGCGGGCTACGCCGTGCTGCGCCGCCGCGACGCCTAGACTTCGGGCCCGTGTCGGACAACTTCGGGCCCATGCCGGACAACCGGGATAACACCGGCAGCCGGGCGGTGAAGGCGCTGGTGGGGGTGCTGGCCGGCATGGCGCTCGGCGCGGTCGAGCTGGCTTTCCTCTGCGCGGCCTGGCCCGCCTGGCTGGTCCCGGCCGCGCGCCCCCTGGCCCGGCGCGGCGCGGCGCGGCTCATGGCGCTCGAACGCGCCCGGCTGACCCGGTGGTTCGGCCACCCCGCCCCCACCCGCGACGGCGGTTACGCCTACCTCGCCGCCCGCGCCGCCCTGGGCGTGCTCGGCGGGTACGGCTGCGCCGTCGCCCTGTTCGTCGGCGGCCTGCTGCTGGGCGGCGGGGCGTGGGACCTGATCACCGGCGGCTCGGACCCCGTCCCCGTCGAGCTGCCGGGCGTGCGGATCGTCACCACCGGCGGCATGCTCGGCCTGACCGGCGGCGTGGCCCTGCTGACGGTGACCGCGCTGCTCGCCCTGGCCGCCGGCGTGCTCGAACGCCGCCTGGCCGCCCACTTCCTCGGCCCCGGCGGCCGGGAGCTCATGCGCCGCCGCATCGCCGAGCTGACCGCGACCCGCTCGGGCATCGTCCGGGCCGTGGACGACGAGCGCCGCCGGATCGAACGCGACCTGCACGACGGCGTCCAGCAGCGCGGCGTGGCCCTGGCCATGCTGCTCGGCCGGGCCCGGCACGGCCGCGACCACGACCGGACCGCCGAGCTGGTCGACCAGGCCTACGCCGAGTCCCGCCGCCTCCTGGACGAGCTGCGCAGCGTCGCCTGGCGCATCTACCCCACCGCCCTGGACGAGCTGGGGATCGAGGCCGCGCTGGCCGGCGTCGCCGAACGCTCCGTCGTGCCGGTCACCGTCCACTACGGGCTGTCGGCCCGGCCCGCCACGGAGATCGAGACCGCCCTGTACTTCGTGACCAGGGAGGCGATCACCAACGCGGTCAAGCACGCCCGCGCCCATGACATCCTGGTCGTGGTGGGCGAGGACGAACGGACGGTGAGCGTGGCGATCTCCGACGACGGCGGAGGCGGCGCCGACCCCGCGGGCGGCGGCCTGTCCGGGCTGGCCCGCCGGGTCCTGGCGCTCGACGGCGCGTTCACCGTGGACAGCCCGCCCGGCGGCCCCACGAAGATCGTCGCCACGCTGCCCAAGGAGCCGCCGTGCGGCTGATCCTGGCCGACGACTCCGTGCTGCTGCGCGAGGGCCTGACCCGGCTGCTCGCCGAGGCCGGGCACGAGGTCGTCGCGGCCGTGGGCGACGCGCCCGCGCTGCTGGCCGCCGTCGCCGATGACCGGCCCGACGTGGCGGTGATCGACGTGCGCATGCCGCCCGGCCACAAGGACGAGGGGCTGCGGGCGGCCCTGGAGATCCGCGCGCGGTGGCCCGAGGTGGGCGTGCTCGTCCTGTCCCAGTACGTCGAGCCCCACTACGCCGCCACCCTGCTGGCCGGGCCCGCCGAGGGGCTCGGCTACCTGCTGAAGGACCGGGTCTCGGAGGTGGCCGACTTCCTCGACTCCCTCGACCGCGTACGCGCCGGCGGCACGGCCTTCGACCCCGAGGTGGTGCGGCGGCTGCTGGCCCGCACCAGCCACGCCGACCCGCTGAGCCGGCTCAGCCCGCGCGAGTCCGAGGTGCTGGCCCACCTGGCCCAGGGGCTGGTCAACGCGGCCATCGCCGAGCGCCTGCACGTCTCGGCGTCCACCGTGGAGAAGCACGTCAACGCCATCATGGAAAAGCTCGACCTGCCGCGCGACACCGGCTACAGCAGGCGGGTGCTGGCGATCCTGCGCTACCTGGAGGGCTGACCCGCAGACCGGGCCGGCGGTCACACGTCGATCACGCGGGGCAGCGCCGGCGGGTTCGGCCGCGGCCGCCACTCGCGCGGATAGCCGAGCGAGACCTCCATGAACGGCACGCCGTCGTGGTGGGTCAGGCGCGGGATGTGCAGGTGGCCGTACACGACGGCGGCGGCGTCGTGGTCGAGGTGCCAGCGGGCGGTGCGTTCGGTGCCGCACCACTGCGCGAACTCCGGGTGGGTGAGCACCCGCGTCGGCTCGCGGACCAGCGGATAGTGGTTGACCAGCACGGTCGGCAGCCCCGGCGGCCGGGCGGCCAGCCGCGCCTCGGTGTACTCGACCCTGGCCGCGCACCAGGCGTCCCTGCCGGGGTGGGGGTCGGGGTGGAGCATGACCTCGTCGGTGCAGACGATCCCCGCGTCGTAGGCCGTGCGCAGGGCCTCCTCCTTGGTCGTCGCGCCCTCCGGACGCCAGGTGTAGTCGTACAGGACGAACAGCGGCGCCACGGTGACCGGGCCGCGCGCCCCCTCCCACACCGCGTACGGGTCCTCCGGCGTGAGCACGCCGAGATCGCGGCAGAGCTCCACCAGGTACCGGTAGCGCTCCTCGCCGCGCAGCCGCACCGGGTCGCGGGCCGGCGTCCACAGCTCGTGGTTGCCGGGCGCCCACACCACCCGCGCGAACCGGTCGGCCAGCAGCCGCAACGCCCAGGCGATGTCCGTCGTCAGCTCGCCGACGTCGCCCGCGACGAGCAGCCAGTCGCCGTCCGACCCGGGGCGCAGCTCCTCGACGAACGCGCGGTTGTCGGGATGGTGCACGTGCAGGTCGCTGACGGCGAGCAGGCGGGGAGCGGTGATCACGTCTCGGATCGTACGCCGCCCGCGCCGCGACGTGGCGCGGGGTCCACCGGCAGGTTGATCATCCCGGCGGCGGGTAGGTACGTCACCTGCCCGCACCCGGAAGAGGACCGCCATGACGACCGCGCCGACCCTCGTGCTCTCCGACGGCCGCGCCATGCCGCGCCTGGGCCTCGGCACCTGGCCGATGGACGACCGCCAGGCCCGCCAGGCCGTCGGCCACGCGCTCACGCTCGGCTACCGGCTGATCGACACCGCCGCCAGCTACGGCAACGAGCGCGGCGTGGGCGCGGCGGTCGCCGAGTCGGGCGTGCCGCGCGAGGAGCTGTTCGTCACCACGAAGCTGCGCGGCGCCCAGCACGGCTACGACCTGGCGCTGCGCGGGTTCGAGGAGAGCCGGTCCCGCCTCGGCCTCGACCACGTCGACCTCTACCTCATCCACTGGCCGCTGCCCGGCCACGGCCTGTTCGTCGACACCTGGAAGGCGTTCGTCCGGCTGCGCGAGGAGGGGCTGGCCCGCTCGATCGGCGTGTCCAACTTCACCCCGGAGCAGATCGAGCGGGTGGTCGACGCCACCGGCGTGTGGCCCGCGGTCAACCAGGTCGAGCTGCACCCCGGCTTCCCGCAGCCCGGCCTGCTCGCCTGGCTCACCGGGCACGGCGTGGCGACCGAGTCGTGGAGCCCGCTCGGAGCCGGCGGCAAGCTGCTCGACGACCCGGCCGTCACCGAGGTCGCCGCCGCGCACGACCGCACCCCCGCCCAGGTCGTGCTCCGCTGGCACGTGCAGCTCGGCGCCGTGCCGATCCCCAAGTCGGCCGACCCCGGGCGGATGCGCCACAACCTGGAGGTCTTCGACTTCGAGCTGTCGGCCGAGGAGATGGCGCGCATCTCGGCCCTGGGCGGCGGCGGCAGCCGCCTCGGCGGCGACCCCGACCACCACGTGGAGCTGTGACTCCACCAGCCGCCCCCGGTCAGCGTTCGTAGACGATCCTGCCGTCCACCATCGTCATCGCGACCGGCACCTCGGGCAGGTCGGCCGGGTGAGCGTCCAGCAGGCTGTCGTCGAGCACGCACAGGTCGGCGACCTTGCCCGGCTCCAGCGAGCCCTTCCACGACTCCGCGCCCTCCTGCCAGGCCGGGGTGCTGGTGTAGGCGCGCAGCGCCTGGTCCAGGGCGAGCCGCTGGTCGCGCGCGCCCTCGACGGCCCACCGGGTGGCGGCCGCGGCCACGCCGTGCCGCCAGTCGGGGGTGAGCATGGGGGCGTCGGAGCTGAGGCTGAGCCGTACGCCGGCGGCCAGCGCGTCCCGCACCGGCCAGGCGTGCCCGAGCGCGGCCTGGCCCAGGGCGTCGCGCAGCATGGGGGAGGCGGCGGCGGCGATGCCCGGCTGGGTGGTCAGGCCGATGCCGGCCGCGGCCATCGTCTTGAGGGTGTCCGGATGCAGGACGTCGCCGTGGACGAGGTAGTGGCGCCGCCCGGGGGCTCCGGCCAGGGCGCGGGTGACCGTCCGGGTCGCGCGGCTCCCGGTGGCGTGCACCGCGACCTGGTGCCCGGCCGCGGCGGCGGTCTTGATCATGGTCGTCAGGGCGGTCTCGCGCTCGTCCTCCGAGCCGCCCTCGACCAGCGGGGCGCCGTGCGTGCCGTCCTCGTACGGCTCGTCGCTCCAGGCCGTGCGCATCGGCGGGATGCCGTCGGCGAAGATCTTCACCCCGGCCACCTTGAACCAGCCCGGCACCTCGGCGGGCGGCGTCAGGTCGCGCAGCCCGGCGACCAGGTCGGGCAGTGAGCTGCGCCCGTCCACCTCGGCGAACAGCAGCAACGCGCTCACCCGCGCCTTCAGCTCGCCCCGCGCGGCCATCCCGGCGTACTCGCGCAGGACCTCGACGCCGAAGCGCCCGCCGCCGTCGTGCTCGCAGGGGCCGAGGCCGGGCTCGGTGTAGCTGGTGATGCCCAGGGAGGCCAGCAGGTCGCCGGCGCGCAGGATCGCCGCCCGCCGCTCCTCCTGCTTGCCCAGCCGGGAGTCGGGCACGAGGTCGGCGGCGCCGGTCAGGCGGTCCAGCAGCAGGTCGGGCCAGCGCAGGCCGAGCCACGCGCCGTGCAGGTGGCTGTCGTTGATGCCGGGCAGGACCGATCTGCCGCGCAGGCGCACGACCCGCGTCCCCGGGCCCACCATGGCCTGGACCTGCAAGGGAGTGCCGACCCTGACGATGCGTCCGTCCTTGATCGCGATGCCGGACGCGAGATGGCCGGCCGCGTTCATCGTGTGGACGACGCCGCCGGTCATGACCAGATCCGCCGACCTGTTGTCAGCCGCAGATTTCATATCCGCTCCGCTCTGGACACTCTCATTTCCATCCGCATAACGTACATGGAATCAGATACGATTTCGTGCCGGGAGGTGACGATGCCTCTACCTTTCGAGGCACGGCGCATCATCGATCGGGCCCCTCGCGGACCGGCGCACGCGCCGCCGGCCGCCGCGGCCGACGACCGCCGCCGGAGCCGCTGATGGGCGCTCCCGCGGACGACGTCCTCGACGTACGGGGCCTCAGCGTCTCCAGGGGAGAGGTGCCCGTCGTGCACGAGGTCAGCCTCGGCGTCGCGCCCGGCACGGTCACCGTGCTGCTCGGCGCGAACGGCGCGGGCAAGACCACCCTGCTCGACGGCATCGCGGGCCTGGCCCCCGCCGCCGGCACGGTCGCCCTCGCCGGCACGCCGCTGACCGGCCTGCCCACCTACCGCCGCGCCCAGGCCGGACTCGGGTACGCCGAGCAGGCCCGCACCGTGTTCCGCACCCTCACGCTGGAGCAGAACCTGCTGGTCTCCGGCGACGGCGACCCGGCCATGGTCTACGACATCTTCCCCGAGCTGGACCGCAGGCGCACCCTGCCGGCCGCCAACCTGTCCGGCGGCGAGCAGCAGATGCTCGTCATCGGCCGGGCGCTGATCGCCGGGCCCAAGGTCGTCCTCATCGACGAGATGTCGCTCGGGCTCGCGCCGGTCGTGGTCCGCCGCCTGATGGGCTCGGTGCGGGAACTGGCCGAGCGGGGCATCGGGGTGCTGCTCGTCGAGCAGTTCGCCAACCTGGCGCTGGAGATCGGCGCCCGCGCGTACGTGCTGCGCAAGGGCCGGGTGGTCTTCGAGGGTCCGTGCGAGGAGCTGCGCGGGGCGCAGGACCGGCTGCACGAGTTGTACTTCGGCGCCGTCACCGACGACGGTCTCGCCCGGGCGGCCGGCACGGAAGGCGGGAGCTGATGAACGTGCTGCTGAGAACCTGGGGTCCCGGGCTGGGGCTGGCCGTCGCGGCGTGCGCGGTGCTGCCCTGGGTGCTGCCGCCGTACTGGATCTACCTGGCGATCGCGGCCGTGGTCAGCGGCGTGCTCATGCAGAGCTACGGCGTGATCGTCGGGCGGGCCGGGGTCATGTCGCTGTGCCAGATGTCGTTCGCGGCGATCGGGGCCTGGGTGGTGCTGCGGCTGAACCTGGCCGACGCGCCCGGCGGCTTCCTGCTGTGGCTGGTGCTCGGCGGCCTGGCGGCCGTGCCGGTGGGCGTCGCGATCGGGCTGCCCGCGCTGCGCATCCGGGGCGTCAACCTCGCCGTCGTCACGCTCGGCTTCGCCGTCTCCACCGACATCGTGCTGAACGCCAACCAGTTCCCCGGCACGACCGAGCTGAAGACGCTCGTCCGGCCGGAGCCGTTCGCCTCCGACGCGGCGTACTTCGTGCTGGCCATGGCCGTGTTCGTGCTGATCGCGATCGGCCTGGCGCTGGTCAACCGGACCAGGATCGGGCGGTCGTGGCTGGAGCTGCGGCACTCCGAGCGGGCGGCGGCGGCGCACGGCATCTCCGTGGCCCGCAGCAAGCTCACGGCCTTCGCCATCAGCGCGTTCATCGCCGGCATCGGGGGCGGGCTGATGGCGGGGCAGCTCGGCCTCGTCGTATCCGGAAATTTCGCGATGATGCAGTCGCTGGCGCTGTTCGCGGTCGCCGTGCTCATCGGGCCGCACAACACCGAGGGCGCCGTCCTGGGCGGCATCTTCGGCGCGGTCATGGCCACGGTCCTGGAGAAGCTGCGCCTGCCGCAGGACCTCGGCGGCATCCTGTTCGGCGTCATGGCGATCTTCGCCCTGCGCAGCGGGGTCAGCCAGACCGACTTCACCCGCGCCCGCAGGCGCGAACGGGCCGCCCGTCCGCTGCTGGAGGCCGCGTCCGCCGCGTCCGCCGAGGAGCCCGCCCCGGTTCCTCCGGCGGCGGGCGAGGGGAACGTGCTGGAGATCCGCGGGCTGAGCGTGCGGTTCGGCCAGGTCGTCGCCCTGGACGGCGTGGACCTGACCGTGCCCGCCCTCGGCGTCTGCGGCCTGATCGGCCCGAACGGCGCCGGCAAGTCCACGCTGATCTCCGCGGTCACCGGCTTCGCCGCCCGCTACGAGGGCTCGGTCGTGCTCGCCGGGCAGCCACTCGACCGGCTCAGCCCGAGCGTCAGGGCCCGGCGCGGGCTGCGCCGCACGTTCCAGACCACCGCCATCGCTCCGGAGCTGACGCAGGAGGAGTACCTGGCGATCGTCGCCGGGCGGCGCCTGCCCAGGCAGGAGGCGGCGGAGGTGCTGCGCTTCTTCGGCTGCCCGCCCGGCGAGGTGCCGGTCTCGATCCTCGACGCGGGCACCAGAAGGCTGCTCGACGTCGCCGCCGCGATCGCCGCCAGGCCGAAGGTCGCGCTGCTCGACGAGCCGGCCGCCGGCCAGTCCGCCGCCGAGTCGCTGCGGCTCGGCCACCGCCTGGCCCAGGTCCCGGCCCGCTTCGGCGTGTCGATCCTGCTGGTGGAGCACGACATGGATCTCGTACGAGCCGCCTGCGGCCAGGTCACGGTGCTGGACTTCGGGCACGTGATCGCCTCGGGGCCGACGCTCGACGTCTTGGACGCACCGGCCGTCAGGGCCGCCTACCTCGGCACCGTCTTGGAGGAGACATCGTGAAACGCGTACTCATGGCCCTGCCCGTCCTCGGCCTGCTGACCGCTCTGACGGCCTGCTCCGGCGGCTCGGGCACCGACGGGCCCATCAAGGTCGGCGCCGTCAACGGAGTCACCGGCCTGTTCCAGACCCCCGAGGTGCCGCAGGCGGTCAAGGCCGTCTTCGAGGAGGTCAACAAGGCCGGCGGGATCAACGGCCGCAAGATCGAGCTGATCAGCAAGGACGACGCGATGAACCCGCAGCGCTCCACGGAGGCGGCGCGCGAGCTGATCGACTCCGAGGAGGTCGTCGCGTTCGTCGGCTCCTCCAGCGCCGTGGACTGCGGGCTCAACCGGGCCACCTACAGCAAGGCGCAGATCGTCTCGATCCCGGCGGTGGGCGTGGACCCGGCCTGCTTCACCAGCCCGAACATCGCCCCGGTCAACCCCGGCCCGTTCAAGCTGCTGACCGCGATGCTCTACTACGCCTCCGAGACGCTCAAGCACGACAAGGTGTGCCTGGCCTTCACCGTGCTGCCGGGCAGCGGCGGCGGCATCGACGCGGCCGTCAAGGAGTGGAGCGACATCACCGGCAAGACGCTGGCGGTCAAGGACACCTCGGTCGGGCAGGGCGACCCGACGCCGTACCTGGTCAAGCTCAAGAGCGGCGGCTGCCAGGCGGTCGTCTACAACGCCCAGGTCGGGCCCTGGTTCGCCCAGGCCAAGACCCAGGGCATGCAGGACGTCGACTTCATCCTCATGGCCAACGCCTACACCGACGCCAACGCCGCCCTCATCCCGGCCGGCATGAAGGCCCAGGCGGGCACCGAGTGGCAGCCGTACACCGACGAGACGCTGCCGGGCAACGAGCGATGGGCGAAGATCGTCAACGACAACAAGATCCAGAAGACCGCGTTCAGCCAGGGCGGGGTGATGGCGGCCGACGTGTTCGTCCAGGTCCTCAAGACGATCAAGGGGGACGTCACCCGGGAGTCGGTGACCAAGGCGTTCAAGTCGATGCAGCCCATCACCTACCCCATGGTCGGCACGCCCTGGGTGTTCGGCCCCGGCCAGACGCACAACCCCATCGAGGGCAGCCGCTTCGTCAAGGCCGAGAACGGCAAGTGGACGGTGCTGCCCGAGGGCTTCATCGTCCCGAAGCGGAACGGCTGATGCTCGACTCCGTGGTCGCGGGCCTGACCAGCGGCGGCGTGTACGCGCTGCTCGGGCTCTGCGTCGTCCTGACCTACCGGCTCGTCGCGGTGGTGAACTTCGCGATGGCGGCCGTGGGCGCGATGGGCGCCTTCGTCATGGTCACCCTCACCGACGCCGGCCTGAACGTCTGGCTCGCGCTCCCGCTCGGGGCGCTGGCCGGCGGGCTGGTCTCGGCGCTGCTCGGCCTCGGCCTGGTGCGCTGGTTCGGCGAGCACGACCTGCGCACCAAGGCGGCCGTCACCGTGGCGGTGTTCGTCGCGCTGATGTCGGTCGGGCTGCGGCTGTTCGGCAACAACACCAGCGGCGCGCGGCGCTTCCCGCAGCCGTTCGACGCGCCCGCCTTCACCGTGGGCGAGGTGGTCGTGCCGCAGGCGGTGCTGGTGTCGCTGTCGTTCGCGGTGCTCATCACGGTCGGCGTGGGGCTGCTGCTCGGGCGCACCCGGGTGGGGCTGCGGCTCCAGGCGCTGTCGGAACGACCGGCCACCGCGCAGGTCGTCGGCATCCCCGCGCCCCGGCTCGCGCTGGCCGTCTGGGTGGCGATCGGCGCGGTCAGCACGCTGGTGATCGTCCTGGTCGCGCCGCGGCTCGGCGGCGACTTCTCCACGCTGGGCAACCTGGTCACGACCGCGCTGGCGGTGGCCATGGTGGGGGCGTTCAGCAGCCTGTGGCTGACGCTGGCCGGCGGGCTGCTGCTGGGCTGCCTGGAAGGGGTGACGGCGTCGCTGGAGGCGGTCCAGCAGTACCGCGGGGTGCTGCCCTTCCTGGTGATGGTGGCGTTGTTGTGGTGGCGTAGCCGTCACCAGGTCTGGGACTCGGAGGCGAACGTATGACGGTCAAGGTCCCCCAGCGCCAGATCGGCGCGCACGGCCCCGAGGCGTCGGTGCTGTCGCTGGGGTCCTGGCACACCTACGACCGGATGGACTTCGGCGCTGCCGTCGAGCTGCTGCGGCACGCCGTGGAGATCGGCGTCACCCTGTTCGACGTGGGCGTCTACGGCCTGCCCGGACAGCGGCCGGTCTTCACCGACGTGCTCTTCTCGGCCATGGTCAGGGCCGCCGGCCTGGCCCGCGAGGACTACCTGCTCTCGGTCAAGCTCTGGCTCGACGACCACCCCGGGCGTCCGCTGCGCGACCAGCTCGAACGCGCGCTGCTGCGGGCCGGCACCGACCACGCCGACCTGGCCGTGGTCGGCGACGTGCACCGGGACGACCTCGACCTGCGCCGCCTGGCCCGCGAGCTGGCCGCGCTGGAGGCCGAGGGGCTGCTCGGCTGCTGGGGCGTCAACAACTGGTCGGCCACCTCGATCCTGACCATCCGCAACCACGCCCGCGACCTCGGCTCGCCGGGGCCGCAACTGGCCCAGCTCAAGTACAACCCGTGCCGCCGCTCGATCCCGGAAGGGGTGCCGTTCTCCGAGGTGTTCGACGCCGGCGTCTCGCTGCAGGCCAGCGACGTGCTCGAAGGCGGGCTGCTGGCCGGCAAGGAGAGGCCCGCCCGGCCGGTCTTCCCCGACCCCGGCGGCGTGCGCGCGCGGGCCGCGACGGCCGCCGCCGGGCTGGCCGAGGTGGCGGCCGCGCTGGAGGCGACGCCCGCGCAGGTGTGCGTGGCTTTCTGCCTCACCCATCCGGCGGTGGCCAGTGTGCTGTTCGGCGTCACGAGCACGGCCCAGCTCGCCGACAACGCGGGCGCGCTCGCCCTGCTCGACCGGGTCGGCGCGGCGCGGCTGCGCGAGCTGGCCGCGCCGTTCTGGGCCGACGCCGACACGGTGGACCCCGAAGGCCCCTGACGGTGTCCCGGCCACCGCGGCCGGGACACCGTGCGGCTGCATGCGGGCTGCCTGCCGGCTCAGCGGGGCGCCTGGACCAGCCCCGCGCCCAGGTCCTCGGTGTCGGCGTCCGGGACGAACACGTCCGTCGCGGCGGTCAGCAGCAACCGGCCGGTGACCGCCGCGGCCCGCGCGCCGTCGCTGCCCGCCCGCAGCTCCTGCCACCACAGCGCCGCCGCCCCGGCCACGTGCGGCGCGGCCATGCTGGTGCCGCTCTTGCTGGTCAGCCCGCCTCCGGTACGGGCCGAGACCACGTCCACGCCCGGCGCGCACACCTGCGGGAAGGTGTTGGAGAACCGCGCGACCGCCAGCCGCCCGGACGGCAGCCGCTGCACCGCGCCCACGGCCATCATGCCCTCGGCGGCCGACGGCAGCTCCGGCCCGACCTCGAAGTCCGGCCGCAGCTCCCGGTGGCTGGCGTTGCCCGTGGCCGCGACGACGATCGTGCCGGCGCCGAACGCCGCCCTGGCCGCGATCATCCGCATCAGCGAGTCGTAGAGCCGCAACGTGGCCCGGTACGACTCCAGCGCGATCGACGTGGCCAGGAACTGCGGCAGCCCGCGCTCCTCCAGCTGCCGCATGGCGGCCGGGAAGTCGATGCCGAGCGACATGGTGATGACGTCGGCGTCGTTCCCGAGCGCCCAGAGCAGGCCCTTGACCGTCGCGGCGGTCGAGCCCTTGCCGTCGTCGCCGAGCACCTTGCCGATCAGCGCCCGTTCGACGCCGGGGGCGACGCCGATGCGCATGCCGTCGACCGGGCGGCCGAAGACGGTGCCGGCGCAGTGGGTGCCGTGGCCGACCTTGTCGCCGCGGCCCGACCCGGTGAAGTCCTCCTCCACCAGCGTCATCCCGGCGAAGGCCGGATGCGTGGCGTCGATGCCGGTGTCGAGGACGGCGACCACCGTCCCCGCCCCCGTACGGGTGGAGGCGTCGGCGCCCAGCGCCCGCACCCCCCACGTGACCTGCGCGCCCGCCTCCGCCGCCGGCGGCGGGGCCTCGGCGTCCTCGGGCGCGCCCGGCACGGTGGTCGGCATCGGCCGGGCGACCGCGGCCACCGACGGGTCCCGCGCGAGGTCGGCCACCTCGCGCTTGCCGAGCCCGGTGACCTCGACGTGCGGCTCGCTCGGCGTCTCGGCCACGGCGGCGGCCCGCTCGAACGGCGCGGCCATGCGGGTCCTGCTCAGATCGCGCAACACGATGAACTGGTCGGCCATCGTCTTCCCCTCCTGGAAGTAGCCCACCCCTGTGATGTCAGGCGTACTCCTGCCGGGGTCGCCTGACAACAGCCCGCGGCTGCCGGCCCGCGACGAGCACGGCCACGATCGCCAGCAGCAGCCAGGCCGAGGTCAGGACGATCAGCCAGATCCATCCGGCGTGGCCGTAGACGGCGCTGCCCGCCGTGCCGCCGGCGCCGCTGCCCAGGTAGTAGCACAGGGTGTAGATCCCGGCGGCGCGCCCGCGGGCGGCCGGCGGGGCCTGCGCGGCGACCCACGCGTTGGCCACGGCGTGCGCGGCGAAGAACCCGGCGGTCAGCACGGCGAACCCGGTCACGACCGCGGCCAGGGGGCCGAGCGCGGTCAGCGCCGCGCCGGCGGCCGTCACGGCCAGGGCGGTGACCAGGGCCGCCCGGCGTCCCAGGCGGTCCGCCAGCCGGCCGGCGGCGGCCGAGGAGGCGGTGCCGAGGGCGTAGGAGAGGAACACCAGGGAGGCCACGGCGGGGGAGAGCGACAGCGGCGGCGCGGACAGGCGGAAGGAGGCGGCGTTGTAGAGGGCGACGAACGCGCCGACGCCCAGCGCCCCCACCGTGTACGGCGCCAGCAGCGCCGTCCCGATCCGGCCGCCGCCCCCGGTGTGCGGGGCACGGACGAAGGGCGGCGGGGCGGGCAGCGTGCGGGCCGCGTACGCCGAGCAGAGCAGCGACACGCCGGCCACCACCAGCAGCGCGCCCCGCCACCCCCACGGCCCGGCGGCGAACCCGGCGCCCAGCCGGCCCAGCATCCCGCCCACCGAGTTCCCGGCGATCATCACGCCCACCGCCCCGGCCAGCCTCGTCGCCCCCACCAGATCGGCCAGGTACGCCGCCCCGACCCCGGCGAACCCGGCGACCGCCACCCCCTGCGCCGCCCGCATCGCCACCAGCACCGGGAACGTCGGCGCCAGCGGCAGCGCCAGCCCGATCAGCGCCGAGGCCAGCACGGACCACACGATCATCCGCCGCCGCCCGACGACCTCCGCCAGCGCGGCCAGCGGCAGCACCGCCACCGCCAGCGCCGCCGTGGCCACGCCGACGGCCAGCGACGCGCCGCCGGGGTCGAGCCGGAAGTCGGCGGCCAGCTGCGGCAGGACGGGCTGCGGCGCGTACAGCAGGGCGAAGGAGGAGACGCCGGCCGCCGCCACGGCCGGACCGGCCCGCCGGGTGCCGACTCGTTGAGCTTCGATGACCGCCACGCCTGGAAACGCTAAGCAAGGCTAATAAATACGTCCAATGCGGAAATAGGCCATAATTCATGCTGTGGTGGATGAATACCAGCTCGTGGACGAGCGGCTGGCCGCCGGGCTGGCTCCCACGCTCGCCCTGCTGGCCGCCGTGGGGGAGACCGGGCACGTCACGCGGGCGGCCGAGCTGCTCGGCATGCCGCAGCCCACCGCCAGCCGCCGCCTGGCCGCGCTGGCCGACCTGGTCGGAGCGCCACTCGTCGTCCCGTACGGGCGGGGCATCCGCCTGACCAGGGCCGGGCGCGTCCTGGCCGCCGCCTCCGGCAGGGCGCTGGCCACCATGGAGTCGGCCGCCCGCGAGGTGCGCGAGGAGATCGACCCCGGCAGCGGCCGGATCGTGCTCGGGTTCCTGCACCTGCTGGGCCGCACGCTCGTCCCCTCGCTGATCCGGGGCTTCCGCGAGCGCCACCCGGGCGTGCGGTTCAGCCTGGCGCAGGGCTCGCGCCAGGACATGCTGCGCGCGCTCGCCGAGGGCGAGATCGACCTGGTGTTCGTCGCGCCCCTGCCCGACGGCGACCCGGGCCTGTCCGGGCACCCGCTCGCCGACCAGGAGCTGGTGTTGTCCGTGCCGCCCGGCCACCGGTTCGCCGGACGTGCCCGGGTGCGGCCCGCCGAGCTGGCCGGGGAGGAGCTGGTGACGCTCGAACACGGCTACGGCGTCCGCCAGATCACCGACGACCTGTGCGCGGCGGCCGGGTTCACGCCCAGGATCGCCTTCGAGGGGCAGGAGTCGGAGACCGTGCGCGGCCTGGTGGCGGCCGGGCTCGGCGTGGCCGTGCTGCCCCGTCTGACGCCCGCCGAGGGCGTCGTGCAGATCCCGCTGTCGCCTCCGGTGTTCCGGACGATCGGGGCGTGCTGGCCCGCCGGGGCCCGGCTCACGCCCGCCGTGCGCGCCTTCCTGGACCACGTGCGCTCCGGCGCCGCCGACGTCGGCCCGGGGTTGCGGCCCAGCCGACACCCGTCCTCGCAGAAGTAGTTGACGGCTCATCGATTCTGTATGGAGACTTCAGCTGCAAAGCCCTTCTGCGGATGGGGACGACCATGCCTGCCGAGTCGTTCAACGCCGGCGTCCATCTCACCGACCGCCTGGTCGAGGCCGGGCACGGCGACCGCGTCGCCGTCGCCGGGCCGCTGGGCGCCATGACGTACGCCCAGCTCGCCACGCACGTCGCCGAGCTGGCCGGCGGGCTGCGGGTGATGGGCGTGCGGCCGGAGGAGCGCGTGCTGCTCGTCCTGCCCGACCGGCCCGAGACGCTGATCACGATCCTGGCCGTGCTGCGGATGGGCGCGGTCGCCGTCCCGGTGCCCGCCCTGTACGACGGGGCCGAGCTGGGCGCGCTGATCCGCGACTCCAGGGCGCGGGTGGTGGTCTCCGCGCCCGAGTTCGAGCCGGCCGTGCAGGAGGCGCTGCTGTCGGCGCCCGAGGTCGTGGCGCTCGTGCTCACCGACGCGGGCCAGGCCCCCGGCCACGTGGCGCGCATCGCCACCGCGACCGGAGCGGGCCCGTCGGCGGCGGTCGAGCCCGGCGTGCCGGTCTGCCTGTGGTCGGACGTGCTGGAGGCCGGCCGGGGCGCGACCGGCGCGTACGACACCTGGCCCGACTCGCCCGCGCTGTGGCTCTACACCGCCGGCACCACCGGCGCGCCCAAGGCGGCCATGCACCGCCACGGCGCGCTGCGCGACGTCCACGAGGCGTACGGGCGGCAGGTGCTCGGCGTGCGCCCCGAGGACCGGTGCCTCTCGGCGGCCCGGCTGTTCTCCGCCTACGGGCTCGGCAACTCCCTGATCCTCCCGCTCGCCGCGGGCGCGACCACGATCCTCGACCCCGCCGCGCCCACCCCGGGCGGCGTCGTCGAACGCCTGCTGGCCGAGCGCCCCACCCTGTTCTTCGCCGGCCCGTCGTTCTACGCCGCGCTGCTGGCCGCCGAGGCCCCCAAGGACGCCTTCGCCTCGGTCCGCCTGGCCGTCTCCGCGGGCGAGGCGCTGCCCGCCGAGCTCCACCGCCGTTTCACCGGCCGCTTCGGCGTGGACCTCATCGACGGCCTGGGCTCCGCCGAGTCGCTGCACGTCTTCCTCTCCGGCCGTCCGGGCCAGGCGCGCCCCGCCGGCTCGGGCGCCGTCGTGCCCGGCTACGAGGTGCGCCTGCTGGACGACTCCGGCGCGCCCGTCCCCGACGGCGAGCCCGGCCACCTGTACGTGCGCGGCGACTCGATCGCCACCGGCTACTGGTGCCGCACCGCCGCCACCCGCCAGGCGTTCCAGGGCGAGTGGCTGCGCACCGGCGACACCTGCGCCCGCGACGCCGACGGCTCCTACCGCTTCCTGGGCCGCTCCGGCGACCTGATCAGGACGGGCGGCGCCTGGACGTCACCCCTGGAGGCCGAGGCCCGGCTGCTGGAGCACCCCGCGGTCGCCGAGTGCGCGGTGGTCGCCCACGCCGGCGCCGACGGGCCGGACCGGCCGGTCGCCTGCGTGGTGCCCAGGCCGGGCCGCCCGATCGACGCGGGCGAGCTCATCGCGTTCTGCCGCGAGGGCCTGGCCGCCGTCCTGCTCCCGCACGAGGTGCTGGTCCTGGACGAGCTGCCGAGGACGGCGACGGGCGCGGTCCAGCGCGCGGTGCTCCGGCAACTGGCCGCCGACCTGCTCGGCAAGTGACCGGCGCGGGCTCTCAGAAGGCGTCGCGCAGTTCGCGTTTGAGCACCTTGCCGGAGGCGTTCTTCGGCAGCGCGTCCACGAACACCACGTTCTTGGGCGTCTTGAAGGAGGCCAGCCGCTCGCGCAGGAACGCGTTCAGCTCGGCCGCGGTCAGCCCCGCGCCCTCGCGCAGCACCACGGCGGCCGTCACCGCCTCGATCCACCGCTCGTCCGGGACGCCGAACACGGCCGCCTCGGCGACCGCCGGATGCTGGTAGATGACCTCTTCCACCTCGCGGCTCGCCACGTTCTCGCCGCCGGACTTGATCATGTCCTTCTTCCGGTCGACCACCGACAGGTAGCCGTCGGCGTCCATGACGCCGAGGTCGCCGCTGTGGAACCAGCCGCCGCGGAACGCCTCTGCCGTCTTGTCGGGGTCGTTCCAGTAGCCGAGCATGGCGTGCGGGCTGCGGTGGACGATCTCGCCGACCACGCCCGGCGCCACCGGCCGGTCCTCGTCGTCGACGATCCTGGTCTCGACGTTGAGCGCGGGCCGCCCGGCCGAGCCCAGCCGGGTCAGCTGCTCTTCGGGCCGCAGGATGGTGGCCAGCGGCGCCATCTCGGTCTGGCCGTAGAAGTTGAACAGGCGCACGTCCGGCAGCCGGGCCGAGATCTCCTTCAGCACCTCGACCGGCATGATCGAGGCGCCGTAGTAGCCCTTGCGCAGCGAGGACAGGTCACGGCGGTCGAAGTCGGGGTGGCGCAGCAGGGCGATCCACACCGTGGGCGGGCAGAACAGCTTGGTCGCGCGCTCGCCCTCGATGGTGGCCAGGATCGAGGCCGGGTCGGCGCCCGGCAGGATGAGGTTGGTGGCGCCCAGGTAGATGCCGGGCGTCAGGAAACAGTGGAGCTGGGCGCAGTGGTAGAGGGGCAGCGCGTGCACCTCGACGTCGTCGGAGCTCATCTCGCCGTCGACGACGCAGCTCACGTACTGGGCCAGCAGGCTCCCGCTGGACAGCGTGGCGCCCTTGGGCCGGGACTCGGTGCCGCTGGTGTACATGAGCTGGATCGGGTCGTCGGCGGCGATCTCCACCTGCGGCTCGGCGTCGTCGCCGCGCCAGGTGGAGAAGGACTCCCAGCCCTCGGCCGCGCCGATCACGCCGCGCACCCGCACGGCGGGCCCGGCCGCGGCCTCGGCCACCGGCAGCAGCGCCTCCTCCGCCAGCATCCCCGTCGCGCCGGAGTGCTCCAGGATGTAGGCCACCTCGCGCGGCCCGAGCATGAAGTTGATCGGCACGGAGATCGCGCCCAGCCGGGCCAGCGCGAAGTAGGCCACCACGAAGGCATGGTTGTTATGGCTGAACAGGGCGAACCGGTCGCCCTTGGCCACGCCCCGCGCCGCCAGCGCGTTGGCCGTGCGGTTGACCTCAAGGTCGAGATCGGCGTAGCTCTGGCGGACGTTGCCGTAGATCACGGCGGTCTTGGCGGGGAACCTGGCGGCCGAGCGCCGCAGGAGGTCGCCGATCGTGTGCTGGCGCGTGGTCATGCTGGGCACCCCCATGCCGAATGATGTTCGGCGATCGTACCCGACGAAGGAGGCGCCCGCCGACCCCCGGCGGACGCCTCCTCGGGCTCACCCTGGCTGGGTGACGCCGTTGACCTTCAGCGTGTACGGCGCGTACTGCTGGACCTGCTCGGTCGGCTCGTCATAGGCCACGATCGCGACCACCGACGGGAAGACCGCGAACGGCGCGAGCTGCAGCCGGTTGAGGCTGATCGAGCCCTTGCCGTCGAACTGGGCCTGCAGCACCACCGAGTGCCGCTCGTCCAGGCCGACCAGACGCACGTTCCAGTTGCTGACCGGCGTCGGCGAGATCTCGGTCGGGGAGTCGAACGGCTCCAGGCCGGCCCCGTCGCTCACCGCCGTCGCGCCCACCGTGACGTCGTCGATCTTCCAGCCGCCCTCGTTGACCCCGCCGTCGCTGACGTACTGGAAGCCGACGAGGATCTCCTTGCCCGCGTAGGCGGACAGGCTGTAGCTGTGCGGCTGGAACCCGGTGGTGGTGCCGTTGACGGCCGGGCCGAGCGGGCCGGCCACCGTCTTGTCACCGGGGATCGCGGTGTAGGTCTTGCCGCCGTCCGCGGAGACGATCACGTAGCCGTAGTCGAAGCCGGACTCCGCGCCGTACTTGGCGAGGAAGCGCAGCGTCGGGTCGGCGGCCGGGACCGTCACCTTGGTCACCGCGGCGACGTTGAGGTTGCTGGCGTTGCCCGACCACAGCACCGGGTTGCCCGCGCGGTCGGGGTCGTCGGAGACGACGGTCCAGGCCAGCGGGATCGGCGGCAGCGTCTTGGCGCCCTGGAAGGACAGCGAGGTCGGCGCCGCGCCGCCCGGCTTGCGGATCTGCACGTAGTCGGCGCCGTTCGGGGCCGCCCCCGGAGTGTTGTACGCGGCCGGGTTGGCGAGGTTGACCGTGGAGTTCAGGCTCGCGGTCGTCACCCGCTTCTTCGGCACGCCCAGCACCACGCCGCGGCTGCCCACGACCTTGTCCACCAGCACCATCGTCTGGTAGTCGTGCAGCACCTGGTACAGGTCCGTGCTGCCGAGCGCCGCCTTGACGCTGGCCAGGCCCTGCAGGGAGCCGTCACGGTGCAGCTTGGACAGGAAGTCCGCGCCGTACCGGTCGTACAGGAACAGCATGAACGAGTACGCGTTGCCGTAGTCGGCCAGCACCGCGTCCGGGTTGCCGCCGTCGCCCCACAGGTTGAGCGAGTTCTGCGGGCCGCCGCAGTTGCGCGGGTTCGGGTTGTACGGCGTCTGGACGATGCCGAAGCCCTGGAAGCAGTTGATGTGGTTGTCGAAGCCCTTCTCGAACACCGTCGCCTTGGGGTTGCCGTAACCCGTCACCGAGATCGCGAAGTCCGACAGGCCCTCGTTCATCCAGGTGGTCTCAAGCGGGTCGGTGTAGTAGTGCAGCAGGTGCTGCCACTCGTGGGCGAAGACGCCCTCGTACTGGAAGGGCCGGGCCGAGCGCGAGGTGCACACGTCGGAGGTCGGGTTGTCCGGCGGGTTCGCGCCGGTCCTGTGCAGCCAGTCGAACGCGTCGATCGTCATCACGTTGCGGTCGAGCAGCTCGTTGTACTGGGAGGAGAAGAAGCCCGCGATGTACGTGGTCGCGGCCGGGAAGGTGTAGTAGTTGTCGTCCCGGACGTTGTCGATCAGCGTCACCGTGCGGTCGCCGGCACCGGTGTAGACGCCACCGTTGCCGTTGGCGTCGGGGCCGAGCACGGCGTTCGTGCCGTCCCGGTCCGGCGGCGTGCTGAAGGTCGCGGTCTCCTTCGGGTACATGTTCGTGTCGAACTGCTGCACCAGGTTCGTGACCTGGGCGTCGGTGATCTCCGTCGTCCCGGGCACCTGCATCCGGCAGTCGCCGGCCGGGAAGGCCAGGTCGTTGGCGACCCAGACCTCGATCTTGTCGCCGACGCCGCGCAGCGTGTAGTCCTTGCGGTACAGGCGGCCGTTGTAGTCGTCCGTGGCCAGCCACTGCCGTACGGTGCCGACCGGCGGCGTCTCGGCGGCGGCCTTGGCCTTGGCGCGGGCCTCGTACTTCGCCGGGACCTTGACGGGCTTGCCGTCGAGGGTGAAGTCCTTGCGGGTGAGCTCCTTGACGTCGCTCGGCGGCGCGGCCGTGGCGGCCGCCTGCGGGGACTCGGCCGACGCGGGTATCGCGGTCAGCGTGGGCAGTAAGAGAAGTGCGGCAGCGATTCCGATGATTCGGGTGCGCGCCATTGAACCCCCTAGGTATGGGTGTTGCCCGGATGGAACAGGGGTGACATCCGGTAATTACCGGAACCGAATTGGCGCGCGCAATGGGGGCATTTGCCAACAAAATGCGGTGGAATTGGCGATCAAACCAGAACGGCCAGCCGCCGGTACGAATTTAGCCGCCGCTCCAGGTCGTAGGTGTTCATCGTGACCAGCACCTCGTCGGCGCCGGTGGCCGCCACCAGTGAGCCCAGCGCGACCGCCACCTCCGGCGCGGTGCCGTGGATCTGCCCCTTCAGCGCCTCCGCCAGCAGCGCCCGCTCCCGCCCGGTCAGCTCCAGCCGGGCGATCTCCTCGGCCGGCACCAGGGGCGGGAACGCGCCGCTGGTGCGCGAGCGCGCCGTGGACCACGCCTCCGGCAGCTGGAGCTGCGCCGCCTCCTCGCGGGTCGCCCCGACCGCGACGCTGACCGCCGCCATCACGTACGGCCGCGCCGCCCACTCCGAGGGCCGGAACCCCGCCCGGTAGCGCGCCGCCGCCTCCACCGCCCGCGGCCCGGCCCCGATCACCATGGGCAGCCCGAGCTCCGCCGCCAGATCCGCCCCCGACCCCATGGCCAGCACGAACACCTGCGGACGCAGCCCCTCGGCCGGAACGGCGTGCACACCCGGATGCGCCCGCTGCCCGCCGGTGAAGTACCCCAGCAACTCGCCGACCTGGTCGCCGAACCCGTCCGCGGCCTCCTTGCCGTGGCCGAGCGCCCGCCGGACGCCGCCCGTGAACCCCACCGAGCGCCCGAGCCCCATGTCGATCCGCCCCGGGTGCAGCGACTCCAGCACGCCGAACTGCTCGGCCACCACCAGCGGCCGGTGGTTGGGCAGCATCACGCCGCCGGTGCCCACCCGGATCCGCCCGGTCGCCGCCGCGACGGCCGCGGCCAGCACGGTCGGCGCCGCCCCCGCCACGCCGGGCACGCTGTGGTGCTCGGCCACCCAGAACCGGTGGTAGCCCAGCTCCTCGGCCTGCCGGGCGAACGCGACGGTGTCCCGCAGCGCGGTGGCCGCGTCGGAGCCCCGGCGCAGGAGCGAACGGTCGAGAATCGAGTAAAGCGTCACGCCTGCGTGCAACGCCGCACGCCCTGGGATCAATCCAGCGGGTCCCACGGGACGGCGTCGTAGCAGGAGAGGAGCCGGGCCAGCGTCGGGCCGTCCTGCCGCAGCGGGACGCCGTCGACCTCGCCGACCGGGACCACGCCGTGGGAGTTGCACAGGAACACCAGGTCGAAGCCCGGCAGGTCGGCGACCCGCAGCGGGCGGCGCTCCTGGGGCACGTCGATGCCTTCCAGCAGGCCCATGGCGGTGCCGCGCAGCATCGGCGCGTCCGGCCACACCAGGCGCCCGCCGGACCAGCAGCCGACGTTCGTGATCGCGCCCTCGCTGATCAGGCCGTCGGCCGTGGTCAGCAGCGCCTCGTCGAAGCCCAGGGGCGCGACGGTCCGCCGCAGGTGCGCCTGGGCGAAGCCGGCCGCCTTCTTGATGTGCGGCAGGTAACGCTGGTAGACGACCGCCGTGACGCGCTGCGGGCGGGTGGCGACCTCGGTGGGCGGGGCGGCGGTGGCCACGACGCGCGGGCGGCCGTCGTGCTCGACGACGTAGACCCGCACGCCCGCGTCGCGCAGGTCGTCGCCGAGCACGGCCCGGATCGCGCCGAGCACCGCCGCCGGGTCGAGCCGGGCGCCGAACAGCTCCAGGTTGGCCGCCGCCAGCCGTTCCAGATGCAGGGCCAGGCCGCGGGTGCGCCGGTCTCTGACCTGCATGGCGGTGAAGTGCCCGTAGCGGGCCTCCAGCGCGAAGCGCGCGTCGGCGTCCACCGGCCTGCCCTCGACCACCGCTCGTACGATCATGCGTCCAGCATGTCCTGTCCGCCGGCCCCCGCGCGCATGATCGTGAAGGGCGCCAGCTCGCCGAGCCCGCGCACCGACAGCCGGTCGACCGCGCGCAGCAGGAAGGCCCGGTCGCCCTCCAGCTCCTCGGCCATCTCGGGGTCGGCCAGGATCGTTCCCGGCAGGGAGAGCGCGGTGAGCCGGCTGGCCAGGTTGACGGTGGTGCCGAACACGTCGCCCATGCGCCAGATCACCGGCCCGGCGGCCAGGCCCACCCGCAGCTCGGGCATGTCCCTGCCGCGGTGGGTCTCCACCAGGCGCAGCGCGATCTCGGCCGCCACGTGCGACTTGTCGGCCACGAACAGCACCGAGTCGCCGAGCGTCTTGACCACCCGCCCGCCCGAGGACGTGACCACGTCGGCCGAGCGGCCCTCGAACCTGTCGACCAGCCGGGCCAGCTCGGTCGCCGTGATCTGCCGGCTGAGCCGGGTGAAGGCCACCAGGTCGGCGAACCCCACCGCCATGCGCACGGCGCTCATGTCCTGGTCGGCCAGCCGGCCGGCGGCGGCGGCGAGCTGCCGCTGCCAGGCGTAGACCAGCAGCCGCGCCAGGTCGGGCACCACCCGCTCGGCCCGCCGCCGCCAGGCCCGCGGGCGTTCTGCCAGCGGCACGCCCGCCTGGTCGAGCGCCTCGGCGCCCAGCTCGGCCTGCGACTCGGCGAGCCGGGCCGTCGCCCGCCCGATCGAGCGGGCCATCAGCAGCATGTGCTCCTCGTCGTAGGCGCCGGAGCTGACCATCGAGAGCATGGTGCGCAGCGCCTCGACGTCGGAGTCGGTGAACTCGACCGCGTCGTCGGCCACGTTGGCGAACCCCAGCGCCCGCCACAACCGGCGCGCCCGGTAGACCGGGACCCCGGCCATGTGGGCCACCTGGTGGCTGGTGTAGCGGCGCGGCGCGCGCAGGAACGCCTCCGCCACCCCGTCCCCGTCCTCGCGTGACACGCGTGCAACATAACACCCTGTGGCGGGCGTCACTCCAGGAGGGCGCGCAGGGCGGGCCGCTCGGCGTCGGGCAGGTGGACGGCGTAGTAGTCGTACATGGACCGGCGCAGCAGGCGCGCGGCCGAGGCCCCGTCGCCGGCGCGCACGGCGGCCAGCACCTCCTCGTGGTGCCGGATGCTGCGCCGCATCAGCGACTCGCGGTCGGGCGCGTCGGCGATCTTCCCGGCGATCAGCCCCAGCACGACCGAGCGGACCACGTCGGTGCAGACCTGGATCAGCGTGTTGCCGCTGGCCGCCACGACGACGTCGTGGAAGGCCACGTCGGCGGCGCTGAAGGCGTCGTGGTCGGACGTGGACGCGGACGCGGAGGGGGAGGCGGTGGCGGTGGCGGTGGCGGCGGGCGCGGCGGCGCGCATGGCGGCGCGCATGTCGGCGATGGCCGCCTCCATCGCGGCGAGCTGCTCCTCGGTGCGCAGCCGCGCGGCCAGCAGCACGGCCGAGGAGTCGAGCACCATCCTGAACTGCACCAGCTCGGCCAGCGACAGCTCGGCCACCCGCGCCAGCGTGGTCATCGACTTGTGTAAGGCGGCGGGGGAGAACGGCAGCACCTCCGCGCCGTTGGGATCGCCCGGCCGGGACCGCACCAGGCCGCGCGCCTGGAGCACGCGCAGCGCCTCCCGCACCGTGGAGCGCCCGACCGAGAACTGCACCATCAGCTCGCGCTCGCTCGGCAACCGAGCCCCCGGCCCGAGGGCCCCGCTCTCGATGGCCTCCTCGACCTGTTCCACGACCCGCTCGTAAGCGCGTACGGCCCGCACCGGCTCGAACCGTGCACCCATCGGAAGCCCCCTTGACCCGAGCCGTCACGGACTGGCAATGTGCGTAGCCTACTGGTCAGACCAGTGCACTAGCCAGGAGGCTGTAAGACATGAGGCGAATCGGAATCTGGATCGCCGTGGGCGGTCTCCTGCTGGTCACAGCCGCCTGTGGCGGCGGTTCCGGCTCGGGCGGTTCCGGCACCGCGGGCACCCCCAAGGCCCAGTCCCTGTCCGTAGGGTTCGTGGCCGAGCCGGCCAACCTCGACTTCACCGCCACCGAGGGCGCGGCCATCCCGCAGGCGTTGCTGGTCAACGTCTACGAGGGCCTGGTCAAGCTCGACCAGGACGGCTCGATCAAGCCGCTGCTGGCCGAGAAGTGGTCGGTCTCCGACGACCGGAAGACCTACACCTTCACCCTGCGCAAGGGCGTCACGTTCAGCAGCGGGGCGCCGTTCACGGCCGACGACGTGGTGTTCTCGCTCGACCGGGTCAGAAGCGACTGGAAGCTCAAGATCAAGGCCCAGCTCGACGTCATCGACAAGGTGACCAAGACCGACGACGCCACCGCCGTCGTCACCCTCAAGCGGCCGAGCAACGGCTTCCTCTACGCCCTGGCCACCCGCCTCGGCGCCATGTTCAGCCGCACCGGCGTGGCCGACCTGGCCAACAAGCCCGTCGGCACCGGGCCGTACACGCTCGGGGCGTGGAAGCGCGGCGAGTCGATCCAGCTCGCCGCCAACCCCTCCTACTGGGGCGCCAAGCCGGCGCTGTCGGCGATCACGCTGAAGTACTTCAAGGACGCCACGGCGATGAACAACGCGCTGCTGACCGGCGGCATCGACGTCATCTCCGCCGTGCAGGCCCCCGAGTCGCTGCAGCAGTTCGCCGATCCGAACCGGTTCCAGACGGTCGAGGGCACCACCAACGGCGAGGTCGTGCTGTCCATGAACAACGCCCGGCCGCCGTTCGACGACGTCAAGGCCCGCCAGGCCGTCCGGTACGCCATCGACCACAAGGCGCTGCTGGACACCGCGTGGGCCGGGCGCGGCCAGCTCATCGGCTCGATGGTGCCGCCCACCGACCCCTGGTACGAAGACCGCACCGGCGACTACCCCCACGACCCGGCCAAGGCCAAGGAACTGCTGGGCGGCAGGACGCTGACGGTCAAGATGCGCATCCCCAACCTGCCGTACGCGGTGGCGAGCGCGCAGGTCGTGAAGTCGCAGCTGGCCCAGGTGGGCATCACGGCCGACATCGAGCCGCTGGAGTTCCCGGCCCGCTGGCTGGACGTGGTGTTCAAGCAGGGCGACTACGACCTGTCCATCATCAACCACGTCGAGCCCCGCGACATGGGGATTTTTGCCGATAAATCGTATTACTTCCACTATGACAACCCCGAGTTCGGCAAACTCCTCGCCTCCGCCGACGCCGGCACCGAGCAGCAGCAGACCGACGACCTGAAGAAGGCCGCCAAGCTGCTCTCCGACGACGCCGCCGCCGACTGGCTGTTCCTGTTCCCCAACCTGATCGTGGCGAAGAAGGGCGTCACCGGGCTGCCGAAGAACGCCATCGCGGAGTCCTTCGACTTCACCGGTCTCGCCAAGCAGTGACGCTCTACCTGCTCAAACGGCTGGCGGTGCTGATCGTGAGCGCCGCCGTCGCCGCCGTCGCGGTGTTCGCGTTCATGGCGCTGCTGCCCGGCGACCCGGCCGAGATCGCGCTCGGCGTCAACGCCACCCCCGACGCGGTCGCCGCGCTGCGCCGCCAGTTCGGCACCGACCGCCCGCCGGCCGTGCAGTTCCTCGACTGGATCGGCGGGCTGGCCCACGGCGACTTCGGCGTCTCCTACGTCACCAGCTCGCCCATCGGCCCGCAGATCGGCGAGCGGCTCGGCGTGACGGCCGTGCTGGTGCTGGGCGGCATGGTGCTGGCGCTGGCCGTCGCGGTGCCGCTCGGCACGTTCGCCGCCGTGCACCACCGCAACCCGCTCGGCGCGGCGATCAGCGCGGCCGGCCAGCTCGGCATCGCCGTCCCCGCCTTCCTGGCGGGCATCCTGCTGGTGTTCGTGTTCGCGGTGAAGGCCCAGGCCCTGCCCTCCGGCGGGTACGTCCCGATCGCCGACAGCCCGCAGGAGTGGCTGCGCTCGATGCTGCTGCCGTGGTTGTCGCTCGGGCTCGTCCAGGGCGCCGTGCTCACCCGCTACGTGCGCAGCGCCGTCCTCGACGTCATGCGCGAGGACTACCTGCGCACCGCCCGCGCCAAGGGCCGCGGCAGCGCCGGCGCCCTGTGGCGGCACGGCCTGCGCAACGCCTCGATCCCCGTGGTCACCGTGCTCGGCCTGCAACTGGCCACCCTGCTGGTCGGGGCGGTCGTGGTCGAGCGGGTCTTCGTGCTGCCCGGGCTCGGCGACCTGCTGCTCAACGGCGTCGCCGGGCGCGACCTGCTGCTCGTCCAGGGTGTGGTGATGGTGCTGGTGGCCGCGGTCCTGCTGATCAACTTCGTGGTGGACGTCGCCTACCGCCTGCTCGACCCGAGGCTGCGATGAAGGGCCGCGCGAACGCCGCGCTGCTGACCGGCGGCGCGCTGGTCGGGCTGGTGACGCTGGCCGCGCTGCTCTCGTTCGTCTGGACGCCGCACGACCCGACCCTCGTCGACGCCGCCCGCAAGCTGCGCGACCCCGGCGGCGGCTACCTGCTCGGCGCCGACAAGTTCGGCCGCGACACCCTCAGCCAGCTCATGGTCGGCGCGCGCACCACCCTCTACGTCGGCGTGGTGGCCGTCGGGATCGCCGCCGTCCTCGGCGTGCCGCTCGGCGTGGTCGCCGGGATGACGCCGCGCGGCTGGCTGTCGGAGCTGATCATGCGGGTCAACGACCTGGTGTTCGCCTTCCCCGCGCTGCTGCTGGCCGTCATGCTGGGCGCGGTCTACGGAGCCGGCACGCTCACCGCGATGATCGCGATCGGCGTGGCCACCGTGCCCGCGTTCGCGCGGGTGGCCCGCGCCGCGACGCTCCAGGTCATGGTGACCGACTACATCCTGGCCGCGCGCGCCGCCGGCCGCCGCCGGGGCGCGATCGCCGTGCGGCACGTGCTGCCGAACATCGGGTCCGTGCTGATCGTGCAGGCGTCGGTGTCGTTCGCGATCGCGATCCTGGCCGAGGCGGCGCTGTCGTTCCTCGGGTTCGGCACCCGGCCGCCGACCCCGTCCTGGGGGCGGATGTTGCAGGAGTCGCAGGAGCTGCTGTTCTCCACCCCGCGCCTGGCGCTGTGGCCGGGCCTGGCGATCGCGCTCGCCGTCCTCGGGTTCAACCTGCTCGGCGACGGGCTGCGCGACCACCTCGATCCGAAGCTCAGGAGGGTCCGTGCTGACGGTTGAGGGGCTTTCCGTACGGGCCGGCGCGGTGGGGCTCGTGCACGACGTGTCGTTCGCGATCGGGCCCGGCGAGCGGGTCGGGCTGATCGGCGAGTCCGGGTCCGGCAAGTCGCTGACCGCGCTGTCGCTCATGGGCCTGCTGCCCGAGGGCGTCACCGCGTCCGGCACGGCCAGGCTGGGGGAGCGCGACCTGCTCGGCGTGCCCGAGAAGCGGCTGAAGGACCTGCGCGGGCGCGAGTTGTCCATGGTCTTCCAGGAGCCGATGACCGCGCTCAACCCGCTCATGCGCGTCGGCGCGCAGGTCGCCGAGGCCCTGACCCTGCACGGCGTCCCCCGCGCCGAGGCCGGGCGGCGCGCGCTCGCGCTGCTGGACCGCGTCCGGCTCCCCGAACCCGGGCAGATCGCCCGCGCCTACCCCCATCAGCTCTCCGGCGGCCAGCGGCAGCGCGTCATGCTCGCCATCGCCCTGGCCAACGAGCCGGGGCTGCTCGTCTGCGACGAGCCGACCACCGCGCTCGACGTCACCGTGCAGAAGCAGATGCTGGAGCTGATCGCCGAGGTCGCCCCCGCGCTGCTGTTCATCACCCACGACCTGGCGGTGGTGGCCTCCGTCTGCGAGCGGGTGATCGTCATGTACGGCGGCCGCGTCGTCGAGACCGGGACCGTCCGCGAGGTCTTCACCCGCCCCCGCCACCGATACACCGAGGGCCTGCTGGCCGCCTCCCGGCTCACGCCGCGCGGCACCAGGCTCCCGACCATCAAGGGCAGCGTGCCGCCCGCGGGCGCCTTCCCCGAGGGCTGCGTGTTCCGCAACCGCTGCCCGCACGCCACCCCGCGGTGCGAGACCCCGCCGGCGCTGACAGGAGACGGCCATGCCCACGCATGCTGGCACCCCGCAGAATGAGCCACTGGGTGACCCACCGGGTGGGCCGTTGATCGAGGCGCGCCGGCTCAGCCGCGTCTACCACCGCCCGCGCACCTCGCTCACCAGGCCGGGCGCGCCCGTCCACGCCCTGCGGGAGGTGTCGCTGACCGTCCGCCGCGGCGAGCGGTTCGGCATCGTCGGCGAGTCCGGCTCCGGCAAGTCCACGCTGCTGCGCCTGCTGTGCGGCCTGGACCGGCCCACCGGCGGGTCCGTCGTCTTCGACGGGCGGGAGATCACCGGCCTGCCGGAGCGGCGGCTGCGCTTCCTGCGGGAGAACCTGCAGATCGTCTTCCAGGACCCGATGAGCTCGCTCGACCCGCGCATGCGCGTGCGGGACCTGGTGGCCGAGCCGCTGGTCGCGCTCGGCCTGCCGGTCGGCGGCCGGGTGGCCGAGCTGCTGGAGGAGGTCGGCCTGCCCGCCTCGGCCGCCGACCGCTACCCTCACCAGTTCTCCGGCGGCCAGCGGCAGCGCATCGCCATCGCCCGCGCGCTCGCGCCCCGGCCGAAGGTGCTGGTCGCCGACGAGCCCGTCAGCGCCCTCGACGTGTCCGTCCGCGGCCAGATCCTCAACCTGCTCGCCGACCTGGTGGACGAGCTGGGCCTCACGCTCGTGTTCGTCTCGCACGACCTGTCGGTGGTCCGGCACGTGTGCGAGACCGTGGCCGTCATGAGCGGCGGCGAGATCGTCGAGACCGGCCCGGTGGACGACGTCTGGGCCGCGCCGCGCCACCCGTACACGCGTGACCTGCTGCAGGCCGTACCGACCCTGGAGGGATTGTTGTGATCGAGGTCGACGAGCGGGGAGTCGTGGAGTTCACGCAGGCCCTGGTGCGCATCCCCAGCACCAACGACCCCGCGCGCGGGCGCACCGAGCGGCCCGCCGCCGAGCTGGTCGAGGCCAGGATGCGGGAGTGGGGCTGGGACCCGGTCGTGAGCGAGGCCGCCGCCGGGCGGCCCAACGTCGTCGCGGTGGTCGAGGGCGGCGGCGGCGACGGGCCGACGCTGATGTTCGAGGGCCACACCGACGTCGTGACCGAGGGCGACCTGTCCACCTGGACCGTCGACCCGTTCGGCGGCGAGATCCGCGACGGGCGGCTGTGGGGCCGGGGCAGCGCCGACATGAAGTCCGGCCTGGCCGCCACCCTCTACGCCACCCGCGCACTCCAGCTCGCCGGCCCGTTCCCCGGCCGGATCAAGGTGTGCGCGCTGGCCGACGAGGAGGGCCTGATGATCGGCGCCCACCACTTCGTCGCCTCCGGCCTGGCCGACGGCGTGGACGGCGCGATCGTCGCCGAGCCCGAGGCCGGGGAGATCTGCGCGGTGGCCAAGGGCGCGCTGCGGCTGCGCGTCGACCTCACCGGCAAGATGGCCCACGGCGCGATGCCGCAGCACGGCCGCAACCCCGTCCAGGCGGTCGGCACGCTGCTGGTCGCCCTGAGCGGCCTCCAGCGGGAGCTCCAGGAACGGCATCCGGCCCACGAGCACCTCGGCGAGGTGTACGTCACCCCGACCGTGGTCCGGGCGGGCAGCGAGGAGCAGGTCAACGTCATCCCCGCCACGGCGTCCGTCTTCGTCGACGTGCGCACGATCCCCGGGCTGGAGCACAAGGTCGTGGCCGACCGGGTGGCCGCCCTCGCCGCGGCCGGGGACGGGATCGAGGCGTCGGTGTCGGTCCTGGTGGACCGGCCGCCGGTGGACGTGCCGGTGACCGACCCGGTGGTGGCCGCGCTGGCGGCGGCCCACCGTACGGTGACGGGGGAGGAGCCGGTCTACGGCGGCGTGCCGGGCTCGACGGACGGGACCGTGCTGACCCACTGGGGCGGCGTCCCCTCGGTCGTGTACGGCCCCGGCGGCAAGTGGATCGCCCACCAGGCGGACGAGTACGTCGAGGTCGCCGAGATCGTCCGGTGCACCCGGGTGTTCGCCGAGGCGGCGCGGCGCTTCCTGCACCGGGACTTCTGATGCTCGCCGAACCAGCCCCCGGCATGCGTCCCGGGCCGACGAACTCGCTGGTGGACGTCGCCGGGCTGCGCGTCGGGCACGCGCACCGGGTGGGCGGCGGCTACCGCACGGGCACGACCGTGGTGCTGGCGCCGCCGGAGGGCGTGGTGGCCGGCGTCGACGTGCGCGGCGCCGCTCCCGGCACCCGCGAGACCGAGTTGCTCGATCCGCGCAACCTGGTCGAGCGCGTGCACGCCGTCGTGCTGTCGGGCGGCAGCGCGTACGGGCTGAGCGCGGCGTGCGGGGTGATGGACGGGCTGGCCGACGCGGGCATCGGCTTCCCGGTGGCGGGCGGCGTGGTGCCCATCGTCCCGTCGGCCGTCATCTACGACCTCGGGCGCGGCGGCGACTTCCGCGCCACCCCCGACGCCGCCCTCGGCGCCGCCGCCTACGCCGCCGCCCGCACTCCGGCGCACGAACCGCCCTTCCCCGCACCCCCGCCCCGCCGCGGCGGCAGCGCGGACGCCTCCTCCCCGCGGACGGCCGCCCGCTACGGCGACGCCTCCCACCATGGCGGCGCGGCCCGGCACGCCACCGCGCCCCCCACGGCCAGCGGGTCCATCGGGGCCGGGGCCGGGGCGATGGCGGGCGGCCTGGCCGGCGGCGTCGGGACGGCCAGCGCCGTCCTGCCCGGCGGCGTCACCGTGGCCGCCCTGGCCGTCGTCAACGCCGCCGGATCCGTGCTCGACCCCGCGGGCGCCACCCTCGCCGGCGTCCGCTACGGCCTGCCGGGCGAGTTCGGCCACCTGCGCCGCCCGGACCCCGCCGAGGCCGGGGCGTGGCAGCCGGACAAGGTCACCTCGTTCAACACCACCATCGGCGTGGTGGCCACCGACCTCACCCTCACCAAGGCCCAGTGCGGCAAGCTGGCCGGGGTGGCCCACGACGGCCTGGCCAGAGCCATCCGGCCGGCCCACACCATGGTCGACGGCGACACCGTCTTCGGCCTGGCCGCCTGCGCCCGCCCGGCCCCCGGCCCCGACGGGCTCCAGGACGTCCTGGCCGCCGCGGCCGACGTGTTCAGCCGGGCGGTGGCCCACGCCATGCTCGCCGCCACCGGCCGCGAGGACGCGCCCGCGTACCTCGACGTGTTCCCGAGCGTCCTAGGGGGAGACAGATGACCTGGCCGGACGGCCTGCCCATCGGAGACGGATGGACCGCCACCGAGGACACCACCGAGGTGATCTTCCCCTACGACGGCTCGGTGGTGGCCCGCGCCCCGCTGGGCACCCCCGCCCACGCCGCCCGCGCCCTGGAGGCGGCGCTGGCCGTCGCGCCCGCCATGGCCGCGCTGCCCTCGCACGCCCGCCGCGCCGCGCTCATGGCCGCGCACGACGCGCTCGCCGCCCGCCGCGAGGAGTTCGAGCGGCTGCTCGTCCTGGAGACCGGCAAGCCGCTGGTCGACTGCCGGGTCGAGGTGGCCAGGACGCTGCTCACCCTCGCCACGGCCGCCGAGGAGGTCGCCCGGCTGCACGGCGAGACCGTCCCGCTGGACCTGCTGCCGTCGGGGGAGGGGCTGATCGGGTTCTGGACGCGGCGGCCGATCGGCGTCGTCGTCGGGATCACCGGCTACAACTACCCGCTGCTCCTGGCCGCCCACAAGATCGCTCCGGCGGTCGCGGCCGGCTGCCCGGTGATCGTCAAGCCCGCCCCGGCGACGCCCCTGGCCACGCTCCGGCTGGTGCACCTGCTCCGCGAGGGCGGCCTGCCGCCCGCCGGCGTCCAGCTCGTCACCGGGGACGTCGAGGTCGGCCGCACGCTGGTCGAGGACCGGCGGATCGGCGCGGTCTCCTTCACCGGCTCGGCCGCCGCCGGGCACGCCATCGCCCGCGCCGCCGCCCCCACCAAGGTGCTGCTCGAACTCGGCTCCAACGCCGCCCTCGTGGTCGCCGCCGACGCCGACCTGGCGGCCGCCGCCGACGCCGTCGTGCGCGGCGGCTACTACGCCTCCGGCCAGGCGTGCATCGCGGTGCAGCGGGTGCTGGTGGAAGAGCCGGTACGGGCGGAGTTCCTGGCGCTGCTGGCCGCCCGCGTCAAGGACGTCGCCGTCGGCGACCCGCGCCTGCCCGGGACGCGCGTGGCCCCGCTGATCGACGCCGCCGCCACCGACCGCGTCCTTGCCTGGATCGGCGACTCGGGCGCCGAGGTGGTCGCCGGCGGGGTGCGCGAGGGCCGGGCGATCGCGCCGACCGTGCTGTCCGGCGTGCCCGACGGCGCCGCGGCGTGGGACGAGGAGATCTTCGGCCCGGTCGTGTGCGTCCGCGGGGTGCCGGACCTCGACGCCGCCTTCGAGGCCGTCAACCGCTCCCGGTACGGCCTGCACGCCGCCGTCTACACCCGCTCGCTGGCCACCGCCTTCACCGCGATCGAACGCATCCAGACCGGCGGCGTGGTGGTGAACGAGGTGCCCGGCTTCCGCGCCGACAACATGCCGTACGGCGGCGTCAAGGACTCGGGCAGCGGCCGCGAGGGCCCGCGCTTCGCCATGGAGGAAATGACGGTGACCAGAATGGCGATCATCCGCCCCTGACGGCCGCTGTAGGGTGGCGCCCAAACGGCGAGGAGGCGCGTGCCTTGGCCTTACGTACGGACGAGCCGATGGTTGTCCCGCGAGCGCGCGGCGGCAGGGCTCTGCCCGTGCTCGCCGCCCTCCTGGCCGTCGCTCTGACCTGCGCGGGCACGGCCTGGTGGCTTGAGCGCGGGCAGGCGCGGGACCGGGAGCGCGTCGCGCTGGCTCACGGGCTCGCGCTGCACGCCGCCGAGCTGCGCGAGGACGATCCGGTCAAGGCGCGCGACCTCGGCCTGGCCGCTGTGGGCGTGCACGCCGACGACCAGACCCGCGCCGGGCTGACCGACACCCTCCTGCTGTGGCGCAGGGACGACCTCCGGCCCCGCGACTCCGGCGGCGTCCGGCACGCCGAGCTGAGCGGCGACGGACGCGTCGGCCTGGTCGCCGGGAACGGCAAGGCCGAGGTCTGGCGGCTCGGCTCCGGGAGATCGGTCACGCTGGACGGGCCCGAGGGCGCGGCGCCGGCGCTCTCCCACGACGGCCGCACCGCTCTGACCGGCGGCGACGACGGCGCCACGACCGTGTGGGACCTCACCGATGCCGCCCGCCCGGCCCGGCGGGCGACGTTGCCGGGCGTGGCGGCGAAGGGGCCGCTCGACGACGTCCAGGCGGTGGCGGTGAGCCGGGACGGCCGGGTCGCCGCGGTCGCCGACTCCGCCGGGAACCTGCTGGTGTGGGACCTGACCGTAGGCGACCACCCGGTCCGGCGCTCGGTCACCGCCGTCCACGACTCCCCGACGGCGGACCTCGACCTCAGCGGCGACGGCAGGACGGCGGTCACCACGGCCGACGATGGCCCGGTGACGATCTGGAACCTGGCGGACCCGGCGCACCCGGTCAAGGCGGCCGAGCTGACCCCGTCCATTCACAACGGCACGGCCGCCGCCCTGAGCGGCGACGGACGCGTCCTCGTCGTCGCGCGGCGCGACCCGGGGGCCGACTGGCGGAGCCAGGCGGAGGTCTGGACGCTCGCCGACCCGGCCCGTCCGGCCCGCCCGGTCCGGACCGCCGTCATCGGGATGCCTCCGGCGGACATGCTCGACGTGGCCCTCACACCCGACGGCGGGACCGCTCTCCTGGCGGGCTCCAACGGCAACGGATCGCTCTGGGACCTGTCCGTCCCTTCCCGGCCCGTCCGGCTGGCCGGGCTGCGCGGGTACCCGTCTGAGGTGCGGGGGGTGGCGTTGAGCGACGGCGCCCGCAGCGCCCTGTTGGCCGCCCCCGACAGCACCACCTTCTCCCTCTGGGACCTCCACGACCTGCGGCAGGTGGTCGCCGACCCCGAGCAGGCCCTGTGCGACGGCGGCTCCCGGATGTTGAGCAGGGCGGACTGGGACCGCTACACCGGCGGCGCGGACCCCTCGGACCACGGCGGCGGCGACGGGGACGTGAGCCTCTGCTCCCTCCGATGAGGGTAACGGTTTGACCAGATGTCTTTACCTTGCCGCAGCGGTCGCGTTGGATGGCGCGCATGGTGGAGATCACGCGCAGAACGGTGTTCAAGGCGGGTGCGGCAAGCGCTTTCCTCGCGGGCGGCGGCCCGGGGACGGCGGCACTGGCGGCGTCCGGCCTGGTGGGAGGACCGGCTGCCGGGGGAGTGGCCGCCGAAGGGCTGGAGCAGCGGGCCATGGCGATGGACCCGCCGGTGTTCCTGCTGGAGAGCGCCGTCCCGCCGCACTTCGCCGCCGGGCCCGGCTCCACGTTGTCGATCAGCGACCGGGTCGCCGTGTGCGGGACGCGGTCGCTGCGCTGGGAGCACGCGAGCCGTGACGTGATCACCGTGCGGGCGCCGCTGCGGTGGGTGCCCGACCCCTACCGGCTCGGCGACGACCAGGCGTGGCAGGGGCTGGTGGACGCGTTCTGCGTGTGGGTGCACAACGCCGAGCCGGTGGACGACGTGCTGCGGTTCGAGTTCGGGCGGGGTGAGCGCACCGACCTGTGGTTCGAGTTCCGGCTCGGGTTCAGCGGGTGGCGTACCGCCTGGGTGCGGTACGCCTACGACATGCACGGCCGGCCCCACCCCGACATGGACACCCTGCGGATCGTCGCCCCGCGCAGGGCCGGGACCCTGCACCTCGACCAGCTCATGCTCAACGTGCCGCTGCGTCCCGACGCCCCCTGCCGCGACCACCAGCTCCCCGACATCGCCCCCGAGGGCGACGAGTACGACAACCAGCACTGGCAGGCCCTCCACCGCTTCGACCGGCTGCTGGCCACCGTCGAGCCCGACCTGTCGCCGCCGTCCGCCGCCGAGCTGGCCTCGCTGCGCGCCCTGCACGCCCGCTACCACGACGAGTACCTGACCGCCCAGGTCAAGCCGGACGTGCCGGGACTGACGGCGCAGGTCGCCGCTCTGGAGGGCCGTCCCACGCACGCCTACCAGGCGCAGATCTACCCGGCCGGGATCGCCGCCGAGCTCAAGGCGTTCGTGAACCCGGTCACGCTGCGCGCCTGCACCGACCTGATGAAGACGATCGCCCAGGCCCACCAGGCCGCCCCCGCCGAACGTCCCGCGCTGGCCGCCCTCTACCTGCGCATGGTCGCCCACCTGCGGGAACAGGGCTGGACGAAGGGCAGCTGCCAGGGCACGATCCACCACCTCGGCTACGACGTCCGCGGCCTGTACGACTCCGTCCATCTCATGCGGGACGCCCTGCGCGAGGCGGGGGAGTTGCAGCGGGTACGAGCGGACCTGGAGTGGCTGAGCGGACTCGGCCGGATCTTCCGCGGTTTCGGCTTCCGGATGGCCCGGGGCAGCATGATGGACCTCTACAACACCACGGTCCGCGGCATGCTCGCGGCCGTGCTGCTGCGCGACGGCGAGGCGCAGCAGGTGGCGTACCTGCGGGCGCTGCGCGACTGGCTGAACGCCACCCTCCTGCCCACCGACGGCATCCAGGACGGCATCAAGGTGGACGGCACCGCCTTCCACCACGTCGGCTTCTTCCCCGACTACGTCCGCGACGGCTTCGCCGGGCTCGCGCCGCTGGTCTACGTCCTGCACGGCGGCTCGTTCGCGATCTCGCCCGAGGCGTCCGGCTGGCTGCGCAAGGCGCTGCTCACGCAGCGGGTCTACGCCAACAAGAACCACTGGCCGATCTCCATCAGCGGCCGCAATCCCAGCGGCGCCACCGCGCTGTCGATCGTGCCGTTCGAGTGGCTTGCCCCGATCGACGATGAGATCGCCGCCGCCTTCCTGCGCCTGCTGCCCGGGAACCCGACGCCGCGGCAGAAGGAGCTCGCGGCCCGGCTCGCCGCGCGCGGCATCGCCCCGGAACCGGCTCCGACCGGCGCCTGGGCGCTCAACTACGCGGCGCTGGCCGTGCACCGCCGCGACGAATGGCAGATCACCGTACGCGGGCACAACCGCTACCTGTGGAGCACCGAGATCTACGTCGGCGCCAACTGGTACGGCCGCTACAACACCTACGGCCAGATCCAGGTCCTGCACCGCGGCGACCCCGTCACCAACCAGGACAGCGGCTACGCCCAGCCCGGCTGGGACTGGAACCGCCGCCCCGGCACCACGGTCATCCACAAACCGCTCGACCAGCTCAAGGGCGACCTGACCGGGGCCATCGAGGAAATGCTCCTCACCGACTCCCGTTTCGCCGGAGCCTGCACCATCGACGGACGCAACGCCCTGTTCGCCATGGACCTGCACGGACACCCCAAGTACGACGGCACGCACCGGGCCCGCAAGTCGGTGTTCCTGTTCGACGACCGCGTCGTGGCCCTGGGCACCGGCATCACCAACGACGACACCGCGGACGAGACGGAGACCACCCTCTTCCAGACCCGGCTGCCGGCCAGGACCGCGCCCACCGTGGTGGACGGCGCCGCGGTCACGGCCTTCCCCCACCAGGCGCTCGACGGCGGCCCGCGCTGGCTGCTCGACGACAAGGGCATCGGCTACTACCTGGCGCCCGGGCAGAAAGTGGCCCTGACCCGCTCGGCCCAGACCTCCCGCAACAACGCCACGGAAGAGCCCACCAGCGGAGACTTCGCCACAGCCTGGATCAGGCACGGCACCGCCCCTCGGAACGGGACGTACGAGTACGCGATGGTGGTGAACGCCACGGCCGAGCGCATGGCCGGCTTCGCCGCCGCGATGGGGGACGCCGCGAACGCCCCCTACCGGGTGCTGCGCGCCGACACGGCGGCCCACGTCGTACGGGATCGGGACACCGGCATCACCGGGTACGCGGTGTTCGAGCGCACCCGTCTGGAAGGACTGGTACGCGAGGTGGACACGCCTTCGATGCTGCTCGTCCGTACGGAGGGGGAGACGCTGGTGATCGCGGTATGCGATCCGGACCTGCGCCTCTACGGCGGGATCGACCACGACCAGTACGAGAAGGGCCGCTACGTCGGGCACTACAGCCCGTGGTCGCGGCCCTGGCTGGCCAACCCGAGCCACCCGCACCGCATGAGGGTGACCCTGGACGGCCGGTGGCGGGCGGACGCCGGCCAGCCGTGCCGGGCGAGGATCACCGGGCCGCGCACGGTCCTGGAGTTCGAGACCGTGCACGGACGGCCGGTGCAGGTGCGGCTGAGTCCCGCGACCTGACCCGGGCGGGGGCGGGGGCGCCCCCGCCCGGGGATCACGCCCGCGACCGCGACGACCACCGTCCTGATCAGCCGGTTCACGTCCTGGTCAGGCGGGTTCACGTCCCGGTCACGGGGCGGGATGGTGCACGCCCGGTCAGCGGGTGTGCCGGTCGAGTTCCGCGCGGACCTCGCGCAGGTGGTGCCGGACCGCGGGGGCGCCGTCGCGCGCCAGGTCCCGCACCCAGCCGGAGTGACCGTCCCGCAGCTCGCGCCGGATCAGCGTGAGCGTCTGCTCGTGCGCCCCGGCCTCCAGGCGCAGCCACGCCCGGTCGAACCGGTGACCGGAACGGCGGGCGAGCACCGCGTCCAGGTCGTCGCGCTGGGCGGCGCTCGGCGCGTCAGGAAGGCTGACGCGCAGCCGGTGCGCGACCTCGCGCAGCCGGGCGTCGAGCTTGCGGTGGTCACGGATCAGCCGCCAGGCGATCTCGCGCACGTCCTCGTCGTGCGACCTGCGGAGCGCGGCCTTCCCGGCCGCGATCTCGGCGAGATTGCCGCGGTGCGCCTGCCGCAGGTACGCCCGGTCCTGGCCCGAGGCGTGGAACGCCTGGACGGACGGGGCGGCTGCGGCGCCGGGCGCGGCCACCGGCCGGACGGTGGTGGCGGCCTGGGCCGCGGCGGGGGCCGTGGCGGACACGGTCAACGCCAGCACGGCCGCGATTCCCGCGGGTGCTAAGTGGCTCCGTGCTGTTCTCATGAGTCCCTCCCTTCAATGGGACCCGTGCCTGCTGCCCCATCCGGTCGGGAGTATTCGAGTTAATTGGGTGGATCGAAACGGCCGTCCACGGCGGTCCAGCCGCCGTCCACGTACAACACCGAGCCCGTCACGAAGCTCGCCGCGTCGCCGGCCAGGTAGACCACCGCGCCGGCCATCTCGGGCGCGGTGGCCCACCGGCCGAGGGCGCTCTTGGCGGCGTACGCGGCGTACCAGTCGGGGTTGTCCTTGATCTGCCGGGTCAGCGGGGTCTCCACGACGCCGGGCGCGATCGCGTTGACGCGCACGCCGTGCGGGCCGAACTCGGCCGCCGCCGTCCGCAGCAACTGCACCAGCCCCGCTTTCGTGGCCGAGTAGACGCCCTGCCCCGGCTCGGTCACCGACGCCCGGATCGACGCGAACCCGATGATCGACCCGCGCCCCCGCCGCACCATTCCGGCGCCGAAGGCCCGCACCACGTCGAACGAGGCCCGCAGGTTCAGCCCCACCACCCGGTCGAACTCCTCGCCGGAGTAGTCGAGCAGCCGCTTGCGCACGTTCGTCGCCGCCGTGAACACCAGCACGTCGGCCGGCTCCTCGTCGGCGGCCGCCCGGACGGCGTCGGGGTCCAGCACGTCGAGCAGCCGGGCCGTGCCCCCGCACCCGGCGGCGGTCTCCTCCGCGGCGCCCAGGTCCCGGTCCGCGCACACCACGGACGCCCCATGCGCGGCCAGGGCGAACGCCGACTCCCTGCCGATCCCGCTGCCGGCCCCGATCACCACGGCCCGCCGCCCGTCGAGGCGGAACAGCGCGTCATATCCCGTCATGCTGAGAAACACTAGCGACTGGTCAGACCAGTACACCAGGTTCCCCGCCCACGACCCCACGCCCACGACCCCACGCCCACGACCCCACGCCCACGACCCCACGCCCACGACCCCACGCCCACGACCCCCCGCCCACGACCCCACGCCCACGACCCCCCGCCCACGACCCCACGCCCACGACCCCACGCCCACGACCCCACGCCCACGACCCCACGCCCACGACCCCACGCCCACGACCCCACGCCCACGACCCCCGCGCACGACCGTCCGCCCCACGACCCCCGCGCACGACCGTCCGCCCCACGACCTCCCGCGCACGACCGTCCGCCTCGCGCTGCCCTCCCCGCGCCGCCCGCCCTGGGATCCGGCATGTGGGGGCGCGGGGAATGGCCGATGGGTCAGGGGGCCGCGCCGGGGCGCGGCGCGTGGGGGCGTACGGACGCTGGCCCGAAACTGTCGGCGGCGCCTGCCAGGATGCGACTCATGACGACCATCGCAGGCTTCTGGGACGCCGCCGCCGACTCCTTCGACGACGAAGCCGACCACGGGCTCCGCGACCCCGACGTCAGGGCCGCCTGGGCGGCGCGCCTGGCCGAATGGGTGCCCGCCGGGCCGCTCGACGTGCTCGACCTGGGCTGCGGCACGGGCTCGTTGTCGTTGCTGCTGGCCGTCCAGGGCCATCGTCTGACCGCCGTCGACCTGGCCCCGCGCATGGTCGAACGCGCCCGGGCCAAGCTGGCCGCCACCGGCGCCACGGTGCTGACGGGAGACGCGGCCGCCCCGCCCGTCGGCGACCGCCGCTTCGACGTCGTGCTGGCCCGCCACCTGCTGTGGACCATCCCCGATCCGGAGGCGGCGCTGGCCCGCTGGGTGTCGCTGCTGCGCCCCGGCGGCCGGCTGGTGCTGGTCGAGGGCCGCTGGCAGACCTCCGGCGGGCAGTCCGACTACGTGCCTGGCGAGCACTTCCCGTGGATGGGCGGCGTCACCGCCGACAACCTGACCACGGCCCTCCGTCCCCTGGTCGGCGACCTTCAGGTGCATCCCATGCCCGACCCGGCACTGTGGGGCAAGGAGATCACCGACGAGCGCTACGCGGTGGTGGCCACGCTCTGAGAACAGGCCCGGCGGGCCCCGGGAGTGCCGGATGTCCGGCATCGGCTTCCGGCTTCCGGCTGGAGCCTGACCCGTGGTCACTGCTGGACGAGCGCCGCCCTGTCAGGGGGCGGCGGTCCAGGCGGCCGTACGATGGGCCCTTTCATCGGGGAAAGGGCGGGCGCGGTGGTGGGCAGGACGTTCGAGATCGCCGGTGAGCTGCGGGTACGACGCCTCGGCTACGGCACCGCCCAGCTCACGGGCCCCGGCTACTGGGGCCCGCGCCTGACGCCCGGCGAGGCGGTCGCGCTCCTCCGCCTGGCCGTCGACCGCGGCGTCACGCTCATCGACACCGCCGACAACTACGGCCCGGACATCGCCGAGGAGCTGATCGCCCAGGCCCTCCATCCGTACCCCGGCGACCTGGTGCTGGCGACCAAGGGCGGCGTGATCCGCACCGGTCCGGACAAGTGGCACCCGGCCGGACGTCCCGAGGATCTGCGCGCCATGTGCGAGGCGAGCCTGCGCCGTCTGCGCACCGACACCATCGACCTGTACCAGCTCCACCGCATCGACCCCGCGGTGCCGCTCGCCGACCAGCTCGGCACGCTGGCCGAACTGCGCGAAGAGGGCAAGATCCGGCACATCGGGCTCGACACCGTCACCCTGGACCAGCTCGACGAGGCGCTGACCGTCCTGCGGCCGGCGTCGGTGCAGAACCGGTTCAACATGCTGGACCGGGAGTCGGAGCCGGTGCTCGCGCGCTGCGAAGAACTGCGCATCGCGTTCCTGCCCTGGTTCCCCCTCGGAAACGGTTCCCTCGCCGCGGGGTCCGGGACGGGGGCGGCGATCGAGCGGGTGGCCGCCCGGCACGGCGCGACGTCCGGGCAGGTGGCGCTGGCGTGGCTGCTGCACCGCTCCCCGGTCGTCCTGCCCACGCCCGGCACCGGCTCGGCCGTCCATCTGGCGGAGAACCTGGCCGCCGCCGACCTCACGCTGACCGACGAGGACACGCGCACACTGGACGCCCTCACGTCCTGATCCGCCGCGACCGCGAACTCCCGCCCGGTCAGGCCCCCTCCGCTCTTTCGTCCTTTCCGACGCCCTCCGCCGCGACGAGCGCGCTGCCCGGCGGCGCTCGGGGCCGCCCTGAACGCGTTCAAAAGACGGGAGTAGGGTCGGCAGAGTGAAGACCGTGATTCCCGGAGGAACCGGACAGGTCGGCGAGATCCTCCGCCGGGCGCTGACCTCCGCCGGCCACGAGGTCGTGGTGCTGACCCGCAGGCCGTCCCGGAGGGGCGAGGTCGCCTGGGACGGCGCGACCCTGGGCGCGTGGGCGCGCGAGATCGACGGCAGCGACCTCGTGGTCAACCTGGCCGGGCGGAGCGTGAACTGCCGTTACACCCCCGCCAACCTGCGGGCCATGATGGACTCGCGGGTGCGCTCCACCCAAGTCGTGGGACGGGCGATCGCCGCCGCCGCACGTCCGCCCCGGGCCTGGCTGCAGATGAGCACCGCCACCCTCTACGCCCACCGCTTCGACGCCCCCAACGACGAGGCGACCGGCCTGATCGGCGGCGACGAGCCCGGCGTCCCGGGCTACTGGCGCTACAGCGTCGAGATCGCCAAGGCCTGGGAGCGGGAGCAGGAGCGGGCCGAGACCCCGCACACGCGCAAGGTCGCCCTGCGCACCGCCATGGTGATGAGCCCCGACCGCGGCGGCGTCTTCGACGTGCTGCTGCGCATGACCCGGCTCGGCCTCGGCGGGCCGCTGGCGGGCGGCGCGCAGTACGTGTCCTGGATCCACGACCGCGACCTCGTCCGCGCGGTCGAGTTCCTGGCCGGGCGGGACGACCTGGACGGACCGGTCAACCTGGCCGCGCCCGGGCCGCTGCCGCAGGCCGCGTTCATGCGGACGCTCCGGTCCGCGTGGGGCGTGCCGGTGGGTCTGCCCGCGACGCGGTGGATGGCCGAGCTCGGCGCGTACGCGCTGCGGTCCGACACCGAGTTGCTGCTCAAGAGCCGCCGGGTGGTCCCGGGGCGGTTGCTGGAAGCGGGTTTCGCCTTCGACTACCCGCAGTGGCGGGAGGCCGCCGACGACCTCGTCCGGAGGGTGCGTCGCGGGAGGTGAGCGCGCCCGACGCCTCGCGGGAGCGGGCGAGGATCCTTGCGCGAATATCGTAAGGTGCCTTACGGTTTTCCTCATGATCAATTACAGCGAGATGGAGGACAGGCTGGGCGTGCCCATCGGGGTCGAGGAGGCACGGTCCCGCTGGGGGGCGCTGGTGGGCGCGGCGGGTGAGGGGCAGATCACGCTGATCACGCGGGAGCGGTGGGAGTGGGCCGCGCTGGTGCCGCTGTCCAAGGTTCCCGGGATGCTGACCGGATTGCCCGTGGTGTCGTTGTCCACCGCCAAGGCGAAGCTGGGGGAGCTCGTCCGGCAGGTCTCGGAGCCGTACGACGACAGCCCTGTGCTCCTGGCCCGGCACCGGACGCCGGTCGCCGCGCTGATCGCGGCCACCCGTCTGCTCGGGCCCGGATCCGGTGAGCGGGCCGCGCCGCAGAGGGCGGCCGACGTGGAGGCGCTGCTGCGCGACGGTTGCACGGTCACCCTGAGCCGCCATCCGACCGGGTCCGGCGTGATCGCCGTGGCGCGTGACGGCGTCGGCGGCGAGGTGGCCGTCGGCACCGGCGACACCGTGGAGCAGGCCCTCCGCACATTGGCCTGAACCTTCCCCACACGGGGCGCCGACTCCCGCAGCGCCCCCTGTGCCCGCCCCTTGCATCCGGATCCGCGTGCGGCACCCTCCGCGTGCGGCACCCTCTGCGTGCGGCACCCTCTGCGTGTGCGCCGCTGCGCGTGCACCTTCACGTGTGCGCCTCTGCTTGTGCGCCTCCGCCCGTGCCACTGCCCGCACGTGCCCCCACCCCACCTCACCGCCACCCTCGCCCGCGCCTGTGGCCGTACGTTCCTGGAGCTGGGATCTTGACAATCGGTGGGGCGGGCTCTTTCCTAGAGGGTGATTCTAGAAAGAGTGGGGCATGAACATGCAGGCGGTCCGGTGTGACTGAGTCCGAGGCCGTCGTGGCGGTGCCGGTGGCGGCGGCGGAGGATGAGGCGGCGCAGCTCCGGTACGCCTGGCGGGCCGTCTCGGTCACCAGCCTCGGCATGTTCCTGACCGGGCTCAACTCCAGCTCGCTCAACGTCGCCCTGCCCGCCGTCGTCGCGCACTTCCGCGTCGGCGCCTTCCTGGCGAGCTGGGTGCTGCTCGCCTACATGCTGGTCAGCTCGGTCGGGCTGGTGGTGTTCGGGCGGGTGGCCGACCTGTTCGGCAGGCGCGGCACGTACTTACTGGGGTTCGTGGTGTTCACCGCCGCGAGCCTGGCGGCCGGGTTCGCGCCCTCGATCGAGGTGCTGCTCGCGGCCCGCGTCGCCCAGGCGTGCGGCTCGGCCATGATCCTGGCCAACAGCTCGGCCATCCTGGCCCGCGCCTTCCCGCCGGCCCGGCTGGGCCGTGGCATGGCCGTCTACATGGCCATCATCTCCGTGGCGGGGCTCGTGGGGCCGTCGTTCGGCGGGTTCCTGGCGGGCGCGGCGGGCTGGCGGTGGATCTTCTGGTTCAACGTGCCCGTCGGGGTCGCGGCCATCGTGTGGGGCGCGGTCACCCTCCGCCCGGTGCCGAGGGGTCCGCGCGAGCGGCTGGACGTGCCGGGGATCGTCCTGCTGTTCACCTGGCTGAGCGGCCTGCTGCTGGCCCTGTCGCAGGGCAGCTCGCTCGGCTGGCTGAGCCCGTGGGTGGTGGCGGGCGGGGTGGCGTTCGCGGCGGCGGCCCCGGTGTTCGCGCTGGTCGAGTGGCGGAGCCGGACGCCGCTGCTCGACCTGCGGCTGTTCGGCGACCGCGGTTTCGCGCTGGCGAACCTGGCCGCCGTGCTCAACTCGCTCGGGCAGTTCTCGATCGTGCTGGTGATCTCGTTGTTCCTGCAGTCCACCCGGCAGTTCGAGCCCGCCCAGGCCGGGCTCGCCGTGCTGCCCGTCTCGGCCGCCTCGGCCCTGACCTCGCTGGTCGCCGGGGCGCTGACCGGACGGTTCCACCCGCGCACGGTGGCGGTGGCCGGCTCGGCGGTGAGCGCGGCGGGCATGGCGGTCATGCTGGCCGCGCTGGACCCGTCCGTGCCCTACGCCTGGCTCGGGACGGCGCTCGCGCTGGTGGGCGCGGGCAGCGGGCTGTTCATCACCGCCAACACCACCGCGATCATGATGGACGCGCCGCAGGACCGGCTCGGCGTGGTCAACGGTGTACGGCTCATGCTGGTCAACGTCTCGACCGTGATCAGCACCGCCATGTCGCTGGCGATCGTCGCCGCGTCCGTGCCGGCCGCCGAGCGGCACCTGGTCTACGCCGCCGACCCCGCCCGGCTGTCCGGCGTGGCCGACGTGTTGCAGGACGGTTACCGGCTGGCGGTGGGCGTCCTGCTGGTGCTCGCCGTGGCGGCCACCGTGGTCACGGCGGTGAGCCGGACGGGGGTGCGCCGGGCGGCGTAGCGGCTCACCTGGCGTCGAGCGAACGCGTCGGCGAGGGGGGCGAGGCGGCCAGGGATGAGGCGGCCAGGGGCGAGGTGGCGGGGGCGGGAATTGGAGTTCCACGTTGCGCCGCGTTTGACGATTAGTGAGGAAATATGGTCATCTCGTGACCATTGTTTCTGATGGGATGAGTTAGACGGGTTCGGGGGAACGCTTCATGCCGCACGCCCTTCTGCGCGTGCTCGCTTCGACGTCCATCGCAGCCACGGCACTGGCAGGTCCGCCCGTCGTCGCCGCCTCCGGTCATGCCTCGACTGCGCGAGTGGTCCAGGCGTCGGCGGGTGGTCAGGTGATGACGCAGGCGGTGCCCGGGGTTCCGGAGCCGCCGCCTGCCGTGGTGCGGGTTCCGTCGGGGCCGTCGCCCGCCGTACGGCCGATGGGGAAGGGGCCGGTGGGGCCGGAACGGCTGGAGATCACCACGCCCGCCGGGACGGGTCTCGCCGACGCCGTCGCCGCCCAGGCCGTTCGGCGGCAGGAACGGCAGGGGCTCGGACGGCGGGCTCCCGACCCCGCCGCCCTCCTGCCCGACACGACCGGCGCCGCCCCTCTGACCCTCCTGCGCCCGCCCCCGTCCGTCACCAAGGCCCTGGACGCCCTGCGCCTGGACATCCGCCCCCTGATCCGCCCCCAGGGAGGCCGCGCAATCCGCCCTCAGGGAGGCCACCCGGCCGTCCCGACGATCCGCCCCCAGGGAGGCCGCGCGGCCGTCCCCACGATCCGCCCCCAGGGAGGCGGCGCGGTCGTCTCGGCGAGAGGGGCGGTGGGTGATGCGGCCGGTGGGGCCCTGCCGACGAGACAAGGGGTGACGTATCGGTTGTGCGTGGTGGGGGTGGAGCGGGCGGTGGCGTGTTCGGCGCGCAGGCCCGTCGCCGTGCCGGTCGCCGCGGACGTCACCGGCGACGGCCTCCCCGACCTGGCGGCCGACCTGATGCCCGTCGCGAACCCCGGGAGCGGGGGCATCGGGCTCGGGTTCGCGGTCAGGAGCCTGTCCGGGAAGAGGGTCAGGGCGCTGGTCTGGGCCGAGTACGACGACAAGGTGACCGTCGGCTTCGACGGCCTGCGCGGCGGCGCGTCGCTGTCGGCGCTCGACCGCGGGACGTTCACCATCGCCCCGGACGGCCGGACGGTCAGGGCGAACGTCACCCGCAAGGACCCGGGACCGTCCGCCGTCACCCTGGCGGGGTTGACCGGACGCACGGCGGTGAGCCTGCGCCAGACCCCCGCCACCGAACGACTCACGGTCGAGGCCACCCTCGACTCACCAACCCCGGCCGCCGAGCGGGACGCCACCACCTCTCCAGAGGTCGAGCTGGACGTCACCGCGTCGCGTCCCGCCAGGCTGGACGCGATCGCCGTCTCCCCGGGCCGCTACACGCAGGCCGTACTGGACCGCATGCCTGCCCGCGCCCACGTGCGCCTGGCCGGCGGACGGATGCGCTTCACCGCCCCAGCCCCGATCGCCCGCGCCGAGCTGCACACCCACCTCTACCGCGACGGCCGCCTGGCCACGGCGGCGAGCGCCGAGCTGCGTGAGGTGCCCCGCTCGTTCACCGCCGCCCACGTCGCGTCCGGCGGCAGGCAGAGCCTGACCGTCGAGTCTTCGGGGCCCGCGCGGGCGGGCTCGGCCAAGGTGCTGTACTACGACCGGGCCGCGTCCGGGACCGTGCTGCGGGCCGAGCTGAGCGGGCTGCCGGCCCGGGTCCGGTTGGAGAGCGACCCGGCCGCGCACCGCGTCACGCAGACGGCCAGTTCGCCGATCGGCCGGTTCGCCGCGGTCCTGCAACGCGGCGGCGGCGCGATCTCCAGCCCCGCCGGCGGCCACGTCACCCTGATCAAGAACGGCGACGCCGCCGGGGTCTCGGCGCTGCTGTCCGGCGTGTCGGGATTCGACGTCACCTACGGCAGCGCGCCGCACGCCCACCTGGAGGCCAGGGCGAGCGGCCGGCCCTTCGTGGCCGCGGGCCTCGATGGAAGGCGCCTGGCACGCCTGGAGCTCTCCAACACGCCCGCCGAGGCCGAACTCACCCTCGACCCCGCCGCCGGGACGGCCGTCTACCGGGCCGGCGGCGCGATCGACCGGGTCCGGGCGGCCTACGCCGACGTCCGGAGCGGGCCGACGATCGACGGCACGGTCCGCGGGGTGCGTGGGGACGTCAGGACCGCGTGGACGCTGGGCGAGCGCTCGTCGGTCGAGGTCGCCACGTCCGGCCGGCTCCGCGCCCTCCGCCTCTACGCGGCCAGGTCGTACGTCACCGCCCTCGACGGCGCCTCGGCCGGGGACGACGTGCGGGTGGCGGTGGAGGGTGTGCCGAAGCGGGCCGAACTGGTCGCCGACACCGCGGCCGGGACGCTCACCTGGACCGCGAGCGCCCCCGTGGCCAAGGTGTCGGCGCTGGCCCGGATCAGGACGGGCGGCCGGGTGCTCAGGGCCGCCGCCGACGTAACCGGCGTCCCGGCCCGCTTCGAGGCCGCCTGGAAGGACGGCGTCTACCGCTTCCGCGGGCTGTCCGGCCCGGTGGGGTCGGCGGCCCTGGCCGTCGCCAACCACGACGGCGCCACGTCCCCCAGCGGCCCGCACCTGGCCGCCCACTACGACCGGACCGGCGGCGACCTGGACGCCAGCGTGCTGGTCAGGGGCCTGTCGCGGGTCGAGCTCAGCCCGTCCGGCCAGGGGTTCCTGGCCCGGTTCCGGGCCGCCAGGCAGCGGCTCGCCGTGGACGCCGACATCGTCCTGGGGGACGTGCGCTTCGGCGTCCTCGGCAGGGTGGGGCCGGTGCCGGGCGACCTGACCGTCGCCGCCACCCCCGAGGGCAGGCTCACCTACTCCGGCTCCCGGCTCGGCGTGACCGCCCGCGCCTGGCTCGGCAGGACCGCCGCGCTGGCCCGCATGCGTCCCGCGCCCGCCGTCGAGGGCGGCCTCTCGCTGGCGGACGGCGGCTGCCCGGCCGGCGGCTGCGGTCAGGGCCCGTTCTGCGCGGCGGGACGCGGCTGTTACGGCCTGCAGGGCGTCCTCGACGTCACCGGCCTGCCCAGCCAGGTGACGATCGACCCGGCGGGCGGCACGTTCGCCTTCTCCGGCTTCGCCCCCAGACGCCGGACCCTCGTCCTCCACCTGGACAGCAGCGTGCTCGCGCCGGTCCCGATCAGGGCGCGGGCCACGCTGACCCGGCTGCCGCCCAGGATCACCCGGTTGTCCGTGGGCCCGCTGGACGCCGGGCACGTCGCCTACCGCGTCGAGCCCGCCGCCACCCTGGGCGCGCTGGACGTGCGGGCCGAGGCGGGCGGGCTGCGCGGCCACGTCGCCCTCGACCCGGTGCCCGCCGCCGTGGACGTGCGGGGCACGTACGGGGCCAGGACCCGGATCCGGGTACGGAACTCCGCGCCGGTCGAACGCCTGACCGCCGAGGTCACCCTGCCCGGCCGGGGCAGCGGCGGGCTGCGGCTGACCGACGTCCCGGCGGTGCTCGGCCTGGACGCCGACGCCTCGGCCGCCGGGCTGAGCGTCCCCACGCTCACCTACCGGGGCGGCGCGAGCACCCTGGACGGCCGCCTGGCCGTGGACGGCCGCCTGGTGGACCCGTCCGGGCGGCTCGGCGGCGTCTCGCTCGCGGTCGAGGACCTGGCCGCCGACACGACGATCCGCCTCAATCCCGACCAGTCGCTCGATCTGGTCTCGAAACCCGGGCCGACGGGCCGCGTCGCGGTGGGCGCCGGGTTGCGCGTGGGCCCCGTCCAGCGGCAGCGGATCGCCGTGTCCAAGGAGGTGCCGTACACCTCGGGGTTCCTCACCTACCAGGTCGGCGGGGACTTCGCGCTCGGCGCGAGCGCGGTGCGGGAGGTGTCGCTGGCGGTCCGGCGCGTGTCCTGGCTGCGGGTACGGCCGGGGCGCATCCCGTTCGGGCTCAGGGCACCGGCCGCGGCCGGGTTCCTCGCACCCGGCTTCGAGGGCGCCTACGGCCGCCTCCGCCTGACCGCCAAGGGCGTGGACCTGCGGCCGGACGTCTCCCTGCGGGTCAGGCTGAGCAGGAAAATCGGAGCGGACGCCTTCACCGGCTCCCTGCGGCTCACCCGGGCCACCTCGCTCGCCCTGCGCCGCTACGACCAGCGCATGCGCCGCATCGGCGCCCGCCAGGAGATCGCCGCCGCCGGGATCGGGCTCGCCTGCCTCACCGTGGACGCCAAGCCCGGCTTCGCCTCCGGCGGCAGGGGCGGCTCGATCACCCTGCGCGGCTCCGACGGCCCGCAGATGGTGTCCTTCCTCGACCCCGGCGGGCAGGCCCCCGACTACGCGGTGGACCTGCTGACGCACTTCATGTCGCCGTTCCCGGACGCGGAATGGAAGGTGGCGGCGGCCACGGCCGGCTCCTGCGCCCGCCCCGGCCGCCCGGAGCCCCGGACGCGGGACCGCTGAGCTGGGTTCACCACGGCCCCCGGTAACCGGCCGGGGGCGTGGTCCCCTCGTACGGCGGCACCGCCCGGCCCGCCAGGAACGCCCGCAGCGTCGCCAGGTACGCCCCGCGCCCCTCGGCGTAGACGAGCCCGGCACCGGGGATCGCCCGCCGGACGTCGGTGGCCGCCGACCAGCTCTCCCCGTCGCACGCCCCCTTGACCACCAGGACGGGCGCGGTCACCCGGGCCAGCCCCTCCCGCATCCCGGGCGGCGACGGCCGGTCCACCAGCCACGCGTACCCACCCGAACCGTCCGACTGGGTCAGGGGCGGCTTCCCGGCGGGCCGGCCCTCCGGGCAGACGGCGGAGCCTGCGGCGCGGGCGTCGAGTTCGGCGTCGCCGGCGAACGCGTGCGCCGCCGCCGGTTCGACCCGCAGCAGCGTGTGGACCGCGAGCATCCGGGGGGTGGGCGGGCCGTCGTCCAGCAGCGTCGCGGCACGGGCCCGGTCGAGGTCGGCGGGGGAGGCGAGCACCGCCCTGGACACCCCGTCCGGATGGGCGGAGAGGTAGGCCGCCGCCAGCCGGGCGCCCTCGCCGCGCGCGACCAGGGTCAGGCGGCGGGCGCCGATCACCTGCCGCACCTGCTCCAGGTCCGCCACGTCGCGGCCCAGCCCGTACGCGGCCGGGTCCGGCAGCCGCGCCGAGCGTCCCGCGCCCACCCGGTCGTAGACGTACACCTCGTGCCCGTCGGCGGCCAGCCGCCGGTAGAACGCCGGATCGGCGGCCAAATCCGCCAGGCCGGCCGCGCCGGACAGGAAGACCACCGGCTCCGGGCGGGTGACCCGCTTCGGCGCGACCCGTACGTACGCCAGCCGCGACCCCGTCGGCAGCCGCCACTCGCGCTGCCCGGCCACCGGCGACGGGGCCCCGGCCGCCGCCGGCGGCGGGGTCAGCGTCGCGTCCGCGACCCGCCAGACCACCGCCGCCTCGACGGCCAGGATCAGCGCGGCCCGTAACCACCGCCCCCAGGTCGCGCGCGGCCGGGGCACGCACAGCAGCAGCCCGAGGTAGCACACCGAGGCGAACACCGCGAGGCCGGTCACCGTGAACATCCCGGGCCGCGCGCCCACCATCGCCGTCCCGGCCAGCGCGGCCAGCCCGGCGACGGGCGACAGCGCGAGCACCGCGACGCCCGCCACCATCCCGGCGAAAGACCTCACAAAGGGGACGCTAGCCCGTGACGGGGGAGGGGAGCGAGCGGCCCAGGCGGATGCGCAGGCGGTCGCCGGTGCGCAGCGTCTCGCGCACGGTCCACACCCGCTCGTCGATGACGGTGCCGTTCGTGGTCATGTATCCGCCGAGCCTGAGCACCGGACGTCCCGAGGCGTCGCCGAGGAGCTGGGCGCGCGACTCGGAGTCGTCGGTGAACAGCACGAGGAAGTCCTCGGCGTCCGCGGGGGCCTCCAGCACCAGGCCGGGATAGAGATGGGAGGAAGGAACCTCGATCACGTATTCGATCACGCGACCTCCCCTACCCCGTACGCGCGCTTTCAGCTTCGGTCGGCGGAGGATAGCGCTTACCTGGGCTGATGAGGTGAAATATCAGGGTTGCCTACAGCTTGGAGTCCCCCCGTGTCCTTGTTCGACCTCCCGATCGAGCAGTTGCGCGCCTACCTCCCCGACCGCGACGAGCCCGCCGACTTCGACGACTTCTGGTCCCGGACGCTGGCCGAGGCCGAGGCGTTCGACCCGGCCGCCGAGTTCGTGCCCTACGACCTGCCGCTGAGCGGCGTCGACGTCTACGACGTGTCGTTCGCCGGGTGGGGCGGCCACCGGATCAGCGGCTGGTTCATCCTGCCGCGCGGCGTGCGGGAGCCGGTGCCGTGCGTGATGCACTACATCGGTTACAGCGGCGGGCGCGGGTTCCCGAAGGACCACCTGCTGTGGCCCACGGCCGGCTACGCGGTGTTCGTGATGGAGACCCGGGGACACGGCGGCGCGAGCCCCACCAGCCCCGGCACGACCGGCGACCCGCACGGCAGCGCCGACGTCCAGGCGCCCGGCATGATGACGCGGGGCATCCTCGACCCCGAGGACTACTACTACCGGCGCGTGTTCACCGACGCGGCCAGGGCGGTCGACGTGGCCGCGGCCCATCCGGCGGTGGACGCCGGGCGCATCGTGGTCTCGGGCGGCAGCCAGGGCGGCGCGATCGCGCAGGCCACGGCGGCGTTGCGCCCGTCGGTGCGGGCCGCGCTGGTGGACGTGCCGTTCCTGACGCACTTCCGGCGGGCGCTGGAGATCACCGACCGGGACCCCTACCAGGAGGTGGTGCGCTTCCTGGCCTCCCGCCGGGACGGCGCCGACCAGGTGTTCCGCACGCTGTCGTACTTCGACGGCGTCAACTTCGCCGCCCGCGGCCGGGTTCCCGTGCTGTACTCGGTCGCGCTCATGGACTACGTCTGCCCGCCCTCCACGGTGTTCGCCGCCTACAACCACTGGCAGGGGCCGAAGGAGATCACCGTCTGGCCCTGGAACGGGCACGAGGGCGGGTCGGGCTACCAGACCGAGGAGCAGGTCCGCTACCTGCACAAGCTCCTGGCCGGCTGACCCGGGTGCGGGGCCGCCGTACCGGCGTGAGCACCGGTACGGCGGCTGCCCGTCACACCGCCTGCGGGGTCACCATGAACGACACGCTCCCCTGCGCGTCGGCCCCGGCGTCGAGGGACTTGTCGTCCAGCACGGTCGCGGCCACGGGATCGAGGTAGACCCGCGCGCCCTCGGTCTCCACCACCTCGTCGGCCGGCTCAGGGGCCGTGGCCAGGGAGAGGGTGAGCGAGTTCGCGCCCTCGCCCTGCGACGAGATGCGGATCCCGCCCTGGGCGGGTTCCGGCGCGGACGCGGTCAGGTCGCGGATCGCCTGGGCTGCGTTGGCTGTCAGGGTGAGCACTACGGCTCCTCCAAACGGTCGACGTACAGAAGTTGCCTGCCATTCCCCTCAACCCGGAGCCCAACCCTCCTTGGCGTTTTCTTTACCGGGAATTCCCGGCCGGTGGACAATCGCGGCATGGATGCCGTCCGGCTCAGGCAGGCCATGGTCGCCCCAGAAAGCCCCGCCTCAGAAAGCCCCGCCTCAGAAAGCCCCGCCTCAGAAAGCGCCGCCCCAGAGAGCTCCACCTCAGAGAGTGCCGCCCAGGGGCCGGGACAGGAGTTCGTCATCGTGAAGCGGCACACCACGCTGGTGCTGGGGTTCGGTTAGACGGTCCACTTCCCGTCGAGCATCAGGTCGCGCCCGGCGAGCTCGTTCACCTCGCGCCACGCCTGCACCAGCACCGGCGTGACCCAGAAGTACGTGTACGGGCCACGCGACACCCGCGGGTCGAACCCGGTCTTCACCGCGAACGCGTCGCCGATGTCGCCGGGGATCGTGGCGGCCGGCTGCGCGGTCACGGTGCCGTGGATGAGGACGACGTCCCTGGTCAGGCCCAGGCCGAGGCGGACGGTGCCGCCGTCGAGCAGGTTGCGGGCGGTGGGCGTGGCGTCGGCGGTGGAGAGCAGCAGCCGGTGCCCGTCCCACAGGAACGACAGCGGCGTCATGTACGGGCCGCCGTCGCCCGCCGTGGCCACCCAGGCGTCGACGTCGTGTTCGAGCCGGTCGAGCGTGTCCCGCTTGCGCTGCTCCGGTGATCGGGCCGGTGGCGTCATCCTTCTCCTCGCGCTCTCGGCGGTCAGGTCCGACCGCGTCTCGTCCGTCAACATGATGACGGCTCACGGCGGCGGCCCGCGACACCCGGCAGCCAGGGGTGCGACGCGGCGCGCCTGAGGGGGAAGTCGCGAGCGCATGGTTACTCTCTGTGTCGGAGAAGTGTCACCATGTCATAGGAAACCTCATGCGTACTCGTCTGACCATGCTGCTGGCCGCCGCGGCCGTCGTCGCCCTGTCCGGGTGCGGCGAAAGCGCCACAACCAACACCGCGGGGCTGGCGCCGCGGACCGACGCTCAGCCGTCCGAGCAGGACAGGACCTGGATGGCGACCATCCACCAGGGGAACCTGGCCGAGATCGAGGCGGGCCGCCTGGCCGAGAAGAAGGGCGCCACCGACCAGATCAAGTCGATCGGCCGGATGCTCGTCGACGACCACACCCAGTTCGACAAGAAGGTGACCGAGACCGCGAGCCAGCTCGCCATCCAGCTTCCCGCCGCGCCGACCTCCGCCCAGGCCGCCATGGCCAAGCGCCTGCAGGACGCCAAGGGCAAGGAGTTCGACAAGGAGTTCGTCGTCGGCATGGTCAAGGCCCACAAGACGGCGATCGAGGCCACCAAGGAGGAGATCTCCAAGGGCTCGTCGCCGGCGGTGGTGGCGCTGGCCAAGTCCGCGTCCCCGACGCTGCAGGAGCACCTCAAGGCGCTGAAGAAGGCGCAGGAAGACTACTGACGAGGGCGTCCGCGATGCCCGGCGGCACGGGCCCTCCGGCCGCGCTCGACTCCTTCGCCCGCGCCGCGGCGCGCGTGCTGGCCGGTCTCCGGCACGGCCGCGCGCTGCACCGGCGCGGGCTGCTCCTGGCGGGCACGCTGACGGTCGAGGCGGCGCCGCTGGGGGAGCCGGGCGAGCACGAGGTGCGGGCCCGGCTGTCCAAGGGGCTGTCCCTGCCGGGCCGGCTGCCCGACGTGCTGGGGCTGGCCGTGCGCCTGCCCAACGGGGTGGACCTGCTGCTGTCCACCGGCGCGGGCCCGGTGCCGGTGCCGCGCCGCACCTTCACGTCGGGGCCGTACTCCAGCCTCACGGCGTACGTGTACGGAACCGGCCGGTACCGGCTGGTCGCCCGGCCCGAGGGGGAGAGCGTGCCCGCCGATCCGGCGCTGCTGCCCGGCGCGCTGGCCCGCGGCCCGCTGCTGTTCCACCTGTGGGCGGGCGGTCGCTACCTGGCCCGCCTGCGCCTGCACACCGCGCTGCCCGGCGCGGACCTGACCTTCGACCCCGTGCTCAACAGCGCCCCCTGCCTGCGTCCGGCCGGATGGACGGCCAGGCTGCGGCGGGCCGCCTACGAGGGCTCCCGGCAGGGCCGCGGCGTGCCTCCGCTGTAGGCCGATCCATGGCAAAGACTGGCCGACCTGTGTGTGCAAATGCGACTCTCTGGGGTATTTGTCCTTTTTGAACCAGGACGAACAATCGGGGGGATCGTCGTGGCTATGCAAACAGAGATCCGGAGCCTGCTCGAGTGCCATGTGATCGGGTCGGACGGACAGTCGATCGGCAAGGTGGGCCAGGTCTACCTCAGTGACCGCACCGGCGAGCCGGAGTGGGTGACCGTGCGCACGGGGTTCTTCGGCATGAAGCAGACCTTCGTGCCGCTGGCCAACGCCCGCCGTTCCGGGGACGAGATCAGGGTCCCCTTCGACAAGGAGATGATCAAGGGCGCGCCCAACATCGACGTGGACGGCCGCCTGTCGCTGGAGGAGGAGGCCGAGCTCTACCGGTACTACGGGATGCAGCCGTCCACCATCCCGTCCCAGCGCTCGCCCGCCGCGGGGGAGCGGCAGACCCAGCGGCCCACCGGAGAGCCGCGGACGGCCGGGGAACGCGGCATGCGCCCGGGCATGACCGGCCAGCCGCCGACCGGCCAGACCGGCGCGATGGGCCAGCCGGGGCAGCCGGGCCCGATGCGCGGCCGGGACGTGGGCGACCGCGACATGGACATGACCGCGTCGGAGGAGCAGCTCCACATCGGCAAGGAGAGCCGCGAGAGCGGGCACGTCCGGCTGCGCAAGTACGTCGAGACCGAGAACGTCCAGGAGCGGGTGCCGCTCGCGCACGAGGAGGTCGTGATCGAGCGCGAGCCCATCAGGGACGGCCAGCCCGGCACGTACGAGATCGGCGAGGACGAGCAGCAGATCACCCTGCACGAGGAGCGGCCGGTGATCGGCAAGGAGACCAGGCCGGTCGAGCACATCCGCGTGCACAAGGAGCGCGTCGAGCGTGAGGAGACCGTCGAGGGCCAGGTCAGGAGGGAACACCTGGAGGTCGACGAGGACAGCGAGGCGCGCGAGCACACCCGCAACCGCGGCGACGACCTCCCGCCCAAGCGGTAGGAGGCCGCGCCCGGTCCCGCGCGGGGGCGCCCACGCGCCCCCGCCTCACCACACCCACCTTCAGAACACGTCCCGCGGTCAGGGCGAGCTCTCGGGCTGACCGGCGTTCAGGGGAACCGTCTCCTGGCCGGCGTTCAGGGAAACAGATCCCTGGCCGGTGTCCGGGGGGACCGACCAGCTGGGGCGGGCGTTCAGGGTGGCCGGCTCGAAGCCCGCGAGCTGCTTGTAGTGCAGCGCGATCTTCTCCAGCGTGTCCCTGGGGATGACCTCCTCGATGTCGGCGAACCCGTCGGGGGCGCGTTCGTGCGCCATCCTCAGGACGACCTCGGGCCCGTCCTCGCGGTTGGCCAGCACGATGCGGTTCGTGACCGGCCGCCGCCGGCTCTCGTAGAACTCCAGGCCCTGGCCGGTGGCCAGCGCGTGGGCCAGCACGCGGGCGTCGATGACGGCCTGCGTGCCGCCGTTGGACCCGGTCGGGTACATCGGGTGCGCGGCGTCGCCCATCAGCGTCACCGCGCCCGTCACCGTCCCCGACGACCAGTACGGCAGCGGGTCCCGGTCCACCAGCGGGTACTCGTACGCCCTGTCGGCCGAGGCGATGAGGCCGGGGATGTCGAGGGCGTCGGAGCGCACGTCGGCCACGTGGTGCAGGAACTTGCCGATCTCCACCTCCCGGTTCCAGTCGCCCCGGGGGACGGCCTCGGGGGCCCGGTGCTGGATGGCCCAGTTGACGAGCTGCGTGCCGTCGGGGTCCGGCGGCGCGATCGGGTAGATGACGATCTTCTGAGCGCCGTCGCCCGCCATGATCATGGATCGGCCGGTGAGGAACGGCCGCGCCCGGGACGTGCCGCGCCACAGCACGTGACCGCCCCACAGCGGCTCGCCCTCGCCGGGGAACAGCGCGGCCCTGACGCCGGAGCGGATGCCGTCGGCGCCGACGAGCAGGTCGGCGTCGTGGTCGAGGCCGGTGACGGGAGAGCCGGTCACCACGGCGTCCGGGCCGAGCCGCTCGCGTACGGCGTCGAGGAGCAGGAGCTGCAGCCGGCCGCGGTGGATCGAGTACTGGGGCCAGGCGTGGCCCGCGGCCCGGCCGCGCGGCTCGGTCCAGATGCGTTGCCCGCGCCGCGTGACGAAGGTCAGGTCGGCCGTCTCGACGCCGACCCGGGCCAGGCGGTCGCCCAGGCCGAGCTCGATCAGCTCGCGCACGGCGTGCGGCAGCAGGTTGATGCCCACGCCGAGCGGCCGGATGTCCTTGACGGCCTCGTGCACGGTCACGTCCGTGATGCCGGCCGCGTGCAGGCTGAGGGCGGCGGTGAGCCCGGCGATGCCCGCCCCGGCGATGACCACCCGCCGCGGACGTCGTCCCGCGAGGCCCGTCATGAGGAGCCGCCGGGAAGGAGCAGGGCCGAGACGTCGAACGGCGCCTCCAGGTAGCCGTTGCCCTTGAACTCCAGCATGAGGTCGGCCACCCGCTGCAACCGGGCCCTGTCGACGGTGGTGGAGTAGCCGCCCAGCGCCATCAGGTCGGCCGTCGCCTTGTCGATCTTCGTGTACGTGAGCAGCGCGGCCTTGGCCTGGGCCGGGTCGGCGATGGCCAGGTCCACCGCCTTGCGCAGGCCGCGCTGGAAGGCGGCCACCGTGCGCGGATTGTCGGCCGCGAAGCCCTCGGTGGTCAGGTAGCCCGCCATCGGGAAGTCGGCGGTCGCCCCGGTGAACAGGTCCGACAGGCTGCGGGCCCCGCTGGTGGCGGCCGCGGTCTGCCAGAACGGCTCGGGCAGCACGGCGGCGTCCACGTCGCCGTTGGCCAGGGCGCCGGCCATCTGCGGGAAGGGCCGTTCGACGAAGGTGATGTCGGCGGGCGCCACGCCGGCGGGCTTGAGCAGCGCGCTCACGGCCAGGGTGGCGACGTTGCCGAGGGTGTTGACGCCGACCTTCCTGCCCTTGAGGTCGGCCAGCTTCGTGACGGGCGAGTCCTTCCTCGTCATGAGGACGAAGTTGCCGGGCTTGGCCGCGTAGGCGTCGCCGACGACCTTCAACCGGCCCACGCCGCGCGCGGCGGCCAGCATCGCCGAGACGTAGTTGCTGTGCAGGACGTCGAGCTTGCCGCTGATCAGGTCGGGCATCGCGGCGGCCCCGCCCTGGATCACGACGGGCTTGACGGTCAGCCCCTCCGCGGCGAAGAACCCCTTGTCGATGGCGATCTGGACGGGCGCGACCTCGGGAAGGGCCAGCATGCCGAGGTTCAGCACGGCCTTCTCCGGCCCGCCGGACGACGGCCGGGGGTCCGCCCCGCTGCACCCGGTCATCGCCAGGGCGAGGGCGACCGCCGCGAGTAACAGACGCATGAAAACGCTCCCAGAGAGTTGAGTTCGCGAACAAAGCGTGCCGGGGAAAAAGAACAGCCGTCCGGCAATCTTCCGCATTCCCGGGCGGCTTTATTCGGTCGCGCCATAATGCGCCACCAACCGGCGTTCCAGAATCAGGAAAACCTGATTGAGCAGATAACCCAGAACCCCGAGCACGGTGACGGCCGCCCACATGCCCGGCAGGTCGAAGGAGCGCTGGGCGGCGCGCAATCGGAAACCGACGCCGTCGGTGGCGAAGAATTCGGCGATCACCATGAGGATCAGCGCGAGCGACAGGCTGAGCCGCAGCCCGGCGAGGATCTTCGGGGCCGCCGAGGGCAGCACGACGCGCAGCAGGCGCTGCCCGGCCGACAGCCTGAAGGCCCGCGCGGTGTCCAGGTGCAGCCGGTCCACGTCGCGGGCGCCGTCGGCGGCGTTGACCAGCACCGGCCAGACGATGCCGCACGCGATGGTCATGACCTGCATGAGGGTGCCGGTCGAGAACAGCGCCAGGAACACCGGCAGCAGCGCGGGCGGCGGCAGCGCCCGGCAGAACTGCACCGCCGGGTCCACGAACCTCGACAGCAGCGGCGAGCGGCCCATGGCGACCCCGGCCGCCACGCCCAGCACGCCGGCCAGCACCCAGCCGGTCAGCAGCCGGCCCAGGCTGTGGGAGAGGTCGTCCAGGGCCGTCCGGCTGATCCACAGCTCGCGCAGGCGCAGCGCGATCGTGGACGGCGGCGGGAAGTAGGGGTTGCCCGCCGCCCTGGTGGCCAGCTCCCAGACGGCCACGACGACGGGCACGGCCCACAGCCGCGCCACGGGTCTGATCATCGTGCCGCTCCCGTCAGCGTCGTGTGCCAGCGCAGCAGCCGCCGGAAGGCGTGGGCGAGCAGGGCGTTGGTGAGCAGGCCGAGCGCGCCGGCCCACAGGGTGGCGGCGATGGTCAGCCGCAGGCCGTCCGGGCTGCTCTCGGCCACGATGATGAAGTGGCCGATGCCGCTGGCGCCGGCCAGCAGCTCGGTGCTGACGGCCAGGATCAGGGCGATGGCCGCGGCCACCCGCACGCCGGTCGCCACGAAGGGGGCCGCGCTCGGCAGGCTGACCCGCCACAGGACGGCCGGCGGGCCGAAGCCGAAGGCCCGCATCGTCTCCTTGGCCAGCGGGTCGACCTCGCGCAGCCCGTACATGGTGTTGAGCAGGATGGGCCAGGTCGCGGCGTACACGATCATCGCGACCTCCGTCTCCAGGCGGCCGGTGAAGACGAACGCGGCCAGGGGGATGAGCGCCACCGAGGGGATGGGCCGCAGGAACTCCAGCACGGGACGCAGGGCCCGCTCGACCGGCGGCAGGCTGCCCAGCAGCAGCCCGGCGGGCACGGCCACCGCCACGGCGGTCAGCAGTCCGAGCGCCCACGCGCCGCAGGTGGCCAGCACGTCGGCCAGGAAGGCGGGGTCGGCGGCGAGCCCGGCGGCGGTGGCCAGGACCGCCGAGGCGAGCGGCAGCTCCAGCTGGGAGACGAGCCCGAGGCGGCCGGCCGCCTCGGCGGCGCACAGCAGCGCGACGGTGCCCGTCACGCCGCACACGGCGGCGCTGTCGAAGGGGCGGGAGGGGATCAGGCGCACGGCGACGCCTCCGCGCCGGGGGAGTGGGGCGGCAATTTTTCGGCTCTCCGGAACATCGGTCCGGCCATTCGTCACCGCGGCAGGCCGGAAGGCGGGCAGAGAGGAACGGAAGTCACAGTAACCGAGCCGCGCGTTTCCGCCCGGCGGGGAAAACTCCGGTCCCGAAAAGCCCGCCGGGTCCGGGCGTCACATTCCGTAGGCTCGCGCCATTTCGGCCCGTCTGATAACCCGCATATTCCGGCCGGGTTCAGCGTCCGTAGAGTTCGAGTTCGCTGAGCATGCTGCAGGAGTCGCCGATCTCGGCGTCGCAGTCGTCCGTCGGCTCGGTGACGACCATGACGTGCGCCCCGGTGCGGGCCACCGTGTGGTAGCGCATGGCGTAGTCGGTCCGGTCCTCGACGGTGACGACGGGCTCGCCCCAGGAGCGGCCGTCGGCGGAGACGTACACGCGGGCGCCGGCCGCGTGCCCGGGGCGCAGGGCGAGGCCGATCCGGTTGATCGCGTACGGGCGGTCGAGGTGCAGGACGTACCGGCCGGGGCCGGCGGCGACGGCGCCGGACCAGTAGTCGGTGCTGCCGTCGAAGGCGCCCGCCGGGCCGGTGCGCGGCCGGCCGGGGCGGGTCCAGCGCATGTCGGTCTCGACCTTGAGCGCGCCGCGGCGGTACAGGGCGGCCAGGTCGAGCAGGTCGGGGCCGGGGGGCGTGACGGTGAACAGGCGGCGCTTGATCGCGTACCAGCCGCCGTTCTCGAACTTGCCGTGGGCCGGGCAGGCCGTCTCGTTGAGCAGCCCGTCGGGGCGCACGCCGGGCAGCTTGCAGTTGTCGAACACCTGGATCAGCCGGTGCGGGCCGACCGCGGCCACGGCGGTGTAGCCCGAGGAGCCGTGCACGTCCCGCACGCCGTCGCTGTTCCGGTACGTCACCGTCTGCTGCCGCCACTCCTCGCCGATCCCGTCGGGGGCGATCGCCAGCCAGTTGTGCGGACGCCCGGCGCTGAGCACGAGCACGCCGTCCGGCATCAGCAGCAGCCGCGGCGCCACGCCGCGCACCAGGCAGTCCTGGCCGTCGATGCGCAGCGGCCGGACCGGCGACCAGGTGCGGCCGCCGTCGGAGGAGCGGCTCTGGTGCAGCGTGGAGGGCGGCTCGCCGTCCCGGCGCAGCACCGCCAGCAGGGAGCCGTCGAGCGTCTGGGCCAGGGCGGTCTCGTTGTAGACGAACGGCCCTTGGGGCGGGGCGATCACGCCGCGCCTGGCGAACGTGCGGCCGCCGTCGTCGCTGGCGAACACCTCCGCCTGGTAGGCCTCGGTGTCGCCCTGGCGGATGTAGGCCGTGAACAGGATCGTGCCGTCGGCGAGCTGGATCGGCAGGCCGTGCGCGGCCCCGCCGGAGGCGCCGGCGTCCGGCGAGGAGACCGTGGCCTCCCAGCGCACCCAGCTCTCGTCGTGTGCGGAGGTGGAGGACAGCACGCCCAGCTTGGCGGTGCCCGGTCCGGAGCGCCGCAGGTAGTACTCCAGGGCCAGCAGGCGGCCGTCGCGCAGCTCGATCGGCGCCTCCCGCAGCGGCGTGCGGTTGCTCGGGCCGAACGTGACGCCGCCGTCGTCGGAGGTCGCCGACTCGCTGGAGAGGGTGACGACCTTGTCCACGTTGGTGGCGTAGGTGACCAGGAGCTTCCTGACCGGGGCGCCGTCGCGGCCCACCGTGTCCAGCGCCGCCACGCTCGGGAACCCGGCGAAGTCGAGCCGCTGCTCCGACGACGGCTCGCGCTCGGCGGGCGTCGGGTACGGGTAAATCCACCGCGGTGAGACATCAGTGTCGATCAGGTAAGGCCTCTCCGGAACCGACTTGCCGGTGAACTCCGGCATACGGCAGAACGTCTCGCCGGCGTGCGTGACCCCATGGGCCGCGGGCAGCCCGGCGGCCAGGAACACCGCCGCCAGCGCGGCTCTGGGCATCGCCACCGGGGACTCCTTCCTCTCGTGGCCGCTCGCGGGCGGCCGCCTCGCGACGGGCGAGGCCATGCCTTGTCTCTGCCCCCTCCGGCCCCTTGTTTCACCTGCGTCCCAGGGTTGCCAACCGTGCGTCCGATAGGTATTCGTTAAGTGTCAGTTGACAGCGACGTGCTGCGACCCGAGGATCAGAGCTGCAGGATTAAGTGTCAATTTACGTAGGAGGGACCTTCGGGTCTGGAGGTGGCCTCAGATGAGCATCGAGCCCAGGGCGCGAGTCGCCCCCGAGCGCGTGCCGCCGGTCTGGGCGGCGGACCCGGCGCCGGTGGCGCCGGAGACGGCGGCGCAGCAGAAGGTCGTCCAGCGCATCTGCGCCAGGGTGGCCCCCGAAGGGGTCGAGGTCGGCGTCGGCGAGCTGCCTCCCGGCGGCCTGCAGGTGTGGATCGACGCCCCCGTCCACGTCGACCCCCGCGAGGCATGGGTGCTCCACCACCGCATGGCCCGCGAGGTCAGCCTCGTCGGCTGGCACTGCGAGGCCGACAGCGACCGGCTGCTGGTGCTCGGCTGGAGCGCCGCCTGCCTGCACAACCGCATCAGGCTGCTGCAGAGCGGGCTGAAGCGGCTGTCCGACTTCGAGCACACCGCGCAGCGGGCCGTGCAACTGGAGGGCGAGGACCCGCGGGGCCGCACCGCGGCCGACGTCGCCGCCGCGACCCGCGCCGCCGTCGAGCGGCGGCTGCGCTGGCCGGCCCGGCTGGCCGAGCTCGACGGGTTCGACCGCAGCTCCGGCCTGGCCCACCTGCAACTGCTCCTGGCCCAGGTGGTCGGGCTGGAGTCGAAGGTGGCCGCGGCCTGCGAAGAGCACCTGATCATGGCCCGCGCCCTCGCGTGGTCCGTCTGCGAGCACTACGCCGCCCACGGCGACCTGCCCAGGGCGCAGCGCGAGGTGCTGGCCGAGACCCGCCGGTGGGTGCACGCCAGCTCGATCATCCGCGGCACCGCCGCCGTGCGCCCGGCCGGCGCGCCCCGTCCGCACATGGGGCTGACCGAGCGTCGGATCGCCGCCAGCGTCATCAACCACGGCGTGCCGAGGGCGACCCCCACGGCCGTCATCCCCCGCTCCGGCCACCAGGAGAGCACGTGACGACCCACGTGCCGCTCCACGGGCGGCAGCACGCACAACCCGTACGAACCCTGTAGGAGAGCTCCCGTCATGCGAACCCCACCGCATCTGCCCGCGCTCGTCCGGCACGAGTCGTCCGACACCGGACGCACCCGCGCCCGCCGCCACCCCTACGGCCCGCACGACGTGCCCGCACAGGCCGCCCCGCGCGGCTCACTCGACTTCCCCGCCCCCGCCCCCGCCGCCGTCCCGCCCGCGCCCTACGAGGCGTTCACCGAGCAGCGGCTGCGTGAGATCAGGGAGATGTCCACCCAGGCCATCGGCTCCATCGACGACCTCCTCCAGCACACCGCCTGACGTGATTTCGCATCCCCCGAGGAGAGCCATGCAGGGACTATCGCGAGTGGATCTGCGGCCGCGTGACGTGGGCGCCCACCGACCGCGTTCGCTGGCGGGCACCGAGACCCCGCACACCCTGGACGAGGTACGCGCCCTCGTCCGCCGGGCCATGGTGAGCAAGAGCCGCCTCTACCCGGTCAGCACCGGCAGGAACTGGGGCATGGGCTCCGCGCTGCCGGTCACCGAGGACAACGTCGTCGTCGACCTCAGCCGGATGAACCGCATCCGCGGCCTCGACCTGGAGGCCGGCTACGCCGTCATCGAGCCCGGCGTGACCCAGGCCCAGCTCGCCGAGGCGCTGCGGGACACGCCGTGGATGCTCAACGTCACCGCCTCCTGCGCCGACACCTCGGTCATCGGCAACGCCCTCGAACGCGGCGACGGCTGCTTCCGCTCCCGGGTCCAGGACGTGGCCGGCATCGAGGCCGTGCTCGCCGACGGCAGCGTGATCACCACCGGCGGGCTCGACCCCACCGGCGTCTACCACGGCCGGGTCGCCGGGCCCGACCTGACGGCCGCGTTCGTCCAGCACAACCTGGGCGTCGTCACCGCCATGGCCGTCTCGCTGGTGCCGCGCCCGGAGACGATCGGGCTCGTGCACGCGCGCATCCGGCGCGACCAGGTCGGCGCCGCGATCGGCGCGATGACCGGGTTCCTGCGCCGCGGCAACCCGGCAGGCGGGCTCATGCGGCTCCGCGAGCTCGCCCTCGCGCCCGGCCGCGACGGCGGCTGGCTGCTGCCGGCGGGCGTGGACACCGGCAAGTTCACCGTCCTCGGTCCGCTGCTCGGCACCGGCGCCACCGTCGAGCTGGCCGAGGAGATGCTGCGCAAGGCGCTCATCGAGGTCGAGGGCGGCGAGACGCTGCGCGTGCTCGATGCCGCCGCGGTCGGCCCCGACGACCCGCTCTACACCAGGGCGCTCACCGCCCAGGGCATCCCGACCTGCCAGGGCGTGCGCAACGCGCTCGGCGTCACCTCGTGCGACCAGATCGACGCCGGCGGCATGGGCTTCCTCGTGCTGCTGCCGCTGATGCCGCTGCACGCCACGAAGACCGAGCGCATCCTCGACGCCCTGCAGACCGCCGTCGACACCCACGGCATCGCCCTGATGGTGGAGTGGAACCTGGTCAGCCCGCACATGGCCAACGCCGTCATCCAGATCTTCTTCGACCGGGCCGACGCCGACGCCGCCCACCGCGCCCACCAGCTGCGCAACGACGCGAGCTGCCTGCTGCGCGGCAACGGCTGCGCCATCTACCGCTCCGACATCGACCACGCCGCCGCCGACGTCTGGTCCGAGACCAGCACCGCCAGCCTCGGCATGCTCCACCGGCTCAAGACCGCTCTCGACCCGGACGGCCTGCTCTCTCCCGGCCGTTACGGCGCCTGACCCCCCGAACCACCCCGCGCCGGTCGCACCCACCGCAGTGTGCCGGCCGGCGGGGAACCTGAGGCTTTCTTGCGAGGAGGACCGAGTGCGTGAGACACCAGTGGCCGTCAGAGCAACCGGCGTGACCCGCCGTCACGCCGTGATGCTGCGGCTGGTCGGCGCGGGCGTGATGCTGACCGTGATGGCCGACACCACGGCCACCACCCTGGCCGTCGGCGTGCTGCGTTACACCCCCGCGGGCGCCGGCATGCCGCTGGGCGACCTGGTCTGGCTGACCAGCGCCGCCTTCATCCCGATCGCGGCGCTGCTGGCCACGGCCGGCCGCTGGGCCGACCTGTTCGGCCGTCGCCGGGTGCTGGCCTTCGGGCTGGTGGTCTTCGTGGCCGGCGGGATCGCCACCGTGGCCGCGTCGTCCTGGTCGTTCGTGCTGGCCGCGCGGGCGGTGCAGGGCGCGGGCGCGGCGGCGATGATCCCGGCCAGCCTCGGGCTGCTGCTCGGCGAGCTGCCCGAGTCGCAGCGCCGGGGCGCGATCGCGCTGTGGAGCTCGGCCTCCGGGCTCGGCTGCCTGCTCATGCAGGCCGGCGGCGGCTGGCTGGCCGCCACCGTCGACTGGCGCGCCCTGTTCGTGCCCGACGTCGTCATGGGCGTCGCGCTGCTGATCGCCTGCGCCGCGCTCCCGTCCGGCAGGCGCGCCGCGGCCAAGGGCGTGCCGGACGTGCTCGGCGCCTGGCTGCTGGCCGCCGGGATCGCGGTGATCGTGCTGGCCATCTCCAAGGCCATGGCCTGGGGCATGGACGTCGTGTGGCTGGCCGTCGCGGCCCTGGCGCTGCTCGGCGGCGCGCTGGCCCAGGCCAGGCACCACCGCCTGCCCGCCATCGACCTGGCGTTGTGGCGGCAGCGCAAGTTCGTCTGGGGCTGGCTGGCCACCTGGTTCTTCGGCGCCCTGTCCTACGGGCTGCTCACCGTGCAGCCGCTGTACCTGCTGCACCTCGGCTACCCGATGCTGGAGGTGGCGATGTGGCTGACGCCCACCTCGGTGGCCGTCGTCGTCACCAGCTACCTGGCCGGCAAGCTGCTCAAGCACATCGGCGCGTACGGCCTGATCTACGCCGGCTCCCTGCTCTGCGGCGGCGCGTGCGTGCTGGTGCTGACCCAGTCAGGGCCGACGGTGTGGGGCCTGATCGCCAGCGTCGTGGTCGGCATGGGCGTCGGCGCGCTGGCGCCCGGCACCTCCGTGGCCACCACCCTGGCCGCCCGCCCCAGCCAGTACGCCTCCGCCGTCGGCGCGGCCACCATGGCCCGCATGGTCGGCGGGGCCGTCGGCATCGCCGTGGTGTCCCTCGTCATCGACCACCCGTTCATCCTGACCGGCCCGCTGGCCGGGCTGGCCGGCGCGCTCGCCATGTGCGTGGCCATCTCGGTGTTCATCGGGGCCATCGCACTCACCAAGATCACCCGGCTGCGGACCGACCCGGGCGACGACATGATCAAGGTGCCGCGCCGGCTGCTGCTGGAGCTGCGCATGACCCTCGCCACCGTCGCGGCGGAGGCCGACGCGCTGCTGCCTGTCGAGACCCGCACGACCCCCAGGGATCACATCCCGAGGCCCCGGGCGGCAGAGAGCTCGGAGACCTACGGAACCACGCACGTCTAGTTCAACCTCAAGAAGGGCTCTCGTCATGGCAACCACCTCGTGCGACGTGGCCATCGTCGGCGCCGGGCTCGGCGGCTGTTTCCTCGCACTGCTGCTGCGCCGCCGCGGGCAGCGCGTCGTCGTCATCGAGCAGGGACCTTCGATCCCCAGCGCGGGCGCCGACTTCCTCAAGCCCCCCGGCCTGCGGGTGCTGGCCCGCCACGGGCTGGCCGAGCTCGTCGAGCGCCACGGCCTGCGGCGCGACCTCATCCGCTACTACCACGACGGCGAGCCGATCAGGGAGTGCCGCTTCCCCGACGGGGGCTTCCTCATCCGCCCCTACCGCGAGCTGGTCGAGCTCATCTACGCCTGCTGCGCGATGGAGGGCGTCGAGTTCTGCTTCGACGCCGCCATCGAGCACGTCGAGCGCGAGGGCGACCGCATCGAGCTGCTGACGCTGTCCGACGGCAGCCGGCTGCGCGCCGACGTGGTCGTGGGCGCCGACGGCACCAAGTCGGCCGTGCGCCGGGCGCTCGACATCGACCAGGTCACCATGCCCTACGACCGGCTGCTGATGCGGGTGGCCACCGTGCCGCTGAGCGCCAGCGTCGCCCAGCTCAACCGGCTCTACTTCAGCTCCGGCGGCTGGCTCGCCTACCTCTACCCGCTCGACAAGGACCAGGCCAGGGTGTTCGTCGGCCTGCCCCCCGAGCAGGACGACGAGGTCTTCGGCCGGGGCGCCGCCGGCCTGCCCGACATGCTGAAGGGCTTCGTCACCGACAGCACCGACGCCTTCGCCTCCCTGCAGGCCGCCGCCTGGCAGCCGATCAGGGTCTCGTCGCTGCGGGTGGGGGCGTACCACAGGGGCAACGCCGCGCTGCTCGGCTCGGCCGCCTTCGCCTGCCACCCGATGACCGGCATGGGCATGAGCTACACCCTGTACGACGCCGAGATCCTGGCCGACGTCATCTCCGCGGCCGGCGGCGACCTGCCGCTGCTCGACAAGCTGCTCCAGGCCCGCTACGAGCCGCGCCGGCAGGCGCACCGGCAGCTCATCGACTACGGCGACGCCCTGGCCGCCACGTTCCACGACCGGCGGGCGTACCTGCGGGCCTTCCGCGCCGACCTGCACATCTACGGCGACGAGGCGGCGCCCCGCACCGCTCCCGCGCTGCAGCCGATCTGACCCCGCCGCCCTCCGCGAGGCCCCGGCGCGCCCGCCTCAGAGCCGTGCGGGCGGGGCGGCCGGGCCCCGGTAGGGCAGGGTCTGGCTGTAGACGATGCTGGTCGTGGTGCTGCCGAACCGGGCCAGCTCGTCGATGACGCGTTCGAGGTGGGGCATCGAGCCGGCCGCCACCTTCAGCGTGTAGCAGTCCTCGCCGGTGGTGCGCAGGCATTCGAGGATCTCCGGGCGCTCGCCGAGCAGGCGGCGCAGCGGCTCGTGCCGGCTGCCGGGATACTTCAGCCGCACGACGGCCAGCACGCCGAACCCGACCTTGCCCAGATCGACCTCCGCCCGGTAGCCGGCGATGACGCCCAGCGCCTCCAGCCGCCTGACCCGCTCGGTCGTCGCCGAGGCGCTGAGGTTGACCCGGCGGCCCAGCTCGGTCAGCGGCAGCCGGCCCTCCCGCTGCAGCTCCGCCAGGATCGCCCAGTCGGTGTCGTCGAGATCCTCGGCCATCCGGCGAATATACCGGCAGATCCACGGCGATCCCCGCCGCACACCGTGAGCGGGGCCTTCAGTCCGGCGGGACGGCCTGGATAGCCTTCGGTGTCATGAGAATCGGCGTGAACGTACCGAACTTCGGGCCCGGCACCGACCCGGCCACGCTGCGGCGATGGGCGCAGACCGTCGAGAGCCTCGGCTACGACCTGCTGATGATCTCCGACCACGTCGCGATCACCCCCGACGTCGCCCAGCAGTACCCGGGTCCCTTCTACGAGCCGTTCACCACGCTCTCCTGGCTGGCCGGGATCACCACGCGGGTCAGGCTCGGCACCTCGGTGCTCATCGTGCCGTACCGGCATCCGCTGGTGATGGCCCGGATGGCGGCCAACCTCGACCGGTTCAGCGGCGGCCGGCTGGTGCTCGGCGTGGGCATCGGCTGGGCGCGGCAGGAGTTCGACGCGCTCGGGGTGCCGTTCGAGCGGCGCGGACGGCTGACCGACGACCACCTGCTGGCCATGCGCGCCGCCTGGTCCGCCGCCGACGACTACCGCGCAGGGCCCATCCCGTTCTGGGTCGGCGGCAACGGCGAGGCCGGCCTGCGCCGCGCCGTACGGCTGGGCCAGGCGTGGCACCCCCTGCGCAACACCCTGCCCTGGCTGCGCGAGGCCGCCGGGCGGCTGGCGGACGTCGCCGGCGAGCTCGGCCGCCCGGTGCCCGCGTTCGCGCCGCGCATCCTGCTGCGGCTGACCGCCGAGCCGGTCACCGGCCCCGGCCGCCACGCCGGGGAGGGCACCCTCGACCAGGTTCTGGCCGACCTCGACGCGCTGCGGCAGCTGGGCGCCGACACCGTCGTGCTCGACCCGTTCGCCGGCGACCCCGCCGAGACGCTGCACCCCCAGACGGCCTGGCACGCGCTCGCCGCCGTGGCCGGCCACTGGGACCTCGAATCCCGCGACCCGTCCAAGGAGGACGACGATGACCCCCGATGACGAGACCCTGCTGCGCCGGGCCATCGAGCTGGCCGCCCGCGCCCGCGCGAACGGCGAGGCCCCCTTCGGCTCGCTGCTGGCCGGCCCCGGCGGCGAGGTGCTGGCCGAGGAGCACAACACGGTCCTCGGCGACCGCGACATCTCCGCCCACCCGGAGCTGAAGCTGGCCCGCTGGGCCGCCCGCGAGCTGACCCCGGAGGCCGCGGCCGCCACCACCATGTACACCAGCTGCCAGCCGTGCGGCATGTGCGCGGGCGCCATCGAACGCTCCGGCCTCGGCCGCGTGGTGTACGCCCTGTCGAACGAGCAGCTCGCCGGCCTGAAGACCGGCCCCGGCTGGCCGCACGTCCCGCAGGAGGGCCCGGCCCTGTACGCCGAGGCCAGCGCCCCGCTGGAGGGCTACTACCGCTGACCCGCGCGGCCCCGCCGGGGGCCGCCGATGGTAGGGCCTGCCCCACCATCAGGACGGGTGACAGCGGGGGTCCGCCGGAAGGCCGCCGCCGCGATGCTGAGGAGTGTTCACGCCCGCCTCACCAGCATCGGAGAGAGCATTGACCGTGGTGGAAACCCCTCGCGCCGCGCCCCGGGGGAGCGACTTCGCGCAGTTGTCGCGCCGCATCGCCCAGGCGGGGCTGATGGAGCGGCGGCCCGCCTACTACGCGATCAGGATCGGCCTGGTGGCCGCCCTGTTCGCCGGAGGGTGGACGCTGTTCGCCGCGGTCGGCGACTCCTGGGGGCAGCTCGGCGTCGCGGCGCTGCTGGCCGTCGCCTTCGCCCAGGTCACGCTGCTGGCCCACGACCTGGCGCACGGCCAGGTGTTCCGGTCGCGGCGGCGCAGCAGGATCGCCGGGCTGGTGGTCGGCAACCTGACCGTCGGGCTCAGCTACGGCTGGTGGATGGACAAGCACACCCGCCACCACGCCAACCCCAACCACGAGGAGCACGACCCCGACGTCGCGCCCGACATCCTCATCTGGTCGCGGCGGCAGGCCGAGGCCAGCCGCGGGCTGCCCCGCTTCATCGGCAGGTGGCAGGCGTTCCTGTTCTTCCCCCTGCTCACCCTGGAGGGCCTGAACCTGAAGGTGGCCGGCTTCCGCGCCCTGCGCAGGGTGAAGGGCGGACGCACCGAGGGGCTGCTGCTCGTCGCGCACAACCTGGCCTACCTCGCGGGGGTGTTCGCGGTGCTGCCGCCCGGCAAGGCGCTCGCCTTCCTCGCCGTGCACCAGGCCTGCTACGGCGTGTACCTGGGCTGCACGTTCGCTCCCAACCACAAGGGCATGCCGGTGCTCACCGCCGAGGACTCCCTGGACTTCCTCCGCCGCCAGGTGCTGACCTCCAGGAACGTGCGCGGCGGCCGGCTGATGAACGTCGCGCTCGGCGGGCTCAACTACCAGATCGAGCACCACCTGTTCCCCGGCATGCCCTCGGCCAACCTGCGCCGCGCCCGGCCCCTCGTGCGCGAGTACTGTCGGGAGCTCGGCGTCGCGTACGCCGAGTGCGGGCTCGTCGAGTCGTGGGCCCAGGCCATGCGGCACCTGCACGACGTCGGGGCGCCGCTGCGCGCCCCTCAGGAGGTGACCACCAGCTCCAGGCCCTCCTGATCCTCCCGGATCACGTGGCCGGCCCCGGCCAGGACCATCCGCAGCGCGAGCAGGACCGCGGTGCGGATGGTCGCGTACTTCGCCAGGTGGGCGGCGGTGTCGGTGCCGGCCGGACCCCAGACGACCACCACGCCGCGGGACGGATCGAGCCAGACGGTGAGCCCCCCGTCGACCGGCAGCAGGGACGGCTCGACGTTGAAACCCGCGTCGGTCAGCTCCCGCCGGACCACCAGTTCCAGATCCGGCCCATCGCCTCGGGCGAAGTCCATCAGAGTCCGCTGCCCCCGCGCGGACACGCCGAACGCGCCGCCTGGTAAGTGTGGCGGTTGTGTAAGGATGGCGGCTGTGACCGCCGCGTCCGTCTGGCTGCGTCTGTCGCGGGCCGTCGTGTTCGCGACGGTCTGCGGCTTGGTGTCCGCGGCGGGGCACCTGCTGGCCGGTGGCGGGGCCGTCCCGCTCTGGGGCGGCGCGCTCGGGGTGCTGGCCGCCCTCGCCGCCGCGCTCACGATCAACGGCCGCGAGCGCGGCCCCGCGGCGATCCTGGCCGCCACCACGCTCACCCAGCTCGTGCTGCACCAGCTCTTCGAACGCCTCGCGCCCGCCACGGGCGCCGCCGCCGGGCACGGTCATCCCGCGCCCGCCATGGCGCTGGTCCACCTCACCGTGGCCGCGCTGACGGCCTGGTGGCTGCACCGCGGCGAGCGCGCGCTGTGGCTCATGATCCGCCTGTCCGCCGCGCCGCCCCCGATCCTCGGGCCGCTGCCGCTCGCGCCGGTCGAGGCGCTGAGCCCGCCGCGCCGCCCCGACGGGCGCCCTCCGGCGTACGCCGACGTCCCCACTCCGATGGGCAGGACCGCCTGCCGCACGGTCACCCGGCGAGGACCACCCCGGCGGCTCCGCCTCCGCTGAAGTGCCGCGTCCGGTCCAGGACGCGTCCCCGTCCTTGCTCTTCCGTGCCCGGACGGCGCCCCGGCGCCGGTCCGGCCGTCCGCATCCGGAGCTCCCATGAAACCCTCCTGGCCCTTCCGCCTGGCCGCGCTCGCCTGCGCGGCCCTCCTGGCGCTGCTGCCGTCCACCGCGGCGCTCGCCCACGACACGCTCAAGAGCAGCTCACCGGCCAAGAACGCGCAGTTGTCCGCGATGGAGCGGATCGAGCTGGAGTTCAACGCCCACGTCCAGTTCCCCTTCGTCGTGCTGCACGATGCGGCGGGCAAGGCCGTCGAGGTCGGCAAGCCCCGCGTCGAGGGGCCCAAGGTGTTCGCCGAGGTGCCCCGGCAGCCCGCGCCCGGTTCGTACGTGATCGCCTGGCGTGTCGTGTCCTCGGACGGACATCCGATCGAGGGCGAAATCCCGTTCGTCATGAAAGGATCTACTTCGCAACCGGCAGCGGCGCCCTCGCCCGTCGAGGAACGGCCCGCCGCGACGGGCGTCCCCGGCTGGATCTGGGGCGGGCTGGCGGTGCTCGTCGTGTTGGGCGCGGTCCTCCTGATCAGGGGCGCGCGCCGCGGCCCTGACCGGGAGGACGTGGATGCTGGTTGAGCGGGCCAGGCAGCTCGCGCGGCGGTGGGTGCTCGACGAGGGCGCCCGCCTGCCCGGGTTCGAGGGGGCGTTCCTGACCGGGTCCGCGCTGTGGGCGGCCCCGGGCACGGAACTCGGCTCCACGTCCGACGTGGACGTGATGGTGCTCGCCGACCCGCCGCCCGCGATCGGCAAGTTCCGCTACGAGGGCGTCCTGCTGGAGGTCTCCGGCATCGCCCGCATCGGCTCCACCCACGAGGTGCTGAGCGACTACCACCTGGCCGGCAGCTTCCATCTGCCCAGCGTGCTGGCCGACCCGACCGGGCGGCTCGGCGAGATCCAGCGCCTGGTGGCCCGCGACTTCGCCGAGCGGCCCTGGATCATCGCCCGCTGCACGCAGGCGATGGACCGGGTGCGCGGCTGGATCAACTCCATGGACGAGAACGCGCCCGTCCCCGAGCAGGTGGCGTCCTGGCTGTTCGGCACGGGCGTGACCACGCACGTCCTGCTGGTCGCCGGGCTGCGCAACCCGACTGTGCGCCGCCGGTACGTCGCCGTGCGCGAGCTGCTGGCCGGGCACGGCCGGCTCGACTGGCACGAGCACCTGCTCGAACTGCTGGGCTGCGCGCGGATGACCCCCCAGCGGGTGGAGCGGCACCTGGCGGCCCTGGAGGCGGTCTTCGACGCGACGGCCGGGCTGGAGGCGCCCTCCTACCGCTTCACCTCCGACATCACGCCGCAGGCGCGTCCGATCGCCATCGACGGCAGCCGCGAGCTCGTCGCCGCCGGGCTCCACCGGGAGGCGGTGTTCTGGCTGGTCGCCACGTACGCGCGCTGCCTGGACAAACGCGCCGCCGCCGGCGCGCCGGCCGGGTACGAGGAGGGCTTCCAGGAGCTGCTGGCCGACCTGGGCGCCGAGACGTTCGCCGACCGGCGCCGCCGCGGCGACCACGTGCTGGCCGCCCTGCCCAGCCTGTGGCAGACGGCCATGGCACTGTGCTGACGGGCCCCAGGATCGCGCGCCTCAGGTCCGGCGCAGCGAGCGGGTCAGACCGGCGGCGATCGTCGTGGCCAGCACCCATCCGGCCATGATGAGCCCCCAGGCCAGCCACTGCGCGCCGCCCTGCGGGTTGTAGGCCTTCTCCTGCCCGAGGTCGATGATCGGCAGCAGCAGGTCGAGGGTGTAGACCAGCGCGTGGAACGGCGGCGCCTCGCCCGGCTTCAACGGCGGCGGCACGTCGAGCCCGAACACGACCGTGCCCGCGGCCAGCAGCGCGGCCAGCCAGGCCGCCGCGCGCAGGGGGCGGAAGCCGTAGCCGACGGTGGCGTCCTGGAGGTGGCCCCAGAAGCGGGCGTACCCGGGGAGCGCGGCGCGGCGTCGCCGCTGGCCGGCCAGCAGCGTCTCGCGGGCGTCGGCGTCGGCGCCGAGCCGCCGGTACATCGCGGCCAACTGCTCGTAGGCGCCCGGCAGGTAACCGTCGGGGTCGGCACGCAGCCAGCGCAGCCGCCCGGCGGCCGGCAGCATGGGGTCGAGCACCTCGTACGACAGCCCGTCCATGCGCATCGCCCGCGGCCACCCGGCGGGGTCGTCACGCAGGACGCCGATCCGCGCGTACCGTAACTCCACCACCCCCTCGACCGGCGCGGCCGTGCGCAGCGCCAGCTCGCGGGCCTCCAGCCGCCAGCACTTCAGCGCCACCTCGCCGGGGGCCGACAGGGTGGCGTCGTCGAGGCACAGGCGGCTGCCGACCTGGGCGCTGGTCAGCCTGATCCGGCCGCGGGCGGAGAAGCCGTCGCAGAGGTTGAGCACCTTGCCCACCGACAGGCCGTTGGCGGACAGCGCGGCCCCGCCGGGGTTGACCAGGGTCGCGCCCTCGAAGTGCGCCGGTCCGGTGACCGTGGCGTCGAGCAGGCTGAACTCGCCCTCGGCGCGCAGCCCCCGCCAGGCCAGCAGCGAGCCGTTCACGGTGAGGCCGTCGGCGGCGACCACCACGCCGCCCGGGGCGCTCAGCCGCGCGCCCTCCAGGCCGAGGGTGCCGCCGATGACCGAGCGGTTGAGGCGCACCTGCCCCTCGGCCGTCAGCCCGGCCAGGAAGAGGCCCGCCTCGGCGTTGAGCCCGGTGGCGCGCAGCGCGAGCCCGCCCGGCCGCCGGATGCGCGAGCCGCGTAACGTGAGCGGGCCGGACACGCGGGCGAACCGCAGGCTGACCTCGCCGTCGGCCTCCACGTCCCGCGCGAACAGCCCGACCTGGACGATCACGTTGGACGCCTCCAGGGCCGTGCCGCCCGGCGCGTTGAGGCGGGCGCCGTCCAGCTCGACCGCGCCGCCGATCCGGGCGGAGGCCAGGACGAGCGTGCCGTCGCAGGCGAAGCCGTCCTGGGCGCGCAGGTGACCGGCCACGTCGAGGTGCTCGCCGTTGAGCGCCGTGCCCGCCGGGTGGCTCAGGCGGGCGCAGTTGAGCACGAGGTTGCCGCTGATCCGGCCGCCGGGCAGCCGCAGCTCGCCGGTGACGTGGCTGCCCGCCAGCCGCAGGTTGCCCTCGACCTGGACGTTCGAGGCGGTCAGGCCGGGCAGCCGCGAGCCGCTGAAGCTGAGGAAGCGGGTGCGGGCGTGGTAGAGGTCGGGGACGGCGTCGAAGGCGCAGCCCTGGAAGGTGACGGGGAAGGGGAGCTCGGCGAACGCCAGGTTGAGCGCGCCCGTGATCCGCGCCCCCGCCAGGATCAGCCGCGGCTTGGCGGCGGGCTCGTCGAACCCGCCGAGCAGCAGCCCGGCCAGCACCTCGCCCCGGACCGTGCGGCCGGGGCCCCAGGACGCGGCCGCGGCCGGGTCGTCGGCGGCGGGGTCGCCGGTGCGCAGGTCGACGGCGCGGCCGTGGGCGAGCGCGGCGGCCACGGCCCGCTCGGTGTCGTGGAGATCGGCGATCGGCACACCGCCATCATCGCCGACCCCACCGCCGGAGCGGACCTCAAGGCCCAGTGCCTCAGGAACGGACCTCCAGGCCGGCGCTCAGGAGCGGACCTCCAGGCCCAGGGCCTCGGCGATGACCGTGGCCTGGAAGGGGTCGATGACCGCCTTCTTGAGCGTGACCGTGTGCGGGTCGAGCGTGCTCAGGTCGCTGCCGCGCAGGTCGCAGCCGGTGAGGTCGGCGCCGTGCAGCCAGGCCCCCGACAGGTCGGCCCGGCGCAGCTCGGCCCCGGCGAGCCGGGCCCCGGTCAGGTCGGCCTCGCGCAGCCGGACGCCGTGGAAGGCGCTGCCGCGCAGGTCGGCGCCGGGCAGCCCGGTGTAGGACCAGTCGCCGCCGTCGACCTTCAGCAGCCCGAAGGTGCAGCCGTCGAACATGCTGCCGGTCAGCTTGCACCCCCTGAACGTGGCGTCGAACAGGGAGCACCGGCTGAACAGGCAGTTGAGGAAGCACGCGTCCTCGTGGGTGGAGACGTTGAGCCGCACGTTCCTGAACGTGCACTCCTCGAACGACGCCCCCTGGTCGACCAGCTCGGTCAGGTCGACGCCCTGGAACAGGACCCGGTGGAAGGTCTCACCGGCGATCTCCGTCCTGTCCCAGTCGTCGGCGTGGATCGTCGTCTCGATCGGGGGCGCGGGCACCCCGTGCTTACGGTCGGCCATGCGAACAAACTAGCGGATCACGCCTTGTTCGCGATGGCCGTGATGAGCGGCTGGACGAGCTTGGCCGCCAGCGGCCCGAACGCCGCCAGGATCAGCACGTACGCCGCCGCCAGGGCCCCGAGGTCGGGATGGGCCCCGGCGCCCACCGCCAGGCCCGCGATGACGATGTTGAACTCGCCGCGCGGGATGAGGGCGATGCCCGCCCGTGCCTGACCGGCCTTGCCGATGCCCGCCCGTCTGGCCGCGTACGCGCCCGTCAGGAGCTTGGTCACCATGCTCACCAGCGCCAGCAGAGCGGCCAGCCCCGCCACCGGCAGGATCTTCGCCGGATCGGTCTGCAACCCGAAGAAGACGAAGAACACCGCTGCGAACAGGTCGCGCAGCGGCGCGAGCAGCGCCTGCGCGTCGTGCGCGAGCTGCCCCGACAGCGCGATCCCGACCAGGAACGCGCCGACCGCCGCCGAGACCTGCAGCTGCTGGGCCAGCCCGGCCACCAGCAGCGCCAGCCCGACCACCTTTAGCAGCAGCACCTCGGAGTTGGGGCTCGACACGAACGCCTCGATGAAGCGCCCGAAGCGCAACGCCACGACGAGCACGACGCTCACCGTGCCGAGCGCGATGCCGACCGAGATCGCCCCGCTGACCAGGCTCAGGCCCGCCAGCAACGTGGTGAGGACCGGCAGGTAGACCGCCATGGTCAGGTCCTCGAACACCAGCAGGGACAGCACCGTCGGCGTCTCCCTGTTACCGATCCATCCCAGATCGGACAGCACCTTGGCGGTGATGCCGGAGGAGGTGGCGTAGGTGACGCCCGCCATGGCCACCGCCGCGACCGGCCCCCACCCCAGCAGCAAGGCGCAGATCGCGCCGGGGGCGGCGTTCAGCACGAGGTCGACGATGCCGGCCCGCGCGTTGCTCGTGAGGCTGGTGACCAGTTCGTCGGCGTTGTACTCCAGGCCGAGCGTCAGCAGCAGCAGGACGACGCCCAGCTCCGCGCCGACCGAGATGAACTCCTCGCTGGTCGCCAGCGGCAGCACGCCGCCCGTGCCGAACGCCAGACCGGCGATGAGGTAGAGCGGGATCGGTGAGATGCCGACGCGCAGCGCGAGCGCGCCCAGAACCCCCAGACCCAGAAGAACAGCACCGAACTCGAGAAAGATGACCGCGGTTTCGTGCACCCGCGGTCCTACCCGTCAGCCAGGATGCCGGCGACGTCCGCGGTGCTGTCCGCGCTCCCCACCACGACCACGACGTCGCCCTCGCGGAAGACGAAGTCGGGGCCGGGACTGGCGAACACCTGGCCGCCGCGGACCACGGCGACGATGGAGGCGCTGGTACGGGTCCTGACCCGGGCCTCGCCCATGGCGCGCCCGGCGTAGGGGGAGCCGGACGGGATGGGGAGCTGGACGCTGACCAGGCCCTCGACCTGCTGGTGCAGCTGGTTGAGCCGCTGCACGATGCGGGGGGCGCCGAGGAGCTCGGCCAGGGCGTCGGCCTCCTCGTCGTTCAGCTTGACCGTCTGACAGGCGCGGTCGGGGTCGTCCTTGTCGTAGATCACCAGGTCGCGACGGCCGGTGCGGTGCGAGACGATGCCTACCCGCTGGCCGGCGCGGGTGGTGAAATCGTGCCGAAGCCCGATGCCCGGCAACGCTGTCTGCTCAACCTCCACCTATCCCACCCATCCCAAAAAATACGCATATTTCTGGACAACACTACCAACGGTCTCCGCCCGCTTGACCTCCTCGTATCCCGCCCTCGTATCCCGCCCTCGCATGCCGTCCGGCGCTCTCCGGCCGCCCGCGGCGGCACCCGTCCGGCCCGCCGGGAACGGGCGGCGCGGGCGGGACGCGGGTGGGAAGATGCCGGGGACGTTGCCGCGGGAGAGGCGAGACGAAGCCATGCCGACCACTTCCTCCATCCGGCTGCTGCTCGTGGAGGACCACGCGATGGTGGCCGAGGCCATCGGCCTGGCGCTCGGCCGGGCGCCGGGCATCGAGGTCGTGGCGCAGGCGGGCACGGTCGCCGCCGCCCTCGCCGCGGCCGCCCGCCGCCGGCCCGACGTCGTGGTGCTCGACCGGCGGCTGCCCGACGGCGACGGCGTCGAGGCGATCAGCCGGTTCGCGGCGGTCGCGCCCGGGGCCCGGGTGCTGGTGCTCACCGGGGAGGCCACCGCCTCCGTCGCCGCGCGGGTGGTGGAGGCGGGCGGTGCGGGCCTGCTGGTGAAGTCGTCCAGGCTGGAGGAGCTGGAGTCGGCGGTGCGCGAGGTGGCCGCCGGCGGCGTGGTGTTCGCGCCGGGCCTGCTGCCCGGCGTGCTCGACCGGCTGACCGGCCGGGTGCGGAGCCCGGGTGCGGCGCTGACCGCGCGCGAGCGCGAGACGCTGCGGCTGCTGGCCGAAGGGGCGAGCACGGACGAGATCGGCGCGCGGCTCGGCGTGGCCCGCAACACCGCGCGCAACCACGTCCAGCACGTCCTGGAGAAGCTCGGGGCCCGGTCCAAGCTGGAGGCCGTGGCCGTCGCGCGCAGGGAAGGGTTGCTCGACTGACGCAGACGCACCAGACGGCGCCCCTCATCCGCACCGGTAGAGGTGGTTCCACTGCGTCTCGTGATCAGTCCTGTACTGCCCGACAGTAGGAGGGTGGGCAGTTTCGCTGCGCCGTACCAGGTGGACACCCAGCTGCCGGAAGAGATGGGCAGCATCACCGCGGCCCGACAGAGAGCACGTGAGGTGCTGGCCGCGTGCGGCTACCGCGGGCGCCGCGAGGACGTCCTGCTCGTGGTCTCCGAGCTGGTGACCAACGCGCTCGTGCACGGCGACGGCCCGCCCGCCTTACGCATCCGCTGCACCCCCTCCCACGTGCGGATCGAGGTGCGCGACTGCGGCCACCGCCTGCCCGAGCCGCGCGAGCCCGGGCCCGACAACGGCTGGGGCCTGCACGTCATCGAGCTGCTGTCCACCGGCTGGGGCGTCGCCCGCGCCGAGGGGGGCGGCGAAGGCGGCAAGGTGGTGTGGTGCGAGCTGGCGCCGCACGCCGTCGCGCCCGCCCAGGAGCGCTCCAGGGCATGATCGAGTTTCGGTCTGCCGCCGGGCCGTGCGAAGCTGCAGTATGCCCGGTCAAGACAGGCAGTCAGAGGACATCCAGCTGCTCGTCCGCAGCGTCGTCGACTACTCGATCTGTCTCCTCGACCCCGCGGGCCATGTGACCAGCTGGAACGCCGGCGCCGAGCGCATCAAGGGCTACCGGGCCGAGGAGATCATCGGCCGGCACTTCTCGCTGTTCTACCCGCCCGAGGCTGTCGCGGCCGGTCGTCCGGAACAACTGCTGGGCCGCGCGGCGGCGGTCGGCCGGGTGGCCGACGAGGGCTGGCGCGTCCGCAAGGACGGCGCCCGGTTCTGGGCGCGGGTGGTCATCACCGCCCTGCGCGACGAGCGGGGCCTGCTGCGCGGGTTCGGCAAGGTCACCGGCGACCTGACCGAGCGCCGTCTGGCCGAGCAGGCGATGCGCGACAGCGAGGAGCGCTTCCGCCTGCTGGTCCAGAACGTCGTCGACTACGCCATCTTCATGCTCGACGCCCAGGGCCGGATCGTCAGCTGGAACGCCGGCGCCGAGCGCATCAAGGGCTACCGCGCCGAGGAGATCATCGGCCGCCACTTCTCGGTCTTCTACCCGCCCGAGGACGTCGCGGCCGGCAAACCCGCCATGGAGCTGGAGGTCGCCGTCGCCGACGGCCGGTGGGAGGAGGAGGGCTGGCGCGTCCGCAAGGACGGCACCAGGTTCTGGGCCAGCGTGGTCATCACCGCCCTGCACGACGACCGCGGCGAGCTGCGCGGGTTCGGCAAGGTCACCCGCGACCTGACCGAGCGCCGCAACGTGGCCCGCGCCCTCGACGAACGCGGCATGCTGCTGGCCCACCTGGTCCGCGCCCAGGAGGTCGAACGCCGGCGCATCGCCTACGACGTGCACGACGACACGATCCAGTCCATGGTCGCCGTCGGCATGCGCCTGCGCGCGATGGAGAGCGCCCTTGCCGGTGAGCGGGCCGCCGAGGTGCGCGGCATCGGCGAGGCCGTCGAGGCCGCCGTCGCCCGCCTGCGCGACCTGACCTTCGAGCTGCGCCCGCCGGCCCTCGACGAGGAGGGCCTGGTCGAGGGCCTGGCCGGCTACCTGCGGCAGGTGACGGCCGGCACCGGCCTGTCGTTCGAGATCGACCACCGCCTCGACGCCGACCCGCCGCCCGAGGCCGCCGTCACCATCTTCCGGATCTGCCAGGAGGCGATCACCAACGTGCGCAAGCACGCCCGTGCCACCTCGATCAGGCTCTCGCTGGTCTCGCTCGACCGCGGCGTGCACGTGCGCGTCGCCGACGACGGCGCCGGGCTGCCGCCGGGCGCCGAGGGGCCGCTGCGCCACTTCGGGCTGATCGAGATGCGCGAACGGGCCGAGATCGCGGGCGGCTGGTGGAGCCTGACCGACCTGCCGGGGGCCGGGACCATCGTGGACTTCTGGGTCCCGGCCGTCCCGCACGCCTGACCGTCGCTCAGCGGCGGGGGAGCACCTCCAGGGACTGGCGGGCGATCTCCCACTCCTCGTCCGTGGGCACGACCAGCACCGCCACCTCCGCGCCCGGCGGCGAGACCGCCCGCTCCCCGGCCGGGCCGGCCGCGTTCAGCGCGGGGTCCACGGTGATGCCGAGCCGGTCGAGCCCGGCCAGGGATTCCGCGCGGGTGGCCGCGTCGTGCTCGCCGACGCCGCCGGTGAACACGATGGCGTCCAGGCGGCCGAGCAGGGCGTAGTACGCGCCCACGTACTTGCGGATGCGCCGGGTGTAGACCTCCAGGGCCAGCCGGGCCTCCTCGTCGCCGCGGGCCCGCACCTCGCGCATGTCGAGCGTCCCGGCCAGGGCGCGCAGGCCGCCCTCGTGGCTGAGCGCGCGCTCCACCTCCTCGCCGCCCAGGCCGCGCACCCGCGCCAGGTAGCCGGCGATCGCGGGGTCCACGTCGCCGGAACGGGTGCCCATCACCAGCCCCTCCAGCGGGGTCAGCCCCATGGAGGTGTCCACGCTGCGCCCGCCGGAGATCGCCGTCGCGCTGGCGCCGTTGCCCAGGTGCAGCACGACCAGGTCGAGGCCGGCCAGGTCGCGGCCGAGCAGGGCGGCGGCGCGGCGGGAGACGTAGGCGCAGGAGGTGCCGTGGAAGCCGTAGCGCCGCACGCCGAGCTCCCGCCAGGCCCGCGGCACCGCGTACGTGTACGCCTGCGGCGGCAGCGTGAGCTGGAACGCCGTGTCGAACACCGCCACCTGCGGCACGCCGGGGAACGCCGCCCGCGCCACCCGGATCCCGGCCAGGTTCACCGGGTTGTGCAGCGGCGCGAGCGGCGCCAGCTCCTCGATCGCGGCGATCACCTCGTCGTCGACCAGCGCCGGGCCGGTGAAGCGGGTGCCGCCGTGCACGACCCGGTGCCCGACCGCGACCGGCTCCAGCTCGGGCCCGGCCCGCGCGAACGCCTCCAGCATCGCCGCCAGCCCCTCGGCGTGCCCGGCGAACCGCTCCTCCCGCACGTACGGCGGCCCGCCGCCGGCGTGGTGCGTCAGCCGCCCCCGCTCCTCGCCGATGCGCTCCACCAGCCCGCGCGCCGGCCGCTCCCGGGTGCGCACGTCCACCAGCTCGTACTTGATGGAGGAGGAGCCGGTGTTCAGGACGAGTATTCGGCCGGCCATGTCCACGACCTGATCTCCGCCGGGTCCTCGCCGTGCTCCCTGGTGTGGGCGCGGGCCCGCAGCCGCGCGTCGCTCATCCGCTGGCGCAGGTGCGCGGCCTTGGAGCCGAGCCCCGGCACCCGGTCGATGACGTCGATGACCAGGTGGTAGCGGTCGATGTCGTTGAGCATGGCCATGTCGAACGGCGTGGTCGTGGTGCCCTCCTCCTTGTAGCCGCGCACGTGCATGTTGGCGTGCCCGGTGCGGCGGTAGGCGAGCTGGTGGATGAGCGAGGGGTAGCCGTGGAAGTTGAAGATGATCGGCCGGTCCACGGTGAACAGCGTGTCGAACTCGGCGTCCGGCAGGCCGTGCGGATGCTCCGACCGTGGTTGCAGCCGCATCAGGTCCACCACGTTGACGACGCGCACCTTCAGCTCCGGCAGGTGCTCGCGCAGCAGCGCCGCGGCGGCCAGCGTCTCCTGGGTCGGCACGTCGCCCGCGCAGGCCAGCACCACGTCCGGCTCGCTGCCCTGGTCGGTGGAGGCCCACGGCAGGATGCCCAGGCCGCGGGTGTTGTGCGCGATCGCCTCGTCCATGGTGAACAGGTCCAGCACCGGCTGCTTGCCCGCCACGATCACGTTGACGTAGTCGCGCGAGCGCAGGCAGTGGTCGGCCACCGACAGCAGGGTGTTGGCGTCCGGCGGCAGGTAGACCCGCACCACCGACGCCTTCTTGTTGACGACCACGTCCAGGAAGCCGGGGTCCTGGTGGCTGAAGCCGTTGTGGTCCTGCCGCCACACGTGCGACGACAGCAGGTACGTCAGCGACGCCACCGGCCGCCGCCACGCGATCTTCTGCGACGACTCCAGCCACTTGGCGTGCTGGTTGAACATGGCGTCGATGATGTGGATGAACGCCTCGTAGCAGTTGAACAGGCCGTGCCGGCCGGTCAGCAGGTAGCCCTCCAGCCAGCCCTGGCACAGGTGCTCGCTCAGCACCTCCATCACCCGGCCGCCCGGGGCCAGGTTCTCGTCCGTGGGCAGCAGCTCGGCCTCCCACGCCCGGTCGGTGACCTCGAACACGTCCTGCAGCCGGTTGGAGGCGGTCTCGTCGGGGCCCATCAGCCGGAAGTTGCGCGGGTTGCCGGCGATCACGTCGCGCAGGAACCCGCCGAGCACGCGCGTCGGCTCGGTCAGCTGGGCGGCCGGGGACTTGACCTCGACCGCGTGCCGGCGGAAGTCCGGCAGTCGCAGCGGCTGCAGCAGCTCGCCGCCGTTGGCGTGCGGGTTGGCGCTCATCCGCAGCGGTCCCCGCGGCACCGTCGCCAGCACCTCCTCGACCGGCCTGCCGTCGGAGCCGAACAGCTCCTGCGGCCGGTACGAGCGCATCCACTCCTCCAGCATCGCCAGGTGCGCCGGGTTCTCCCGGACCCCGGCCAGCGGCACCTGGTGGGCCCGCCAGGTGCCCTCGACCGGCTTGCCGTCCACCTCGCGCGGGCCGGTCCAGCCCTTCGGGGTGCGCAGCACGATCATCGGCAGCCGCCGGTCCTGGCCGTCCTTGTACTCGGCCAGCTCGTCGAAGACGGTGTCGAGGGTGGCGGCCATCTCCTCGTGCGAGGGGCCGACCAGGTGGGGGCGGTAGCCGTAGCCCTCCATGAGCTTGAACAGGTCCTGCTCGGGGATGCGGGCGAGCACGGTGGGGTTGGCGATCTTGTAGCCGTTCAGGTGCAGGATGGGGAGCACGACGCCGTCGCGCCGGGGGTTGAGGAACTTGTTGGAGTGCCAGCTCGCGGCCAGTGGGCCGGTCTCGGCCTCGCCGTCGCCGATGACGCAGGCCACCGCCAGGCCGGGGTTGTCGAACGCGGCGCCGTAGGCGTGGGCGAGGGAGTAGCCCAGCTCGCCGCCCTCGTGGATGGAGCCGGGGGTCTCGGGCGCGACGTGGCTGGGGATGCCGCCGGGGAAGGAGAACTGGCGGAACAGCCGCCGCATGCCCTCGACGTCCTGCGAGACGTCCGGATAGCGCTCGGTGTAGGAACCCTCCAGCCAGGCGTGCGCGACGGAGGCGGGCCCGCCGTGGCCGGGACCGGCGATGTAGATCATGTCCTGGTCGCGCTCGGAGATCACCCGGTTGAGGTGGGCGAAGCAGAAGTTCAGCCCCGGGGTGGTGCCCCAGTGGCCGAGCAGCCGCGGCTTGATGTGCTCGGGGCGCAGCGGCTCGGTCAGCAGCGGGTTGTCCAGCAGGTAGATCTGCCCGACGGACAGGTAGTTGGCCGCCCGCCAGTACGCGTCTATGTGGTCCATGCCCCTGCCCATTCCTCCGCAGGCGGTGCTGAATCCCCGGGCTGCCGATAATGTGCCGTCACATGGCGCTGCGCAGTTCCCTCTGGTACTCCGGTGACGACAGGAACTCCTACATCCACCGGGCCTGGATGCGCCGCGGCCTGCCGCGCGAGGCGTTCGAGGGCGAGCGGCCGCACATCGCGATCGCCAACAGCGCCTCCGACCTCGCGCCCTGCAACTCCCACCTCGACGAGGTCGCCCGCAGCGTCACGAACGGCGTGTGGGCGGCCGGGGGCGTGCCGCTCGACCTGCCGGTCCTGTCGCTGGGCGAGACGAACGTGCGCCCGACCGCCATGCTCTGGCGCAACCTGGCCGCGATGGCCGCCGAGGAGCTGCTGCGGGCCAACCCGATCGACGGCGTGGTGCTGCTCGGCGGCTGCGACAAGACCGTTCCGGCGCTGCTCATGGCCGCCGCCTCGGTCGATCTGCCGGCGCTCGTCGTGCCCGGCGGGCCCATGCTGACCGGCCACTTCCGCGGCGTGCCGCTCGGCTGCGGCACCGACGTGTGGCGGCTCAGCGAGGAGGTGCGGGCCGGCACGCTCTCCCGCGAGGCGTTCCTCGCCTCCGAGTCGTCCATGATCCGCAGCCGCGGCCACTGCAACACGATGGGCACCGCCTCCACCATGGCCTGCATGGCCGAGGCGCTCGGCATGACGCTGCCCGGCACGGCCGGCACCCCGGCCCCCGACAGCCGCCTGCTGGAACGCGCGCACGACAGCGGCCGGCTGGCCGTCGAGCTGGTACACGCGGGCCGCCGCCCCAGCCGCGTCATGACCAGGGCCTCCTTCCTCAACGCCATCGTGACGCTGGCCGCGATCGGTGGCTCGACCAACGCGGTCGTGCACCTGCTGGCCATCGCCGGGCGGCTCGGCGTCGAGCTGAGCCTCGACGACTTCGACCGGGCCGGCTCGGGCGTGCCGCTGCTGGCCGACCTCCAGCCCGCCGGCCGCCACCTGATGGACGACCTGTTCCGGGCGGGCGGCCTGACCGCCCTGCTGCGGGAGGTCGAGGACCTGCTCGACCCCGCGGCGATCACCGTCACCGGCAGGCCGCTGGTCGAGCACCTGGCCGGCGCCGAGATCTGGGACGACACCGTGATCCGGCGGCGCTCCGACCCGCTGCTGCCCGACGCGGGCATCGCCGTGCTGCGCGGCAACCTCGCGCCCGACGGCGCCGTGATCAAGCCCGCGGCCGCCTCGCCGGAGCTGCTGCGCCACCGCGGCCGGGCGATCGTCTTCGACGGCGTCGAGGACGCCCGCGCCCGGCTCGACTCGCCCGGCCTCGACGTCGACGAGACCTCGGTGCTGGTGCTGCGCGGCTGCGGCCCCAGGGGCTACCCGGGCATGCCGGAGGTCGGCAACCTGCCGCTGCCGCGCAAGCTGCTGGCCAGGGGCGTGCGCGACATGGTGCGGGTCAGCGACGCCCGGATGAGCGGCACCGCGTACGGCACGGTCGTCCTGCACGCCTCGCCGGAGGCGGCGGCCGGCGGCCCGCTGTCGCGGGTGCGCACCGGCGACCCGATCGTGCTCGACGTGGCCGCCAGGAGGCTGGACGTGGACGTCCCGGAGGCCGAGCTGGCCGCCAGGGAGCCGGTCATGACCGGCCACGCCCGGCCGGCCCGCGGCTGGGAGCGCCTGTACGTCGACCACGTCACCCAGGCGCACCTCGGCGCCGACCTCGACTTCCTGACGGGCTCCTCCGGCGACGCCCCCGGCCGGGAGTCCCATTGAGAGCAAAGAGTGCCCGGCGCCATGCGCGGAATCTTCCCCGTGGGGTACGGGGTTCCCTACGGGAGCCCGGCTCAGCGGATCTCCCGCGAGTGCGGGACGATGTGATCAGGTTTGACGACGCAAGAGGAGGAAGCGGTGAACGGCGACATCAGCCAGAGCCAGGAGTGGGCGGCTCTGGGCAAGCATCACGAGGAGCTGGCGGGAAAGCAGCTTCGTGAGCTGTTCGCGGAGGACCCGGGCAGGGCCGGGCGGATGACGGTGAGCGCCGGGGACCTCTACCTCGACTACGCCAAGCACCGCGCCACCCAGGAGACGATCGACCTGCTGGTGGCCCTGGCCGAGCGGGCGGGCCTGCGCGAGCGCATCGCCGCGATGTTCGGCGGCGAGCACATCAACGTGAGCGAGGACCGCGCCGTCCTGCACGTCGCGCTGCGCATGCGGGAGAACGCCGAACTGGTCGTCGACGGCCAGGACGTCGTGGCCGACGTGCACGCGGTGCTGGACAAGATGAGCGCCTTCGCCGACCGCGTCAGGTCCAAGGAGTGGAAGGGCGCCACCGGGCAGCCGATCAGGACCGTGGTCAACATCGGCATCGGCGGCTCCGACCTCGGCCCGGCCATGGCCTACGAGGCGCTGCGCGACTACGTGGACGCCGGCGTCGAGGCCAGGTTCGTCTCCAACATCGACCCCGCCGACATCCTGGGCAACCTGCGCGACCTCGACCCGGCCACCACGCTGTTCGTGGTCGCCTCCAAGACCTTCACCACGCTGGAGACGCTGACCAACGCCAGGGTCGCCCGGTCCTGGCTGGTCGGCGCGCTGGGCGAGGACGCGGTCGCCAAGCACTTCGTGGCCGTCTCCACCAACGCCGGCAAGGTCGCCGAGTTCGGCATCGACACCGAGAACATGTTCGGCTTCTGGGACTGGGTGGGCGGCCGCTACTCCTTCGACGGCGCCATCGGCCTGTCGCTGATGATCGCCGTCGGGCCGGACCGGTTCCGCGAGATGCTGTCCGGCTTCCACAGCATGGACCAGCACTTCCGCACCGCGCCCTTCAACGCCAACATGCCGGTCCTGATGGCCCTGCTCGGCATCTGGTACACCGACTTCTTCGGCGCCGAGACCCGCGCCGTGCTGCCCTACAGCCAGCGGCTGCACCGCTTCCCGGCCTACCTCCAGCAGCTCACCATGGAGTCCAACGGCAAGTCGGTGCGCGCCGACGGCAGCCCGGTGACCGTCCCGACCGGCGAGATCTTCTGGGGCGAGCCGGGCACCAACGGCCAGCACGCCTTCTACCAGCTCCTGCACCAGGGCACCCGGCTCGTCCCGGCCGACTTCATCGGCTTCGCCGAGCCGTTCGAGGACCGCGAGGGCATGCACGACCAGCTCACCGCCAACCTGCTCGCCCAGACCAGCGCGCTGGCCTTCGGCAAGACCGCCGAGGAGATCGCGGGCGAGGGCACGCCGCCGGAGATCGTGCCGCACAAGGTGATGCCGGGCAACCGGCCCACCTCGACGATCCTGGCGACCAAGCTCACGCCGTCCACACTGGGCCAGCTCGTCGCGCTCTACGAGCACATCGTGTTCGTCGAGGGCACGATCTGGGGCGTCGACTCCTTCGACCAGTGGGGCGTCGAGCTGGGCAAGAAGATGGCGCTCGACGTGGCGCCCGCGCTCACCTCCGACGAGCCGCCGCAGACCTTCCCCGACTCCTCGACCGAACAACTCGTGCGCAGGTACCGCGAGCTGCGCGGAAGGCGGGCCTAGAGATGGGGCGGGCGGGCGCGCTGGTCCTGTTCGGCGTCACGGGCGACCTCGCGCGCAAGATGCTGCTCCCCGCGCTCTACCACCTGACCGCCGACGGCAGGCTCGATCTGCCGATCATCGGCGTCGCCAAGACCGACATGGACCTCGACGCGCTGCGCGAGCACGCCCGCGAGGCGTGCGGTGGCGTCCAGGACGCGGCGTTCGAGAAGCTGGCCGGCAACCTGCGGCTGGTGGCGGGCGACTACCGCGACCCCGGGACGTTCGCGAAGCTGCGGCAGGAGGTCGAGGGCAAGGGGTTCCTCGTCCACTACCTGGCGGTGCCGCCCGCGCTGTTCTCCGTCGTCGCCGAGGGGCTGGCCGGCGCCGGGCTCAACGACGAGGCCAGGCTCGTGGTGGAGAAGCCGTTCGGGCACGACCTCGACTCCGCGCGCAGGCTCAACGACGAGCTGCTGAAGTACTTCGACGAGGACCACCTGCGGCGGGTCGACCACTTCCTGGGCAAGGAGCCGGTCGAGGACCTCATGGTGTTCCGGTTCGCCAACATGCTGCTCGAACCGCTGTGGAACCGGAACTACGTGCGCAGCGTGCAGATCACCATGGCCGAGGACTTCGACGTCGCCGACCGAGGCGGCTTCTACGACGCCAACGGCACGGTCCGCGACGTGGTCCAGAACCACCTGCTGCAACTGCTGGCCATCCTGGCGATGGACCCGCCGCCGTCCATGGACGCCCGCGCCCAGCTCGACGAGAAGTGGCGGGTGCTGCGCGCCGTCCAGGCCGTCGACCCGGCCCACGTCGTGCGCGGCCAGTACGACGGCTACCTCGACACCCCCGGCGTCCGGCCCGGCTCCACCACCGAGACGTTCGTCGCCATGCGGCTCTACATCGACAGCTGGCGGTGGGCGGGCGTGCCCTGGTGCATCCGTTCGGGCAAGGCGCTGCCCACCACCGACCTGGAGATCGTGGCCGAGCTGCGCAAGCCGCCGGTGACGATGTTCCGCGGCGGCGACGTGCCGCCGGGGCCCAACCTCATCAGGTTCCGGCTGCAGCCCGACGCCGGGGTGACCTTCGACGTGCTGGCCAAGGAGCCCGGCCGGCAGCGGACGATCCCGGTGCCGGTGAGCGTCGACTTCACCAAGGTGCTCGGGCCGATGGAGGCCGCCTACGAGCGCATCCTGACCGACGCCGTCAGCGGCGACCCGCGGCGGTTCGCCCGGTTCGACCTGGTGGAGGAGTCGTGGCGGATCGTGGGCCGGCTGCTCGACCTGCCCGACCAGCCGCTGCCGTACGAGAAGGGCACCTGGGGGCCGGAACCGGCTGAGAAGATCCCGCCGGGCGGCTGGCACGAGATCTCCACCACGTTCGACTAGCGGCCGATCCGGGTGAACGATGGGCCCATGGACATCAAGGAGCTGTTGGAGCAGTCGAAGGACGCCGTCACCGTCAGGCGCGTCTTCGGTGAGCCGATCCACCACGGCGACGTCCTGGTCATCCCCGTCGCCCGGGTCGCCCAGGGCGGCGGGGCCGGTCAGGGGCAGGGCCGGGACGAGAAGGGGGAGGAGCTCGGCAGCGGCGGCGGTGGCGGCTTCGGCTACAGCGCCACCCCCGCCGGGGTGTTCGTCGTCAAGGACGGCGACGTGCAGTGGCGTCCGGCCGTCGACGTCAACCGGATCGTGCTCGGCGGCCAGATCGTCGGCCTCGCCCTGGTGCTGACGATCCGGACCATCTTCAAGAAGTGGCGTCACAGGAGGTAACGGGGGCACATCATCTGACGTGCTCATCGATCTGCTCGACGCGGGGCTGCCCGGCCACGAGGCGCTGCTGCCCGGCTCCAACCTGCCGGTGCGGGTCGCCCCGCTGGGCGGCGGCACGTCGCTGGTCCGCTTCCCGCCCCGGTGGAGCCGTCCCGGCCGCGGCCACTACCTGGCGGGGGAGGAGTTCGTGCTGCTGGAGGGCGAGCTGCGGGTGTCAGGGGTGGCGTACCTGCCGGGGGACCACGCCTGGCTGCCCGCCGGCGCCCTGCGCCACTCCGGCGCGGCGCCGGCGGGGGCGCTGGTGTGCACGTTCTTCGACGGCGAGCCCACCTGGGTGTCCAGCGACCTGGACGAGCCCGACGGGCCCAGCCTGCGCACCCCGCTGGTGAGCGTCGTCGTCCCCGAAGGCGGGCTGCCGCTCACGTCGCACTCCGTGCTGCTGGACACGCCCGTCCCGCTCGACCATCCGGCCGAGATGATCACGGTGCCGAGCTGGACGTGGGAGCTGTCCACCTTGATCCCCGAGGGCCGGGTCCTCGTAAGGTGGACGCCATGATGACCTCTTTGACGCAGTTCGTGGGATTCGGCGCCCTGGTGCTGCTCGGGGCGATGTCGCCCGGCCCCGACTTCGCGGTCGTGGTCCGCCGCTCGGCGCTGTCCGGCCGCGGGCACGGCATGGCGGCGGCGGCCGGGATCGCCGTGGGCGTGGCCGTCTGGGTGATGGCCGCCGGCACCGGCGTGGCCGCGCTGCTGGCGGCCTCGGCCACGGCCTTCACCGTGGTCAAGATCGTCGGCGCCGCCTACCTGCTCTACCTGGGGGCCAAGGCGCTGCGCGCGGCCCTGCGCACGGGCGGTGCGCTCGACCTCGGCCTGCCCGCTCCCGCCGACCGCGGCCCGTGGGCGGCCTTCGCCGAGGGGCTTCTGACCAACGTGCTCAACCCCAAGGCCGCGCTGTTCTTCGTGGCCCTGGTGCCGAACTTCGTGAGCGAGGGGGCCGCGTTCGGCGACACGCTGCTGCTGTCGGCGGTCGCGCTGGGCGGCACGATGGTCTGGTTCCTCACGGTGGCGAACGTGGTGAGCACGCTGCGCCGGGTGTTCGCCCGGCCCGGCGTGCGCAAGGCCGTGGACGGGCTGACCGGCGCCGCGCTCATCGGCCTCGGCGTCAACCTGGCCGTCGCCGGCCGCCCTTGACCGGCCCCGACGGCCCGGCCATGAACAGCGCGCGGCCGCGTCGGGAGACGGCCCGGCCACGAGCGGTGCGCGGCCGCGTCAGGAGACGGCGACGCCGAGCAGGTGGCCGAGGCCGAAGGTGACGGCGGCGGCGCCCGCGCCCAGCCCGAGCTGGCGCAGGCCGCCCAGCCACCACGGCCGCGCGGTCATCACGGCCACCGCCGCGCCGAACCCGAACAGCGCCACCATGCTCAGTGCCAGCGCCAGGAACAGCCCCGACGCCCCGAACAGGAACGGCGCCAGCGGCACCAGCGCCCCCGCGGCGAAGGCGAGGAACGACGAGCCGGCCGCCAGGTAGGGCGAGGGCAGGTCGTCGGGGTCGACGCCCAGCTCCTCGCGCACGTGCACGCGCAACGCCTGCTCCGGGTCGGCCGACAGCCCTTCGGCGACCCGGCGGGCGAGGTCGGCGTCCAGGCCGCGCGACCGGTAGAGGGCGGCCAGCTCGGCCCGCTCGCCGTCGGGGTTGCGGGCCAGCTCCCGCCGCTCCACGGCGATCTCGGCCCGCATCAGCTCGGTCTGGGAGCGCACCGACGTGTACTCGCCCGCCGCCATCGAGCAGGCCCCCGCGACCAGGCCGGCGAACCCGGCGAGCACCGCGCCGCGCCCCGCGCCCGCGGCGCCCACGACGCCGGCGATGAGCGCCACGTTGGAGACCAGGCCGTCCATCGCCCCGAACACCGCCGGGCGCAACCAGCCGCCGGTGACGTCACGGTGGCTGTGGTGCTTCTCAGGAGAGTAGGGCCGGGCAAGCTCAATGGTCATGACAATCCTCCCCTTATTGGCAGTTCGTCACGGAATCTAGGCCCTTCCGGCATGATCCGCAACGAAGGAGAGGCTAGCCTGATCTGCGGTTTTCGCGCTGCGTCACCGCCCGTGCGCGCGCGACCACGTGCCCGGGGGCGGAAACGCGAACGTCCCCCCGGAGCCCGCGGCGCGCGGGAGCCGGAGGGACGCGGACGGGGTCAGGCGTGCGCCGGGCTGGCGGAAGCCGGCTCAGCGGGATCAGGCTGAGCGGAACCAGGCTGGGCGGCGCCGGATCGGGCGGCCCTCGGGCCGTTGACGAGCGCGTCGCAGTCGGCGATCGCGTCCTCCAGCAGCCTGCGCAGCAGCGCGTCGGGATCCTTGATGCACGCCTGGACGATGCCGACCACGGCGAGCTGCACCGCGTTGGGCGCCGCGTACCGGCGGAAACCCTTCTCGGTGATCTTGGCGGCCCGGCTGAAGCGCCTGGCCTGCTCGGCCGCGTGCGGCACCTGCTCCATCGCCCTGCGGCTCAGCTCGCTCAGCCGGCCGGACGGCGCGCCGTCGAGCCTGGCCAGCATCTCCTCGGCCGCCAGCACCGACACCGCGAGCGCGAGCTGGCGCTCGGCGGCGGCGACGGGCAGGGCCGTGGTCGCGCAGCGCAGCGCGATGTGCGCGTCGATCCGCAGGTCGTCGCCGGCCAGCCCGATGATGGACGGCACGAGCCCGACCAGCTGGGCGCGGCTCTCGTCGCCGGTGTTGTCGTTGACCAGGCGGGCGAGCGCGGCCAGCAGCGGATGGGTGCAGGCCGGGTGGTCGCTCCACCGCTCGCCGGCCAGGTAGGACGCCAGTTCCATGAAACAGGCGCCGCGCTTCGGGTTGCGATGCCTGCCGCGGGACAGGACCGGCATGTGATCAAGGTGATTGTCCACGGGGTGCTCCATGCTCCACGCGATCGCCGTCCAGCCAGTTTGCGCTGTCGGGCGCGTCAAAGCCAGTGATCGGGCATCTTCCACAGGAATGGTTCCCTCAGGCGATGCGATCATTCCTCAACCGCTATTCATGGTTATGGCACCAAAGAATTTAATTTATGAGGATTTTTCGGCATTTATGACGAAAACAGCGGCCGTACGGGCCGGAACCGTCAGCGTGCCGGCCGCCGGGTCGTAGGACGACCGCCTGACCACCCCGTCCGCCGACGCCGCCTGCACCGGGTGCAGCCCCACCCGGCGGCCCGGCGGCGCCCCCGGCGCCCGCGTGCAGGGCGACGGGGTGGGGTTGAGCACCACGACCACCGCGTCCCAGCGCGGGTCCAGCCCCGCGGTGTCCACCCGCATCACGATCACGCCCTCGCCGCCGGCCGGGAACGACAGCCGCCGCCGCACCTCCTCCGCCGTGCCCAGCGCGAACGCCGGGGTCGAGGCCCTGATCCGCAGCAGCTCCCCGAACGCCGCCCGCGCCGCCCCGATCGCCGCGCAGCCGGGACGCAGCGCCGGGTCGGCCAGCAGCGGCCGGGCGTACGGCCAGGCGGCCTCGTTGTCCGCCCGCGGCGGCAGGCCCGCGCCGAACCCGTTGCCCGCCGAGCAGTCCCACAGCAGCCGGTTGAACCAGTCGCCGGAGTCGTAGGAGTTGCGGTCGAGCGACTTCGAGCGCAGCCGCTCGCTGCCCGCGTGCACGAACGCCGCCCCCTGCCCCAGCAGCACCGTGGCCAGCGACAGCACCTGCATGCGCACCCGGTCGGCCATCGACGTGCCCGCGGGCAGCTTGTAGGCCAGCGCGTCGAACAGCGTCTCGTTGTCGTGCGCGTCCACGTACGACACGACGTCGTCCGGCCGGGCGGCGTAACCGGCGGCGGCGCCGTTGTGATCGACCTCCGAGCCCGCGCGGCCCGAGGGCAGCACGTAGTCGCGCAGGCCGCCGGTCAGGCCCAGCATGACCAGCTCGGTGCAGTGGCGCAGGCGCTCGCGCTGCTGCTCCGCCGAGCCGTTGACGGGCGCGCCGTTGGGCGCGCCGGCCAGGCCGGAGCCGTACCCCTGCACGCGCGGGTCGGCGTCGAACGGGCCGCCGCCGCGCACCGCGTCCCGCAGCCGGTCGTCGAACGTGCCGATGCCGGTGCCGGCCATGTTGGCCTGCGTGGCCTGCTCGAACCTGGCGTCGCCGGCCACCTCGCCGAAGCTCCAGCCCTCGCCGTACAGGATGATCGAGCGGCCGTCCACGCCGTCGCGCTCGGGGGTGAGCGCGTCGAGGGCGGCGCGCACGGCCAGGATGTTGGCCTTCGGGTGGTGGCCCATGAGGTCGAAGCGGAAGCCGTCCACCTTGTACTGCCTGGCCCAGGTGCGCACCGAGTCGACCACCAGCCGGCCCATCATGGCGTGCTCGGGCGCGGTGTTGGCGCAGCAGGTGGAGGTCGCCAGGGAGCCGTCCTCCAGCAGGCGGTGGTAGTAGCCGGGCACGATCGGGTCCAGCACGTCCGCCGAGTGGGTGTGGTTGTAGACCACGTCCATGACCACGCGCAGCCCGGCCTCGTTCAGCGCGGCGACCATGGCGCGGAACTCCCTGATCCGCTCGTCCGGGTCGGTCGCGTACGAGCCTTCCGGGACGGTGTAGTGCAGCGGGTCGTAGCCCCAGTTGAAGGAGTCGCGGTCCGCGGTGAGCGCCACGATCTCCTGCTGCCGTTCGGAGTCGGGCGGCAGGGCGGCGAGGTCGCAGCCGGGCTCGGTGCGGTCCGACCGGCGCTCGGGGATCGTGGCCACGTCGAACACCGGCAGCAGGTGCACGTGGGTGAGCCCGTCCGCGGCCAGCGCGCGCAGCTCGCGCATGCCGTCGCCGTCGTGGCGGAAGGCCGCGTACGTGCCGCGCAGCTCCTCGGGCACGGTGGCGTCGGAGGCGGAGAAGTCGCGTACGTGCAGCTCGTAGATGACCGCGCGGTCCAGCGGGACCGGGGCGGGCTTGGCCAGCCGGTCCCAGCCGGACGGCTTGAGCGCGGGGTCGTCCAGGCTCACCAGCCTGCTGCGCACCCCGTCGGGCGCGGCGGCCAGGCTGTAGGGGTCGGTGACCTCGTTCGTGACGACGCCTCCCGCGGCGGGGGAGTAGACGGTGACGCGGTAGGTGTAGTCCTTGCCGTACCAGGTGGGCAGGCCGCGGATCGACCACACGCCGGTCTCCTCGTCCAGCCGCATCGTGTGCCGGCGGCCGCCGAGCGCCAGCTCCACCCGCCGTGCGGTGGGGGCCCAGAGGGCCAGCCGGGGCAGCAGCCGTCCGGACGGCCCGAGCCCGGCGCGCACGGCCCCGGCGTAGACGTCGTCGAGCACGCCCGGGATCTGCACGCCGGTCGCCGCGGCCACCGCGCCCGAGCCGTCGCGGGCCACGGCCACCACCTGGCCGCGCAGCGCCTCCTTCACCAGCCCGGCGTCCTCGGGGCGCAGCTTGAGCACGGTGCCGCCGGCCAGGTGCGGCCACGCCCGCCGCCGAACCTCGTCCAGCGCGCCCGGCGTGAGCGGGACGGTCACGGCATGGCCGGTCAGTTGGCCGTCGTGGCAGGCGATGCCGCCGGCCGGGGCACAGGCCAGCGCGTGCGTCAGCGACGGATCCACCGTCCAGACGACCGTCTCCCTGTCGATCCAGTGGGCCCGCGCCTCGCCGTCGCCGATCGCGGTCACGTAGATCATGGTGCCCGCCCGGCGGCGGCCCATGCGAGGACGCCGCGCCGGGCGGCGCAACTCGGCCGGGGGACGGGCGCAGGCCCTGGCTCTCGGTGACGTCGGCGCCGTCGGGCATCAGCATGGCCGTGCAGGCGTATTCGGCGTCCGCCCGGCCGTGGCCGCCGAAGGAGCACGCCTTGGCGGCGACGTCCTCCCGGCGGCGACCGTGAAATGCGGCTTTCCCCGCAGGGCTCTGGCCGCCAGGAGAGGTCCGGAGAACACGTCTCTGTTTTCGTGACCGTGTCATTACTTTGCGTAATCAGTGACTTTGCGTGATCCTGGGCTCATGGACGGATTCCTGGACCCCACCTGCGGAGGCATGACCGAACTACGTGTGCACGGCGTCTCCGGCACCCCGCCGGCGAGCATCCTCAACCATCCCCACCCCCGCCAGATCGCCGGCGACGCCACCACCGGCTTCTACCGCCGCTGGTGGCCCGGCGGCCGGCCCGACGGCGAGCAGGACGACCTGCCCGGCGTCCGCCACCGCGAGGCCTACGCCTGGGGCGGTCTCACCTCCGGCGGCAGGACCATCGCGCTCTGGCTGCTCCTGCTGCCCTTCTCCCTGGCCAACCTGTCCTACTTCATGCTCCCCAGACCTCCGGCCGGCGCCCGCCTGCGGCACGTGGCCGAGGCGGCGCAGCGGCTGTTCGCGCTGCTGCTCACCGGCACCCTCGTGGGCGCGGTCACCCGGGCGAGCGTCGACCTCGTCGGCTGGCAGTGCACCGCGGCCGGCCGGGCCTGCGCCCGCGAGAGCGCGCCCGCCTGGGTCCACTGGATGAGCGAGTTGTGGGGCGCCGACCCGTCCCGGCGGCTGGCGGTCGCCGCGCTGGCGCCGTTCGCGGTGGTCGTGCTGCTGTGGTGGCTGGCGCGGCGCACCTGGGAGCGCGACGAGCAGACCGGCATCCCGCACGACGGCGGCTCGCGTCCCGGGCCGTTGCTGGCCCGGCCGCGGTTGTGGCACGGCGGCGCGCCCGTGTGGCGGTTGCGGGCCGTGCACGTCGCCTTCGCGCTGGGGTCGATCGGCCTGGCGGTGTCGGCGCCGTTCGTGGGCGACCCGCGGGGGCTGGCGCTGACGGCCGCCAACGCCGCCGTCCAGGTCGCCGCCGCCGTGCTGGCGGCGCTGCCCGGCATCGCCAGGCGGCTGGCCCCCGGCGAGGCGGTCCCGCCCTGGCTCACCGGCGCGTGCCGGGCGCTGCGGGTGGCCGGGCCGCTGGCCTTCGTGGCCACGATCGCCGCCGCCCTGGCCGGGATGTCGCCCGCGCTGCCGGGGCGGCAGCTGCCCGGCATCGGCGTTGGAGCGTTCCAGTTCGCGCTGACTGTCGGGCTCGGGCTGTTCATCCTGGTGGCGACGTTCGTCCTGGCGCGCATGGACCGGCCGGCCGAGACCGGCGACCCGATCGAGCGGCGGGCGATGTGCGGCATGGCGGCCTGGTTCACGCTGATGGTGGCGGCCGGCAGCGCCAACGTGCTCGCCCTCGGCCTGCTGTTCTGGACCGCCACGTTCTTCGGCGTGCCCGCCTCGGTCGCCGAGCCGGGGCCGGTCGACCGCCGGCTCTACCTCGACGACCCGGTCTGGTGGACGGCCGCGCTCGTGCCGCTGCTGGTGATCGGGTTCGTCGCCGTGGCGGCCGAGCTGTGGCTGGCCCGCGGGTCGGCCGCCGCCGCGCTCACCCCGAAGCTGACCCCCTACTACGGCGCCTACGACCGGGACGTGGCCGGCAAGTGGGCGCTGGCCGCCCTCACCGACCGCGCCGGGCTCGTGCTGGCCGTGCTCACCGGCATCGGCGTGGCCGGTTCCGGCGCGGTGACAGTGATCTACCGGTTCCACCTGTTCGCCCCGGTGGGCGGGCTGGCCGGGCTGCTGGCCTCGATCGGGAGCTGGGCCATGACGGCGATCGTCGTGGGCCTGGTCCTGCTGGGCCGCCGCACGTACAGCGACACGCGGCTGCGCCGCACGGTCGGCATCCTGTGGGACGTCTCGACCTTCTGGCCCAGGGCCATCCACCCGCTGGCGCCGCCCTGCTACACCGAACGGGTGATCCCCGAGCTGCTCGCCCGGGTCAAGACCCTGACCAGGACCGCCGACGACGAGGTGGTGCTGTCCGGCCACAGCCAGGGCAGCGTGCTCACCGCCGCGCTCGTCCTCCAGGTACGGCCCGAGCTGCGGCCCCGCGTCCGGCTGCTCACCCACGGCTCGCCGCTGCGCCGCCTGTACGCCGCCTTCTTCCCCGCCTACTTCGGCACCCCCGGCCTGTCGGCGATGCGCGACGCCGTCCGCTGGACGAACCTGTACCGGCTCAGCGACCCCATCGGGGGGCCGGTCTTCCGCCGGGTCGACCCGTTCGGGCCGCGTCCGGCGGGCGAGGGGGAGCAGACCGTCGACCGGTTCTGCTGGGACCCGCTCCAGCCGGGGCCGGGCGAGCCGCTGCCCGAGGCGCGCTGGCACTCCGACTACTGGCTCGACCCGGCCTACGAGGAGACCCTGGCCCGGCTCACCAGGTCAGATGAAGCTCCTCGGGCGCGCGGTGGATGAGCGTGGCGGCCATCACGACGTCCGTGCGGGCCAGCCGGAGGCCGGGCAGCTCGGCCACCAGCAGCTCCAGCGTCACCCGGAGCTGCTCGCGGGCCAGGAACGCGCCGGGGCAGCCGTGCACGCCATGGCCGAACGCCAGATGACGGGCGCGCGGCCGGGTGATGTCGAAGACGTCGGGCCGCTCGTGCACCGCCTCGTCGCGGCCGGCCGAGGCGAAGGAGACGAAGACCGTCGAGCCCTCGTCCAAAGGCGTGCCGGCCAGCGTCAGCGGCCTGGTGACGCGGCGACGGAAGCCCTGGACGGGCGCCTCGTACCGGGCGGCCTCCTCGATCGCGGCCGGGATCAGCTCGGCCGGGCTCGCGCACAGCAGCTCCCACTGGCGGCGGTCGCGCAGCAGGCGGTGCACGACCGAGCCGAGCAGCGCGGTCGTGGTGAGATGCCCGGCGAGCATGACGTTCTCCACGTTGGAGGCGATCTCGTCGCGCTGGACGGGCGTCGGCTCGCCGGGGCCGGGCGCCAGACCTCGCACCACCTCGCCGGTCAGGTCGGCGGATTCGCCTGAACGGGCGGCGTGGGCGGCCAGCAGCCGCCGCAGCGCGGCCACGTCGCGGGCGGCGGCGATCTGCTCGTCCTCGGGCATCGGGGTGAACAACAGGTCCTCGGCCCGGAAGCCGCCCCTGATCGCGGTGGGCACGTCGGCCGCGTCCAGGCCCAGCAGGTGGCCGATCACGGCGGCGGGCAGCGGCCTGGCGTAGCGGGACATCCACTCGCCCCCGCCCGCCTTGACGAACGCGGTGACCAGGTCGGCGGCCGTGGCGGTGACGAACGGCAGGGCGGCGGCCACCCGGGTGGGCGACAGGCCGCGGGTGAGCGGCCTGCGGTAGCGCCGGTGCGCCTCGCCGTCGGTGCTCAGCACCACGGGCGCGCCGCCCGGCACCCCGGCCAGCTCGGCGAAGGCCCGCGGGCTCGGGATCACGTCGGGCCGCAGGGCGCCCTGGGAGGAGAAGTCGTCCGGCCTGGACAGCGCCTCGCGCACGTCGTCGTGCCGGGCCACCAGCCAGGCGTCCAGCTCCTCGACGAAGGTGAGCCCGGGGGCGGCGCGGGCGCGGGCGTAGAGCGGGTACGGGTCGCGGTAGAGCGCCTGTCGATCCACGCGTCCCATCGTCCGGCGTGGCCCGGGACGCCACAAGATCTGAAATTTTCTTTTAGTTCACTCCGAAGTCTTGAAACTTATATCCACGAACGATTGAGTTCGGTCGTGCAGACCCTCCGTTTCCTGGCCGCCGCCGCGCTCGTGTTAGGGCCGGTGGCCCTGAGCGCGCCCGCGCAGGCCGACCCCGCCCCGCCCGCCGAGGACGCGCTGAAGGCGTCCTCCTACCCGCCGCCCTCCACGCTGATCAGCCAGGCCACCGCCGGGCAGCCCCGGCTGGAGACGGCCAAGAGGACCCGGCCGGTCGCGCCGGGCCTCTCGCTCACCTCGTTCGACACCTACGACGCGCTGGGCTGGCTGCGCGCCGACGCGCTGACCGCCGACCTCGGCGGCGGCAAGGGCGGCCCCAGGGCCGACTACGTCTTCTCCGGCGAGGTGACCAAGACCGAGCCGCTGTCCGGCCCCGCCGGGCGCTCCCGCGCGGTGGCGGCGGTCAACGGCGACTTCTTCGACATCAACAACTCCGGCGCCGCCCAGGGCATCGGCGTGCAGGACGGCACGCTGGTCCAGTCGCCGGCCGCCGGGCACGACAACGCGGTCGCCGTCAGCGGCGACGGCGTCGGGCGGGTGCTCAAGATGTACTTCGAGGGCACCGCCACGCCCTCCGGCGGCGTGCCGATCGCGCTCACCCAGTTCAACCAGATGGTGCAGAACGGCGGCGTCGGCCTGTTCACGCCGCTGTGGGGCTCCTACAGCCGGGCCCGCGCCGTCGAGGGCGCCGCCACGGTCGCCGAGGTCGTGCTGGTGGACGGCGTGGTCACCGAGGTGCGCAACGCCGCCGGCACCGGGCCCATCCCGGCCGGCACCACGATCCTGCTCGGCCGGGACGCCGGCGCCGCCGCCCTGTCGGCCCTGAAGGCCGGCGACCGCGTGGACGTGAAGTACCAGCCGAAGGCGTCGGACGGCGCCGCCGTCAAGGCGGCCGTCGGCGGCAACTACGTCCTGGTCAAGGACGGCGTCGTGCAGAACAGCGGTGACCCGGCCGCGCACCCGCGCACCGCCGTGGGCTTCTCCGCCGACGGCAGGAAGATGTACCTGCTGACCGTGGACGGCCGCCAGGCCGACAGCCGCGGCGTCACGCTCAACGAGCTGGCCGCCATGATGGTGGACCTGGGCGCGGCCAACGCGCTCAACCTCGACGGCGGCGGCTCCTCCACCCTGCTGGCGCGCGAGCCCGGCTCGGCCGAGGTGCAGGTGGAGAACAGCCCCTCCGACGGCGGCGAGCGCCACGTGCCCAACGGCCTGGCGCTGTACGCGCCCGAGGGCAGCGGCAAGCTCAAGGGCTTCTGGCTGGAGACCGCGAGCGACCCGGCCAAGGCGCCCGGCGTCGGCCCGGTCGCGGGCGGCCGTCCCGACCGCGTCTTCCCCGGCCTGACCAGGCGGCTGACCGCCGCCGGCTACGACGAGACGTACGGCCCCGCGGCCGGCACGCCGTCCTGGCGGGCCAACCCGGCCGTGCACGGCGTGATCAGGAACGGCAGGTTCCACGCCCTGGTGCCCGGCCAGACCACGGTCACCGCCGCGCGCGGCGGTGCCAAGGGCACGATCGGCCTGACCGTGCTCCAGCCGCTGCAGCGGCTCGGCGCCACGGCCGACCGGCTCGGCATCTCGGGCGCCGACGGCAGCGCCGCCTTCGGCGTCGTCGGTTACGACCACAACGGCAACTCCGCGCCCATCGAGCCGGACGACCTCACCCTCGACTACGACCGGAACCTGTTCGAGGTCACCCCGGCCGAGCACGGCTACTTCACCGTCAAGGCCCGGCAGGCCACCGGCTCCGGGCTGATCACCGCCAAGGTCGGCAAGATCACCACGGCCGTGCCGGTGACGGTCGGCTTCGAGTCCAAGCCGGTCGCCGACTTCGAGGACGCGGCCAAGTGGACCTTCGCCGCCGCCCGCGCCACCGGCTCGCTGTCGGCCGCGCCGGGCCAGAGCGGCGGCGGGCTCAAGCTGTCCTACGACTTCACCACCTCGACCGCCACCCGGGCCGCGTACGCCAGTCCGCCGCAGCAGATCGTGGTGGACGGGCAGCCGCAGGCGTTCGGGCTGTGGATCAACTCCACCGGCAAGGGGGAGTGGCCCAGCCTGGAGTTCTACGACGCGCTCGGCCAGTCGCAGATCCTGCGCGGGCCGTACATGACGTGGACCGGCTGGCAGTACGTCGAGTTCCCGGTGCCCGCCGGGGTCAACTACCCGCTCAAGCTCCGGCGCTTCTACGTGGCCGAGACCCGGGCCGACGCCAAGTACAGCAACGACATCCTGATCGACGGCCTGGTGGCCAAGGTGCCGCCGTCGATCACCGCGCCCGCCGTGCCCAAGGTCGCCGACCCGGTGGTCAAGGCGGACGTGGCCAAGGCGCCCTGGCGGTTCGCGGTCATGTCGGACGCCCAGTTCGTGGCCAGGAACCCCGACAGCGACATCGTCAGGAACGCCCGCCGCACGCTCAAGGAGATCAAGGCCGCCAAGCCCGACTTCCTGCTGATCAACGGCGACCTGGTGGACGAGGCGTCGCCGGAGGACTTCGCGCTGGCGAAGAAGATCCTCGACGAGGAGCTGGGAGGAGAGCTGAAATATCACTACATCCCCGGCAACCATGAGGTCATGGGCGGCAAGATCGACAACTTCAAGGCCGTCTTCGGCGACACGTACGGCACCTTCGACCACAAGGGCACCCGCTTCGTCACCCTGGACACCTCCCGCCTGAACCTGCGCGGCGGCGGCTACGACCAGGTCGCGATGCTCCGCTCCGAGCTCGACAAGGCGGCGAAGGACGCCTCCGTCGGATCCGTCGCCGTGCTGTTCCACGTGCCGCCGCGCGACCCCACGCCGGGCAAGGGCAGCCAGCTCGGCGACCGGAAGGAGGCCGCGCTGGTCGAGGGCTGGCTGGCCGGCTTCCAGCGCGACACCGGCAAGGGCGCGGCCTTCATCGGCGGGCACGTGGGCACGTTCAACGCCTCGCGCGTGGACGCGGTGCCGTACTTCATCAACGGCAACTCCGGCAAGAACCCGGCCACCGCCCCCGAGGACGGCGGCTTCACCGGCTGGTCGCTGTGGGGCGTGGACCCCGTGACGCCCGCCGAGGCCGAGCACGTCCGGCGCAACTGGTTCACCGACGCGCCCGACTGGATCGGCACGCAGGTGCGGCCGCACGTGGACGAGCTGACGCTGACCGCGCCCGCGACCGTCGCCGTCGGCGCGCCCGCGCCGGTCACGGCGGCGATCCGGCAGGACGACCGGGCCGTCCCGGCCGCCTACCCGGTCTCGGTCACCTGGTCCGGCTCGCCCAACCTGCACGTCGGCACCCGCCAGACGGCCAAGCCGTGGCACGTGGCGGTGCTCGACCCGGGCACCGGCACGATCACGGCCCTGCGGACGGGACAGGTGACGGTCGCGGTCACCGTCAGCGGGGTCACCCGCCAGGCGACCGTGGCGCTCACCGCCAAGGCCGCCGCCTGAGGCCCCCGGCCGGGGAGGAACCACCCTCCCCGGCCGAAACCCCTCCCAGATACCGAAATATCGGGATGAGGGGTTAAGAATCTAGGCAGTCATGGGATTTCCCCTTCTTCCTCCGGATAGCACTCCTGACGTGCGGGGACCTGCCCCCGCAAGGCGCGGGACCGGGGGAAGGACTGGGGGTTCGTCGGTGAACGCATGGACCTTCGAGGGACAACCCGGCGCGCTGGGCGACACGGTCACGCTCGTGGAGGGCGGCTCGTTCTGCGTGTGCCAGCACGGCGGCGACATCGTCCCCGGCGGCGCGCAGGGCGTCTACCACGCCGACACCCGTCTGCTGTCCCGCTGGATGCTGCGCGTGGACGACCATCCCGTCGAGCCGCTGCAGGTCATCATGGGCGAGCCCTACCACGCCACCTTCCTCGGCAAGGCCCGGCCGCGTCCCGGATGGGCGGAGAGCACGCTGCTCGTGGTGCGCGACCGGTACATCGGCGGCGGGCTGCGCGAGGACCTCACGCTGCGCAACATGTCCGAGGAGGCCGCGGGCTGCGTCGTGTGCGTGCAGGCCGGCGCCGACCTGGCCGACCTGTTCGAGGTGAAGTCCGAACGCAGCTGGCCCGCCGAGGACGTCGAGATGAACCCCGGCGAACGCGGCATCGAGGTCTACTCGCCCAGCCGCGCCCGCGGCGCCAGGATCGCCGTCGAACCGCCCGGCACGCCGGTCGTCACCGCGCCGGGCCTGCTCACCTTCGACGTCGTGGTGCCCGCCCGCGGCGAATGGCGCGTCACCGTGCTGGTGACGCCGGTCCACGAGGGCGAGGAGTCCTCGGCCCGGTTCCCGGTCGCCCATCCCCCCCACCACGCCGAGCCGGCCCGCCGCCTGGCCGAGTGGACCGCCAGCACCCCCGTCCTGGAGAGCACGAACGCCGCTCTCGTCGAGGCCCTGGCCCGCTCCCGCGAGGACCTGGGCAGCCTGCGCCTGTTCGACCGCGACCATCCCGACGAGCCGCCCGCGATCGCCGCCGGCGCGCCCTGGTTCATGACGCTGTTCGGCCGCGACTCGCTGCTGACCTCCTGGATGGCGCTGCCGCTGGACCAGACGCTCGCCCTCGGCACCTTGCGCCGGCTGGCCCGGCTCCAGGGCGCCAAGGTCGACGCGCTGTCGGAGGAGGAGCCCGGCAAGATCATGCACGAGCTGCGCTTCGGCGTCCAGGACGGCTCCTCGCCGTACGGCGGGCGGGCCTACTACGGCTCGGTGGACGCCACCCCGCTGTTCGTCATGCTGCTCGGCGAGCTGCGCCGCTGGGGCGTGCACCGCGAGGCGGTCGAGGAGCTGCTGCCGCACGCCGACGCCGCCCTGGCCTGGATCGAGGAGTACGCCAGCCGCGACGGCTTCGTCTGGTACCAGCGCAAGACCGACCGCGGCCTGGTCAACCAGGGCTGGAAGGACTCCTTCGACGGCGTCAACTTCGCCGACGGCACCATCGCCCGCCCGCCGATCGCCCTGGCCGAGGTGCAGGGCTACGTCTACGCCGCCTACCTCGCCCGCGCCCACTTCGCCTGCCAGCAGGGCGACGAGGCCGCCGAGCGGCGCTACGTGCAGCGGGCGCGCGAGATCAGGGAGGCGTTCAACGAACGGTTCTGGCTGCCCGGCCCCGGCTACTACGCCATGGGCCTGGACGGGCGCGGCCGGCCCATCGACGGCCTCGGCTCCAACATGGGCCACTGCCTGTGGGCCGGCATCGCCGACGAGGACAAGGCCCGGCAGGTGGCCCGCCACCTGCTCTCGCCGGAGATGTTCACCGGGTTCGGGGTGCGCACGCTGGCCTCGTCCATGGGGGCCTACAACCCGATGAGCTACCACAACGGCTCGGTGTGGCCGCACGACAGCGCGATCATCGCCGCCGGGCTGATGCGCTACGGCCACGTCGAGGAGGCCCAGCGCATCGCCGTCGGGCTGCTGGAGGCCGCGCACGCCTTCGGGGGGCGGCTGCCGGAGCTGTTCTGCGGGTTCGGCAAGGAGGAGTACGGGCGGCCGGTGCCGTACCCGACGTCGTGCTCGCCGCAGGCGTGGGCCGCCGCCGCGCCCATCCAGCTCCTGCGCACGCTGCTGCGGCTGGACCCGTGGGTGCCGTACGGGAAGATGTGGCTGGTCCCGGCGCTGCCCGAGGGGTTCGGGGAGGTGACGATCAAGGGCATGCCGGTGGGCGACTCCAGGGTCGGCATCCGCGTCAGGGGCGAGGACGGCACGCCGCTGGTGTCCGGCCTGCCCGACGGCGTCGAGCTGGTCACCGAACCGCGCTGCCCGATCAGCGGCGCCTGCCGCTCCGGCCCCGCCCGCAGGGCGCACGGCCTGCCGGCGTTGTGACGACCGGACCGACACGGGGGAGGTGCTGGGATGACGACGGATTCCGAGGACGACTGGGAAGGCGCGCTGCGCATCGTGATGGTCGCTCCGCCTTGGGAGGAGGTCCCGCCGCGGGCCTACGGCGGGATCGAGCAGATGCTCGCCGACCTGATCACGGGCCTGTCCGCCCGCGGCCACGAGGTGACGCTGATCGGCGCGGGCAGCACCGGTCTCCCGGCCAAGTTCCTGGTCACCTACCCCGAGGCGCCCTCGGAGCGGATCGGCGAGGGGCTGCCCGAGGTGTTGCACGCCGCCCAGGCCTGGCGGGCGCTGGAAGGGCTGCCCGCCGACATCGTGCACGACCATTCGCTGGCCGGGCCGCTCACCGCCCTCGGCCGGGCGACCCCGACCGTGGTCACCTGCCACGGCGATGCCGGCGGCGAGCTGGGCGAGGTGTACCGGGCGCTCGGCGAGCACGTCAACCTGATCGCCGTCTCCGACGCCCAGCGCGCCGACGCTCCCGACCTCAACTGGATCGCCACCGTGCACAACGCGCTCGACACCGCCTCCTTCCCCTTCCGGGAGCACAAGGAGGACTGGGTGCTGTGGCTGGGCCGCTTCAGCCACAGCAAGGGCCCGCACCTGGCCATCGACGCCGCCCGCGCCGCGGGCCGCCGCATCGTGCTGGCCGGCAAGCTCACCGAGCCGTGCGAGCACGTCTACTTCGACGAGCACGTACGGCCGCGGCTCGGCCCCGGCGTCACCTATCTCGGCGAGGCCGACGCCGGGCGCAAGCGCGAGCTGCTGGCCGCCGCCCGCTGCATGGTCTTCCCCATCCAGTGGGAGGAGCCGTTCGGCATGGTGGTGATCGAGGCCATGGCCTGCGGCACGCCCGTCGTCGCCATCGGCCGGGGCGCGGTGCCGGAGATCGTGGTGGACGGCGTGACGGGGTTCGTCCTGCGGGAGCCGGCCGAGCTGCCCGCGGCGATCGAGGCGGCCGGGCGGCTCGACCCGCGGGCCTGCCGCGCCCACGTCGAGCGGCACTTCGGCGTGAGCGCGATGGCCGCGGCCTACGAGGCGGTCTACCGCCGCATGCTGGCCGCCCCCCGCCCGGCGGGGCTCACCGGCGAGCCCGCCGGGCGGTGACCCCGCCGGTGGTGCGCGCCGGTGGTGGGCGCCGGTGGCGCGGCCGCCGGTCAGCCGGCCGCCGGCACGGTGTACTTCCCGGCCAGCTCCGACACCGCCGCCTCCTTGAGGATGACGGCGCCGCCCACCGCCTGCTTGTCGGGCTTGACCACGTAGGAGGCGCGCGAGGCGGGCCGGTCGAAGACGCTGAAGTCCATCGGCGTGCCGCCCAGCCCGGCCTCCCACGACTTCTGCGACCGGTGGGCCGCGACGATGCCCGCCCGGCTGAGGTCCTTGGCCTGGCACGCCTTGCGCAGCGCGTCGCCGACGATGATCGCCGCGGTCCAGCCGGCCGCCACGCCGCTGTCCAGGGGCTGGCCGGCGTACTTGGCCTGATAGTCGGCGATGAGCTTGGCGTAGGCGGGCAGCGGCGCGCTGATCGGGGCGCCCGCGGTCACGTAGAAGAAGTCCTTCAGCAGCGCCGGCGCGGCCGGGGTGGCCAGGAGCTGCGGGCTGTAGGCCGAGTTGCTGCCGACGAACGGCACGTCCATCCCGGCGGCCAGGGCCACGCCGACCAGCGAGGCCGCCTGGCGCGGGCCGACCGAGACCAGCACGGCCCGCACGCCCGCCTTCTTGAACGCCGCCACCTGCGCGGTCATGTCCTGGTCGGTCGCCTTGATCTTCTGCTCGACCAGCGTGAGCCCCAGCTCGCCGGCGGCGTACTTGGACCCGGCGAGGGCGCTCTCGCCGTAGTCGCCCTCGAAGTACAGGTGGCCGATCCGGTCGCCGGCCTTGACGCCCTTCTCCTTCACCAGGAAGTCGACGGCGTTGATCATGTCCACGTCGTAGGTGGTGCCGGTGACCTGGATGGCCTCGCTGCCGAGCAGGCCGGTGGCCCACGCCATGGGCAGGGTGAGGATCTTGTCCGCGGTGATCCGGTCCTTGAGCGCGGTGACCATCGGCGAGCCGATGAACTGCGGGATCGCGGCCGTCTTCGGCGCGACCTCGGCGTAGGCGGCCATCGCCTTCTGCGCGTCGTAACCGTGGTCGCGGACGATGGTCTCGATCTTCCTGCCGCAGACGCCGCCGCTCTGGTTGACCTGCTCGAAGTAGAGCTGCTGCGCCTGGGTGAGGCTCTTGCCCAGCGACGCGTAGGGGCCGGTCAGATCGGTGAGCAGGCTGAGCGTGATCGTGTCGGCGGTGACGCCGGGGCCGGTCCTGACGCCGTCGCCGCCGGCGGCGGTGGCGGTCGCCTGGCCGCCGCCGGTGGCCTTGCCGCTGGCGCAGGCGGTGGCCGCCAGCCCCAGCGCCAGCAGCGCGGCCAGGACGGCCGTGCGGTTACGGGACATGTGAGCTCCTGGTCTTCGGGGACGGATCCGGTGACGGTGAAGCGGACGGGCGGCGCCCCGGTGACCGGCGGCGCAGGACGCGCGGCAGGCCGAGCAGGCCGCCCGGGAGGAAGAGGACGACGGCGACGACGGCGGCGCCGTACATGATGCGGGCGGCCTCGGCGGGGGACAGGCCGCCGCCGGAGCCGGACGGCGACACCAGGGGGATGGCGTCGCCGTAACGGGTCAGCAGCTGCGGCAGCAGGGAGACGAAGACGGCGCCGAGCACCGCGCCGCCCACCGAGCCCAGGCCGCCGATGACGATCATCGCGAGGTAGTCGAGGGAGAGCAGCATGCCGAAGTAGTCGGGCACGGTCCGCTGGAAGACCAGGGCCAGCAGCACGCCGGCCAGGCCGCCGTACATGGACGACAACACGAAGACGCCGGCCCGGTAGCGGGTGACGGGCACGCCCATCACCCCGGCCGCGATCTCGTGGTCGCGGATCGTGTTCAGCGCCCTGCCGGGCCGCCCGCGCAGCACGCCGCGGGCGAACAGCGCCGCTCCCAGCAGCGCCAGGCCGCCCAGGAACCACAGCCGCTCCAGCGCGCCGAACGGCACGTTCATGACGACCAGCTCCGGCCCGTCGGCGAAGGCGAACCCGAAGACCTCCATCGCCGGCACGGCACGCCCGTTGAACCCGCCGGTGACCGGCCCGGCGTTGAACAGCAGATGCTGCCCGCCGAAGATCAGCGCCAGCGTGGCGATGCCCAGGTAGGCGCCCTTGAGCCGGCCCGCGATCGGGCTGAACAGCCCGCCCGCGACCCCGGCCAGCGCCACCGCGAGCATGGCGGCCACCGGCGTCGGCAGGCCCAGGCCGCCCAGCGACGCGGTGGGCTCGGCGGCCAGGTAGACGTAGGCGTAGGCGCCGACGGCCAGGAAGAAGGCGTGGCCCATGGACAACTGCCCGGTCGCCCCGGTCAGCAGGTTGACGCCGATCGCGCCGATCGCGGCCGCCATCGCGAAGAGGCCCGCCTGCAGCCAGAACCCCTCCAGGTAGAACGGCACGGCGACGAAGACGGCCAGGGCCACCAGTGACCCGACGGTTCTAGACACGGGCCCGCTCCCGCGTCCCGAACAGCCCGGCGGGCCGCAGCAGCAGCACCACGACCATGACGAGGAACGGCGCCACGTCGCCGATCCCGCGGCCGAGGAAGGCCAGGTCGTTCTGGTAGCCGGTGGTCAGGGCCTCGGTGACGCCGACGATCAGGCCGCCGGCCAGCGCGCCCGTGGTGGAGTCCAGGCCGCCGAGTATCGCGGCGGGGAAGGCCTTCAGCGCGGCCAGCGAGGAGCCGCGGTCCAGGCCGGGCGTGGGGAAGACGCACAGGAACAGCGCGGCCACCGCGGCCAGCGCCCCGGCCACGGCCCACGCGCTGACCGAGACCCGGCCGAGCCGCACGCCCATGAGCGCGGCCGTCTCGGGGTCCTCGGCGGTGGCCCGCATCGCCACCCCCCACCCGGTGTACTTGAACGCCAGCAGGAACGCCGCGATCAGCACCCCGGCCACGACCAGCGCGACGACCCGGGTCTCGGCGACCGTGACCGGCCCGAGGCGCAGCACCCGCGAGCCCCACGGGTCGCCCATGGCCAGCACCTCCGTGCCGATCCGCCGGGTGAGCTCGGTGGTCAGCACGATGTCCACGCCGATGGTGACGATGGCCAGCACGCTGTGCGAACCGGCCTTCGAGCGGCGGATGACCAGGAACTCCACCAGCGCCCCGATGACCGCCGCCGCCGCGACCCCGGCCAGCAGGGCGGGCCAGAAGCCGAGGTGCGGATGCAGCCGCGCCACCACGTACCCGCCGGCCAGCAGCAGCGAGGCGTGCGCGAAGTTCACCACCTCGGTCGCCTTGAAGATGACGACGAAGCCCAGCGCGATCAGCGCGTAGACGGCCCCCAGCGAGACCCCGTTGACGAGCAGCTCCACAAAAGTGATCACTCCGTCTCCTCCACGCCCAGATACGCGCCGATGACCGCCGGGTCGTTCTGCACCTCGGCGGGCGGCCCGTCGGCGATGCGGCGGCCGAAGTCCAGGACGGTCACCCGGTCGGCCAGCCGCATGACCATGCCCATGTCGTGCTCGACCAGCAGGACGGAGACGCCCAGGCTCTCCCGTACCGACCTGATCAGCCCGGCCATCTCCAGCCGCTCGCCGCCGTTCATCCCGGCGACCGGCTCGTCCAGCAGGAGCAGGCGTGGCTCCATGGCCAGGGCCCTGGCCAGCTCGACCCGCTTCTGCACGCCGTACGGGAGCAGCCCGACCGGCGTGTCCAGCACCGCGGCGAGCCCGGCGAAGGCCGCGATCTCGGCGATCCTGGCGGCGTGCGCGCGCTGCTCGCGGCGCGCGCCCGGCAGGCCGAGCCCCGCGGAGACGAACCCGGCCCGGGTGAGCCGGTGGCGGCCCAGCAGCAGGTTGTCCCGCACCGGCTGGTGCGGGGAGAGCGCGATGTTCTGGAACGTGCGGGCGACGCCGAGCGCGGCGATCCGGTGCGGGCGCAGCGCGGTCAGCTCGCTCGCGCCGAACCGGACGCTGCCCGAGGCGGCCCGGCAGACGCCGGACAGCACGTTGAAGCAGGTGGACTTGCCCGCGCCGTTGGGGCCGATGAGCGCGTGCACGGTGCCGGGCGCGACCGTGAAGCCGACGCCGTCCAGCGCCGTCAGTCCGGCGAAGCGGACGGTCACGTCGCGCACCTCCAGGGCGGGCATACCATCCGGTTGGTATGTCGGGGTCACGCGGACCACCTCGGCAATCCGGCCCTCGCCTGCGGGGCCGGGGTCCCGTCGTCCACGCCGAGGTAGCGGCGGCGCACCTCGTCACCGGCGGCCAGCTCGGCCGCGGGCCCGGCCAGCGCGACCGCGCCGACCTCCAGCACGTACGCGTGGGAGGCCAGCGACAGGGCCGTGGCGACGTTCTGCTCGACGAGCAGGATCGAGGTGCCGGCGGCGTTGATCGCCCTGATCGTGGCGGCGATCGTGGCGGCCGCCCGCGGGGCCAGGCCGAGCGTCGGCTCGTCCAGCAGCAGCACCGACGGCTCGGCCATCAGCGCCCGGCCGATGGCCAGCATCTGCTGCTCGCCGCCCGACAGCAGCCCGGCGCGCTGGTGCGCGCGCTCGGCCAGGACCGGGAACAGCTCGCGCACCCGCCGCCCGGCCCGGACGGCGGCCGCGCGCGGCGTGCCCAGGCCGCCGGCCCGCAGGTTCTCCTCCACCGTCATGCGGGCGAACACGCGGCGGCCCTCGGGCACGTGCGTGACGCCGCGCCGCACCACGGCCGCGGCCGGCTGCCCGTCCATCCGCGCCCCGGCCACGCTGACGCCGCCCGCCGCGATCCGGCCCCGGTGGAACCGGAGCGTTCCCGAGACCGCCCGCAGCAACGTCGTCTTCCCGGCGCCGTTCGCGCCCAGCACGGCCACCACCGCCCCGGACGGCACGCTCAGTGACACGCCGTCCAGCGCCCGGACGGGACCGTAGTCCACCACGAGACCGTCCACGCTCAGCTCGGCCATTCGTCTTCCTCACAGGACCCCATGGCGGCCCACCCAAACCGGCGGGCGGGGCCGCCGTCCAGATGCGGCGGCGAAGTCGGGCTCGCTGCCCACCGCGGCCGGGGGCCCGTTGTGCAGCCGCACAACGCGAGGTCACAAAACGCTACAGAGCCTTGTTCTGGAACGGCGGCCGGTGGCAGCCTCGGGGAATGCGTCCCCCTACGGTCGTGGACGAGGACGTCCGCCAGACGTTACGCACCGCAGCCAGGGCACTGCTCGAACGCCTGCCCGAACTGACCGGCGAGCTGGTCGCCAGGACGCGCGGCGGCGACGACGTCTACAGCGCCTGCGTCCCCTACGACGAGCACTGGAAGAGCACCCTCGAAGGCGTGCGCCTGGGCCTGACCGCGATCCTGCAGGAGCCGTCCGAGCGGCGCGACCTGGTCTTCACCCGGTCGATGGCCCAGCGCAGGGCCGAGCAGGGCCTTCCGCTGGAGTCGCTGCTGCGCATGTACCGGCTGGCCGGCCAGGTGACCTGGTCGGCGATCGTGGACCACATGGAACGCGAGCGCCCCGACCGCCTCGACGTCCTGGTCCGCGCCGCCAGCCACGTCTGGCACGCGATCGACCGGCAGTCGCTGGTGGCCTGCGACGTCTACGGCCGGCGCGAGCAGGAGATCCTCGGCCGCAGCAAGGAACGCGTCAACGCGCTGCTGGACGCCCTGCTCGACGGCACCGCCGACGCGGGGGTGGTGCGCGCCGCCGCCGACTCGCTCGGCCTGCCCGAACGCGCCCGCTACGCCGTCGTCACCGTGCGCTTCCCCGGCGGACGCCACCACGACGACGTCCGGCTGCCCGCGACTCTGGGCGCGCTGCGGCTGCTGTGGCGCATGCGCACCGGCCACGAGGTCGCCGTCGTCGCGCTCGGCCGGGCCACCCTGGACGACCTGTGCCAGGAGCTGAGCCTCATCGTCAGCGGCGTGGCCGGCGTCAGCCCCGTCGTCACCGGCCTGGACGAGCTGGGCACCGCGCACGAGCTGGCCTCCCTCGCCATGCGCACCTGCGCCGACGGCGGCCCCGAGATCGCCCGCCTGGACGAGCGCGTGCCGGCCGTGCTGATGATCAGCCGGCCCGGCGTCACCGGCCACCTCGTCGAAGGCGCGCTCGGCCGGCTGCTCGCCCTCGACCCGGCCGACCGCGACACGCTGCTGACCACCCTGGAGACCTGGCTGGCCTGCGACGGCTCGGCCGCCAGGGCCGCCGGCCGGCTGTTCTGCCACCGCAACACGATCATCAACCGGGTCCGCCGGATCGAGCAGCTCACCGGCCGCTCGCTCACCCGCCCGCGGGACATCGTGGACCTCGCGCTGGCCCTGGACGCGGTCCGCCTGCTGCCCCCGCCCGCCAGGTGAGCCCCGGACGGGCCGTCTCAGGGGGCGACGGACGGCGTCAGGCCGCCCGCGTGCACCAGCGAGATCGTCCGTTCCAGGTCGGGGGTCAGGTAACGGTCGTCGCCCAGCGGCGCGACGTATCGCCTGAGCTCGTCGTGCAGGGCGCGGGTCGCCGTCCCGAGCGGCAGGCCGGCCATCTTCGCCGCGATCAGGTCGATGCCCTGCGCCGCCATCAGGTACTGCACCGCCAGCACGATCTCCAGGCGGTCGAGGTTGGCGTGCAGGTCGCGGGCCGAGGCCATGGCCATCGTGTTGTGGTCCTCCTGGCCGTCCTTGACCGGACGCGACAACGTGCCCGCCGGATGGGCCCTGACCTGCATCTCCGGGACCACCGCCGCGGTCACCGACTGCGCCTGCACCATCCCGGAGTTGAGGCCGACGCTCCCGCCGGCCAGGTTCGCCGGCAGGCCATAGCTCCAGCGGGGTGACAGCAGGCGTCCGGACAACTCCTGCGACAGGACGCCGAGGTCGGTGATCTCGGCGTTCAGGCTGTCGGCGAGATGGCCCATGATCGAGCCGTCCCAGTTGCCGCCCATCACGAACTCGTAGCCGGGGCCGCGCTCGCGCCGGAAGACCAGCGGGTTGGAGGCCGAGGAGTTGGCCTCGCGCGCCAGCGTCCGGCGGGTGGCGGCGAGCACCTGCCGCAGCCCGGCCATGATGTGCGGGGCCGCGCGCACCGAGACTGCGTCCTGCACCCGCGGCTCGTAGTTCGCCGGGTCGAGCCGCCTGCGGCCCTCCTCGGTCATCCAGCCCGAACCGGCGACCATGGTCCGCAGCCGCGCCGCGACCGCGTCCTCCTCCGGGATGTGCCGCTCGCGGTGCGTGCGCGCGTCCAGCGAGCCGCGCTCGGCCCTGGTGGCCTCCATGAACAGGGCGAAGGCCCCCTCCGCCTGGTCGGCGAGCACCGTGGCCCGGTGCACGGCGTGCATCAGCGTGGCGGCCAGCACCGTGCTGCCGCTGACGATCGGCAGCGCCTCCCCGGCCTCGAAGGTGAAGCTCGCGGGCAGCCCGGCCCGCGGCAACATCCGCGAGGCCGGCCCGGTCTCGCCCTGGTAGTGCACCGGCGCGTCCTCGCCCAGCGCGGCCAGCCCGGCCGCCGCCTGCGGCTGCAGGTCGCCGGTGCCGAGCGAGCCGATCTGCGGCATCACCGGCACGACCCCGGCGTTCACCAGGGACAGCAGCCGCTGCGGCACCTCGGGCCGGACGCCCATCTTCCCCCTGGCCATCTGGTTGGCCTTGAGGACCAGGGCCAGCCTGACCACGTCGTCGGGGAAGGCCGGGCCGACGCCCGCCGCGTGCGAGCGCAGCACGTTGCGCTGGAACTGCTCGGCCTCCTCCGGCGAGAGCGGGCGGTCCTTCAGCGGGCCGAGCGCCTGGTTCCAGCCGTACACCCGCTGGCTGCTCAGGGCCGCCAGCGCTCCCGCCCGCGACTGCGCCATGCGGGCTCGCGCGGCGTCCGACACCCGTGCGAGCACGGGACGGCCGGCCAGGATCGCGAAGGCGTCCCGCAGCGCGAACCGGCCGCCGTCCAGCACCAGGTCCAGCACCGGCGCCCGCGCGGGCACCGGCGCCGCGACCGGGGGCGCCACCGGGGGAGGGGCCGGGACGGCGACGGCCCGCTCCGGCACGCACACCGCCGCGAGCAGGCCGACACCGGCGGCCATTCGTCCTGCTTTGCTGATCGACACGGTCCCCGGCCCCTTCACCACGAAGATCCACTCCGCTCCGTTTATAACCGGCCGGACGGACGGCGCCGGGCACGGCTCCGCACCGGGGGACGAGTGCTGACCGGCCCTAGGGCAGGCGCTTACCTCCCGCCCTGGACGCCACCGCGACGTGCGGCCGCCCGGTGATCGGATGCGGCCCCACATGCGCCAGGACGCCGAAGACCTCCTCGATGAAGGCCGGGGTCAGCACCTCCAGGGGCGGCCCCTGCCCGGCGACCCGGCCCTCGCGCAGCACGACGATCCGGTCGGCGTAGGCGGCGGCCTGGTCCAGGTCGTGCAGGGCGGCCAGCAGCGTCAGGCCGAGCGAGCGGATCAGGTCCAGCAGCAGCAGCTGGGACCCGACGTCCAGGTGGTTGCCCGGCTCGTCCAGGATCAGCAGCGGCGCCTCCTGGGCCAGCGCGCGGGCCAGCAGCACGCGCTGCCGCTCGCCGCCGGACAGCGTGGTCATCAGCCGGTCGGCCGCCCAGTCCATGCCGACCCGTTCCAGGGCCGTGGCGACCACCGCCCGGTCGCCCGCGCTCTCCCGGTCCAGCGCCCGCTTGTGGCTGTGCCGCCCGGCCGCGACGACCTCGGCCACGGAGAACCCCTCTCCGGCCGGGTTGTGCTGCGGCAGGACCGCCCGCCGCCGCGCGGCGTGCCGGGGCCGCATCCGCCACAGGTCGTCGCCGTCCAGCCGGACGACGCCGCCCGACGGGCGCAGCGACCGGTAGACCGTGCGCAGCAGCGTGGACTTGCCGCTGCCGTTCGGCCCGACCAGTGCCACGAACTCGCCGGGCCCGGCGCTCAGCGTGACGTCGGTGACGATGGGCCGCGCGTCGATGCTCGCGCTGACGCCCGCGAGGTCAAGCCGCATCGCCGCCGCCTCCCGCCCGCCGCCTGCGCAGCAGCCACAGGAAGAACGGCACGCCGAGCCCCGTGGTGAAGATGCCCACCGGCAGCTCGTTCGGCCGGTCGGCGATCCGCGCCGCCAGGTCGACCAGCACCAGGAACACCGCGCCGGCCAGCAGCGAGACCGGCAGCACCCGGCGGTGGTCGGCCCCGACCACGAACCGGACCATGTGCGGGACCATCAGCCCGATGAACCCGATGCCGCCGACCACGCTGACCACCGTCGCCGTCAGCAGCGACCCGGCCGCCAGCAGCCCGATCCGCAGCGCCGCGACCGGCACGCCGATCGCGACCGCGGACTCCTCGCCGGCCAGCAGCGCGTTGAGCGCCCGCGCCTGCGAGGACAGCCAGGCCACGCAGCACACGACGAGCAGCGCGGGCACGCCCAGATCCGCCCACGACGCCCCGGCGACGCTGCCCATCAGCCAGAACATCATGCCCTGCAGCTCGGTCGGGTTGAGCTGGAGCTGCACGAACGTGGTGGCCGCCGAGCACAGGTAACCGACGGCCACGCCGGTCAGCACCAGCCACGAGTCCAGCAGCCTGCCGGAACGCTGGGACAGGACGTACACCACCAGCGCCGACAGCAGCGCGGCGGCGAAGGCGGCCCCCGTGACGCCGAGCGCGCCGGTCAGCCCGGCCAGCGCGCCGCCCCCGAGCGCGGGCACCAGCACGGCCCCCAGCGACGCCGCCGACGACACACCCAGCACGTACGGGTCGGCGAGCGGGTTGCGGACCAGCGCCTGCAACGCGACCCCCGCCACCGACAACGCGGCCCCGGCCAGCGCGGCCAGCAGCGCCCGGGGCGTGCGGATCTCCCACACGACCTGCGCGAGCAGCGGATCGGCCTGCTCGCCCCGCCCGGTCAGGTACGCCCACACCACCCCCCACACCTGGTCCGGCGGCAGGTTCACCGACCCGGCGGAGATGCCGATCACCAGGGCCACCACCAGCGCGGCCCCGAGCCCGACCAGCAGCAACCCGGTCGCCCGCCCGGACACCGCGTGCGGCCGCCGCGGCGGGACGGGGACGGCGCGGCGCGGCGGCGCGGTCAGCGTGTCAGCCACCGGGATGCACCACCTTGGAGATCTTCTCCACGGCCCAGGCGTTCAGCGGCCCGAGATAGACGCCGTCGGAGACGACCGTGTAGCTCCTGGACCTGGCCGCGGCCCAGTGGGGGTAGGCGGCGAACAGCTTCGCCGCCGCCTCCTCGCCCTTCTCCTCGGGCGTGAACAGCCCGACGACCAGCACGTCCACCTCGGCGGTGGCGAGCTGCTCGCGGTTGAGGGTGCGCGTCATGTCGGCGGTCTGGCCGGCGAAGGCGTTGACCCCGCCGGCCGCCCTGATGACGTCGTCGTAGATGCCGCCGGTCATCACGGCGGGCAGGCCGTTGGCGTTCATCATGGCCATGCCGGGATAGGCGATCAGCACCTTCCTGGGCGGCAGCGCCGCGACGCGGGCCCGTACCGACTCCACCCGCGCCCGCAGCCGCCCGATCAGGTCGAACGCCTCGCGCTGCACGTCGAACACCCGCCCGAGCAGGCTGAGGAACTCCAGGGAGGAGTTGATCGACTGGTTGCGGTAGGCGCGCTTCTCCTGCTCGGTGGCCTCCGGCTTGCCCATCGCGCAGTTGACCGGGTTGACCAGCGAGGTGATGCCGGCCGCGGCGAGCTGCTCGCGGGTGGCGAAGCCGCGGGCGGGGTCGAACCCGCCGGACCAGGTGGAGACCACCAGGTCCGGCTTGAGCTTGAGCACCTGCTCGGCGGGCACGTCGAAGTTCTTGTTCATGGTCAGCCCGCCGGTCGGCAGCGCCTTGATGCGGGCCGTCATGGAGGGGTCGTCGGACACGCCGTAGCTCTGGGCGTTGGCCAGGATGCTGCGCTCCAGCCCGAGCAGCAGGAAGCTCTCCACCTCGCCGACGCTGGTGCCGTTCAGGATCAGGACGCGCTGCGGCGGGCGGCGGAAGGTGACCCGCGTGCCGCAGTTGTCGAAGGCGAGGGGGTAGACGGTCCGGCCGGCGGAGGCGGCCGCGGTGGCCGCCTCTGTGGCGGCCTCTGTGGCCGCCTCTGTGGCCGCCTCGGTGCCGGTCGCCGCGGGCGTGCCGCAGGCGGCGGCCAGCAGCACGAGCGCGACCGCCGAGGCCCGGCGGGTACGGGAAGGTCTCATGGGTGATGTCCTCTGAGTCGAGTCCGGAGGCGCGCACGCCGGACCGGCCCCACGGCGGGGGCGGGCACGGCGGTGAGCCGGGATTGTCGTCGGAGGAACCGCGGCGGACGGGCGCGCGAAGGACCGCGGGCGCGCCTAGGCGGGCAGGCCCACGACCGTCGGACGGACCGGCCATCGCGGCTCCGGTCCACCCGCGGGCGGCCCCCGCAGCACCAGCACGTGCCGCAGGAACAGCCGCACGCGCGCCGTGACGTCGTCGCGCCCGCCCACCGGTGTGCGCGCCGGCGCGGCCCACCCGGCCACGACGAGGAACAGCACCAGCAGCGGGCGCAGCACCCACCCGGCCAGCTCGCGGACCAGGGCGCACAGCCCCGACTCCACCCAGCGCAGCCAGACCGACGTCAGCAGCACGCTCGCCGCGTGCACGAGCAGCATCCCGAACCCCGGGGCGCCCGTGTCGTGCGCGTGGAGCACGCTCGCGGGGGCGGCGACGGGTGCGGGATGGTCGCAGCTCAGGGAGAGCAGCAGGTGCAGGACGACCTGCGAGGCGCCCGTGGCGGGCACGATGGCGGGCAGCGTGCGCTCACGCCCGGTCAGCGCCAGGGCCGGCGCGAGGACCAGCAGGAACCCCGCCAGCAGCGCCCCGGGGTCGAAGCAGCCGCCGCCCGCCAGGTGGGCGAGCGCGGCCAGCGCGGCACACGTGCCGGCGAAGCTCGCCGCACGCAGCCACCGCACCAACGACCATGGACCCATCGAGGCCAGATCCTCCCACACGCCCGGCTCGCCCGCTCCGCACGGGTGCGCGGGGTGGGCGTCGGGCTGGGGGAGGGGGGAGTCGGGTGGGCGCGCGGCCTGGGGACGGGGTGCTCATCGGTGGGGTGGGCGCGGGCTGGGGGCGGGGTGCTCATCGGTGGGGTGTGCGGCGTGGCCGGGGCGGCGTACGCTCCGGTTGTGACCCTCCGGTTGACTGCTCCGCCGCCTGACGACCGCTCGACGACGAGGGCTCCGTGAGGAGCCGCACATGACCGGCCTCGGCCCGCGCGCGGTCCTCGTCCCCGACCTGGGCGAAGACCTGGCCCGCGCGGTGGGCGAGCTGGAGAGGCTGCTGCTGGTGCTGCGCGCCGCCGAGTCCGTGGGCTCGCCGCTGCCCGGCCCGCTGGCCGGCGGGATCGCGCTGACCGCGCTGCGCCGGCTCTGGCGCGCGATCGGCCCCACGCAGGGCAGGCGCGCCGCCGCCGCCCGCCTCGCCGGTCGCCTGTACGCCCCAGGCGGCCAGGTCGAGCACGTGCCACTACGCCTGGTCGACGTCGACCCGCTCGACGTGGCCACCCTGTCGGCCGCCGCGGTGGCGCTCGGCCTCGGCGCGGTCGGCAGGGGCGTGGTCCGCCAGGCCCTCGACGCCGTGTGCACCGGCCTGCCCGCCACCGAGCTGGTGTCGTCCGCCGCCCGGTTCACCGGGCTGCTCGACCTGGCCGACACCGCCGACTCCATCGTCCTGCGCGAACGGCTGGCCGCCGCCGGGCCGGGCGCCGACGTCGTCCTGACGCCGGAGGCCGAGCGCGCCTACCAGGCCACCGCTGACCGCCTCAACACCATGTGGCCCGCCACCGGCACCGCCGCCTCCCCGTGAACCGCGCGGTTCACGGGGTCTGGGGAGCGGCGGCGGCGCGGTCGTGGGTGAAGGGCCGGGGGAGGCGCAGGCGGGCGCGCAGCGGCAGGCCCGACGGGATGAACGCCTCGGCCTGGAGCGCCGCGACGCCGATCCTCGGCAGGTCGCGGGCGTTCGGGTAGACGACGAAGCGCGGCTCCCAGATCGGCCGGAACTTGGCGTTGAACCGGTACAGCGACTCGATCTGGAACCAGTGCGACAGGAAGACCAGCACCGACCGCCAGGCCCGCAGCACCGGCCCCGCGCCGAGCCGGTCGCCGCGGGCCAGCGTCGAGCGGAACATCGCGAAGTTGAGCGACACCTGCGTGATCCCCAGCGATGGCGCGGCCTGCAGCGTCTCGGCGATCAGCAGCTCGTTCAGGCCCGGGTCGGCGTCGCGGTCGCGGCGCATCAGGTCCAGCGAGACGCCCCGGGCGCCCCACGGCACGAAGTGCAGCACGGCCTTGAGGTCGCCGTCCCGGCAGGCGGTGGCCACCAGGCACTCGGCGTCGGCGGGGTCGCCGAACCGGCCGAGCGCCATCGAGTAGCCGCGCTCGGTCTGGGTGCCGCGCCACAGCCCGGCGGCCCGGCGGATGCGCTCCTTCTCCTCATCGGGCACGTCACGGGCGCGGCGCACCCGGCAGACGTACCCGGCGCGGCGGGTGCGGTTGACCATCTGCCGCACGTTGCGCATCGCACGGCCCTCCAGCGTGAAGCCGTCGACCTCGACGATCGCCTCGTCGCCGATCTCCAGCGCGGACAGCCCCGCCACCTTCGTCCAGACCTCGCCGCCCGTCTCGCCGCAGCCGATGACGGCGGGCACCCAGGCGTGCCGCCGCGCCTCGGCCATGAAAGCGGCGATCGCGGCCGGCCACGCCTCGCGGTCGCCGATCGGGTCGCCGCTGGCCAGCATCACGCCGGAGACGACCCGGTAGGCCACGGCCGCCTTGCCCGACGGCGAGAAGATCACGCTCTTGTCCCGGCGCAGCGCGAAGTAGCCGAGCGAGTCGCGCTCGCCGTGGACGTCCAGCAGGGCGCGCAGACGGCGTTCGTCGTCGGCGGTCAGCTCGGCGGCCGGCCGTTCCGGACGCAGCGCCAGGTAGAGCGTCGTCACGGCGGTCAGCGCGCCCAGCGCGACGAGGGAGAAGTAGACCAGGTCGGAGACGCGTTCCACGGTGAACGTGACCGGCCCCTCGATGCCCGCCAGCCCCAGCGCCACGTGCTCCAGCCGCTCGGCCACGCCCGGACGGCCCACCAGCGCGCCCGGCCGGACGCTCACGATCAGATAGCCGAGCCCCATGTCGATCGCGCCGAGCACGAGCAGGTTCCACAACGCCCGCCAGCGCGAGCGCGGGTCGGGCAGCGCCGTGAACTCCCGCCGGCCGGCCACCAGCACGGCCAGCAGCACGACGCTGATCGCGGCGGTCACCGGCCGCAGGTGCAGCACGCCCATGACGGCGCTCACCGGCAGCAGCACCACCACCGCCCGCCAGGCCCGCACCTTCCCCCGGCGCAGCGCGTGCGCGATCATCACCAGCATGATGCCGACCACCAGCGACGTCGCCCGCGCCACGGTCGTCACCGTCCCGGGCAGCAGATCCGACCACTGGCCCATCCGCGTGTGCTCCAGCCGCGGCGCCACGGCCTTGGCGATGTCCAGCAGGCCGATGACCAGCGACGCGTAACCCGCCAGCGCGGGGATCCAAGGACGCTTCACAAATACCGATTGAAGCTCCTGCCGGTTAATCTCGCCGTTAACCACGCGCTTACGCCGGCCGGGATATTCCTGCTGTTCATGGGACTGACCTCGATCGCGCTGCTGGTGACCACCGCGGTGCTCGCGGTGGCCGGGCTCGCGGCCACCGTCTGGGTGTGGCCGCGGCTGGCCGGGCGGGGCCTGCCGCCGGTGCTGGGCCGGGCCGGCCTGCTGGCGGGCTGCCAGGCGCTCACCGTGGCGGCGCTCGCGCTGCTGGTCAACTACTACTTCGGCTTCTACTCCTCCTGGGCCGACCTGCTCGGCGCCGACACCGGCGCCGCCCAGATCACCGTCGCCGGGGCCGCGGCCGGGCTGCGGGTGCTGGACAGCCGGGCGGTGCCGGGCGGGCGGATCGAGGAGGTCGTCCTGCCGGGCGCGACCACGCGCCTGAGCGAGGAGGCGTACGTGTTCCTGCCCTCGGCCTACTTCAAGGACCCGCGGCGCAGGTTCCCCGCGATCCTCGCCCTGACCGGCTACCCCGGCGACCCGCGCAACCTCATGACCCGCCTCGACCTGCCCGGACGGCTGGCCCACGCCATCGCCCTGCACCAGGTCGAGCCGGCCGTCCTGGTCATGATGCGGCCGAGCGTGGTGTTGCCGCGCGACACCGAGTGCGTGGACGTGCCGGGCGGCCCGCAGGCGCTGACGTACTTCGCCACCGACGTCCGGCAGGCCGTGACCGCGCACTACCGGGCGGCGGCCGGCCGCGACTCCTGGGGCGTGCTCGGCGGCTCGACCGGCGGCTACTGCGCGCTGAAGCTGGCGATGAGCCGCCCTGACGCGTTCTCCGCCGCCGTCTCCCTGTCGGGCTACTACAAGACGATCGTGGATGGCACCACCGGCGACCTGTTCCACGGCGACAAGGCGCTCGCCGACCGCAACGACCTGATGTGGCGCCTGGCCCGGCTGCCCGCGCCGCCCGTGGCCGTGCTCGTCACGAGCAGCAGGAAGGGCGAGGCCGACTACCTGCCGACCGAGCGCTTCCTGAACGCCGTCAAAGCGCCCATGCGGGCCTCGTCGCTGATCCTGCCCAGCGGCGGCCACAACTTCAACACCTGGAACCGGGAGCTGCCGCAGGCGCTGCCGTGGCTGGTCCAGCAGCTCGCGGTGCCCGCCGCGGCCCCCTGATCGAGGCGCCGGATCGGGGCGGGGTGGTTCGTCCGCGCGCCCACGGGGGAGTAGATCTCTCCGTGACCGACCTGTACGCCACCGCCGCAGACCTCGACCTCGCTCCGGCCGGGTTCGTCCGGGCCATCGAGGAGCTGCCGCTGGTCGACCACCACGTCCACGGCGTGGTGCCGCGCGACCTGTCGCGCACCGCGTTCGAGGAGCTGATCACCGAGTCCGACCGGCCGGTGCCGGAGTGGATGACGCAGTTCGACTCCCAGACGGGGTACGCCATCCTGCGCCACTGCGCGCCCGTCCTCGGCCTGGAGCCGCACTGCACGCCGGAGGAGTACCTGGCCAGGAGGGCCCGGCTGGGCGCCGGCGAGGTGAACCGGCTGCTGCTGGGCGCCACGAACGTGGCCCACTACCTGGTCGAGACCGGCTACCGGGGCGACGAGCTCGTGGGCCCGTCCGGCATGGCCGAGCTCACCGGCGCGCCCGCCGACGAGGTGGTGCGGCTGGAGACGGTGGCCGAGCAGGTCGCGGCCGGCGGCTGCGACGCGTCCTCCTTCGCCGACGCGTTCGCGCGGGAGCTGTGGGAGCGCACCGGCGGCGCGCGCGGGCTCAAGAGCGTCGCCGCCTACCGCCACGGCCTCGACCTCGACCCCGAGCCGCCGAGCCGGGCCGAGGTCACCGAGGCGGCCGGGCGCTGGCTCGGGTCCGGCGGCGGTAAGCTGACGGAGCCGGTGCTGCTGCGGCACGTGATCTGGGCCGGGATCGAGCGAGGGTTGCCGATCCAGTTCCATACCGGCCTCGGCGATCCCGACCTCGACCTGCGCCGGGCCGATCCGCTGCTGCTGCGCGGCCTCGTCGAGCGCGCGGAGCCGACCGGGGTGCCGCTGGTGCTGCTGCACTGCTACCCCTTCCAGCGGCACGCGGGGTTCCTCGCGCAGGCCTATCCCAACGTCTACTTCGACGTGGGGCTCGGCGTGACCTACACCGGGGCCCGCAGCGTGGCGCTGGTGGCCGAGAGCCTGGAGCTGGCGCCGTTCGCCAAGATCATGTTCTCGTCCGACGGATGGGGACCGGCCGAGCTGCACCACCTCGGCGCGGTGTTGTGGCGGCGGGCGATGGCGCGGGTGCTCGGCCGGCTCGTGCTGGACGGCGAGTGGTCGGCCGGGCAGGCGATGCGGGTGGCGGCGATGGTCGGGGCGGACAACGCGCGACGCGTCTACGGACTGGGAACACGGGAGGAGAGCACGGGGTGAACGACTTCGGGGGCCGTACGATCAACAGGCCCGTCGACGGAGCCGTCATCGGGACCGGCGGCGTGGAGAGCGCCGCCTACGCGGCGCTGCGGGAGGGCCTGCTGCGGGAGCTGCCCGCGGCGCAGGCGCTGCGCCGCGAGCTGCACGCGGAGCCCTGCCTGTCCGGCCAGGAGGGCCCGACGCGGGACCGGCTGCTCGGCGCGCTGCCCGCCGGGGAGGTCGAGCACGTCGCAGGCACGGGCGCGGTCCTGCGCATCGGCGGTCCCGGCCCGGCGGTCGGCGTACGCGGCGAGCTCGACGCCCTGCCGCTGACCGAGCGCACCGGCGTCGAGTGGGCCGCCCCCGAGGGCGCGATGCACGCCTGCGGCCACGACGTGCACATGGCGGCCGTGGTCGCCCTGGCCAGGACCCTCGACCGGCTCGGCGCCGACCCGCCCCTGCTGGTCGTGCTGCAACCGCGCGAGGAGGGCTTCCCCTCCGGCGCCTCCGACGTCGTGGGGTCGGGCGCGCTGCACCGCCACAAGGTCGGCGCCATGATCGGCGCGCACGTGCAGCCCCTGCTGGCGGAGGGCACGGTCGCCTCCGTGCCGGGGGCGGTCAACGCCTCCTCCGACGAGTTCAGGGTGGTCGTCAGGGGAGCGGAGGGCCACGCCGCCTACCCCCACCTCACCAGGGACCCGGTGGTGGCCATGGCGCAGGTCATCGTCACCGCCCAGCAGGTCGTCAGCCGGGTCGCCGACCCGATGACGCCCACCGTGGTCACCTTCGGCACGGTCAACGCCGGCACCGCGCCCAACGCCGTCCCGGGCGAGGCCGTGGCCAGGGGGACCCTCCGGGCCATGTCCGAGAACTGGCGCCAGGAGCTGCACGAACGTTTCACCCAGGTGGTCGAGGACGTCGCCAGGGCGTGCGGCTGCGTGGCCGAGGTGACGATCCTGCCGGGCGAGCCGGTGCTGGTCAACGACACCGGGCTGGCCGTGCGCGCCGGCGGGCTGCTGCGCGGCCACGGCTGGACCGTGGACGGCGGGCTGCGCTCGTGCGGGGCCGACGACTTCTCCCACTACGCCTCGGTGGCGCCGTCGCTCATGATGTTCGTCGGCGTGGACACCGCCGCCGGCCTGCACACCCCCGAGTTCCTGCCCGGCGACGCGGCCGTGGGCGCGGTGGCCGAGAGCCTGCTGGCCGGCTACCTCGCGGCCGCCTCCGCGCTGCCCGGCCCGGCCGGCGCGAACGGGCTCCTGTTCTCCAGGAACGCCTGAGACCGGGCCCTGCCGGCGCCATTCCTCCAACAACCACGGCAGGGAAGTCCAAGCACCCCAGACGGGGCATCGCTGACGGAACCACCATCAACCCCTACTGTCGGAAGGGATGGATCTCGAAACCTTCGCCCCCGGTTCGGGCCGTCTCGAACCCCGCGCGGCACTCCGCTCCGACGCCCCCGCCCTCGACCTCGGCGGCCTGTGGCGCTTCCGCCTCTCACCCGTGGCCGACGCGCCCGACGACTTCGCCCGGCCCGGCTTCGACGACTCCGCCTGGGACGAGCTGCGGGTGCCGGCCCATTGGCCCCTGCACGGCCACGGCGCCCCCGCCTACACCAACGTCTCCTATCCCTTCCCCGTGGACCCGCCGCACGTCCCGGACGAGAACCCGACCGGCGACTACCGGCGCGCCTTCGACCTGCCGGACGGCTGGCACGGCGGCAGGCTTCGCTTCGACGGCGTCGACTCCTTCGCCAGGGTCTGGCTGAACGGACACGAGCTGGGCTTCTCCACCGGCAGCAGGCTGCCCGTCGAGTTCGACGCCGGGCCGTGGCTGCGTCCGGGACGCAACGTGCTGGCCGTGCGCGTGCACCAGTGGTCGGCCGCCAGCTACCTGGAGGACCAGGACATGTGGTGGCTGCCCGGCATCTTCCGGGACGTCACCCTCACCCGGTCGGCCGCCGACGTGTTCGTGCACGCCGCCCACGACGGCCGGCTGTCCTTCGAGGCCGCCGAGGGCCTGCTGAGCATCCCCGAGCTCGGCGTGCGCGACCTGGCGCCCGGCGTCGAGATCACCGTCGAGGCCGAACCGTGGACCGCCGAGACGCCCCGCCTGTACGAGGCCGTCCTCACCACCCCGCACGAGACCGCACGGCTGCGCGTCGGCTTCCGCACCGTCTCCGTCGAGGACGGCGTGCTCCTGGCCAACGGCCGCCCGCTGCTGCTCAAGGGCGTCAACCGGCACGAGTTCCATCCGGACCACGGCCGCGCGGTCCCGTACGAGACCATGCGCGAGGACGTGCTGCTCATGAAGCGGCACAACGTCAACGCCGTCAGGACCAGCCACTACCCGCCGCACCCCGCCTTCCTGGACCTGTGCGACGAGCTGGGCCTGTGGGTCGTCGACGAATGCGACCTGGAGACGCACGGCTTCGGCCAGGTCGGCTGGCGGGGCAACCCCACCGACGACCCGCGCTGGGCCGACGCCCTGCTCGACCGCATGCGCCGCATGGTCGAACGGGACAAGAACCACCCCAGCGTCATCATGTGGTCGCTCGGCAACGAGGCGGGCGTCGGCCGCAACCTCGCCGTCATGGCCGGCTGGACGCGCGAGCGCGACCCGTCCAGGCCGCTGCACTACGAGGGTGACTGGTCGTGCGCCCACACCGACGTCTACTCGCGCATGTACGCCACCCACGCCGAGGTCGAGGCCATCGGCCGCGGCGAGGAGGACCCGCTCGACGACTCCGCCCTGGACGCGCGGCGGCGCGCGATGCCGTTCCTGCAGTGCGAGTACGCCCACGCCATGGGCAACGGGCCCGGCGGCCTGGCCGAGTACCAGGAGTTGTTCGAACGGTTCCCGAGGCTGGCCGGCGGGTTCGTGTGGGAGTGGATCGACCACGGCCTGACCGATCCTCGCCACGAGTACGCCTACGGCGGCGACTACGGCGAATCCGTCCATGACGGAAATTTCGTCATCGACGGCCTGGTGTTCCCCGACCGCACGCCCTCGCCCGGCCTGCTGGACCTGAAGAAGGTCTTCGAGCCGGTGCGGTTCGAGTTCGGCGACGGCGTCGTGCGGGTGGTCAACCGGCACGACTTCCGCGACCTGGCCCACCTCGCCTTCGAGGCCGTCGTCGAGGACGACGGGCTCGAAGTCGCGCGGTTCCCGCTGGCGGTGCCGCCGTCCGGCGGCGAGGTGCAGCTGCCCGCCCTGCCTCCGCCGCCGGACGGCGCCGGGGAACGTTGGCTCACCGTCCGCGCCACCCTGACCGGCGACCAGCCGTGGGCCGCCGCGGGCCACGAGCTCGCCTGGTCCCAGACCCGCCTGCCGAGCCCCGCCCTTCCCGCCGCCGCCGGTGCGGGAGTCCGGCCGCAGACGTCCGGCGGGCGGCTGAGGCTGGGCGGCGGCGAGTTCGACCCGCGCACCGGCGGCCTGCTGCGCCTGTTCGGCCTCGACGTCGAAGGTCCGCGGCTCGACCTGTACCGCGCGCCCACCGACAACGACCGCTACGGCGGGCTGGACCGGAAGTGGCGGCAGCTCGGGCTGCATCGCCTCACCCACCGCGTGGCCGGGATCGAGACGGGCGACGGCATCACCGTCCGCACCAGGGTCGCCCCCGCCGCCACCGACCTCGGCATGCGCGTCACCTGGACGTGGACGTCCACGTCCGGCTCACTGAACCTGTCCGTGGACGTCGAGCCGGAGGGCGAGTGGCCCGCGCCGATCCCGCGGCTGGGCCTGCACCTGCTGCTGCCCGGGGAGCTCGGCCACGTCACCTGGTTCGGCCGGGGGCCGGGGGAGGCGTACCCGGACACCGGGATGGCCGCCCGCGTCGGCCGCTGGCACGCCGCGATCGACGACCTCCAGACGCCGTACGTCCGCCCTCAGGAGAACGGGCACCGGGCCGCCGTGCGGTGGGCCGAGTTCGGCGGGACGGGGCCGGGCGGGTTCAGGGTCCACGGCGACCCGATGTTCGGCCTGACCGCCCGCCGGTGGAGCACCGCCGAGCTGGCGGCCGCCCGGCACCGCCCCGACCTGGTGCCCGGCGACCACGTCCACCTCCACCTGGACCTCGCCCACCAGGGCATCGGCACCGCCACCTGCGGCCCCGGCGCCCTGCCCCGCTACGAGCTGCACGCCGCCCCGGCCACCCTGCGCCTGCGCTTCACCCGGTCCTGACCCCGCAGGGCACCGGCCGGGGTCCCGCGACCCCGGCCGGGCCGCCCTCCAGGACGGGCGCCCTACAGCGGGATCCACTCCGTGGCGGTCGTGACCTCCTCCAGGATGGACGGGATCGGCTCGACGCCGAGCCCCGGCCCCGTCGGCACCTCCAGATGGCCGTCCACCAGCTCGAACGGCTCGGTCACGTCGGTCGCGAAGTAGCGGCGCGACCCCGAGGTGTCGCCCGGCAGCGTGAACCCGGGCAGCGCCGCGAGCGCCACGTTGGCGGCCCGGCCGAGGCCGGTCTCCAGCATGCCGCCGCACCACACCGCGATGCCGTTGGCCCGGCACAGGTCGTGGATGCGCCGCGCCTCCAGGTAGCCGCCGATGCGGCCCGGCTTGATGTTGATGATCGAGCACGAGCCGAGCGCGATGGCGGCCGCCGCGTGCTCGGCCGACTCGATGGACTCGTCCAGGCAGATCGGGGTGCGCAACTGGCGGGCCAGCCGGGCGTGCTGGACGAGGTCGTCGTTGGCCAGCGGCTGCTCGATCAGCAGCAGGTCGAACGCGTCGAGCCGGGCCAGCCGGCGGGCGTCGGCCAGCGAGTACGCCGCGTTCGCGTCCACCTGGAGCAGCAGGTCGTCGCCGAAGCGCTCGCGCACCGCGCGCACCGGCTCGACGTCCCAGCCGGGCTCGATCTTCAGCTTGATGCGGACGTACCCCTCCTCGACATAGCCCGCCACGGCGTCGAGGAGCTGCGGGATCGAGTCCATGATGCCCACCGACACCCCGCAGGGCACCCGGTCGCGGGCCGCGCCCAGGAAATGGCCGAACGACTCGCCGGAGGCCCGCAGCTGCGCGTCCAGCACGGCGGTCTCCAGCGCGGCCTTGGCCATGCGGTGGCCCTTGATCGGTTCGAGCGCGCGGCCGACGCCGTACGCGTCCAGGGTCGCCGGCAGGGAGGGCAGCAGGAACCGGCGGATCACCTCGGCGGCGCCGTCGACGTACTCGCTGGAGTAGAGCGGCTCGGACATGGCCACGCACTCGCCCCACCCCTCGGCGTCGGGGGCCACCACCCTGACCAGCAGGACGTCCCGGGCGGTCTCGGTGCCGAACGACGTGCGGAACGGCGCCACCAACGGCATCGCGATCCGGCGCAGCTCTACTCCTGTGATCTTCACACTCTCTCCAACTCGGTCGGCGCGCAGGTGCTCCCTGGCGACCGTACGACATGGGGTGACATCAGGGGTTCGTGCCAGGCGACCAAAGGCCGGCGGTTCTTCGTCGCCGAGGCCCATAGCCAGGACGGCCTCAGACGACGAGGCCGGGGGTGCGGGCGATCCGGATCCGGCACGGCGTGTCCTGGCTGAACCGCACCGCCTCCAGCGGCACCGTCACCTCCGGCGTGCGGTACCGGCCGCCGGAGAACGCCGCCGCCACGCGGGCCCGTACCGACTCGGCCGGCATCTGCCCGTCGATGGAGCCGGCGCCGTCGCGCCCGATCTCCGCCACGCACGCGCCCGGCTGCGTGGCCAGCGCCAGACCGGCCACCGTCGCCCCGGCCAGGGCGGACACGTCGCGCCTGGTCCAGCCGTAGTGCCACATGCCGGCCGCCACCACGGGCGCGGCCGGGCAGGCGGGCTCGGTGATCACCACGTCGAGCCCCTGGAGCAGCGCGGCGGCGATCTGTTCGGCGCCCCTGAGCGCCCCGGACCCGATCCGCAGGCCGGGCAGCTCGGGCAGCGGCCCGCCGAGCGTGTAGATCAGCTTGATGCCGGTGGTGAAGGGGCCCGGACCGCTGTCGTGCCAGCCACAGGCCACGACGCCGACCGACGGGGCGGCGCCCAGCGTGCCGATCCGCAGCATAAGGAAATGACTACCCTCTGCGGCCCCCGGTCACACACCGTCAACCCTCCGGACGGCGGATCCGGGCTGGTCAGCGCATGCTCCGGGCGTCGAGGGCGCGCAGCACCCGGGAGACCACCTGGGGGTCGGCCCGCGGGTCGCGGCGGGCGTCCAGCACGGCCTGCCGGGCGGCCGACATCATCTCCTCCTGCACCCGCCGCACCAGCCGGGCCCGCCGCGCCCGCTGCTCGAACGCCTCGCGCCGCTCGTCGTCGGCGGCCTCGGGGCTGATCCGCAGCCCGAGGTCCATCATGCGCCGGCCCAGCAGCTCGACCACCTCCTCGGGCAGGTCCTCGGCCTCGTCGATCTCCCGCAGCCGCCGCTTGGCCGCGTGGGCGGCCCGGATCGCCAGGCGCTTCTCCAGGTCGCGCTCGGCCGCCGTGTCGGCCTTGACGCCGAGCCGCGCCACCAGCCACGGCAGCGTCAGCCCCTGCACCACCAGCGTCACCAGGATGACCGCGAACGCTATGAACACGATCACCGGCCGCTGCGGGAACGGCCGCCCGTCGTGGATGCGCAGCGGGATGGCCAGCGCCAGCGCCACGGACGCCACGCCGCGCATGCCCGCCCACCACATGACGACGGTCTCGCGCCAGCTCATCGGCACCTCGGTGTCCTCGCGCCGCCCCTTCTTGGCCAGCCACGCGGCCGGCAGCAGCCACAGCAGCCGCACGACCACGACGACGCCCACCACGGCGGCGCTCCACCACAGCACCTCGCCGAACCGCCCGTGGACCGTGCCGAACACCGTGTGCAGCTCCAGCCCGATCAGCCCGAACGCGACCCCGGTCACCAGCGTGTCCACCACCTGCCAGAACGTGGACGAGGCGAACCTGCCGAACACGTCGTCGGCGTCCCACATGCGGTCGCTGAGGTAGAAGGCGGTGGTCAGCACGGCCAGCACGCCGGACCCGCGCAGCTCGTCGGCCACCGCGTAGCTCACGAACGGCACCACCAGCGACAGGCCCACCTGCAGCGTCGCGTCGCCCAGCAGCGCCATCAGCTTCCCGGCCGCCCAGCCCAGCGCGAACCCCGCCGCCACGGCCACCCCGGCCGACAACACGAACTCGCCCAGCGCTCCCGGCCAGGAGAACACGCCGGTGACGACCGCCGCGACCGCCACGTGGTAGAGCACGATCGCGGTCACGTCGTTGAACAGGCCCTCGCCCTCCAGCAGCGACACCATGCGCCGCGGCAGGCCCAGCCGCCCGGCCACCGCCGTGGCCGCCACCGGGTCGGGCGGCGCTACCAGCGCGCCCAGCGCCACCGCCGCCGCCAGCGGCAGGCCGGGGACGAGCGCGTGCGCCGTGGCCGCCACGGCCGCCGTCGTCACGAACACCAGCGCCACCGCGAGCAGGAAGATCGGCTGCCAGTTCGCCGCGAACTGCCGCCAGGACGTACGCCGCGCCGCCGCGTACAACAACGGCGGCAGCAGCAGCGGCAGCACGATGGCCGGCGGGATGTCCACGTTCGGCACGAACGGCAGCACCGCCAGCAGGATGCCCAGCAGCGTCATCAGCACCGGCGCGGGCAGCCCCAGCCGCTCACCCAGCGGAACTGTGACCAGCGCGCCCAGCAGCACCAGCATGAGCAGCACGAACTGGTCCACGACGCCCCCCGGTGATCGTCGTCACCCAGCGTAAGCGCAGGCCGCCTCAGCGGTCGAGGACGTGCAGGGTGTGCGGCCGCGTGCCCAGCGGCACCGGCTCGGCGGCCGTGCACGCCACCACATCGGCCACCCGGGCGCCGAACAGGTCGGGCACGTAGATGGCCGGCTCCAGGCAGACCGTCATCCCGGGGGCGAACACCGCGTCCTCGCCGGCCCGCGGCCCCTCGTCGTGGCCGAGGCCCACGCCGCGGCCCACGTGCGGGGCGGCGAAGCGGCCGTACCCGCTGGCGTCGATGACCTCGTGCACCGTCCTGGCCAGCTCCGCGAACGGCACGGACGGCCGCAGCGCCGCCAGCGCCGCGCGGTGGGCGGCCAGCACCACCGAGTACATCGCCTCGTAGTCCTCCGGCGGCTCGGCGACGGCGAACACCCGGCCCGCCTCGGCGCAGTAGCCGTCCCAGCGGCCGCACACCGACACCAGCAGCGCGTCGCCCGGGTTGATCACGCGCCCGCCGGGCACGTGCTCGGGCCGCGCGGTGTGCTCGCCCGCCGACACGCGCAGCGAGATCACCTCCTCGCAGCCCGACTCCACGGCCAGCAGCCGCAGCCGGCGCGCCATCGCCCGCTCGGTCGCGCCGAACCAGGCCAGCTCGGCCGCCTGCGCCAGCACCGCCTCCGCCGCCGCGACCGCCCGGCCGAGCGCCGTCAGCTCGGCCGGGTCCTTGCGCAGCCGCAACGGCGCCAGCACCGCGGAGGCGGGCACCAGCTCGGCGGCGATCGCCAGCCGGAACAGCTCGCTCGCCCGCATCTCCGGGTCCACCCCGACCCGGCGCGCGGAGGCGGGCACCAGGCCCGCCGGGTCGCGGGTCTCGACGATCGCGTCGGCCGTCACCACGAGGAACACGCCCGGCCCGGCGCCGCCGTCCGGCGAGCCGTCCTCCGGTTCGGCGCCCTCAGGGAAGGTGGTTTCGGGGGAGGCGCTCAGGAACCGGAAGTCGGGCGAGGGCCGCAACACCAGCACGTCGATGCCCTCCTGGGCCATCGCCCGCCGCACGGCCGCCACCCGCGCGGCGTGCCGCCGGCTCACGCCGGCTCGTGCAGCCAGCAGGCGACCGGCCCGAAGTCCGGCTCCTTCTCGCGGCACACCTCCATCACCAGCGGGCAACGCGGGTTGAACCGGCACCCGCCCGGCGGGTTCGCCGGATCGGGCACGTCCCCGGCCAGCTCGGCGGGCAGCACGCCCATGCCGTCCGGCTTGGGGATGGCCCCCAGCAACGCCTTCGTGTACGGATGTTTCGGGTCGTCCCACACCTCGGCCGTCTCGCCCACCTCGACGATCTTGCCGAGGTACATGACGGCGATCCGGTCGGCGATCAGCCGCACCACCGACAGGTCGTGGCTGATGAACAGCAGCCCGGCCCCGGAGTCCACCGCGAGGTCGCGCATCAGCCGGGCCACCTGGGCCTGGGCGGAGGCGTCCAGCGCGGAGATCGGCTCGTCGCCGATGAGCAGCCGCGGCCGGGCCGCCAGCGCCCTGGCGATCGCGATGCGCTGCCGCTGGCCGCCGGAGAACTCGTGGGGGTGCCGTCCGGCGAACTCGCGCGGCAGGCCCACCCGCTCCAGCAGGTCGGCCGGGTCGGTACGGGTGTCGCCCGCGGTGCGCAGGCCGTCGGCGATCTGGTCGCCCACCCGGCGCCGCGGGTTCAGCGACGCGTACGGGTCCTGGAACACCATCTGGATGCCCGTGAGCTTCCTGCGCCGCAGGCCGAGCGGCGTGACCTGCTGCCCCTCGAACGCGATCGACCCGTGGGTGACCGGGTTCAGCCCGCAGACCGCCCGCGCCAGGGTGGACTTGCCGCACCCCGACTCGCCGACCAGGCCCACGACCTCGCCCGCCCGTACGGTCAGGCTGGCCCCCGCCACCGCCCGCACCACCGGACGCCCGGGGGAGCGGTGCTCGACGACCAGGTCCTCGATGTCCAGCATCAGCCCTCCACGTCCGAAGCAGAATCAGGCACAGAAGAATCAGGCACAGAAGAATCAGGCAGCGAGTCCAGCAGCGCGCGGGTGTAGGGGTGCTCGGGGTCGCGCAGCACCCGTCCGCGCGGCCCGGTCTCCACGACCAGGCCGTCCTTCATCACGCTCACCTCGTCCGCGACCGCCGACATGACGCCCAGGTCGTGCGTGACCAGCAGCACGGCCAGGCCCAGCTCGTCGCAGAGCCCGCGCAGCAGCCGCAGCACGCCCGCCTGCACGGTCACGTCCAGCGCCGTGGTCGGCTCGTCGGCGATCAGCACCTTGGGCGAGCAGGCCAGCGCGACGGCGATCGCGATGCGCTGGCGCATGCCGCCGGAGAACTGGTGCGGGAAGCGCCCGTACGCCTCCTCGGCGCCCGGGATGCGTACCTTGCCCAGCAGCTCGACCGCCCGCGCCTTCGCCTCGGCCTTGCCCAGGCCCAGGTGGTGGCGCATGTGCTCGGTGAGCTGCCGGCCGATGGTGAGCATCGGGTGCAGGCTGGTCGCCGGGTCCTGGAAGACCATGGCGACCTCGCCGCCGCGCACCTGGTTGAGCTCCTTGGGCGGCAGCGTGAGCAGGTCCCGCTCGCCGAGCCCGATCCGGCCCGAGACGCGCGCGCCGTGCGGCAGCAACCCCAGCACGGCCAGGCCGGTCATCGTCTTGCCCGACCCGCTCTCGCCGGCCAGGCCGTGCACGCGCCCGGCGGCCAGCTTCAGGTCGACGCCGCGCAGGATCTCCTTGCCGTGGATCGACACCTTCAGGCCGGTGATGTCCAGCGTCACAACGCACGCTCCTTGATCGCGCGGGCCGTCCGCGGGTCGAGCGCGTCCCGCAGCGTGTCGCCGAGGAAGTTGAACGCCAGCACCACGGTCAGGATCGCCAGGCCGGGGAAGGTCGCCACCCACCAGCTGTCGAAGACCTCCACGCCGGAGGCCACCATCGCGCCCCACTCGGGGGACGGCGGCTTGGCGCCCAGGCCCAGGAACGACAGGCCGGACAGCAGCAGCAGCGCCGTGCCGATGTCGAGCGTGGCAAGCACCAGGATCGGGCCGGTCACGTTCGGCAGCACGTCCACCCGCAGCGAGCGCCACACCGAGAAGCCCAGCAGCCGCCCGCTCAGCACGAACTCCCGCTCGCGCACGCCCAGCACCAGCCCGCGGGTGACGCGGGCGTAGGCGGGCCAGGCCACCACCAGCACGGCCAGCACGGCGTTGCCCAGGCTCGCGCCCAGCGCCGCGGCCACCACCATGGCCAGGATCACGGTCGGGAACGCGAACACCAGGTCCGCGATCCGCATGATCGTCTCGCCGACCCACTTGCCGAAGTACCCGGCGCACGCCCCCAGCAGGCCGCCGACCAGCACCGACAGCACGACCAGCAGCAACGTCAGCGGGATCGACACCCGCGCGCCGTACATGACGCGGCTCAGGATGTCGCGTCCGAGCTGGTCGGTGCCGAACCAGTGGCCGGGCCCCGGGGGCGCCAGCCGCGGCAGGTCCTGGGCCAGCGGGTCGTGCGGCGCCAGCCACGGCGCGGCCAGCGCGATCACCAGCCAGGCCACGGCCAGGACGGCGCCCGCGACGGCCAGCGGCTGCCGCCACGCCTCGGGCAGCCTGCCCAGCAGACCCTTGCCTCTCATTGCAGCCTCACTCGGGGATCGATGACGCCGTACAGCACGTCCACGATCAGGTTGATGACCAGGTAGACCACGCCCACGACCAGGCCGACGCCCATCACGGCGGGCAGGTCGAGGCTGGTGGCGCTCTTGTAGGCGTACTGGCCGACGCCGGGCCAGGCGAAGATCGCCTCGACCAGGACGGTGCCGGACAGCAGGCTGCCGAAGGCCAGACCGGCCACGGTGATGATCGGGACCAGCGCCGAACGCAGCACGTACCTGAACAGGATCACCCGGCCCGGCAGCCCCTTGGCGCGGGCCGCCCGGACGTAGTCCTGGCCCAGCACCTCCAGCACCGCCGAACGGGTGAAGCGGGTCAGCAGGCCGATCGTGTACAGCGCCAGCACCAGCGCGGGCGTGATCAGATGGCCGACGGCGGAGGTGAAGATGTCCCACCGGCCCGCCAGCAGCGCGTCGACCGTCTGCAGCCCGGTCACCGCCGGCGCCGAGCCGAGCGCCGCGTCCACGCGACCGCTGCCCGGCGTGATCTGCAACCGGAAGAAGAACACGTAGAACGCCACCAGCGCCAGCCAGAACGTCGGCACCGAGATGCCGATCAGGCTGACCAGCCGCAGCACGTGGTCGGACAGCCGGTCCCTGCGCAGCGCGGCGACCACGCCGAAGGCCACGCCCAGCACCAGCGAGATCAGGATCGCCGCGCCCGCCAGCTCCAGCGTCGCCGGGACGAACTCGGCCAGGTCCTGGCTGACCGGGCGGTGGCTCTGCTGGCTCATGCCCAGGTCCCCCTGGACCAGGCCCTGCAGATAGATCCCGTACTGCTGCCACAGTGGCTTGTCCAGGCCGTGCTCGGAGCGCCACTGCGCCACGATGGCCGGGTCGCCCAGGGCCCGCTGGCCCAGGTTGGCGGCCACCGGGTCGCCGGGCACCAGGTTCGTCAGCAGGAACGTGACGAGCGTGATGCCCCAGGCCAGCAGCACGGCGATGAGGATGCGCCGGATGAGGAAGCGCGCCAGCGGGTGCACACCCCGCCGCCGCGTGCCCGCGGCGGCCGCCTCGACCGGGGAGCCGGCGCCGGGGCGCGGCGGCGAGCCCGCCGCGCCCGGGTTGTCGGACACCTGACGGTCTCCTTACTTCGCGCCGAGGTCGGCGACGTCCACGGTCCAGACCGGGTGGTACTCCAGGCCCGTCACGGACGCGGCCGACACGATGTTCTGGCTCGGCTGGATCAGCGGCACGAACGGGCCGGAGGTGTTGAGCTTGGTCTGCAGGTCGGCGTAGGCCGTCTTGCGGGCCTCGTCGCCGATCGCGGTCGCGGCCTTGTCAGCGGCCGCCTCGATCTCCTTGGCCGCGCCTTCCTTCCAGCCGGCCCGCAGGCCCACGGTCTTGCCGGGGGCGAAGGCCAGGTAGTCGCTCGGGTCCGGGTAGTCCGGGCCCCAGTACCACAGGCCCATCTCCTCCTTGCCGTTGCGGTAGTTGTCCAGCGCGGTCGTCACCGGCGCGGGCTGGAGGTCCACCGTGATGCCGACCTCCTTGAGGTTGGCCTGGATGCGCTCGGCCAGCGGCTGGAACGACAGGCCGTTGACGGTCAGCTCGCTCGGGAACTCCAGCTTGACGGTCGGGTTCGACACGCCGCTGGCCGCCAGGGCCGCCTTGGCGCCCTCGACGTCCCGCTTGGGAGCCTGCTCCGGCGGCAGCGCGCCGAGCAGCTGCGACGGGATCACGCCCGGCGCCTGCGTCGAGCCCTCGCCGGCCAGCTCCAGCAGGCCCGCGTAGTCGACGCCCTTGCGCACGGCCTCGACGAACTTGGCGTTCGGCGTGGTCTTGCTGACGCCCGAGTCCTGGTTGGCCAGCAGGAAGATGACGTTCGCCGAGGCGGTCTTCTTCACCTGCAGGGTGGAGGGCATGTTGGTGACCTGGTCACCGGACAGGTTCAGCGCCACCTGGCTGTCGCCGCGCTGCACGTTGAGCTTCTGCGTGGCGGCCTCGACGTTGCGGATGACGACCTTGTCGTAGGCCGGCTTGGTGCCGTAGTACTTCGGGTTCGCCTTGAGCGTGACCTGGCTGCTCACGTTGAACGACTCGATCGTGTACGGCCCTGACCCCGCCGAGGAGGCGTTCAGGTACTGCTCGGCCTTGTCCTGGGCGTCGGCCGTCGCGCCGTGCTCCTTGGCGACCTTGCTGTTGAGGATGCCCAGCGCCGGGTTCGGCAGGATGTAGGGCAGCGCCGGGTTCGGCGCCTTCGACGTCAGCGTGATCGTCGAGTCGTCGGTCTTGGCCACCTCGACGCCGTCCAGCAGGAACGACGGGGTGCCCTTCATGTCGCGCACGCGGTTGAGCGAGAACACCACGTCGTCGGCGGTGATCGGCGAGCCATCGGCGAAGGTGGGGCCCTTCTTGAGCTTGAGCGTCAGCGTCTTGCCGTCCTCGCTCAGCTCGTAGGACTCGGCCAGCGCCGGGACCGGCTTGGTCACGTCGGAACCGTCGAAGGTCAGCAGCGTCTCGTAGACGGCCTTGCCGACGATGAGCCCGGTCGGCTCGTAGGTGCGGCCGGGGTCGGCCGTCTTGAGGTCGAACGACGTGTCGATGACGAGCGTCTTCCCACCGCCACCGGAGGCCGCCGGGGTCTGCGAGGTGCCGCCGCTTCCGCAGGCGGCGAGGGCGAGCGCACCGGCGAGCAGCACTGCCGCCGTCTGCGAGCGGGTCGCCATGGGGTCCTCCAAATTGGACGTTCGGGAGAAGGATGTCGAGGATTGTCCGGCAGAACGTCCAGGTCATGTGCGGTCCACGAGACGGATATAAATGGTCGAGGTGTAATGATGAGTGATATTTCCAGAAATGGTGCCAGCGGCGGCGGTCAGCCTGGACGGATCGGCATCGGTCTCGAACTGGACGACGTCCATATGAAGATCCTTGAGGTCCTGCGCGAGAACGGCAGGATCTCGGTCGCCGCGCTGGCCGAACGGGTGGGCATCTCCCGCGCGAACGCCTATACGCGCTTCGAGGCGCTGCGCGCCGACGGCGCGATCAAGCGCTTCACCGCGGAGATCGACCACGTGCGGGCCGGGCTCGGCATCACCGCGCTGATCTTCGTGACGGTGCGCCAGCAGATGTGGAAGCAGTTCAGGGCCGAACTGGCCCGGATGCCCGAGGTCGAGTACTGCGCGATCACCACCGGCCAGCACGACGCCATGATCCAGGTACGGGTCTCCGACGTGGCCGCCGTGCACGCCATGGTGACCGACCGCCTGGCCAACATCCCGGCGGTCAAGGCCACCGAGACCGTGTTCATCCTGGACGAGGTGCTCAGGCGGCCGTACGTGCTGCCGTCCGACCGGGACGCCTCCCGTCCCGCGCGGCGGACACCCCAGGAGACGCAAGGGGACGTGCCGCTCGGCATGATGCGCTTCGTCGGCGCGGCCGAGGGACGCGCCGCCCTCCGCAAGGACGGCTAGCCACCGCTCTGCGCGAGGACGGCTAGCCACCGCTCTGCGTAAGGACGGCCGGGCGCCGCCCTCGGCATGGTCGGGCGCCGTCCCTCCGCGAGGAGGGTGGGGCGCCGCCCTCCGTGAGCAGGGTTGGGCGTCGCCCCCTGGGCCGAGAGCGGCCGGGCGGCCGGGCGGCCGGGCGGCCGGTGTGTCGCCCGCTCCCGGCCGATCGGCCTCCCGCCCTTCCGGCTTCCCGTCGGAGGGCCGGTCAGGAGGCCGGGACCTCGGCGCACACGCTGACGTGCAGCGTGTCGTCGCCGTCGAACCGGAACTCCTCGACCAGGCGCAGCAGCCCGTCCTCGCCCTGCTCGACGCGGCTGCTGCTCTGGCCGCCCGCCTTGCCGCCCGCCTTGAGCGCGTGGGCGTAGGAGATGGAGACGTCTGCGCCGTCGCGCGTCCCGACGAAGCGGCCGTGGGTCACGGTGTCGCCCGTGTAGCTGCCCCACACCACGCCGTCGGCCTCCCAGTACAGGAACTCCGTCGGGCTGTCGGGGTCCACCGCGCTCGCCGTCGAGCTCACCATCACGAATTTACGGCCGTTGAGATTCACGCCGTCCATAGTCACCATTTTTCTGGATCATCACCGACCGGCTGGACGTTTGGTCAGAACACCCGGTCATGATCAACGATCCGTCCAGCGACGGCGCCGCCCCGGATCCCTGCGCGAGCAGGTTCTCGACGTCTCCGGTGCCGCCCGGCGCCGCTCCCTCGGCGGCCGACACGCTTGCCGCGACTTTACTTGCCGGTAGCTGACACCAGCGTTGCATAGTGTGATAGTCATGTAACACTGTGTATTCGAGAAGATTTGGGAGATCTTCATGCTGGCGTACACGCTCTCGATCGTGGCGGCCGTGGGCGTGGTGGCGCTCACCGCGCTGGTGTTCCGGCTCACGAAGAAGGGCAGCGAGGACGCCGAGCCCGACGGGGTCTCGGCCGGTCACTCCGGGTCGATGTTGTCGGCCCTGTTCCTGCTGGTGTTCGCGATCGCGATCATCGTGCCGTGGACCACCGCCGACGCCGCCCGCCAGAACGCCCAGGCCGAGAGCCAGGCCGCGATCGACGCCTACTGGGCCGCGGCCGACCTGCCCGGCACCGCTCAGCAGACGGTCCGCACCGCGCTGCGCGACTACGTCACCTTCGTGGTCAGAGACGAGTGGCCGCTGATGGCCGAGGGCCGGATGGACCCGGTCGGCGCCGCCCGGCTCGACGCCATGCGCAGCCGGGTGAGCGCCGTCGACGCCAAGACCGACGACGACAAGGACGCCCGCGACGCCGTGCTCGAACGCGTCGCCGCGATCGCCGCCGCCCGTTCCCAGCGCTCGATGGACGCCGCCGCCACCCCGCCCCAGGGGCTGCTGCTGCTGACCGTGCTCACCGGCCTGCTGGTCGTCGTCTTCCCCTACCTGGCCGGCGCGCGGCCACGCGGCCTGGCCGTCCTGCCGCTGCTCGCGATGGCCGCGATGCTCGGCTTCGGCACCTATCTGACCTGGGACATCTCCCACGCCTTCGCCGGGCCGCTGGCGGTCGGGCCGCAGGCGTTCCAGGGCGCACTGCAGGAGTTCTCCCGCATCGCCGGGGGAATGTGACCGTGGGCGTCAGGCGTGCGCCGCTGCTGCTGGCCGCCGCTCTGCTCGCCGCGAGCGCGGCCGGCCCGGCGGCGGCCGACCTGCAATCCCCGGTGCCCGGCACCGTGCGCGTGCGTCCGTCGCAGCTCCCGAGCCCGGGGATCACGATCCACGGCGGGCGGGGGCGCGACGGCCGCACCGGGCCGGTGGTGTCGGTTCCGGGTGCGCAGATCTGGGACGATCCGGAGCCGGTGGTGTCGGTTCCGGGTGCGCAGATCTGGGACGCCCCGGAGCCCCACGCGTCGGTGTCGACGCGGCCCGGCGGGCGGGCGCCACGGACCGGCGCCCCTGTGCCGCGCGTGTCGATCGGCCCCGGGTCGGTGTGCGTGTACGGGCCGAGCGGCAGCGTCGAGGTGGGCGACTGCCACGTCCGCCCGTCCCCTCCGCCGCCTCCGCCGCCTCGCTCGTCGCCGCGGCCGACACCGCGTCCCACGCCGCCATCCACTCCGCCGCACACGCCGAGGCCGGTGCACCACCCCACGCCCCGGCCGGTGCGCGTGGCGCCTCCGGTGCGGGTGCCCGTCCAGGAGGTCACGCCGACGCCCAAGCCCACCCCGACGGTCGCGATGCACAAGCGGGTCAAGCAGCTCCAGGCGCCGCCGCGGCGCAAGAACCCGCTCGGCACGGTCCTGGTCATGGTGGTCCTGGTGACGGCGATCGCCTCCACGACCGCGGTCGCGTTCAGGGCCCGCTGACGCCTCCCGGCGGGGTCCGGGCTCGACGGCGGCGGCCGGTGCGCGGCGTGATGCGAGGATGGCGGACGTGTCCGAGCATGACGAGGAACTGCTGACCGGTTGTTGTGACGGCAAGTCGCTGACCGGTGGCGGTGACCGGGAACTGCTGACCGGTGGCGGCCCTGACGAGGGGGTGCTCGCCGGTGGTGGCGGCGGCTTGGAGCGGGTGATCGGTGGCGGCCCTGACGAAGGGCTGCTCAGCGGGGGCGGGTGTGCTGAGGAGCTGCTGACCGGGGGCGGTGTCAACCAGGTGGTGCGGGTCGGCGCCACCGTGCGCCGCCCGACCGGCCCGTGGACGCCGGCCGTGCACGCGCTGCTCGCCCACCTGGCCGCCCGCGGCTTCACGGGCGCGCCGGCCGGGCACGGGATCGACGTCCAGGGCCGGGAGGTGCTGGACTTCGTCCCCGGCGAGGTGCCCGGTCATCCGTTGCCCGACTACGCCCGCTCCGACCAGGCTCTCGGCGACGTAGCCCGGCTGCTGCGCCGCTACCACGACGCCACCGAGGGTTTCCGGCCCGCCGCCGGGGCCGCCTGGTACTTCCCGCCGCGCGAACCCGCCGAGGTCATCTGCCATGGGGACGTCGCGCCGTACAACTGCGTGTTCCGCGACGGGCGGCCGGTGGCTTTGATCGACTTCGACACCGCCCATCCGGGGCCGCGCGTGTGGGACGTCGCCTACGCCGCCTACCGGTTCGTCCCGCTGAGCGATCCCCGCCACGACGGGGCCGATCCGGTGGGGGAGCAGGCACGCAGGCTGCGGTTGTTCACCGACGCCTATGGCCTGGCCGAAGGTGACCGGTCGGCGCTGCCCGTCACCGTCGCCGACCGGCTGGCGCACCTCGTACGGCACATGCGCGACCGCGCGGCGGCGGGGGACCGGGCCTTCGCCGCGCACATCGTCCGCGGCGACGACCTGTTGTACGGCGCCGACCGCGAGCACGTCCTGCGCCACCGCGCCCTGTTCGCCACGGCGCTGACAGAGCCGCCCCCCCGCCTGACCCGGCCGGGCGCCGCTGCCTGATCCGGCCGGGCGCCGCCGCGGGAATGGCTCGGCGCCGTTGCGGGGCGGGGCGGGTGTCGCCGCAGGAATGGCAGGGTGGGAAGAGCGGGCGGGTGTGCGGGGTTGCACTCGACCGTGGAGACGACCGAGGTTGTGGTGATCGGTGCCGGGCAGGCGGGGCTGTCCAGCGCGTACTTCCTGCGGCGGTTCGGCATCGGGACGGTCGTGCTCGACGCGGCCGCAGGGCCCGGGGGCGCGTGGCGGCACCGGTCGCCGTCGCTGACCATGGACAAGGTGCACGGCATCTTCGACCTGCCCGGCGTGCCGGACGGGGTGGCGGCGGCCGGTGACCGGCCCGCGGCGGAGGTCGTCCCGGAGTACTACGGCGACTACGAGCGGCGCGTGGGGCTGGAGGTCCTGCGGCCGGTCAAGGTGACGGCCGTCCGGGAGGGGGAGGACGGGCGGCTGGTCGTGGCGGCGGACGCGGGGGAGTGGGCGGCCAAGGCCGTGGTCAACGCGACCGGCACCTGGACGCGTCCGTACTGGCCGTACTACCCGGGGGCCGGCGACTTCCTGGGCGAGCAGCTGCACTACGCAAGTTATCGCGGGCCGGCGGCGTTCGCCGGTCGGCGGGTGGTCGTGGTCGGGGGCGGGGCCTCGGCGATGCACGTGTTGTCGGAGGTGGCCGGGGTGGCCGCCGGCACCGTCTGGGTCACCCGGCGTCCGCCCGTCTTCAGGGGCGACGACTTCGGCGAGGACGCCCGGCGCGAGGCCGTCGCCCTGGTGGAGGCACGGGTGCGGGACGGGTTGCCGCCGCAGAGCGTGGTCAGCGTCACCGGGCTCGGCTACAGCGTCGTCGTGCGGGAGGCGATGGCGAAGGGGGCGCTGGAGCGGCTGCCGATGTTCCGCCGCCTCACCCCGTACGGCGTGGAGTGGGCGGACGGGCGGCAGACCGCGGCGGACGTCGTCGTGTGGGCCACCGGCTTCCGGTCGGCGCTCGACCACCTCGCGCCGCTGCACCTGCGGGAGCCGGGCGGCGGCATCAAAGTGGACGGGACGCGGGTCGTCCGGGAGCCGCGGCTGCAACTCGTCGGCTACGGGCCCTCGGCCAGCACGGTCGGCGCCAACCGCGCGGGCCGCACCGCCGCCCGCAACATCCGCGCCCTCCTGACCCCACGCCCAGCCGTCCCAGCCGCCTGACCCGCGCCAGCCCCTACCCGCGGCCTGACCTCGCGTCCGGCGCTTCGGGCCGTCTGGCCTCGCGCCCGGCTATCCCGGTCGTCTGGTCTCGCGCCCGGCGATTCCGGCCACCCGGCCGCGCGCCAGGGCCTGATCTCGTTTCCGGTGCTTTGGGCCGCGTGGCTTTGCGTGGCTTTGCGTGGCTTTGCCCTTACTTCGCGCGCGGCTTGGCGCAGGGGGTCAGTTCTCGGCGACGCCGAAGGCGGTCCAGCCGAGGTCGGGGAAGCCCGCCGCTTTGGCGACGGCGGCCGAGGCGGTGTTGCTGACCGCGTGCATGTACGTCGGCACCGCCCCCTCGTCCAGCACCCGCCGCGCCGCCTGCGCCACCAGCCGTCTGGCCAGACCGCGCCCGCGGGCCTCGGGCGCGGTCACCACCGACAGCTCCCGGCCGAACCGGTCGTGCCGTTTGATGCCCACCCCGGCCAGGTGCTGGCCGGTCTCGGGGTCCACGGCCACCAGCACCTCGCCGCCGAACACGCGCAGCCATCCGGGGACGGCGTCGTCCGTCGCCGGGACCCACTCGCCGGCGTCGGGCAGGGGCGTGGGCTCGGTGGTCCACCGGAAGACGGCGTCGAACCAGCCGCGATCCCCATATCCGATCAGCTCGGGGATCTCCCGGAGCGTCCGCGCGGCGCGCACCCGGGCGACGTGCTCGGGCGGCACCGACAACATCGCCCCCTCCGGACTGCCGACGCCGACGGCCGGGTGCACGCGGCCGTCCCAGGCGGGCAGCGTACGCAGCGGCGAGCCCGTGACGTCGAGGTTTCCCGTGGGCGGCCAGGCCCCGAGCCATTCGCGCAGATGATCGGTGAGAGCCACGGACCTACTATAGGAAGTAGGAAAAATACCGATTGCGACAGGGGGTCGGTTACTCCCGCGAAGGGGCTCGACACGCCGTGTTACCTTCGGCTAGCGTCCTGACATAAGGATCTTTATCCGGTCAGGAGGGCCCGACATGGCTGTTCCCGGTTACACGGAGATCCGGGAACTCGGTCACGGAGGAACCGGCCGCGTCGTGCTCGCCGTCCGCGACTCCGACGGCTTACCGGTCGCGATCAAGCACCTGTCCGAGGCCCTGCGCGCGGACGGCGAGTTCGCCGCCCGGTTCCACGCCGAGGCCGGGGTCATCGGCGAGATCGACAGCCCCCACACCGCCCGCCTGCTGGACTACGTCGAGGCCGGGGGCACGTCCGCGATCGTGATGGAGCTGGTCGACGGCGTCACGCTGCGCCGCCTGATCGCCGCCGAGGGCGGCACCGGCGTGGAGGCCGCGCTCACCCTGCTGAAGGGGGCCCTGCTCGGCCTCGCCGAGGCACACCGGCGCGGGGTGGCCCACCGCGACTTCAAGCCCGAGAACGTCATCGTCACCCCGGACGGCGACAGCAAGCTGGTCGACTTCGGCGTCGCGGCCCGGTTCGGCGAGACCGGCGCCCTGGCCGGCACCCCCGCCTACATGTCCCCCGAGCAGTGGGAGGACGCCCCGGCCGGCCCGGCCTGCGACGTGTACGCCGCCGCTCTGGTGTTCTACGAATGCCTCACCGGCCGCCGCCCGTTCACCGCCGCGAACCTGGCCGCCCTGGCCTTCCAGCACCAGCACATGCCGCCCCCGCTGGAGCACGTGGACGGACGCCTGCGCGGACTCGTCGAGCACGGCCTGGCCAAGGACCCCGCCCACCGGCCCGCCTCGGCCGAGGCGTTCCTGGCCGAGCTGGAGGAGGTGGCGCGCGGGACGTACGGCGCGGGGTGGGAGCTGCGCGGGCGGTCCGGCCTGGCCGTGCTGGCGATGCCGTTCGCCGCGCTGCTGCCGTCGGCCGGGACCGGCGGGGGGATGGGCGAGGGCCTCGGCGGAGGGATCAGCGGGAGGAGCGGTCCGGAGCACGGCGTCGCGACGGGCACCAGCGTGGTGCGCAGTTCGCTGGGGCCGCCGGCCAAGCTGGGGGTGACCGGCGGACTGGTGCTGGCGACGGCGGCGGCGGTGGCCTCGACGTTCGTGATCTGGAGCGGCTCGCCCTCGCCGGACAGCGGCATCGCGATGCCGCCGGAGTCCGCGGAGAGCTCGTTCGTGACGCCGCCCGTCTCGCCGGATCCGGAGCTGCCCGTGCCGAGCGGGTCAGGGACGGTCTCGCCGCCTGTGACGGCCACCGCCGGGGCCAGCGGGCAGCCGACTGTGCCGGCCATGCCGACTGTGCCCGGCGTGCCGACCGCCGGGCCCGCGTCGTCCGCGCCGCCCGCCACGAGGGCCCCGAACAGCCGGCCGCCGAGGCCGACCAGCGGGCCGTCGGAGTCCGGGCCCCAGAAATCCGAGCTGCCGAAGTCCGGGGCGCCTTCGGGGCCGCCCACGCGGTCGTCGCCGACGTCCACCCGGCAGTCCGCCACCGGCGGCCCGGTTCCCAAGCCGCCCGCCACGAGCGCCCCCGCCCCGGAGCCCTCCGCGAAGCCGCCCGCCAAGAGCCACGAACCGCTTCTGTCCGTCTCGGTCGGGTTGTCGCTCGGCGGCTCGCTGCTCGGCGGGGGCGGGGGCGGGTTGCTGGACGCCGACCTCGACGTCGGGTTGGGCTCCAGCCTGCTCGGCATGCTCGTGGTGCCGGGATCGGCCCTGCTCGGAGGCCGCATCGCGGTCAGACGCGCACGAAAATCACGTAGTCAGGAAAAGTCATGAGTTGCGGGGAATGATGCTTGATCCCCTACTATCAGCGTCGGAAAGAGGGCGTCCCGGACTCTGATTAGCTCCTGACCGGAACCTGCCCTGCGGCTCAGGCTAAGGAGGACAGTGGCGGTCGCCTCCTCCGCCGTGGGCCACGTGGCGCGGGCCGTGGTCGCCGTACTCGTCGGGCTGACGCTGACGGCGGGCAACGCCTCAGCCGGGCGCGCGGCCCCCAAACCCTCGGTGAAGCAGCTCAAGAAGGAGCTGGCCGCGCTGAGCAAGGAGTCGGACCGGCTCATCGAGGAGTACTACAACAGCCGCCGCGCCCAGCAGCAGGCCGAGAAGACGGAGAAGAGCGCGCGCGAGCGGCTGGCCGCCGCCCAGGAGGTCTACGACCGGGAGTCCCTCCAGCTCAGGACGCTGGCCGTGGCCCAGTACATCGGCGGCGAACCCAACCAGATCGCCCTGTTCACCGGTAGCCAGAACCCGGACGCGCTGCTGAGCCGCCTGGCCCTGAGCCGCCACCTCATCGACGTCCAGGACGCCCGGCTGCGCGGCTACGCCAAGGTCAGGGACGAGCGCCGCAAGGCCGAGCAGGAGGCCGCCGCCCGCGCCGAGGAGCTCGGCACCGCGGTGGCCGACCTGGAGGGGCGCAAGAAGAAGGCGGAGAAGCTGATCGAGAAGATCAGGGACCGGATCGACAAGCTCTACACGGCCCCGGGCGTGCGCCGCCCGGACGGCACGTGGGTGCCGCAGCTCCCGGACGGCTCCGAGAACATCACGCCCCGCATGCGCCTGGTCAAGACGCTGATCAAGGAACGGTTCACGGTGCCGTACGGGATCGGCTGCTACCGGACGATCCAGGACGGCGGCGAGCACCCGCTCGGCCGCGCCTGCGACTTCATGCTCAGCCACGGCGGCGCGATGCCGTCGGCGGCCGAGGTCAAGCGCGGCTACGAGATCGCGAACTGGGCCATCAAGAACTCCCGGCGCCTGGGGATCATGTACATCATCTACCGCCAGCGCATCTGGCACGCCAGGACGGGCGCCTGGCGGACGATGTCCAACCGCGGCGGCACGACGGCCAACCACTTCGACCATCCGCACATCTCGGTCTACTAGCGCGCCTCGGGACGTACCCGTCCGCGCGGCTTCAGGCGGATGGAGGGCAGCGCCGGGGCGGGCAGCGGCTCGCCGTCGAAGCCCTCGACCGCGCCGAAGCCCTCGCCCTCCGCCCACTCCTTCCGGAAGGCGGCGATCTCCTCGTGGGAGCGCCCCACGAAGTTCCACCACATGACGATCTCCTCGCCGAACGGCTCGCCGCCGATCAGCAGCACCCGCCCGCGGCCCGACAGCCGCAACGTGCCGGGACCCGGCGGCAGGTAGCGCAGCGCCCCCGGCACGGCCTGCTCGACCTCGCCGTCGAGCAGCAGCAGCCCGTGCTCGAAGGCGGGGTCGAGCGGCACCTCGCCCGTGCCGTCGACCGTCACCTCGGCGCCCACCAGCGGGGTGTAGGTGGTCGCGGGCGAGGTCACGCCGCCGAGCGTGCCCATGATCACGGTGGCGTCGAAGCCGGGGCCGGACAACACGGGCAGGGTGGCGTGGTGCTCGAAGGCGGGGACCGTGCGCCGGTGGGCCTCCGGCAGGGCCACCCAGAGCTGCACGCCGTGCAGCGTCGTGCCAGGCGACTCCTCCGAATGGGAGATGCCGCGCCCGGCCGTCATCAGGTTGAGCCGGCCGGGACGCACCTCGCTCAGGCTGCCGACGCTGTCACGGTGGAGCACCTCGCCCGCGAGCAGCCACGTCACTGTCTGCAGGCCGGTGTGGGGGTGGGGCGGCACGCGCATCAACGCCGGCTCGGGGCCGTAGGCGTCGACGAAGCACCAGGCGCCGATCATCCGCCGGTGCACGCCGGGCAGCGTCCTGCTCACCCGCATCGCGCGCGGGCCGCCCAGCGGCACCTCGCGTCCGGTCAGCACCTCGCTCCGGTCGCCGCCGTCGGCGGCGCAGCGGAGTTCGCGGGGGTCACGTTCCATGTTGCTCACCCCACGACTGTAGGGGGCCGCACGGCCTCCTACAGTCGGCGTCCCCCGGACGGGACGGCTGTCCCAAGGTCTCCCATCAGCCGTCCAGGGATGGGACGGCTGGCCCAGGGTCTTCCATCAGCCGTCCAGGGATGGGACGGCTATCCCAGGGTCTCCCACCAGCCGTCCACGGAGGGGACGGCGGTCACGTCGACGCCCTCGCCCGGGCGGGGCACCACGATCTCGACGTCGCGTGCCTTCGCCTCCCGCCACAGGCGGTCCACCGGTTCGGCCCACGGGTGCAGCGCCAGCGTGAACGTCGCCCAGTGGACCGGCAGCAGCAGCTTGCCGCCGAGGTCGAGGTGGGCGTTGACGGCCTCCTCCGGGTTCATGTGGATGTCGGGCCAGGCCGGGCTGTAGGCGCCGATCGGCATCAGCGTCAGGTCGAACGGCCCGTGCGCGGCCCCGATGCCCCGGTAGCCCTGGAAATATCCCGAGTCGCCGGCATAGAACACCCGCTTGCTCGGCCCGGCCACCACCCACGAGCCCCACAGGGTGTCGTTCCTGGTGAAGGCGCGCCCCGAGAAGTGCCGGGCGGCGGTGGCGACGAAGCGCAGGCCCGCCACCTCGGCCTCCTCGTCCCAGTCGAGCTCGATGATCCGGTACAGCGGCACGCCCCACCGCTCCAGGTGCGCCCCGATGCCCAGCGGGACCAGGAACGGCGCCTTCTGGGTGCGCGTGAGCGAGCGCACGGTGGCCATGTCGAGGTGGTCGTAGTGGTCGTGCGAGATCGCGATCGCGTCGACCTGCGGCAGGTCGCCGATGTCCACCGGCAGCGGGTGGTGCCGCTTGGGGCCGACGAGCTGGGACGGCGAAACCCGGTTGCTCCACACCGGGTCGAACAGCACCCGCCTGCCCTCGATCTCCACCAGCGTGGAGGCGTGGCCGTACCAGACCGCGCGCAGGCCGTCGGCCGGCGGCGGGCCGGACGGCGGCAGGCGCAGCGGGATGGGACCGGCGGGATGCCGCTGCTCCTTGTTCCTGGCCAGCTCGGCCAACAGGCCCACCGGGGGCGTGGTCATCAGGGCGGTCGGCTCGGACATGGGGTTGACGAACGTGTCACCCCTGAACTGCGGCGAGCGCCGCATCCTGCTCACCCGGTCCGGCCCCGACGTCAAAGGCCGCACGCCCAGCTCGGCCGGTATCCCGCGCAACGCCCACCCGGCCGCGGCGGCGAGCGCGCCGCCCGCGAGGATCCGCCGTGCGGTCCGCATTCCTGCCATTGCCCACACTCCCCTGGAGATGATGTCCATCCCGCCCAACCGGGCGGGATTCCCCGGTGTTCCCGTTCTACGATATATCGCGATAGTTCATACCGTCTTGATCGCTCCGCCGTCGATGACGTAGTCGGCGCCGTTCACGCTCCCGGCGTGCGGCGAGGCCAGGTACGTCACCAAGGAGGCGACTTCTTTCGGTTCGACGAACCTACCGGTCGTCATTCCGGTGACCGACGGCAGCCCCGCGAGCAACTGCTCGTGCTCCATGCCGAGCGAGGCCGCCAGGGCGGCGCCGTACCCGTCGGGGGCCTCCCACATCGAGGTGCGCGAGGCGCCGGGGGAGATGGTGGCGACCCGCACGCCACGCGGGCCGAACTCCTCGGCCAGGGCCTTGCCGAACGCCGTCAGCGCGGCCTTGGCGGTGGTGTACACGACCGGCCCCATGTGCGGCACGCGGGCGCCGTTGGACGAGATGTTGATCACAGTGCCGCCCCGCCGCAACAGGCTGGGCATCGCGGCCCTGGTGGCCCGCACGGCGCTGAGGAAGTTCAGGTCGTACGACTGCCGCCAGGCGTCGTCGTCGAAGCCGAGGAAGCCGTTGAGCTGCCCCTGGCCGCCGTCGCCGCCGCCCACGTTGTTGACCAGGAGGTCGATCTCGTCAAGCTCGGCCAGCGCGCGTTCGACCAGCTCGGCCGGGCCCGCCGCGGTGGACAGGTCGGCCGTCACGGTGATCGCGCCGGTGCGCTCCAGCTCGGGCGAGATCGTGCGGGCCGCGGCCACGACCCGCATGCCCTCAGCCGCCAGGGCCTTGACGATCGCCAGCCCCAGCCCTCTGCTCGCCCCGGTGACGACGGCGGTCTTGCCGGTGAGTCGCATGTCCATGTGGAATCGCCCTTCTTGCATCAGTGGTGATGCGATCACTCTAGGACCTGCAACAGTGATGACGCAACTTCGAATCGAAGGGGAACCGTCCTGTACCCTCTGAGGTGTGAGTGGGACGACACGGGCCCTGCGGTCCGACGCTGAGCGGACCGTCCGGACGATCCTGGAGGCGGCCGAACGGGTGCTCAGCAGGAATCCGGCGGCCAGCATGGAGCAGATCGCCGAGGCGGCCGGGGTGGCGCGCACGACCGTCCACCGGCGCTTCACCTCCAGGGAGTCGCTGGTGGAGGCGATGGCCGAGTGGGCCACCCGGCAGTTCGCCGCCGCCGTGGACGCCGCGCGTCCCGAGCAGGCGCCGCCGCTGGTCGCGCTCTACCAGGTGACGGCCAACGTGCTGCGGGTGAAGATCGACTGGGGGTTCGCGATGAGCCGCGGGCCGTCGGCGGGGGCCGAGGTGGCCCGGGTGCACTCCGAGGTCGAGGCCAGGTGCGACCGGCTGTTCCAGCAGGCGCGGGCGGCCGGGGTGCTGCGGGAGGACGTGGAGCCGGAGTGGGCCCGCCGGGTGTACTACGCGCTGATCCACGAGGCGGCGCAGAGCCGCGACGGCGAGCCGGAGGCGCTGGCGGGGCGGCTGGTGGACACCCTGCTGCGCGGCGTCGGCCCAGGCGCCGGACTTCCCTCCACTCCGCTTGCCGTCCCGAGCCCTCCTGCCGTCCCGAGCCCTCCTGCCGTCCCGAGCCCTCCTGCCGCTCCGAGCCCTCCTGCCGCGCCCGCCCCCGCGAGCCCTCCTCCCGCCCCCGCGAGCCCTTCCGGGTAGGAGGTTCGCGGCTTCCGGGGGCCGGCCATCCGTCAGGGGTTGCGAACCAGGGCGTCGCGGCGCTCGTCCGGGCGGCGTTCCGGGTGGGGCCACGGGTTCGGACGGCAGCGGCCCAGCGACTTCGACTGCTGGACCATCACCGGAGCCGGCAGACCCGGTCCGGGGCAGGCGCGGTGGCCGTGTCCCAGGCTGTGGCCGACCTCGTGGCTGATGAGGTAGTCGCGGTAGGCGGCCAGGTCGCCCTCGTACTGCGGGACGCCGTCGGCCCAGCGGAGCGCGTTGATGACCGAGCGCGTCCCGTTCCAGCACGACAACGTGCCGCCGGTACGCAACGGCAGGCACTGGCGGACGGTCAGCCCCGGGCTGGACAGCGCCACCCGCACCCGTACCGGGCCGTGGTCGACGCGCTGGAAGCGGGCCCATCCGCGCGGGTCGTTGAGGGTGCGGTGCACGGCCGCCGCGAACACGGTCCCGTCGATCGGCAGGCCGCGTTCGACCTCCACCAGGTACCGCACCACCTCGCCCTCTCCGGCTCGGGCGGGCGCGCCGCCGGGCACCACGGCGTACGAGCCCGAGGCGGCGTACGGAACCTTGACGTGCTCGGCGGGAAGGGGGATCGGCGCGGGGATCGAGGGGCGCGGCGGAGGGGGGACGGCGGGAACGGCCCGTTCTGAGGGGCGCTCGGGCCCTTCCGTGCGTTCCGGGGCGGAGGCGCATCCGGCGGCCAGCAGCAGGACGATCAGCAGCGCGAACAGCGGCAACGCGGCCTCCCCACGAGATCACGGCGGGGAGAAATCCACCATATCCGTGCAGTGCCGTCTGGATCATGCCGGGGTCTGACTAACGCCTACTTACCGCTAAGACCCGCCATCCGGACGCGGCATGGCCCCCGCCGGCGGCCCTTGTTCTCGTCCGGCCCGCTGTCTGGACGCGGCACGGTCCGCTCTCGTCCTGGTTGGCCCGCCATCCGGACGCGGCACGGCTCCCGTCGTGGGTCGGCCTGCCGTTCGGACGGGGAGTGGCTCGTGCTGGGCCGGCCCGCTGTCTGGATGCGGCAGGTCTGCGGCGGTCGCCGTTGTTCCTGGGCCGGCCTGCCGTCCGGGTGTGGCGTCGTCCCGCTGGAACGCTCTGGGGCGGAGGCCGATGGACGCCTTTCCTGCCGCGCGGGACGTTCGCCCGGTCGTGCCCCGGCCCGGCCGAGGGTCAGGCGGTGCGGGGTGCGTAGGGGGTGAGGTCGATGGGGGGTTGTTCGTCGAGGGCCAGCTTGGCGACGAGTTCGCCGGTGAACGGACCCGCCGTCAGCCCGTACGCGCTCAGCCCCGTCGCCACGACCACCCGCGGCGTGAGCCGCCCGATGAGCGCGGGGCCGGGGGCGTTGACCGGCCGCAGGCCGACCCTCGTCTCGGACACCGTCGCCCCGAACAGGCCGGGCGCCACCCGCAATCCCGCTGCGATCACCTCTTCGAGCCCGCCCATCGTGACCCGGGGCGCGAACCCGACGTCCTCCACGGTCGCGCCGATCACCACCCGCGAGCCGGGGAACCCCAGCAGGTACGGCCCGCTCCTGGGCAGCACGATGGGCCAGAAGGCGGTGTCCACGCCGTCGAGGGTGGCGTGCAGGATCTGCCCGCGCCGGGGGAACACCGGCAGCTCCACCCCGAGCGGACGGCACACCTCGCCCGTCCACGCCCCGGCCGCCACGATCACGACGTCCGCCTCCAGCGGGACGCCCTCGCCGGCGGGCACGCGTTCGGCCGCGGAAGGGGCGACGGGTTCGGCCGGCGGCACGGGGACGATCGGTTCCACCACGGGCGGGACGGGCTCGGAGGCCGGGGCGGGGCCTCCGGGAGAGCCGTCCGGAGGGCCGCCGAAGGGAGCGTCGCCCGCTGCGCCGACCGGTCCCTCGGCGGACGCCTCAAGAGGGCTCTCGGTCAGGTCGCCGGTGACGGACGGCGGGTAGTCCGGCGCGAGCGGAGCGGCCTGACGCCAGGAGGTGGTCCGGCCGCTCACCGCGCCGGCTCCCGGCCCCGGCTGGGCCCGCCGCGGCCCGTTCCCCGCCGGGATGTCCTCGTCGGCGGCGTGCAGGCGCACCTGCCCGTCGGCGGTGAGGACGGCGCTGCCGTGCAGCACCTCGGCGCCCCGGGCGACGGCGGCGCGCAGCAGCGCGTCGCGTACGGCGCTGCCGTCCACCCGGGCGGCGCCCGGCACGAGGAGCGCGCTGAGGTCGTCGGACAGCGGCGGGAACAGGTCGGACGGCGTCAGCACGTCGGTGACCTCGCCCATCTCGGGCGCGTCGGCGTAGCGGCGGCGCAGCAGGGCCCGCACCGGTTCTAGATCGACCGGGTCCTCCGCCACCAGCAGGGCCCCGACCTTGGCGTAGCCGATGTCCTCGCCCAGGGCCTCGACCAGCCTCGGGTAGTGGCGGGCGCCCTCGCTGGTCAGCCGGTACCAGGCGTCGTCCTCCGGATGGTCCACCCAGGGGCACACGATGCCCGCGCCCGCCTGGGTCGCCTGGCCCTGGGAGCCGCGGTCCACCACGGTCACGGCCACGCCGCGGCCGCTCAGGTAGTAGGCCGCGCTCGCCCCGACGATCCCGCTGCCGATCACCACAACACGCATGCACCCATGATCGCAGGCGCGGGCGATCTCGGACGATGACCGGATCGTGCGCTTACCATCCGGATACTCCCTCACGCCCATCCCCGGGGGCTACAGGACCACCCACCGCTGCGGGAGCGCACCGGTGCGGGGATGACCGGGCCGCACGCGGGTCAGCCCACGCCCCACCCGTGCGTCTGCATCAGGACGGAGGCCACCCGGGCGAACCGGTCGCCGTCGAGCACCGCGCCCTCGCGGCGGATGTCGCCCTCGTCCAGCACGAAGACCCGGTCGAGCCGCAGGTACGACACCCGCCCGTCGCGGCCCCACGCGCCGATCTCCAGCCAGTCGGAGCCGTCGTCGCCCTTGCTCGACAACATCATGCCGAGCAGCCTGCGCCCGGTACGGCCCACGACCAGCAGCGGCCGGTCCTTGCCCCGCGACGGATCCTCCTCGTACGGCACCCACGCCCACACGATCTCCCCCGGATCGGCCAGACCGTCGAGGTCGGGGGAGTAGGCCAGAGTGACGGGACCGTTGAGCGAGTGGACCTCGCGTACGACGCCCCGGGCGGGCCGGGGGTCCTCACCTGCATCACGCATTGGGGGAGCTTACGGTGGCAGGCGACCCGAAATCCACCCGCCCGAGGGGAGCGGGGGAGGTCAGCAGGCGGCGCAGGACCGTCGGGGTGTGGCCGACGTGGCGGCGGATCGTACGGGTCAGGTGGGCCTGGTCGGCGAACCCGAGGTCGGCGGCGAGCGCGGCCAGGCCGGTCTCGCCGCTCTCCAGCCGGTCGAGCGCCCGGCTCACGCGCACCCGGTTGCGGTAGTGGGTCAGCGAGACGCCCAGCTCGCGGGTGAAGGCCCGGCTGAGCCGGTAGGGGGAGACGGCCAGCAGCTCCGCCAGCGGCAACAGCCCGGCGGCCGCCGGATGATCGGCCGAGATCGCCTCGCGGGCGGCGTCGGCGATGGCCGCGGTGGAGCGGGCGGGGGACGGGGCGGGCCGGCGTGCCGCGGCCGCCCCCTCTGCGGCGGCCGGGGTGGTGGGGCCGGCCAGCTGGGTGAGGGTGGCGCCGGTCAGCGACAGCAGGGATTCGACCAGGGCGAAGTCGGGGTCTCCCGCGCGGGCGGTGGCCAGCAGGCGGCGGTGCGCGAGTTCGAGGCGGGCGTCGACGTAGACCGTGGAGCGGGCGAGGCGGGTGGCGTCGCCCGCGAGCGTGCGCCAGAGGGCGGGGGACAGGGAGAGGGAGGTGCAGACGTCGCCGCCCGCCGGGTGGGCGAAGCGTTCCTCCTCGCCGGGGGCGCCGAGGTAGGCCATCGTCGGGTCGACGGCGGCCTTGCGGCCGTCGGCCATGCGGCGGAACGCGCCGCGGTGGACCAGCACCATGCGGTGGGCCCGGCCCACCTCGGGCCGCGACCAGCCGCGGTGGTCGTCGGCGCAGGTCACCAGGTCGAGGGTGAAGCCCTTCCCACGGGCCAGCGGCTTGGAGGATCGCACCCGCCGAACGCTACGCCCCACCACCGACAATCTCCCCCGCCAGGGCCTGGGGCCCGACGACCCCGTCCGGCCCCTTTGGGGGTGCGGCGTCGGCGGGGACGCGGCGGAGACATGGGGCGCGGCGGAGACATGGGCGCGGAGACATGGGCGCGGAGACATGAGGCGGGGCGATGAGGTGCGCGGCGGGAGGGTCGCGGTGTGTCGCGGGCGGAGGGCGAGGGCGCGGCGGAGGGGTGGCGGTGTGTGCGGGGGTGCAAGGATGTTCAAGACCTTGGGGGTGGCACCGGCAAGGGTGAGGGCATGACGACAGTGATTTCCTCCATTGTTTTCGACTGCGCCGACCCCGTCGCCCTGGCGGGCTTCTATGCCAAGGCGACCGGCTGGCAGGTCGGCGACTCCGACCCCGGCTACGCCACCGTCACCGGCGGCCCCGTGCCGCTGGCCTTCCAGCGGATCGACGGCTACCAGGGCCCGGGCTGGCCCAACGACGGCAAGCACGTGCACCTCGACCTCACCGTCCCCGACGTCGAGGAGGCCAGGCGGGCGCTGGTCGCCCTGGGCGCCTCCCTGCCCGGCCACCAGCCGGGCGGCGACGACTGGACGGTGCTGCTCGACCCCGAGGGCCACCCGTTCTGCGTGATGCCCGGCTAGAGCCCGGCGAAGAACGAAGCGCCCGACAGAACTGCTAGAGCTCGGCGAAGAACGAGCTGACGTCCTCGGCCAGCAGGTCGGGGGCCTGCAGGGCGGCGTAGTGGCCGCCGCGCGCCGGCTCCGACCAGCGCACCACGTTGTGGGAGCGCTCGGCGTAGCGGCGGACCGTGCTGTCGCCGGGGAAGACGGCCACGGCCGTCGGCGTCGTGCCGGGCTCGGCGGGCGGCGCCCAGTCGCCGCCGCTCTCCCGGTACAGGCGTGCGGCGGAGCCGGCGGTGCCGGTCAGCCAGGTGATGGTGACGTTGGTCAGGACGTCGTCGGGGGCGACCCCGCCGGCGTCCTGGCCCCAGCTCGCGAACGCGTCCAGGTGCCAGGCGAGCTGGCCGGACGGCGAGTCGGCCAGGGCGTAGGCGAGGGTCTGCGGCCTGGTGCTCTGGATGGCGGCGTACCCCGAGAACTCGCGGTGCCAGCGCTCGATCCGCCGCGCGCGCTCGGTCTCGGCCTCGGTCAGCCCGGACAGGTCGTCGGAGACGAACGCCGTGAGCGCGTTCAGGTGCACGCCCGCCACCCGCTCGGGGACCATCCGGGCCAGGGCGGGCGAGACGAGCGAGCCGAAGTCGCCGCCCTGGAGGCCGTACCGGTCGTAGCCGAGGCGGTCCATGAGCTCGATCCAGGCGGCGGCGACCCGGCGCACGCCCCAGCCGGTCTCGGTGGTGGGGCCGGAGAAGGCGAACCCGGGCACGGACGGGATGACGAGGTGGAAGTCGCGGCTGAGCGCCTCGGCCACGCGGGAGAAGTCGGCGAACGTGCTCGGCCAGCCGTGCGTCAGCAGCAGCGGCAGCGCGCCGGGACGCGGCGAGCGCACGTGGGCGAAGTGCACGCGCTGGCCGTCGATCTCGGTCGTGTACTGCGGCAGCTCGTTGAGCCGCGCCTCGTGCGCCCGCCAGTCGTAGCCGTCCAGCCAGTACGCGGCCAGCTCGTGCACGGCCTCGGGCGGCACGCCGTAGGACCAGCCGACCCCCTCCAGGGCGTCCGGCCGGCGCGTACGGGCCAGCCGCGCCCGCAGGTCGTCGATCGCGGACTGCGGGATGTCGATGACGAATCGGTTCATGCCGCCCACGCTAGGCAGCATTGCGGCCAGGATCGGGCCACAATGGACCCGTGCTCGACACCTCGGCGCGGCTTCTGCGCCTGCTCTCCCTCCTGCAGACCCGGCGCGAGTGGCCCGGCGCGGAACTGTCGCAACGGCTCGGCGTGGCCCCGCGCACGCTGCGCCGCGACATCGACCGGCTGCGCAGCCTCGGCTACCCGGTGGGCTCCACGCCGGGGGTGGCGGGCGGTTACCGGCTCGGTCCCGGCGCGGAGCTGCCGCCGCTGCTGCTCGACGACGAGGAGGCCGTCGCGGTCGCGGTCGGCCTGCGCACGGCCGCCGGCGGCACGGTGACCGGCATCGAGGAGACCTCGCTGCGCGCCCTGGCCAAGCTCGAACAGGTGCTGCCCGCCCGCCTGCGGCAGCGCGTCAACGCCCTGCAGACGCACACCGTGCGCGTAGGCGGGCAGGGCCCGACGGTCGACCCCGAGCTGCTGACCCGCATCACCGCCGCCTGCCGCGACCACGAGCAGCTGCGCTTCGACTACACCGACCACGAGGGCGCCGTCACGCTGCGGAAGGCCGAGCCGCACAGCCTGGTCAGCAAGGGCAGCCGCTGGTACCTGGTCGGCTGGGACGTCGACCGCCACGACTGGCGCACGTACCGGGCCGACCGGATCGAGGTGCGCACGCCCAACGGCCCGTGCTTCGCCCCCCGCGAGCCGCCGGAGGCCGACGTCGCCGCGTGGGTGCGGCACCGCCTCGGCCACCAGATGTGGCCGGTCCAGGCCCGCTTCCTGATCCACGCCCCGGCCGGACGGCTGGCCGGCCGCGTCGGCGGCGAGGTCGAGCCGGTGGACGAGGCCACCTGCGTGCTCACCATGCGCGGCGACGACCTGCACCTGATGGCCGTGGCCGTGGCCTTCCTCGACCTCGACTTCGAGGTGCTCGAACCGGCCGAGCTGAAGGAACGTCTGCACGCCCTGGGACGGCGGCTGCTCTCTTCCAGAATATGATTCGGTGATGGCCACGTCAGCGTTCTTCACGCGCAAGGAGGGCGAGTTCGTACCCGCCCCGCACGCGCGCAGCCCCTGGTCCCCTGACATGCTCCACGGCCGCCTGCTCGGCGGCCTGGCGGCGAGCGCCCTGGAGGAGCGGCACGGCGAGCCCGGCCTGCACTTCGCCAGGCTCACCGTCGACCTGTTCCGCAACAGCCCCATGCTGCCGGTCACGGTGGAGACCACCCTGGTCAGGGACGGACGGCGGATCCGGGTCGCCGACGCCGTGCTCTCCACCGGACAGGGCGTGATCGGCCGGGCCTCGGCCGTGCTGCTCCGGCAGGGCGAGCAGCCCGGCGGCCGGCTGCCGCACACACCCGCCTGGGACGAGCCGCCGCCCGCCGGCGACCCGGCCGAGGGGCAGGGCTGGAAGCCGCCGTTCGACCTGTGGCAGCTGACCGAATGGGGGCAGGGCGGGCGCGACCGGGTGTGGCTGCGCGAGACCCACCCGCTGGTGGACGACGAGCCGCTGACGCCGCTCACCCGTGCCGCCCTGGCCGCCGACTTCGCCAGCCCGCTGGCCAACGTCGGCTCGGCGGGCGTCAGCTTCATCAACGCCGACTACACGCTGACGCTCGCCCGGCTGCCCGAGGGCGAGCTGATCGGCGTCGAGGCCACCGGCCACCTCAGCGCCGGCGGTGTCGCGACCGGCCAGGTCACCCTGCACGACACGGCCGGGCCGATCGGGTTCTGCGTGGTCACGGCGGTGGCCAACCCGGTCGCCCTGGCCGGCGGCTGACCGTCCGCCGAGCCCCGGAGGCGGTCAGGCGGGGTGCTCGTCGCGGTCGCCCGACCAGTCGGTGTGGAAGGCGCCCTCCCGGTCCACCCGGTGGTAGGTGTGCGCGCCGAAGTAGTCGCGCAGCCCCTGCACCAGCGCGGCCGGCAGGCGGTCGCGGCGCAGCCCGTCGTAGTAGGCCAGCGCGGAGGAGAAGCCCGGCGTCGGCACGCCGATGCGCACGGCCGTGGTCACCACGCGCCGCCACGCGTCCTGCGCGGCGTTCAGCGCGGCGGCGAAGGTCGGGTCGGCCAGCAGCGTCGGAAGCCGCCGGTCGGCGTCGTAGGCGGCGCGGATGCGGTCGAGGAACTTGGCCCTGATGATGCAGCCGCCGCGCCAGATGGTGGCCATGGCGCCCGGGTCGACGTCCCAGCCGTACTCCTCGGAGGCGGCGGCGATCTGGTCGAAGCCCTGCGCGTAGGCGACGATCTTGGACGCGTACAGGGCCTGGCGCACGTCCTCGATCAGCTCGCGGCCGCCGACGCCGGACAGCCGCGGGCCCTCCAGCGACGCGGCGGCGGCGCGCTGCTCCGGATGGCCCGACAACGCGCGGGCGAAGACCGCCTCGGCGATGCCGGTCACCGGCACGCCCAGGTCGAGCGCGCTCTGCACGGTCCAGCGGCCGGTGCCCTTCTGCTCGGCCTGGTCCACCACGACGTCCACGAACGGCTTGCCCGTGGCCGCGTCGACCTGCTCCAGCACCTCGGCGGTGATCTCGATCAGGTACGAGTCCAGGTCGCCCCGGTTCCACTCCCTGAACACCTCGGCCAGCTCGGCCGGCGTCGCCCCCAGGGCCTGGCGCAGCAGGTCGTAGGACTCGGCGATGAGCTGCATGTCCGAGTACTCGATGCCGTTGTGCACCATCTTCACGAAGTGCCCGGCGCCGTCGGGGCCGACGTGCACGGCGCACGGCACCCCGTCCACCTTGGCGGAGATGTCCTGCAGGATCGGGCCCAGCGCCTCCCACGACTCCTTCGAGCCGCCCGGCATGATGCTCGGGCCGAGCAGCGCGCCCTCCTCGCCGCCGGAGATGCCGGTGCCGACGAAATGGATGCCGCGCTCGCGCAGCGCCGCCTCACGCCGCCGGGTGTCCTGGAAATGCGCGTTGCCACCGTCGACGATCATGTCGCCCGGCTCCATCAGCTCGGCGAGCTGGTCGATCACCGCGTCGGTGCCCGGACCGGCCTTCACCATGATGATCGCCCGGCGCGGCCGCTTCAACGACGCCACGAAGGCGGCCAGCTCCTCGGCCGGCACGAACGTGCCCTCCCCGCCGAACTCCCTGACCAGCTGCTGGGTGCGGGCCGTCGTGCGGTTGTGCACGGCGACGGCGTACCCGTGCCTGGCCAGGTTCCTGGCCAGGTTGCGCCCCATGGTGGCCAGGCCGGTGACGCCGATGTCTGCCAAGTCCATCTTCAATGCTCCTCTGTGGGGGATACGCACGATCAAGCTGGGAGGTTCGGCGAGATATTCCCCCTTCGCTCAGGACGGGGAGCGCACGCCGAGCTCGTCCAGCCTGGCGAGCATGTCCGCCGGATCGGCGTACACGCGGAAGGCCCCGGCGCGTTCGAGCTCGTCCCTGCCATATCCACCGGACAGCAGCCCGATGCCGAGCGCGCCCGCCCGGCGGGCGGCCAGCAGATCCCAGACGCTGTCGCCCACCACCATCGCATGCAGCGGGTCCACCTGGACGAGCGCCGCACCGGCCAGGAACAGATCCGGGTCCGGCTTGGCCCGCCGCACCTGGTCGCGGGTGACCATCGGGGTGTCCTCCGGCAGGCCCAGCATGCCCAGCGCGAGCCGGGCCGTACGGGCGTAGCCGCTGGTCGCGATGGCCCACGGCACGCCGCGCGCGGTCAGCTCGCCGAGCAGCTCGGCCGCGCCGGGCAGCGGCTTGACCGAGTCCACCTGCTGCTCGTACGCCTCGGCGTGGTGCACCTGGAGCTCGTCGATCTGCTCCTGGGTCAGCTTCAGCCCGGTCTCGCGCAGCAGCGCGCTGACGAACAGGCCGCCGCTCATGCCGATGCGCCGGTGGATGCGCCACACCGACAGGTCGATCCCCATCCCGGACAGCGCCTGCCGCCAGGCGACGACGTGCTGGTAGACGCTGTCGATGAGGGTGCCGTCCAGGTCGAACAGGAACGCGGGCGTGGGGGCCTGCGGGAAGTCGTTCATGACGTCCATGACACCATGGGGGGCATGCGGATCATCATCGCGGGTGGCCACGGCAAGATCGCGCTGCGGCTGGCCGAGCGGCTCAGGTCCGGCGCGGTCGGCCTGGTGCGCAACCCCGCGCACGTGGCCGACGTCGAGGCCACCGGGGCCGAGGCCGTGCTGTGCGACCTGGAGCAGGCCACCGCCGACGAGGTGACGGAGATCCTGCGCGGCGCCGACGCCGTGATCTTCGCGGCCGGCGCCGGCCCGGGCAGCGGCGCGGCCCGCAAGGACACCGTCGACCGGGCCGCGTCCGTCCTGACGGCCGACGCCGCCGAGCGGGCCGGTGTGCGGCGGTTCATCCAGATCTCCTCCATGGGCGCCGGCCGCCCGCCCGCGCCGGGCAGCGACGCGGTCTGGGCCGCCTACATCGAGGCCAAGACCGCCGCCGAGGACGACCTGCGCGCCCGCGACGGCCTGGCCTGGACGATCCTGCGCCCCGGCCGCCTGACCGACGAGCCCGGCACGGGCCTGGTCCGGCTGGCCCCGGAGGTGCCGCCCGGCTCGGTGCCGCGCGACGACGTGGCCGCCGTCGTCATGGCGCTGCTGGAGAACCCGGGCACCGCGCATCGCACGCTGGAGCTCGTCTCGGGCGACACCCCTGTCATCGACCTCATCGCCACGCAGTGAACAGCCGCTGAGTCATGCGTCCCTTTGCCGATTGCTGGCTATGACTTGCGGCTTCTTCGGCTAGATGTCCCCCTGATGCACTAGGGGGAGATCAAATGTCCGACATGCCGTTCAGGTCGTTCTTCGGGGGAGATCCGTTCAGGGGGTTCGAGGAGCTCACAGGGCGGGTGTTCGGCGGGATGGAAGGCTGGCCGCCGTCCCGTCCCAGCGTGCAGCGGGTCGACGTGGGCAAGCTGCTCAGCGCCTCGGCCAGGGAGGTGCTCAGCCGGGCCCTGGAGGTCGCCGGGCAGCGCGGCGCCCAGGACATGGACGTCCTCGACGTCCTCGACGCGCTGACCGAGTCCGACGCCACCCGCCCGCTGATGCAGGCGGCGGGCGTCGACCTCGGCAGGCTGCGCGACCGCATCGACGCCCTGGCCGGACCCGGCACCGGCGCCGAGCCGCCCACCACGCTCACCCCGGCGGCCAAACGCGCAGTCCTGGACGCCCAGCGCATCTCCCGCGCCCTCCAGTCCTCCTACATCGGCCCCGAGCACCTGCTGCTCGCCCTGGCCGCCAACCCCGACTCCGCGGCCGCCCGGCTGCTCCAGGAGCAGGGCGTCTCGGCCAACGAGCTGCAGCAGGCCATCATGTCCGGTGCGTCCCGCCAGCAGCACGGCGACGGGCGGCGGCCCACGGACACCCCCGCGCTCGACGAGTACGGCCGCGACCTGACCGAGGAGGCCAGGCAGGGCAGGATCGACCCGGTCGTCGGCCGCGAGGACGAGATCGAGCAGGCCATCGAGGTGCTCTCGCGGCGCACCAAGAACAACCCGTGCCTGATCGGCGAGCCCGGCGTCGGCAAGACCGCCATCGTCGAGGGCATCGCCCAGCGCATCGTCAACGGCAGCGTGCCCGACACGCTCAAGGACCGCCGCGTCGTCGCGCTCGACCTGACCGGCATGGTCGCCGGGTCGAAGTACCGGGGCGAGTTCGAGGAGCGCATCAAGAAGGTCATCGACGAGGTGCGCGCGCACGCCGACGAGACCATCGTCTTCATCGACGAGGTGCACACCCTGGTCGGCGCCGGCTCGGCCGAGGGCGGCATGGACGCGGCCAACATCCTCAAGCCCGCCCTGGCCCGCGGCGAGCTGCACGTCATCGCCGCCACCACGATCGACGAGTACCGCAAGAACATCGAGAAGGACGCCGCGCTCGAACGCCGTTTCCAGCCCATCCTGGTCAGCGAGCCCACCGTCGAGCAGACGGTCGAGATCCTGGCCGGGCTGCGCGACGCCTACGAGGCCCACCACCAGGTTCGCATCACCGACGAGGCCCTGGACGCCGCCGCCAACCTCTCGGCCCGCTACATCTCCGACCGTTTCCTGCCCGACAAGGCCATCGACCTGATGGACCAGGCCTCGGCCCGGGTCCGGCTGCGCTCGCGCACCCCCGGCAGCGACGTGCGCGAGCTGGAGGAACGCCTGGAGTCGCTGCGCCGCGACAAGGACCAGGCGGTCACCTCCGACGACTTCGACCGGGCCAAGGAGCTCACCGTCCAGATCGACAAGCTCCGTCCCGAGCTGGACCGCGCCCGGCAGGGCCACGACACCGTCCCGCAGGTCATGGTGGAGGACATCGCCGAGGTCGTCTCCCGGCGTACCGGCATCCCCGTCACCCAGCTCACCGAGCAGGAGCGCGAGCGGCTGATGCGGCTGGAGGAGCACCTGCACGAGCGGGTCATCGGCCAGGACGAGGCCGTCACCGCCATCGCCGAGGCGGTACGCAGGGCCAGGGCGGGCCTGTCGGACCCCAACCGGCCCATCGGCAGCTTCCTGTTCCTCGGCCCGACCGGCGTCGGCAAGACCGAGCTGGCCAGGGCGCTGGCCGCCGCGCTGTTCGGCGGCGAGGACCACATGGTGCGCATCGACATGAGCGAGTTCCAGGAGCGGCACACCGTCTCCCGCCTGATCGGCGCGCCCCCCGGGTACGTCGGCTACGAGGAGGCCGGCCAGCTCACCGAGGCCGTCCGCCGCCGCCCGCACGGCGTCATCCTGCTCGACGAGATCGAGAAGGCCCACCCCGACGTCATGAACATCCTGCTCCAGATGCTCGACGACGGACGCCTGACCGACGGCCAGGGTCGCACGGTCGACTTCACCAACACCATCGTCATCATGACCAGCAACATCGGCGCCCAGCTCATCCTGGACGCCGAGGGCGACACCCCGCGCCTGCAGGACGAGCTCATGGACCTGCTGCGCCACTCCCTGCGCCCCGAGCTGCTCAACCGCATCGACGAGGTGATCGTCTTCAAGCGGCTGGAACGCGAGCAGCTGCGCCAGATCGTGGACCTGCTGCTGGAGCGCACCCGGCAGCGGCTGCGCGGCCAGAACGTCACCCTGGAGGTCACCGACGAGGCCAAGGACTGGCTGGCCCGGCGCGGCTACCAGCCCGAGTTCGGCGCCCGCCCGCTGCGCCGGACCGTGCAGCGGGAACTGGACAACCGCCTGTCCACGATGCTGCTGACCGGCGAGGTGGCCGAGGGCGGCAAGGTCACCGTGGACGTCGAGGACGACCGGCTCCGGCTCAGGGCCCACAACCCCGAGCCGGTCGGCTGACCGGTCATCGCCGCGGCAGGCGGGCGCGCTCCCGGCACTCCTCCAGGGTGAGGGCCGCCAGCGCCTCGCGGACGACGGGCACGCACACCGGGGCCATCGACAGGCTGGACACCCCGAGCCCCACCAGCAGCGGCGCGACCGCCGGGTCGCCGGCGGCCTCGCCGCACACCCCGACCGGCTTGCCCGCCCGCAGCCCGGCCTCGGCGCACATGCCGACCAGCCGCAGCAGGGCGGGCTGAGCCGGGTCGAGCAGGTCGGACAGGCCGGGATGCTGCCGGTCGGCGGCGAAGGTGTACTGGGCCAGATCGTTGGTGCCGACGCTGAGGAAGTCCACCTCGGCCAGCAGCTCGTCGGCCTGGAGGGCGGCGGCGGGCACCTCGACCATCACGCCCGCGCGGGCGAGGCCGCGGGCGCGCACGCGGCGGGCGAAGTCGGCGGCCTCGCGCGCCGTGGTCACCATCGGGGCCATCACCCGCACGTCGGCGCCCGTGGCGCGGGCGGCCTCGGCGATGGCGTCGAGCTGGGCGTCCAGGACGCCGGGCAGCACCCGGTCGACGCGCAGGCCGCGCACGCCCAGCGCCGGGTTGGGCTCGGCCGGCAGGCCGAGGAAGGGCAGCGGCTTGTCGGTGCCGGCGTCGAGCGTGCGCACGGTCACCGGCCCGCCCGTGGCGCACACCTGCGCGAACACCTCCGCGTACGCGGTGACCTGCTCCTCGTGGGACGGCGGCCGCCTGCGGTCGAGGAACAGGAACTCGGTGCGGAACAGGCCCACGCCCTCCGCGCCCGGCCGCAGGTCCGCGGCCGAGCCGATGTTGTGCAGCAGCCTCACCGGGTGGCCGTCGGCCGTCCTGCCCGGCCCGGCGCTGGCCGCCAGCCGCTCGCGGTCGCGCCGGTCGGACTCGCGTACGCGATCGGCCTCCTCGCCGGTGAGGCCGACCGTGACCTCGCCGGTGACGCCGTCCACGCCGACCAGCGTCCCGTCGGGGACGTCCGTGACGCCCGCGCAGGCCACCACGGCGGGCAGGCCGCGGCCGCGGGCCAGGATGGCGGTGTGGCTGGTGGGCCCGCCGCGCTCGGTCACCAGCGCCAGCACCCGCGGGCCCAGGCCGACGGTGTCGGCGGGCGACAGGTCCGCGGCCACCAGCACGAACGGATGGCCGGGGTCGGGCACGCCCGGCATGGGCAGGCCCAGGGCGGCGGCCACCGCGCGGGACCTGAGGTCGTCGAGGTCGGCGGCCCGCTCGGCGAGGTAGCCGCCGAGTGCGGCCAGGGCCTCCTGGTGCGCGGAGAAGGCGGCGTCCAGGGCGTGGGGGGCGTCCAGGCCGTCGTCGCGCACGTGCGCCTCGGCCTGCTCGCGCAGCTCCGGGTCGGCGGCCATCATGGCCAGCGCCTCCAGGATCTCGGCCCCTTCGGCGCCGGCGTGGGCGGCCCGGCGTTCCAGGTCGGCGGCGAGGGCGTCGAGCGCCTTCGCGGCGGCGGCCGTCTCGGCGCCCGGGTCGGTGACCCGGCGGGGGGCGGGCAGCACCGGCGGGGCCGCCATCCGCACCACGGGCCCGGCGGTGCGGCCCTGGCTGACCCCCACCCCCTTCAGCGTCGCCTCAGCCATCGAGCGTCTCACCGGCCCCGGCCGCCGCCCCGCTTGCCGTCTCAGCCGCCGCTTCCGCCGCGCCGGACGCGGGGACGGCGTCGAGGTCGCGGGACAGCAGGGCGGCCAGCGCGTCGAGCGCCTCCTCGGCGCCCGCGCCCTCGGCCTCCAGCGTCACCACCGTGCCCTGCGCCGCGCCCAGCGACAACACCCCCAGCATGCTGCCGGCCGGCACCGACCGCTCGCCGAGCCGCACCCGCACCGGCACCCCGAGCCGGGCCGCCTCCCGCACGAACACCTTCGCCGGACGCGCGTGCAGGCCGCCGGCGCAGGCCACGGCCACCGTTCGACTCGCCATCGCCAACCTCCTTCAGGGTTCTATCGTCACCTTGATCGCCTTGCCCGTGCTGACGAGGTCGATCCCGTCGAGCACCCGGGGCAGCGGCAGCCGGTGGGTGATCAGGTCGGACACCACGACGGCGCCCTCGGCCACCAGGCGCAGGGCCTCGGCGTTGTGCGCGGGGCTGGAGCCGTTCGCGCCCACGATGGTCAGCTCCCGGTAGTGGACCAGGTTGGCGTCGAGCGCGATGACCGGGTCGTCCTTCGGCAGCCCGCCGAAGAAGCTCACGCGGCCCTGCCGGGCGGCCATCCGGACCGCCTGCTCCTGGGCCGCGCCGGAGGCCGCCGCGGTGATCACGACGTCGGCGCCGCGGCCACCGGTCAGCTTGAGCACCTGCCCGACGGCGTCGGAGTCGATCACCGCGTCGGGACGCACCAGCTCGGCCGCCATCGCCAGCCGGTCGGCGTTGACGTCCACCAGGAAGACCCGGGACGCGCCGCGCGCCCGCGCCAGCCGTACGTGCAGGCAGCCGATCGGGCCGGCGCCCATCACCACGACGTCGTCGCCCGCGCCCACCCCGGCCAGCGACTGGCCGTTGAGCACGCAGGCCAGCGGCTCGGCCACCGACGCCTCGGCGAACCCGACGCCGTCCGGAACGGGGTTGACGCCGTTCACCGCCAGCACCTTGGCCGGGACGACCACGTACTCGGCGAAGCCGCCGTCGTAGTGGTAGCCCATCGACTCCTGGCGCGGGCAGACGGTCAGGCGGCCTCGGCGGCACTCCGCGCACGTCCCGCACGGGATGGCGGCGATCACCTGCACCCGCGCCCCGGTGCCCACGACCTCGCCGGCGATCTCGTGGCCCATCACGCGCGGCGGCCTGATGTGGTGGTGGCCGTACCGGAAGATCTTGGCGTCGGTGCCGCAGGTCGAGCAGTTGCGCACCCGGATCTTCAGCTCGCCCGGCCCGGCCTGCGGCTCCGGCGCGTCCTCGATCCTGATGTCGCCCGGGGCGTGGAACCTGGCTACCTTCACGTCAGCTCCTTCAGCACCTGGCCCGGCTCCGTCGCCTCGCGCAACGCCCTGGCCCGGTCGGGGTCGAGCAGGATCTCGGCCAGCGCCGCCAGCAGCGGCACGTGCCCGTCGCCGGCGGCGGCGATGCCCACGCACAGCGTGACGCGCTCGCCGTCCCAGTCGATCCCGCCGGGGAAGCGCACGACGCAGATCGCGTCGCGCGTGACGTCCCGCTTGGAGGCGGCCGTGCCGTGCGGGACGGCCACCCCCTCGCCGACGTAGGTGGAGATCGTGCGCTCGCGTTCGAGCATCGCCTCGACGTACGGCTCCGCCACCGCTCCCACCTCCACCAGCACCCGCCCGCACCGGCGGACGGCCTCCTCCCGCGAGGCCGCGCTCTCGTGCAGCAGGATCGCCCGCGCGTCGAGCAGGTCCTCACGCATCGACGGCGCCGCCGTTCCTGATGGTGTTCACCAGCGCGGTCACCGCCGGGTCGCCGAGGAAGACCTGGAAGGACACCAGCGCCTTGCCCGGCGCGGCGGCCCTGGCCCGGGCCGCCAGCCCGGAGTGGCACACGACGACGTCGGCGTCGGCGGGGATGGAGTTCACCGGAGTGTGCTCGACGGTGACGCCGCTCTCCTTGAGCTGCTTGCGGAGCTGTGAGGCGAGCATGACGCTGCTGCCCATGCCCGCGTCGCAGGCCACGACGATCTTGTGGATGTCCTTGCTGTCGATGCCGGCCACGGCTCACGCCTCCTTGCTGACGGGTTCGGTCCTGACGGGTCGGGTGTTCGCGGGCTCGGGGCTCGCGGGTTCGGTGCTGACAGGCTCGGGGCTCGCGGGTTCGGGCGCCGGCGGGTCCGCGACGGCGTCCTGCGGGCCGGGGACGTCCGGCGCCGGCTCCTTCTCGCCCCGGCCGAAGCCCAGCAGCACGGCGGCGACGGCGAACGACACGGCCGTGGCCACCGCGATCCCGGCGATCGAGCCGAGCCAGCCGCCGCGCGGCGTCACCGCGAGGTAGGCGAAGATGCTGCCGGGGGAGGGCGTGGCGACCAGGCCCGCGCCGGTGATCATGAAGGTGAACACGCCGGCCGCGCCGCCCGCGATGACGGCCAGGATGAGCCGCGGCTTCATCAGCACGTACGGGAAGTAGATCTCGTGGATGCCGCCGAAGAAGTGGATGATCATCGCGGCGGGCGTGCTCGGCCGCAGCGGACGCGGCCCGAACAGCAGGTACGCCACCAGCAGCCCGAGCCCTGGGCCGGGGTTCGACTCCAGCATGAACAGGATCGACTTGCCCTGCCGCACCGCCTCGGCCACCCCCAGCGGCCCCAGCACGCCGTGGTTGACCGCGTTGTTCAGGAACAGCACCTTGGCCGGCTCGATCAGCACCGAGGCCACCGGCAGCAGGTTGTTGGTGATCAGCCACTCGACCGCCTGGCCCGCCGCGTCGGTGACCACCCGGACGACCGGCCCGATGCCCAGCACCCCGGCCACGGCCATCGCGGCGCCCACGATGCCGGCGGTGAAGTTGTCCACCAGCATCTCGAACCCGGCCCGGGTCCGCTGCTCAGTGAACTTGTCCACATATTTCAGGATCACGGCGGCGAGCGGGCCGACGATCATCGCGCCCAGGAACATCGGGATGTCCGAGCCCACGACCACGCCCATCGCCGCCACCGCGCCGACGACCGCGCCGCGCTGCCCATGGACCATGCGGCCGCCGGTGTAGGCGATGAGGATCGGCAGCAGGGCCTTGATGACCGGGTCGACCAGCGCGGCCAGCTCCTTGTCCGGCAGCCAGCCGGTGGGGATGAACAGCGCGGTGATCAGGCCCCAGGCGATGAACGCGCCGATGTTCGGCATGATCATCCCGGCCAGATGGCCGCCTAGGCGCTGGATGGTGGCCTTGACTCCGGTGCCGTAGACCGGAGGGGTGTAACTGTCGGCCATGGACGTGCTCCTTCGGGGGGATGAGCAGTGGATCAGCCGTGCGGTGAGGGGGCGACCGGCTCCGGGACGGGCGGCGCGTGCGGGACGGTGAGCGGGCGGGCCGGGTCGGGGGCTCCCGTGCGCACCCCGGCGCGGTCGATGTCGGCGGGGCCGGGCATCCTGCTGCCGGGCAGCCGGACCGCCGCCGCGCCCCAGGCCAGCGCCTCGGCCAGGGCGGGGACGCCGTGCCCGCCCGCGGCCAGGAACCCGGCCAGCATGGCGTCGCCGGCGCCGACGGAGCTGCGCGGCCCGGTGACCGCGGCCTCGCCGTACCAGACGCCGTCGTCCTGGACGAGGACGGCGCCGTCGGCCCCGAGGCTGGCCAGCACCGTGCGGGCGCCCGCGGCGCGCAGCCCGGCCGCCGCCTCGACCACGTCGCCGACCCGGCGCAACGGCCGGCCGGTCACCGCGGCCAGCTCGTCGAGGTTGGGCTTGACCAGCGCCGGACCGGCCTCCAGCGCACGGGCGAGAGCCGGGCCGCTGGTGTCCACGGCGACGTGCAGGCCCGCGGCGGCGAAGCGGCGGCACAGCCGGGCGTAGACGTCGGCGGGCACGCCGGGCGGCAGGCTGCCCGAGGCCACCACCCAGTCCGCCTCCCGCGCCGCGGCCAGCACGGTCTCGGCGATCGTGTCCAGCTCGGCCGCCGACAACGCGGGCCCCGGCTCGTTGATCTTGGTGACCGTGCCGTCGGGCTCGGCGAGCGTGACGTTGGACCGGGTCGTGCCCGCCACGGGGACGGTGACCATGTCCAGGCCCTCGGCGGCCAGCAGGCGGACGAGCTGCGCGCCCTCGTCCCCGGCGAAGGGCAGCACGGCGCGGGCGGCGACGCCGTTGGCCAGCAGCGCCCGCGAGACGTTGACGCCCTTGCCGCCCGGGTCGAGCCGGGCCCGCGCGGCCCGGATCACCGCGCCCCTGGCCAGGGCGGCGATCTCGATCGTGCGGTCGAGGCTCGGGTTGAGCGTCAACGTGAGGATCACGCGCGGATCACCTCCGGCCCGGCCGCGGCGACGTCGGCGGCCAGCGCCGGGTCGATCCCGGCATCGGTGATCACCACGTCGATCTCGCCCAGCTCGGCGAACGTGGCCAGGTAGGTGTTGCCGAACTTGGTGTGGTCGGCCAGCAGCACGCTGCGCTGCGCGGCCCGGACCATGGCCCGCTTGATCGCCGCCTCGGCCGGGTCGGGCGTGGTCAGGCCCCGGGCGGGCGAGCAGCCGTTGGCGCCCATGAACGCGACGTCGACGTTGAGGTGCGCCAGCGGGCGCAGCGCCCAGTCGTCGACCGTGGCCAGCGTCTTGCCGCGCAGCCGCCCGCCCAGCACGATCACCTGGAGGTTGGCCCGCGAGGCCAGGACGGTGGCCAGCGGCGGTGAGTTGACGATCACAGTGAGCTCGCGGTCGGCGGGCAGTGCCTGGACCAGGCGGCCGGTGGTGGTGCCGGCGTCGATGATGACCGAGCCGTCCTCGGGCAGCTCGGCCAGGGCCGCCTTGGCGATGCGCTCCTTCTCCGCGGTCATCACCTCGTCGCGGGCGGCCAGCGCGGGCTCGAACCCCAGGCGCTCCACGGGGATCGCGCCGCCGTGCACCCGGCGCAGCACGCCCGCCCGCTCCAGCGCGGTCAGGTCGCGGCGGATCGTCTCGGTGGTCACGTCGAGCTCGGCGGCCAGCCGCACCACGTCGACGCGGCCCGCGTCCCGCGCTCTGCGGAGGATCTCCTGCTGCCGCTCCTCGGCGTACATGATGTTGGTTCACCGCCGTTTCTGTTTGGTTTCTCCTGTGTTTATACCCGCTTTCGTTGGACGGTCAAGGGGTGGACGCCACAATCTGGTAGTTATAGGCGGGTGCGAATGAAGCCTCTGGCCGCCGCGGCGGCGGTCGTCCCCGTCGTCGCCCTGGCCACGCCCGTCCACGCCGCCGTCGCCCGCCCGATCCAGGTGCCCCCGGGCACCACGGCGGCCTGGGTGGTGTTCGACAGGAAGGCGGGCAAGATCGTCGCCGTCCGGAACGCCCACCGCAAGTTCCGCTCGGCGTCGGTCGTCAAGATCCTCATCGCGATCGACTACCTGGAGCGGCGCAAGAGCGTGCCCCCGGCCGACGCCCGGCTGCTGAAGATCATGCTGCGCTCCAGCGACGACGACGCCGCCTCGGCGTTCTGGGACCGCGACGGCAAGGGGCAGATCATCGTCCGGACCGCCCGCCGGCTCGGCCTGGCCGACACCACCCCGCCGCCCGCGTCCAAGCCCGGCTTCTGGGGCTACACCTCGCTCAGCGCGTACGACGTCGTCCGCACCTACCGCTACCTGCTCGACACCGCCGACGCCCGGGTGCGCGACCTCGTCCTCGGCCACCTGCGCGCCTCCACGCCGTGCGGCACCGACGGCTTCGACCAGACCTTCGGCATCCCGCGCGCGGTGCCGAGGCCGTGGGCGGTCAAGCAGGGCTGGTCGGGGTTCGGCGCGACGCCGCCCGGCAGGTGCGACCCCAAGGCCCTGGCCGCGCCCGTCTCGTGGATCGCGCAGCGCGCCACCGGCTCGGGCGTGCCCGACTACGGCCGGCCCGTGCTGCACACGACGGGCCTGGCCGGCGCCGGCGACCGCCTGGTCATGGCGGTGCTCACCGCCCATCCGGCGGGCAGCGCGTGGAGCGGCTCGGTCAAACGCGTCACCGACCTGACCGCGGCCCTCCATCGCTCGGTGTCGTAGCCGCGGCGGAACGGGTCAGGGGCCGGTCTGGAGTTGCTGTTCCAGGCGGACCTTCTTGGGGACGCACATGCGCCACGCCTCCAGCACCAGCTCCCGCATCTCCGCCGCGTCGAGGGCGTCCATGCGGGCGACCACCCAGTTGAAGCGCAGATCGGACTCGCCGGGCATGAGGAACTTGTCCGGCTCGGCCGCCACCAGGGCCTCGCGTTCCTCCTTTGGGAACCCGAAGCCCATCAGCGTCTCGTCCCGCGAGAACGCCACGTAGACGATCTTTCCGACGCGGAACTTGACGCGGTCCCGGATCAGGTGCTCGGACGAGCGCGGAAGGGTGCGCGCGAAGCGCCGGACGTCCTCGACGGTGATCACACAGCCACGTTAGCGGTTGCCCTCCGCGGACGAGATGTCGGCGAGCGCGGAGTCCGGGTCGCGCTCCACCGCCAGGTCGCCCAGGCTCACGATGCCGACGGGACGGCCGTCCTCGACGACCGGAAGGCGGCGCACGGCGTGCGAGCGCATGATCTGCACGGCCTGGTCGATGCTCGTGTCGGGCCCGACCGCCTCGACCGACGGGCTGCACGCCTCCCTGACCGGCGTCTCCGGCCCCCGCTCGGCGGCCACCACCCGGATCGTGATGTCCCGGTCGGTGACGATGCCCTTCATGCGCCCGTTCTCGTTGACGATCACCGCGCCCGCGTCGTTGTCGCGCATGAGCGCCGCGGCGGCCGACACCGGCTGGTCGCACTCGACCGTCGCCGGGTGGGAAGTCATCACGTCTGCCACGGTCTCTGCCATGGGATCCTCCTGATTGCTCACGTCCCGGCCGCTTACTACCCGGGCCGGGGGAGAGCTCACAGGGCTTTGTCGGATCCCGGCGTCCGGCCATGCGTGTCCGGTACGTCCGCGGAGAAGCCCTTTACCGGGCCTCAGAGCGTCTTCGCCGCCAGGCGGATCTCCTCCAGCAGGATCGCCAGGTCGTCCTCGGTGGTGTCGGGATGCAGGAAGCAGGCCCGCAGCGCGTCCCGGCCACCCAGGCGGGTGCCGGTGAGGAAGGCGTTGCCGCGAGCCTGGACCGCGTCCGGCAGGGCCCGGTTGAGCGCGTCGAGCCCGCCGGGTCCGGCCGTCGCGGGCGTGTGGCGGAAGGCCGTGATGGAGGTGGCGACCGGCGCGAGCAGCTCGAAGTCCGGGGCCTGCTCGACCATGGCGGCCAGCGTGCGCGCCAGGCCGCCGGTGTGCTCGACCAGGCGCGTGACGCCCTCCCTGCCCAGGTACGACAGCGTCGCCCAGGTCTTCAGCGCCCGGAACGGACGGGTCTGCTCGGGCCCGTACTCGGCGAACCAGCCCAGGTCGTCGGCGTTGTCGTCGATCAGGTACGACGGCACCAGGCTGAAGGCGGCCCGCGCGGCGGCCGGGTCGCGCAGCAGCGCGCAGCCGCAGCCGACCGGGACGCCGAGCCACTTGTGCGGGTCCAGGGCCAGCGAGTCGGCCCGGTCCAGCCCCGCGTAGGCGGGCGCCGAGCGCGCGTCGAGCACGCCGAGCGCGCCGTAGGCGCCGTCCACGTGGAACCACAGTCCGTGCTCGGCGGCCACGTCGGCGATGGCGTCGAGCGGATCGACCGCGCCGGAGTTGACGGTGCCCGCGCTGCCCGCCACGCAGAACGGCCGCAGGCCCGCCGCCAGGTCGTCGGCGATCATCGTGCGCAGCGCGCCGACGTCCATGCGGAAGGAGGCGTCCACCGGCACCTTGCGGACGTTCCGGGCGCCGAGGCCGAGCAGCTGGGCCGCCTTGTGCAGGCAGCTGTGGCCCTCCTCGGTGACATACATGATCATGGGCGGGCGGCCGTGCAGGCCCTCCTCGCGGGCGTCCCAGCCGTCGGCGAGCGCGGCGTGCTGCCGGGCCGTGGCCAGGCAGACGATCGTGGCCATCGACGCGCCGCTGGTCAGCAGGCCGCCGCCGGGCGGGTGGGGGAAGCCGACCAGCTCGGCCAGCCAGCGCACCACCGTACGCTCCAGCAGCGGGCCCGCGTGGTCGCCGCCCGCGCAGCTCGGGTTGAGCGCGGCGGCCAGCGGCTCGACGAGCACGCCGGCGGGGGAGGGCGGCGAGTTCACCCAGCCGAAGAAGCGCGGATGCCCGTTGCCCATCGGGTACGGCAGCACATGGGCGCCCACGTCGTCGAGCAGCGCGTCGAGCGGACGCCCGGTGTCGGGCAGCGGCAGCTCGCCCAGCCAGGCGCGCTCGGCGGCGGGCACCGGCCGCCACACCGGCCCGGCCGGGACGCCCTCCAGATGGGCGGCCGCGATCTCGGCCGCCCTGACGCCGGCGCGGCGCAGCTCATCCATGCGGGGATTCCCTCCAGGTCTCGTGGTGGCCGCCGCCACTCAGCTCCATGGCCAGGTAGAAGACGCAGTCGGCGGCCCCGTCGTTGGCGAAGGCGTGGCGGTGGTCGCCGGGGTAGGCGGCCGAGTCGCCGGCCGCCAGCTCGTACGGCCGGTCGTCGATCGTCAGGCGCAGCGTGCCGCGCTCGACGGCCAGGTACTCGCGCGAGCCCGGGGCGTGCGGGGCGAACTCGCCCGCGTCCACGCCGGGGCCGATCGTGGTCCGCATGAACTCGAACTCCACGTCGGCCAGCACCGGCGACAACACCCGCCGTTCCCAGCCGGACGGGTCGCGCAGCACCCGCTGCCGGTCGTGCCGCAGCACGCGCACGTCCTCGCGCGCCGGTTCGTCGAGCAGCCGGGAGATCGACGTGCCGAGGGCCGTGGCCAGCCGGTCGAGCACCAGCACGGTCGGCGACTTCGCGCCGCGCTCGACGTCGGAGACCATGCTCCGGCTGATGCCGCTCAGCTCGGCCAGACGCTCGACGGACAACCCGCGCCCGCGCCGCTCGGCGCGGATGCGCCCGCCCAGCTCGGCCAGGGACAGCCCGCTGGACAGTACGCCTTCACCTTGCATTCCTCCACTATAGCGGAGAAATATCCGCTTTAGCGGCCATGGTCTGCTCGTAGGCTGCCAACACCTGCTTGCGGCGTTTGGCCGGCAGGCGGTCGATGTACAGGTAGCCGTCGAGGTGGTCGGTCTCGTGCTGGAGGCAGCGGGCCAGCAGGCCGGTGCCCTCGACCGTGACCGGCCTGCCCTCGGCGTCGAAGCCGTGGACGGTGGCGTGGTCGGGCCGGGGGAGCGGGGCGAACTGGCCGGGCACCGACAGGCAGCCCTCGTCATCGGGGTCGAGGCGGCGCTCGCCGAGGCCGGGGAGCTCCAGGGCCGGGTTGACCACGACGCCCTTGTGGCCGACGCCCTCGGCGTCGGGGCAGTCGTAGACGAACACGCGCAGCGGCACGCCGATCTGGTTGGCGGCCAGGCCCACGCCCTCGGCCGCGTACATGCTCGCGAACATGTCGTCGACCAGCGCCGCCAGCTCGCCGTCGAACCGGGTGACCGGCTCGCACGGATTGTGCAGCACCGGATCGCCCACGTGCACGATCGGCCGGACCTCTCCCACGACCACGCCTTCCTTTTGCCGGGACATTGCCGCGACCAGTCTACGAGCGACGCCGGACGCGCGACGCCGTCTCAAATAGAAAGACGCATCCTCTCGATAGATGAGACTCGCGCTAGGGTCGGAGCACACATCGTCGTGAAGGAGTCTTTCGATGGACGCCGTCTACACCCATGGGCACCACGAGTCCGTCCTGCGCTCGCACCGGTGGCGCACGGCGGCGAACTCGGCCGCCTACCTGCTGCCGCACCTGCGGCCCGCGATGAAGGTCCTCGACGTGGGCAGCGGGCCCGGCACGATCACCGCGGACCTGGCCGCGCTGGTGGCCCACGTGACGGCGTCGGAGGTGACCGAGGACGCGCTGGCGCTGGCCAGGGCCGAGATCGGCGCGCGCGGGCTGGGCAACGTGGACTTCGCCGTCGCCGACGCGCACGCGCTCGACTTCCCCGACGACACCTTCTGCCTGGTCCACGCCCACCAGGTGCTCCAGCACGTGGGCGACCCGGTGCGGGCGCTGCGCGAGATGCGCCGGGTGACCAAGCCCGGCGGGTACGTCGCGGCCAGGGACAGCGACTACTCGGCCTTCGCCTGGTACCCGCGCCTGCCCGCGCTGGACGACTGGATGGCCCTCTACCAGCGCCTCGCCCGCGCGAACGGCGGCGAGCCGGACGCCGGGCGGCGCCTGCTGTCCTGGGCCCGCGCCGCCGGCTTCCAGGAGGTCACCGCCACCTCCTCCACCTGGTGCTTCGCCACCCCCGAGGACCGCGCGTGGTGGGGCGGCATGTGGGCCGACCGCGTCCGGCGGTCGGCGCTGGCCGAGCAGGCGCTCGCCACGGGCGCGGCCACCGAGTCCGACCTGGAGCGCATGGCCGCCGGCTGGCGGGAATGGGCCGCCGCAGACGACGCCTGGCTCTCCGTCCTGCACGGCGAGATCCTCTGCCGCCCCTGACCCGCCGGGCGGGTGGCGGGCCGCTTCTGACCTACCGGGTGGGTGGCGGGGCGCTCCACGCCCGCCGGGCGGGTGGCGGGCTGCTTCTGATCTGCCGGGCGGGTGGTGTGGGTCAGAGGCCGAGGGTGCGGGTGCGCTGCCACTGGGGGTCGCGGTAGAGCACCTGGTCGGTGCCCAGCAGCTCGTCGGGGGCCGACAGCATGGCGACCTCGCCCGCCGCCTGGAGCTGGAGCAGCAGGTCGCGCACCCGCGGCCCCACCGGCAGCCGCCCGGCGGGCAGCCCGAACCCGGCCCGCACCGTGTCGGCGATCTCCGACAGATGGAACGGCCCGTCGAACCCCGCCACGATGCCGCGCACCACGGTCATCGTGATCAGCTCCTCGGCCTCGGTGTGGGCGAGCTGCCAGGTGATCTGCTCCTTGCGGCCTCCGGTCGCCGCGCAGACCGTGCACCCGCGCGTCAGGTCGGGGGCCAGCTGCTCCACCGCCGAGCCGAGACACGCCGAGCACCGGCCGTTCTCGGCGGCGTGCAGCTCGGCCGCCATCCGCCCGGCCAGCACCGCGCCGCAGTCGCAGCCGAAGCCGTCGCCCAGGATGCCGCTCTGCGGGGAGATCGTATGCTTCGTCATCAAGCCGACTTTACCGGCCCCGCCCGCCGCGCCTGCGGCCCCGCCCGCCGCACCCGCGGGCCTGCGTCCCCGCAGCCGTGCCTGGCAGTCCGGTCCCCGCAGAGCCGTGACCCCGCAGTTCCGCACCCGCAGAGCCGTGTCCTCGCAGTCCCGTCCCCGCAGAGCCGTGCCTCCCGCAGGCGTGTCCCGTCAGGTGCGGATGTCGGCGAGGCCGCGCAGGCGGCGCAGGGCCTTGCGGGCCGCGGCCGTGACGCGCTCGTCCGGGTGGTGGTCGATGACGACCCGCAGGACCCGTCCCGTCCACGGGTGGTCGCCGAAGGCGAGGATCGCGATCGTGCCCGCCTGCTCCTCCGCGTCCATCCCCATGGCGATCGAGTCGATCACCTCTCCCGCCTCGCCGCCGCCGAACTCCAGCAACGCCGCCGCCATGTCCACCAGCACCCAGGCGATCTCGTCGGGGGTGGGCCGCCGTTCCTCGCGGCCCGCCCTGGCCGCGACCACCGCGCCCAGCCGGGGCTCCTCCAGCAGGCCGCGCAGCGCCCGGCGGCCCTCCTCGCCGAGGCCCGACTCCAGCAGCTCCACGCCGACCGCCCGGCTCAGCGGGCTCACCCCCGCCAGCGCCCCGGCGATCTCGGCGGCGGCCCGCTCGCGGTCGCGGCCGGCCAGCCAGCCCGCAAGCTCCTCGCTCCGCTCGGCCTCGGGGTAGGAGCGCAGGCCGTGCAGCAGCGTGGCGGCGTCGGCGCCGGCCAGCGTCCCCATGACGGGGATCTCCTGCCCGGCGGTCTCGGCGATGATCAGCCGCGCCACCCACAGCCCGAGCCAGCTCAGCGTGTACGGCTCCGCCTGCCGCACCAGCCCCAGGTCGGTCAGCGCCTGGGGCACCCGCCCGGCGACCGGCTCCCTGGACAGGAACATGCGGATGAGCTCCAGCAGCAGCCGCTCGTCGGCGGCCAGCCGCGTCCGGCACACCCGCGCCCACGCCTCCAGCACCCGCGCGTCACCGGCACGCTCGTCTCCTTCCTCGGCCTGCGAGGCGTCGGACAGGGCGGCCTGCGGGCCGTCGGGCGGGTCGAGCAGGGCCTTCAGCTCGCCCGCGAGCGGCGCGGCACGGACCGCGGAGGCCAGGGTGGCGGCGTCGGGGAGCCGGATCGGCGGTTGCAGCGGCAGCGTGTCGTCGTCGTAGGACCTCACGGAGCCCATCCTGTCCTCATCCCTGTCCTCATCGTCGGCCGGATCGGAATCGTCCCGCCGGATCGCGAAACGCCGGAAACTGGACGCGGTCCAGCGTACTCACGTCGTCCTCCGGCCACGAGGGGAAGATCACGTCCGGGAAAACGGCGGGCAGGCGACGGCAAGCTGGGCTAGAGTGCTGCGAAATGTCGGGAGAAGGGAGGCACTGAGATGTTTGGCAGTGTAAGTGTGATTTTCATTTCTCGGAGGAACTGTGCTTTTCCGTCCCGCGGCCGAGGCTGACCTCGACCGCCTGCTCGGCTGCGTCGTCGACGAATCCATCAGCTGGGCCCATCCCGACCGGCTGCTCTCCTTCCTGGAGAGCCGCAACTACCGCTACGACCGCATCTGGCTCGCCGAGGAGAACGGCGAGATCCTGGCCCGCGCCGTCTGGTGGGGCTTCGCCGGCGAGGAGCGACCGCTCGCCCTCGACTGCGTCTACGTCCACCCCTCGGTCGAGGACCGTGTGGGGCTGGCCGCCGAGCTGCTGCGCCACGCGCACGCCGCGTTCGGCCGGACGCCGGAGTACCACGTCTTCGTCTCCAACGGCTGGCGCGAGGACCCGAAGGCGTCGGCGGCCATCGCCTGGCGCTGGGAGGCCGCCGGCCGTGCCGGGCTGACCGAGGAGCTGGAACGCCTGCGCTACGCCTGGACGCCCGGCTCGCCGGTGCCCGAGCCGTCCGACCGGCTGGTCTTCCGCGGCGATGACGACGACGAGGTGTTCGTGGACGCCTTCCGCCAGGTCGCCGAGGGCACCCTCGACTTCCACACCCGCCAGGCCCTGATGACCATGGACCCCGTGGAACAGGCCCGCGAGGACGTCCGCGACAACCGCTCGATGCGGGGCGAGCGGTCCTGGTGGCGGCTGGCCCACGACAAGAGCGGCGACCTGGTCGGCGTCGCGCTGCCCTCCGCCAACGACGCCGGGCCCGTGGTCGGCTACCTCGGCGTGGTGCCCGCGCACCGCGGCCGCGGCTACGTCGACGAGCTGCTCGGCGAGATCACCCGCTTCCACGCCGAGCGCGGCGTGCCGGGCATCATGGCCGACACCGACGCGGGCAACGTCCCGATGGCGCGGGCGTTCGAACGCGCCGGGTACGAGAACGTCTCGGTCCGGCTCGTCCTGTCGGCCGACCCCGGCGCCGCCTGACGCCCTGTCCCGTCCCTGACCGGCCGCACCCCGTCAGGGACGGGACGCCAGGCGCGCCCGCACGGCCAGGTCGTGCAGGGCGTCGTCCGCGGTGGCCCGCTCGGGCAGCGCCGAGCCCTCGCGCGCCGCCTCCAGCGCGGCCGTCATCCGCGCCACGTCCTCGGCCACGCCCGCCACCTGCGGCGCCGCGCCGTGCTCGGCCTCCCGCTTGGCCGCCACCAGCTCCGGCAGGTACGGCGGCCCGTACGGCAGCAGCCGCGTCAGGTCGGCCTCCAGCTCCCCGGTGCGCATGAGGTGGGTGCCCGTCGCCAGCACGCGGAAGGTGTACAGCAGCGGCTTCAGCTCGCCCGTACGCCCGAACAACCGCCACTGCGTACGCGCGAACCCCAGGTAGTGGTGGGCGTGGTGCCGCGTCACGCACCCGGCCGCCAGCGCCACCAGCTCCTCGTGCACCGGCGAGGACGTCACCACCAGCGGCGACAGGAGCTGTTCGAGCACGTAGCCGTTGCGGCCGAGCAGCAGGCGGCAGAACTTGACCAGGTCGTGCGTGACCAGGTCCACCTCGACGCCCTCGCGCGTCCACGTCCGGTCCAGCGTCTGCGGCCCGGTGCGCAGCCCGGCCACCTCCTCGACCGGCAGCACGTGCACGCCGCGCAGGTCCACGTCGGAGTCCACGGACGGGAACCCGTACAGATGGGCGCCGCTCACCGTGGCGAACGCCACCGGGTACGGCTGCTCGCCGGGGACCTCAGGCAGCCACGACGGCAGCCCGGACGGCAGCCCGGACGGCAGCCCGGACGGCAGCGTGTTCACAGGTGCTCCTTCCGCACGCCCACCAGGAAGTCCTCCACGCGTTCGCGGTCCGGCCGCTCCGGCAGGACACAGGGCGCGGCGGCCAGCTCCGCCGCCAGCGCGGCCCGCCAGGCGTCCACCTCGGCCCACGGGACCTCGCCGCGCCGGACCGCCAGCAGCCGTTCGCGGTGCGTCCCGACATCGACCAGCGGCTCGCCGTGCCGCATCAGGTGCAGGCCGCTGAGCAGCAGCCGCAGCATGTGCATGGCCTGCTTCCACTTGGGCGCCGCGGGGTCGAGCCGCCGGAACTGGTCGACGGCGTACCCGGCGAACGTCTGCCGCGCCCGCCGCGACACGAACGCCCCGCGCAGCTCGCGCAGCCGCCGCCCGGCCGGGGTCTCCACCTCCACGATCGGCGACCACAGGCACTCCAGCACCGTCGGGTTGGCCTCCAGCGCCAGCACGCAGAAGCGCTCCACCTCCCACGAGAACTGCTCGGGCAGCGGCCCGTCGCGGTGCGTGGGCGGCTTGGACAGCCGCCAGAAGTCCGCGGTGGGGGCCACGAACACGCCGCGCCGGTCGGTGTCGGACGCCGCGGTCTCCAGCCCGTACGCCCGCGAGCCGGTCACGACGGACAGGATGAGATCGTCATTCATCCGGACACCCTCCCACGGGGCTTGCGTTCGGGGGCCGGCGGCTGGTCTGATCGAAAAGTGGGCGGCTATGACGAGGCTTACCGGCGGAGCATCCAGCGCCCGGAGGAGTTCTGGGCGCAGGCGGCGCGCGACATCGACTGGGACGTCGCGCCCGCCGTCGTCAGCGACGGGAGCCGGTGGTTCCCCGACGGACGGCTCAACACCTGCCACAACGCGCTCGACCGGCACGTCGCGGCCGGCCGCGGCGAGCAGGCGGCGCTGATCCACGACAGCCCGGTCACCGGCGCCGTCCGCACGATCACCTACGCCGAGCTGCTCGACGAGGTGGCGCGGACGGCGGGCATGCTGAAGGCGCTCGGCGTGACGGCCGGCGACACCGTCGTGATCTACATGCCGATGGTGCCCGAGGCGGTCGTCGCGATGCTGGCCTGCGCGCGGCTCGGCGCGGTGCACTCGGTGGTGTTCGGCGGCTTCGCGGCCAGGGAGCTGGCCCTGCGCATCGAGCACGCCGAGCCCAAGGTGGTGCTCGCGGCCTCCTGCGGCATCGAGCCGGCCCGGGTCGTGGCCTACAAGCCGCTGCTCGACGCCGCCCTCGACCAGGCCGCCCACCGGCCCGCCCACTGCGTGATCCTGCAGCGCCCGCAGGGCCCCGCCGAGCTGACGCCGGGCCGCGACCTCGACTGGCACGAGTCCGTGCGCGCCGCCGAGCCCGCCGGGTGCGTCAGCGTGGCCGCCACCGACCCGCTCTACGTGCTCTACACCTCCGGCACCACCGGCCTGCCCAAGGGCGTGGTGCGCGACAACGGCGGCCACGCGGTCGCCCTGCGCTGGAGCATGACCAACGTCTACGGCGCCGCCCCCGGCGAGGTCTTCTGGGCCGCCTCCGACGTCGGCTGGGTCGTCGGCCACTCCTACATCGTCTACGCGCCGCTGCTGACCGGCTGCACGACCGTCCTGTACGAGGGCAAGCCCGTCGGCACGCCCGACCCCGGCGCGTTCTGGCGGGTGACCGCCCAGCACGGGGTGCGCACGCTGTTCACCGCGCCCACCGCGATCAGGGCCATCAAGAAGGAAGATCCCACCGGCAATTTCGCGAAAAAATGGGACCTGTCCGGGCTGCGGCATCTCTTCCTCGCCGGTGAGCGCCTCGACCCCGACACCTACCACTGGGCGAGCGACCTGCTCGGCGTCCCCGTCATCGACCACTGGTGGCAGACCGAGACCGGCTGGCCCGTCGCGGCCAACTGCGTCGGCATCGAGACCCTGCCGATCAAGCCGGGCTCGCCGACGAAACCCGTCCCCGGCTACGACGTGCGCGTGCTCGACGCCGAGGGCCGCGAGTGCCCACCCGGGGTGGAGGGCGCGGTCACCGTCCGGCTGCCGCTGCCGCCCGGCTGCCTGCCCACCCTCTACCGCGACGAGGAGCGCTTCCGGGCCTCCTACCTGTCCCGCTACCCCGGCCACTACCTGACCGGCGACGGCGGCCACATCGACGCCGACGGCTACCTCTACGTCATGGGCCGCATCGACGACGTGATCAACGTGGCCGGCCACCGCCTGTCCACGGGCGCGATGGAGGAGGTGATCGCCGCCCATCCCGACGTCGCCGAGTGCGCGGTGATCGGGGTGGCCGACGCGCTGAAGGGGCAGCTCCCGGTCGGGTTCGTGGTGCTCAAGTCCGGCTCCGACCGCGACCCGGCCGACGTCGAGCGCGAGCTGACCGCCCTGGTGCGCGAGCGCGTCGGGCCGGTCGCCGCCTTCCGCCGGGCCGTGGTGGTCGCCCGGCTGCCCAAGACGCGCTCGGGCAAGATCCTGCGCGCCACGATGCGCGACATCGCCGACGGCCGGCCGTACGCCACGCCGTCCACCATCGAGGACCCCGGCGTGCTGCCGGAGATCGCCGACGCGGTGAAAGGCCCATAGCGGAGCGGGCGTCCGGGCAGCGCCGGGGGCGCCTCCCGGCGCATGATGGGACCTCCCGGTCCCGGAGAGAAGGCTGATGATCGAGACCCCGAGTTACGCCGACGCCCTGAGGGTGCTCGGCTGCAAGGAGGGCAGGCTCGTCAAGGTGGTCGGCTTCGCCGCGGCCGCCGCCCGCACGGGGTGGGCGCTGGCCGGGGGCGGTCTGCTCACCATGGGCCTGGCCGACCTGCGTTCCGACGTCGTGCGCTACGGCGAGGAGGTCATCCGCAGGATGCCCGAGCTGAAGGGCGGCGTGGACCGTTACACCCGCACCCAGCGCCTGGCCGCCGCGCACGCCGTGATCGTCGTCTCGGCCTGGTTCGAGGCGCTGGGCGAGGCCAAGCTGCCCTTCACCCTGGAGCGGCTCGACCGGGCCGACAAGATCTCGCACGGCGTGCCCACCCCCGAGCGCTTCGCCCGCCTGGTGGCCGGTCTGCTCATGGAACGCCTGCCCACTCCCGAGCCGCACGTGCCCTTCGCCGAGACCCGCCAGGCCGTCGAACGCGCCCACCTGCGCATGTCGGAGGCGATGGCCGGGTTCGTCGGCGGCCTCAGCGTGTGGGACGAGCTGCCCGTCGACGACCAGCTCCTGTTACCCCGGATGCTGGCCGAGGGCCCGCCCGCGCACGCCCTGCGCATCTACGACGAGGACTTCCGCTCGCTGTCCCTGGACAGCCACGAGTTCGGCGTGCGCAGCCTGGTCACCGACCGCCAGACGCCGGGCACCGGCCTGTCGCGGGTGGCCTGGCTGCTGGCCGAGCTGGCCCCGCCGCGGGTCGGCGACCGTCCCATGATCCACCGGGTCAGGATGGCGGCGAACGCGCTCGACCGTCCCCTGCTGGCCGCCGGCAAGCTGCCCGAGGACGTCTCGCTCCCGCTGCTCGGCGAGGGCTACCTCAGCCCGCGCTGCCGGGTCGCCGAGCTGACCCGCGAGTCCGACCCCTCCTCCGTGGGCTGGTGGCGGGACCAGCGCCTGCTGCCCGACGCCGAGGCGTTCCTCGTCGGCCACCTCACCTCGCTGCGCGCCACCCAGGCGCCCCTGCTGGTGCTCGGCGAGCCCGGCGCGGGCAAGTCCAAGCTGACCGAGGTGCTCGGCGCCCGCCTGGCCAGGTCGGAGTTCCTGCCGATCAGGGTGGAGCTGCCGCGCGTCTCGCCGCGCGCGCCGGTCGCCGAGCAGATCGAGCAGGCCGTCGCCGCCGTGCTGGAGGAGGAGGTCGCCTACGCCGACCTGGTCGCCGCGGGCGACGGCGCGCTGCCGGTGATCCTGCTCGACGGTTTCGACGAGCTGCTGCAGGGCGGCGTCAACCGCTACGACTACCTCGGGCACCTGCAGGAGTTCCAGCGCCGCGAGGCCGCGCTGGGGCGGCCCGTCGTGGTGATCGTGACCAGTCGGACCGTGGTGGCCGACCGCATCAGGTTCCCCGACGGGCTGCTGGCGCTGCAGCTCCAGCCGTTCGAGGACGACCAGGTGCGCCAGTGGCTCGACATCTGGGACCAGGCCAACCGTGCCCTGCTGGCCCGGCGCGACCTGAAGCCCCTGCCCGCGGCGACCGCGCTGGCCCAGGGCGAGATGGCCCGGCAGCCGCTGCTCCTGCTGCTGCTCGCGCTCTACGACGCCGGCGGCAACGCCCTGCAGCGCGAGCACCGCCCGATCGGCCGCGCCCGCCTGTACGAGGTGCTGCTGCGCGACTTCACCGAGCGCGAGACCGCCACCCCGCAGCGGGTGGTGATCGACAGCGAGCTCGTCCTGCTCGGCACGGTCGCCCTTTCCATGCTCGCCCGCGGCCGGCAGGTCATCACCGAGGAGGACCTCGCCCGCGACCTGCCCGCCCTGTGCGAAGGCGGCGAGGACGAGCCCGACGAGCCGCGCCCGCCCGTCGACTGGGCCCGCCGGGCCACCGAGCGCTTCTTCTTCATCCGCCGCGACGGCCACTCCTTCCTCCACTCCACCTTCGGCGAGTTCCTGACGGCCTGGCTGACCGTGTACGCGCTGCGCGACCTCGACCGGCGCCGCCGCCTGGCCGGGGACGAGCCACTGGCCCTGGCCCAAAGCGTGGACGACGACCTGCTGTACGCGGTCACGTCGTTCTCCTGCCTGGCCGAGCGCGGCCCGACGGTCGGGTTCATCCTGGAGCTGCTGGACGAGGTGCCGGCGGCCGTACGCGCCCGGTGCGTGACCCACCTGGCCGGGCTGCTGCGCCGGTCCCTGTACGAGCGCCGCCGCCGCTGCTTCACCGGCTTCGAGCCGGTGCGCCATCCCGTCACCCGCCGCCTGGCCGCCTACTCGGCCAACCTGGCGCTGCTCATCGTGGCCGCCTCGCCGGAGCCCGTGCCCGTCTCGCACCTCCTGGGCGGGCCCGACCCGCTGGGCCGCTGGGCGTCCTTCGGCCACCTGTGGAAGGGCCAGCTCGGGCACGAGGGCTGGACGGGCCTGGTCAACGCCCTGTCGGCGCACCGCGTCGTCGGGCGGGGCCAGGAGGAGGTGATCCTCGGCGGCGGCGAGGGCACCGCCATGGGCGACGCGATCGTCGCCGCCGCCACCGGGCACGCGCCCCGCCACCGCAGGCTGCTCGACCTGCTGATGCTGGCCGTGGGGGAGGGGCGCGCGCTGCGCTTCCACGACCGGGTGGCCGTTCTGCGGGAGCTGGTGGAGACGGCGGCCGTGCGGTCCCCGGCGGTGCACCGGGCGCTGGGCGCGTTGTGGCGCGAGGACGGCGCGGACCACGCCGAGCTGCGCCCGCTGCTCGGCCTGGTGCTGGCCGACCCGACCGAGCGCGTGGCGACCTGGGAGCAACTGGTCAAGGCGGGCGTGCCGGAGGAGGAACTCTGGCAGATCCGCCAGGGCGGCGACTGATCCACCGTCGGCGGCACGCCGGATGTCAGGGCGCGGACCGGTCCACCCACGGCCCCGTGAGGGCCGTCAGGGCGCGGACCGGTCCACCGGCAGCTCCACGGTGATCGTCAGGCCGCCCTCGTCGCGCGGCCTGGCGGTGACCGTGCCCTCGTGGGCCTCGGCGATGACCCGCACGATCGACAGGCCGAGCCCGCTGCCCCGCTCCGAGCGCAGCCGGTCGCCGTGCAGCCGCCGGAACGGCTGGAAGATCGTCTCGATCTCGTACGGCGGCACGTGCAGCCCGGTGTTGGCCACCACCAGCTCGACCTGCTCGGCCCGCCGCCGCGTCGTCACCCACACCTCGCCCTTGGGCTGGTTGTGCCGGATCGCGTTCTCCACCAGGTTCTGCACCAGCCGCTCGACCAGCACCGCCTCGCCCGTCGTCGGCGCCGAGTCCAGCAGCCGGTGGATCGTCACGTCCCGCTCGGCCGCCTCCTCGCCGGCCTGGTCGAGCACGTGCTCGGCGACGTCGGTCAGGTCGAAGGGCCGCCGGTCCAGCACCGCCTGCTCGCCCTCGGCCAGAGCCAGCAGGCCGTCGATGAGGCGCTCGTGCCGGGCGTTGACCAGCAGCAGCGACTCGCCGAGCCGCTTGACGTCGTCGGTGGCGTCGGGGCGGCGGACGGCGACGTCCACCAGGGTGCGGTTGATCGTCAGCGGGGTGCGCAGCTCGTGCGAGGCGTTGGCGACGAACCGGCGCTGCCCGTCGAACGAGCGGGCCAGCCGGCCGAGCATGGTGTCGTAGATCTCGGTGAGCTCCTTGACCTCGTCGCGCGGGCCCTCGTAGGCGATGCGCTCGGTCAGGTCGTGGCTCTGGGCGACCCGGCGGGCGGTCTCGGTCACCGCCTTGACCGGCCGCAGCACCCAGCCCGCCGCCCGCCAGCCGACCCCGAACGCCCCGGCCGTGGCGGCCAGCACGATGAGCCCGCCCACCGTGCGCACGCCGCTCAGCGTCTCGCGCTGGTAGGCCGCGCGCACCCGCATCGCGTTGCGGTAGGCGGACTGGTAGGAGTCGCCGTAGGAGTACTCCCGGGGGAAGTCGGGCCTGATCAGGTCCGCCCGGAACTCCAGCTGCGACCGGACGACGAAGTACACCCCGGTCACCGTCAGGGCGCCGAGGAAGAGGAACACCCCGGCGCAGGCCAGGGCGAAACGCATGCGCACGGTCATGGGATGCGGTACCCCGATCCGGGGACGGTCTCGATCACCTGCGGCTCGCCGAGCTTCTTGCGCAGCTTCATCATCGTGGTCCGCACGGTGTTGGTGAACGGGTCGATGTGCTCGTCCCAGACCTTCTCCAGCAGGTCCTCGGCCGAGACCACCGCGCCCTGGGCGCGCAGCAGCTCGGCCAGCACGCCGAACTCCTTGCGGGCCAGCGGGACGTACACGCCGTCGCGGAACACCTGCCGGTGCGCCCAGTCCAGCCGCACGCCCGCCCGCTCCAGCATCGGCGGGTCGGCCCGGCGGGCGCGCCGCCCGAGCGCGTGCACCCGCGCCACCAGCTCCTCGAACGCGAACGGCTTGGGCAGGTAGTCGTCGGCCCCCAGCGACAACCCCGACACCCGCGAGCGCACGTCGCCGGACGCCGTCAGCATGAGCACCCTGACCAGCCGGTCCTGCTCCACCACCGTCCGGCACACCTCGTCGCCGTGCACCCCCGGCAGGTCCCTGTCGAGGATGAGCACGTCGTAGTCGTGCACGCCGAGCCGTTCCAGCGCCGCCTCCCCGTCATAGGCGACGTCCACGGCGAGCGCCTCGCCCCGTAACCCCTCGGCGATCGAGTCGGCGAGCATGCGCTCGTCCTCGGCGATCAAAACCCGCACTTGTAGCCCCCAAGAAGATCATAAATGCCGCAAGTCTGGACCAGACCGCATAACGCGGGCGTAACCAATTCCGGTGACGCTCAGGTTATCGGCGTCCCGCTGGACTGCCTCCCCTACGACCGGGGCCGGCCCGGTCGGCTACGGGGGAGAAGGTCATGGCAGCCACCCTGGCCGGGACGCGTCCGCTCGCGCCCGCCGCGCGCCGCCCGCGCGGCCACGGGCTGTTCGCCTGCGTGCTGGCGCTCGCCGCCGCGCTGCGCGTGCTGGTCATGCTCGGGTACGACACGGCGCAGCTCTACTGGTACGACTCCTTCACGTACCTGGACACCGCCGTGCACCTGCGGCCCCAGGCGGCCTTCCACCCCGCCGGGTACTCCTGGTTCCTGTGGGCCCTGCGGCCCTTCCACAGCGTGGAGCTGGTCGCCGGGCTGCAGCACGCCATGGGCCTGGGGATCGGCGTGATGATCTACGCGTTGCTGCGCCGCCGTTCGCTGCCCGGCCGGGGGGCCGCCCTGGCGACCGTGCCGGTGCTGTTCGACCCGGCCTTCCTCCGGCTGGAGCACGCCGTGCTGTCGGACCTCCAGGTCATCTTCCTGATCACCGCCGCGCTGGTGGTCCTGATGTGGCGGCACGCCCCCTCGGGCGCGCCGCGCGGCTGGCCCGGGGTGCCGTCGGCGCGGGCTGCGGCGGTGGCGGGGCTGCTGCTCGCGCTGGCCGGGCTGACCAGGACGGCCGCCGTGCCGCTGCTCGCCCTGGCGGCCGGCTGGCTGGTGCTGCGCCGCGCGCCGTGGCGGCGGGTGGCCGCGCTGCTGCTGGCCGGCGCCCTGCCACTGGCGGCCTACGCCGGCTGGTACGCCCAGCACCACGGCCGTTTCGCCCTCAGCGGCTCCGACGGCGTCGCCCTGTGGGCCAGGACCATGACCTTCGCCGACTGCTCAGTCATCAAGCCGCCGCCCGCCGAGGCCCGGCTCTGCCCGAACGGCACCGTCGCCGACGCCGCCTCGGAGTACGTCTGGGCCCCCGGCGCCTCGCTCAACCGGCTCCCGGGCGACCGGTTCGCCCACAACGACCTGGCCAGGTCGTTCGCCCTGCGCGCCATCGCCGCCCAGCCGCTGGACTACCTGCGCGAGGTGGCCCGCGACACCTCACTCGCCTTCACCTGGTCGCCGGTGCCCCACCCCCGGCGGATGAGCCCGTCCACCACCTTCCCCCGCGGCTCCTGGCCGCTGCCCGAGCAGCAGGCCCTCGTCGCGAAGGTGCGCTCGGAGTACGACCCCGGCATCCACGGCATGAGCTCCGTCGAGCCGTACGCCTCGATCCTGGCCGCCTACCCCTACCCCTGGTTCCTGCACGGCACGGTCTTCGGCGTGCTGCTCCTGGCCGGTGGCCTCGGCTCGGCCGGACGCCGGCGGGCCGCCCTGCTGCCGTGGGCGACGGCGGCCTTCCTGCTGCTGGCCCCGGTGGCGGCCCTCGACTTCGACCACCGGTACGTCCTGCCCGCCATCCCCTTCGCCTGCGTGTCCGCTGCTCTGACCGTCGCAGGGGCAGTGACGGGACCAGCGACGGGAAGAGCGACGGGGGCACGGACCAGGCGGTTTCCGGGCCTGACCTTTCGGAGGCTGACATCCTTGCGAAAAAATACGTAATATCCACTGCATCGCGAGCGTTGGGGGCGCCAAGGTGCCGGGACAGAGCGTGGGTGTGGTCGTCGATCCGGAGGTTCCTCCGGAGGTCGCGGGGATGCTGCGGGCCAACGCCGCGCTGCTGTCCAGGATCCGGTCGGGCTGGGTGCCGCCGGCCGACGCGCGTCCGGGCCGGTTCAGGAACGTCTCCAGCGTCGCCCTGCTGGCCGCCACGCCCGGGGTGGTCGCGCTCATGGCCGTGCTGCTGGCCCTGTCCCACCCGGCCGCCGGGTTCACGTTGTTGGGCACGTTCGTCTTCATCGTCCTGGTCAAGATCGCGTCGATCAGCGAGCTGCCCGAGCACGACGTGTCGCGCGACCGCGAGGTGTACGAGCGGGCCCGCCCGTACCGGGACCGCTACCTGCTGCCCGAGGACTTCGACCGGGACGCCGCGGACGTGCTGACCAGGGCGCAGCGGGCCATCGGTTCGGTGCTGCGCTCGCACGTCAACGCCGAGGGGCTGCTCGACGGCGCCCGCAACGCGCTCATGCTGCCCGCCCAGGAGTGGGAGATCGCCCGTCTGCTGGCCAAGCTGTCGGCCTTACGCGCCGAGCACGCCGCCCTGGTGTCCAGGGGCGTCGCCCCCGAGGTGGCCGCCGTGATCGAGCCGCTGGACAGGGCCCTGGCCACCAGCGAGGCCGCCATGATCGCCCGCGTCGAGGCCCTGGAACGTTACGCCGGGCACGTCGCCGAGGCCGAACGCGCCTACCACGCCCGCGGCCAGATCGAGGAGCTGCGCGCCCGCCTGCCGCGCTACGAGGAGCTGCTGGCCGAGACCGGCGCCGACGCGCTGGCCGTCCCGGAGATCGACCGGCTCGCCGAGGACGCCGATCACCTGGAGCAGGTGTTGCGGCGCAGCGTGCGGTCGGCCCACGAGGCGTTCCGGTACCTGGAGAGCTGACATGCCGGTGGCCGGGCGGAACCGCCCTCGCAGGAGGTGAATCCCCATCCGATCCGACATCATGGCCGACGTCATCGTCGATCCCGGCGTGCCGCCGGCCGACGCGCGGCTGCTCAGGGACAACCGGCGGCTGCTGCTCAGGACGCGCAGGGGCTGGGTCCCGGACGGCCCCGGCCTGCCCGCCGCGCCGTACTGGCGGCTCGGCGCGGTCTGCGGGGCGACCGTCTGCCTCGGCCTGCTGCTGGGCGCCGGAGGGCTCGGCCGCTCCCTGGGGCCGCTGTTGCTCGTGCTCCTCGCCATCCCGCTCATGATCGTGACGTTCGTCCGCACCGAGACGCCGGAGGGCGAGGAGGCCGAGCACGAACGCCGGGTGCACGCGCAGGCCGTCCGGCACGAGGGCCGGTACGTGCTCCTGGACGACCTCGACGAGTCCTCCCGCAGGCTGCTGCGCCGGGCCCAGCGGGCGGTCGCCACGGTCTCGCAGTCGCGGGTCAACCTCGAAGGGCTGCTGGACGACGTGCGCAACGCGGTGATGCTGCCCGCCCAGGAGTGGGAGATCGCCCGCCTGCTGGCCAAGCTGTCCGGCCTGCGCGCCCGGCACCGGCAGACCCTGTCGGGGGAGAGCGCGCCCGAGGTCGCGGCCGTGGCCGAACCCCTCACCAGGGCGCTGGACAGCAGCGAGCAGGCCGTCGTGGCCCGGGTGGAGGCGCTGGAGCGGTACGCCGCCAACGTGGCCGAGGCCGAACGCGCCTACCGGGCCCGGCAGCAGATCGCCGAGCTGCGCGCGCGGCTGCACGAGTACGAGGAGCTGGTCGCCGAGACCGGCGCGGGCGACGGCGCGATGGACGAGCTGACCCGCCTGACCGAGGACGCCGACCGCCTGGACCAGGCGCTGAGGCGGAGCGTCAGCTCCGCCCACGAGGCCTTCCGCTACCTGGAGCCGGGCCCCCCGGAACCCTGACCGCCCTGGACTCCGAAGCCCTGCCCCCCGAAGCCCTGACCGGCCTGACCGGCCTGGCCGCCCTGGCCGTGCGGCGCGGGGGAGCCGGCGGCGTGCGGCGGGTGGGTGCCGCCGTGGGCGGCCTCCAGGAGCAGGTCGCACAGGGCGTCGGCGGCGTCGAGGCGGCCCAGCTTGCCCGCCGCCTGCCCCATCGCCGCGCGCAGCCCTGGATCGGCCAGCATCGGCATCAGCTCGGCCAGCAGCTGCTCGGCCGTCGGCCGCGGCTCCAGCAGCGCCCGCGCGGCCCCCGCCGAGACCAGGTAGCCGGCGTTCTTGCGCTGCTCGTCGCCCCCGGTCGGGATCAGCGGGATCAGCAGCGACGGCTTGCCGATCGCGGTCAGCTCCGACACCGTGCCCGCGCCGCTGCGCGAGATCACCACGTCGGCCGCGGCGAACAGGTCGGGCAGCTCGGTCCCCACGTACGGCACCGGGTGGTAACGGTCGGCCAGGCCGGGCGGCACCTCCACCGCCCGCATCTGGTCGATCCAGGCCGGCCCGCACTGGTGGACGACCTGCGCGTGCGGCAACAACCGCGGCAGGATCTCGGCGATCAGCGTGTTGATCTGCTTGCTGCCCTGCGCCCCGCCCGTCACGTAGATCAGCGGCACCTCGAACGTCAGCCCGAACAGGTCGTAGGCCGCCGCCCGGTTGCCCTGCAGCAGCTCCGGCCGCACCGGGTTGCCGGTCACCACGGCCTTCGCCCGCGCCGACGGCGGCAGGTACTCCAGCGACGACTCGTGCGACAGCGCGATCCGGGTCGCCAGCCGGGCCAGGATGCGGTTGGCCAGGCCCACCACGGTCGTCTGCTCGTGCATGACCAGCGGGCGGCGGATCAGCTTGGCCGCCACGCCGATCGGCACCGCCACGTACCCGCCGGTGGACAGCACCACGTCGGGCAGGTAGCGGGCGGCGTGCCCCACCGCCTGGAACACCCCGACGGGGATGCGGAACACGTCGGCGATGTTGGTGCCGAGCTCCTTGAGGTTCGGACGGCGGCGCAGCTTGCCCGTGGTGATCGCCTTGAACGGGATGCCGTGCTCGGCCGTGATCCGGGCCTCCAGGCCGTTCTCCGTGCCCACCCACAGCACGTCGTGCGGCACCTGACGTCGCTGGACGGCCGACAGGGTCGTCAGGGCCGGATAGGTGTGACCGCCGGTGCCGCCGCCGGTGATCAGCAGTCGCAGGGTTCGTGACATGCGATCAGACTATGGCCGCGCGGCGGAAGCCCGTGTGCCCGGTCCGGCCGCCGGGCGTGTTCGACGCGCGCGCGGCGGCCCGGCGACGGCCGCCCGGGCCGCCCCGCTCGGCCGGGGGCAGAGCCGGCTTCGCCCGAAAAGCCGCAGACCGGTAGCGTTTTCCCATGCGACTAGGCGTGCTGGACATCGGCTCGAACACCGTCCATTTACTCGTCGTCGACGCCCACCGGGGCGCGCGGCCCATGCCCGCCTACTCCCACAAGGAAGAGCTGCGCCTCACCCAGTACCTGGGCGCGGACAACCGGCTCGCGCCCGAGGGCATCGAACGGCTCGGCGCGTTCGTCGAGGAGGCGGTGCGCCTGGCCGAGGACAAGGGGGTGGAGGACCTGCTGGCCTTCGCCACCTCGGCCGTGCGCGAGTCGGCCAACGGCGAGCAGGTGCTCGCCGAGATCGACGAGCGCTGCGGCGTGCACATCGCGGTGCTGTCCGGGCGCGACGAGGCCCGGCTGACGTTCCTCGCGGTGCGCCGGTGGTTCGGGTGGTCGTCCGGGCGGCTGCTGGCCTTCGACATCGGCGGCGGGTCGCTGGAGATCGCCGCCGGGGTGGACGAGGAGCCCGACGTCGCGGTGTCGCTGCCGCTCGGCGCCGGGCGGCTGACCCGCGACTGGTTCACCGGCGACCCGCCCTCCGCCGAGGAGGTGCGCAAGCTGCGCAAGCACGTCCGTACGGAGATCGCCCGCACGGTCGGCGACGTGGCCAGGTACGGCGAGCCCGACCGCGCCGTGGCCACCTCCAAGACCTTCAAGCAGCTCGCCAGGATCGCCGGCGCGCCGGCCTCCAGCGAGGGCCCGTACGTCTCGCGCGCGCTCTCCCGCGCCGACATGGCCTCCTGGGCGGCCAGGCTGACCGGCATGAGCTCCGCCGAGCGGGCCGAGCTGTCCGGGGTGTCCGAGGGCCGGGCCGCGCAACTGGCCGCCGGGGCGCTGGTGGCCGACGCGGCCATGGACCTGTTCGAGGTGGAGCGGCTGGAGGTCTGCCCGTGGGCGCTGCGCGAGGGCGTGATACTGCGCCGGCTCGACCTCCTGCCCGGACGGCTGGACCAGTCCACCGGGATCGCCGAGTAAGGCCGATATATCCCAAAAAATTGGCATAATTCGCTGGTGAGCGGGCACTTTTCGCCCAATGTTGACAGTCCTCGGTACGATCGGCTCCCTGGTGATCGTCTTCGTCCTCATCGTCCTGGCCGTCCTGGTCATCGCGGTGGTCGCGATGCTGGCGATGGGCGCGCTGGCCGGAACGATGGTCGATTGGCACACGTTGTGGCGGCGGCTGACCCGCCGAGGGGCACGGTTGACGCTGAAACTCAGCGCCCCCGAGGCGCCCGCGCGGCTGCGGGCCAAGCTGAGCGGCGGCACGCCCCTGGTGAGCCGCCGTCTCCGGCTGGCGCCCGTGATCCGCGGGGGCGACCGGCGTCCCGACGTGAGCCGTCCCGGCCGGAGCGCCCGCCTACGCAGGCATTCCGGCCTCACCACGACCGCCGTCTCCGGCAACGAACACTGAGAAACGAGAAGTGAAAAGGGCCGGGCCGCCGCTGACGCGGCGGCCCGGCCCCGGTGTGCGGGTCACCTGGCGATGAGATGCTGTCCCGCCGCCCCGGGGGTGAAGCGCAGCTTCTTCTCCAGGCAGACCATCGCCCCGTTCTCGCGCACGTTGGTGAACCGGATGTCGTCGGCGAGCGCGCGCATGATCTGCAGTCCGCGGCCGTGCTCGGCCCCCGGGCCGGGTTCGATCACCTTGTTCGGATCGAAACCGCCCCCCGTGTCGACGACCTTGATGACGCACAGGTCGTCGTGCACGCAGGCGCTGACGGTGTAGTCGTCGCTGGGCGTCGCGTGCTTGACCACGTTCGCGCACGCCTCGGTCAGCATCAACTCGATGTCGTCGCGAATCTGGGCCTCGACGCCGAGCGACCGCAGCGTGCCGTCCAGCATCTGCCTGATCAGCGGGACGCTCGCCGCATCCCTGGGCAGTCGGAGCGCTATCGTCGCCTCCACTGCGTCTCCTCCCGTCTGGATGCGTGCGAGCCTTCTGCCCCGGATCCCGCGCGCCAATCGTCCGTCGCGCCGCCGAAGCGCCACAGAGGTCGCTACTGCTCCACGAGCCGCAGCGCCACCTCCATGCACGCCTTGTCGATCTCCTCCTCGGTCAGCCCCTCGCCGGCCATCGACAGCCACTTGCCCGCGTGCAGCGCGAACAGCGCCAGCGAGCGGCTGATGCGCTCGGTGGGCGTGGCGCCGGGGTCGCTCATCTCGGCGGTGAGCTCCATCATCGTGTCGCGCATCTTGGCGAGCTGGGGGTGGTTGCGCATCGCCGTCTGGTTGCTCTCCAGGAAGCGGGCGACGGCCAGGTAGCGGGGCTGGCGCAGCCGTTCGGCGTAGCGTTCGAGCAGCTCGCGGCGGGTCTCGGGGGTCTTCTGCGCGTTCCTGGCCCACTCCAGCAGCTCCTGCAGCTCGGCGACCCGGAGGTCGACCAGGCTGCCGATGATGTCCTCCTTGGTCTTGAAGTGGTAGTACAGCGCGGCCTTGGTCACGCCCAGCTCTTCCGCGATCTCGCGCAGCGAGGTCGCCTCGTAACCCTGCTCCGTGAAGAGTTTCAGCGCGATCTCCTGGATCCGCGCCCGCGTGTCTTCCCGCACTTTGCACCTTGATTTCGACTTGACGGTCGGCAAGTAAGTATCTAGCTTATTCTAAGCTTGCCGGTCGGCAAGTAAGCAAGATCACAACTGGGGGTGTGCAGTGGCGGAGGCAGTCGGACGGCGCCGCGAGGTCATGGTCGTCCTGCCGGGCCTGATGCTGGCCATGGTGCTGGCCATGCTGGACAACATGATCGTGGGCACGGCCATGCCGCGCATCGTGGGCGAGTTAGGGGGCCTGACCCATCTGTCGTGGGTGGTGACCGCCTACGTCCTGGGCACGACGGTCTCGACGCCGATCTGGGGCAAGATCGGCGACCTGTACGGCCGCAAGACCATCTTCATCACCTCGGTCGTCATCTTCATGATCGGCTCCGCGCTGTGCGGCATGGCCGGCTCCTCCATGCTGGGCGGCCCGGCCGACGGCATGACCGAGCTGATCGCCTTCCGCGCGATCCAGGGCCTCGGCGCCGGCGGTCTCATGGTCAACGTCATGGCCATCATCGGCGACCTGGTGCCGCCCCGCGAGCGCGGCCAGTACCAGGGCATCATGGCCGGCGTCATGTCGCTGGCGATGATCGCCGGCCCGCTGGTCGGCGGCTTCATCACCGACCACCTCGACTGGCGCTGGGCCTTCTACGTGAACCTGCCGGTCGGCGCGGTCGCGCTGGTCCTGCTCGTGCTCAACCTCCACCTGCCGCGCACGCACAACAAGGTGCGCATCGACTGGGCGGGCGCGGTCCTGCTGTCGGTCAGCATCACCGCGATGGTGCTCATCACCACCTGGGGCGGCAACGAGTACACCTGGGGCTCCTGGCAGATCCTCACCCTGATCGCGGTCGCCGTGGTCTTCCTGGCCGGCTTCATCGTGGTCGAGCGCCGCGTGGCCGAGCCCATCATGCCGCTGCAGCTGTTCCGCAACCGCAACTTCACCCTGATCTCGGGCATCGGCTTCCTGCTCGGCTTCGCCATGTTCGGCGCGATCAACTTCCTGCCGCTGTTCCAGCAGACCGTCCAGGGCGCCACGGCGACGAACTCCGGCCTGCTGCTGCTGCCCATGATGGCCGCGGCCATGGTCGTGTCGCTGTTCGTCGGCAAGGCCATCACCAGCACCGGCAAGTACAAGATCTACCCGATCGTCGGCGGCGTCGGCATGGCCGCCGGCATGTGGCTGCTGTCCACGATGGGCGTCGACACGGCCTCCTGGCAGACCGGCCTCTACATCGCCGTGCTCGGCCTCGGCATGGGCTTCCTCATGCAGACCACCATGCTCATCGCGCAGAACAGCGTCGAGCAGAAGGACCTCGGCGTCTCCAGCAGCGCCACCACGTTCTTCCGGTCGATCGGCGGCTCGTTCGGCGTCTCGCTGTTCGGCGCGATCTTCAACAACCACTACCTGTCGGAGCTGACCGGCCGGTTCGGCGCCCAGGCGGCCGAGCGCATGACCTCGGGCGGCGGCGCCAGGATGGACCCCAAGCAGCTCGAACAGCTCCCCGTGCAGATGCGCACCGGGATCCTGGAGTCGCTGGCGACCTCGATCTCCGGCGTGTTCTGGTGGGCCATCGCCTTCGCCGTCGTGGTGCCGCTGCTGGCGGCCTTCATCAAGGAGATCCCGCTGCGCGGCGGCGCTCCCGCGGAGGCGGCCCCGCAGGAGGCGGTCAGCCCGGCGGCAGGCTGAACAGCCGGTCGATCGCCGTCAGCTGGAACAGGCTGCGCAGATAGGGCGTCAGCGCCACCACCCGCACCACGGCGCCGGCGTCCGCGGCCCGCAGCTGGAGGCGGACGAGCCCGGCCAGGCCGGAGGAGTCGACGAAGGTCAGCCGGGACAGGTCGACGTCGATCGCGGTGCAGCCCGCGGGGACGGGGAGGTCGCCCAGCCGGCTGACGGACTCGTAGTCGAGGTCGCCGGACAGGGCGAGCGCGACGGTCGTCGCGCCGGGGGTGGCGACCTCGATGTGTAGCGGCTTCCTGTCGACCACCCGGCCAGCCTAGCCACCCCGGGAAAATTGGGAGGCGCCGGGGTGGGCGAAGTGTGCACAATCCTCCCCATGCACATCTTGCGCCGCCCCCGGGTCGACGACGCCGCGGCCATCCACGAGCTGGTCGCGGCCTACGACACCGACGTCATCGGCTCGCCCGACATGACGCTCGACGACATCGCCGACGAGCTGGCCGAGCCGGGCTTCGACCTCGACAGGGACGGCTGGCTGGCCCACGACGAGACCGGCCGCCTGACCGGTTGGGCCTGGGCCTGCCGCGTGGGCGACAGCGACCTGGTCAACATCGAGGTCATCACCCGCCCCGGCCTGCCCGGCCTGGACGACCTGCGGCAGGAGCTGTGGCGCACGGTCACCGCCCGCGCCCGCGAGCTCGGCGCCGAGCGCGGCCACGACGGCGTCACCCTCGACATCGGCATCTACCGCGCCGACCAGGACAAGCAGTCCTACGCCAAGGAGCAGGGCTTCGAGCCCGGCACCAGCTTCCACCGCATGCGCGCCGACCACACGGCCCCCGTCGAGGCGCCCGCCCCGCTGCCCGGCCTCACCCTGCACACGGGCGAGGACGAGGAGACCCGCCGCGCCGCGCACGAGGTGCACCAGATCGGCTTCGCCGAGCACTTCGGCTTCATCTCGGTCGACTACGACCACTGGTACGAGCGCCGCCAGGCCATGAGCGTCACCGACTGGAGCCAGCTCACCCTGGCCAGGATCGACGGGGAGCCCGCCGGCGTGCTGATCGGCAACAACCAGTTCGTCCCCGACGAAGACTGCGGCTACGTCGCCACGCTCGCCGTGCACCCGCGCTTCCGCGGCCGGGGCCTGGGCCGCTTCCTGCTCCGGCACGCCTTCGCCGCCGACGCCTCCAGAGGCCGCAAGGGCACGATCCTGCACGTGGACAGCAACAACACCACCCCCGCCCTGGGCCTGTACGAGTCGGCGGGCATGCGCCGCGTGCTGGCCATCGACGTCTGGCGGCGCCGCCTCTGACGCCGTCCCGTCACCGGCTCCCGCTAGACCCGGTGGCGGGCCAGGTGCTCCAGCACCGACTGGTTGGCCTCCCAGCCGTCGGGGAACTTCACCGGCACCCCGAGCTGCACCGGCTCGGCCGACGGGTGGGCGTCCAGCAGCTCGGCGATGCCCGCCCGCGCCACCATCACGCAGGCGTGCCGGTGGCGGGAGGCCAGCACGCACAGCCGCCCCGACTCCAGGTGGAAGGCGGTGGCGTCGCGGCGGCCCGACAGCGGGTGCAGCACGATCGTCACGTCGTACTCGCGGCCCTGGAGGCGGTTGGCGGTGTCCACGGTGATCTCCGGCGGCAGCCCGGCGTTCCTGATCGCGGCCACCTGGTCGCGGTGGGCCGCCCCGACCGCGATCCGGTCGGCGGTCACCGGCCGCTCGCCCTGCTCGGAGGCGGCCACGGCGCCGCGCTGCAGCAGCCGCGCCGCCAGCAGCGCCACGGCCTGCACGGCCTCGCCGTCGGTGCGCACGGTGTGCCGTTCGGGCAGCTCCAGCAGCGCCCACCCCGACCGGGCGGCCTCCTCCAGCGCGCGGTCGTGCACGGTGCCCATGCCGCCCGCGGTCAGTTCGAGCCGCCGGTCGCCCGCCGAGGTGCCCGACCGGAACCCGGTGAACGGGTAGAACGCCTTCGACACCACCGGCGCGGCCGAGGCGGGCAGCCGCCAGGACACCGGCAGCCGATGGACCGGCAGCTCCGGGTTGTGCCGCAGCAGCACCGCCACCGCGCTCTGCAACGGGTCCCACGACAACCCCGACCAGCGGTCGCCGTCGACGATCGAGAAGGGGTCGAGCTGCCCGGGGTCGCCGACGAACAGCGCCCGCTCGAACAGCCCCGCGATGCGCAGCAGCTTGTCCGAGCGCATCTGGTACGCCTCGTCCACGATCGCCCACGGCCACACCCGGCCGGAGATCCACGCCCACTTGTCGGCCGTGGCGATGACGATGTCGGGGTCGCCGAGGTCCTGGATCCTGGTGCCGATCGTGACGCCGGCCAGCTCCAGCATGCGCGGGTGGGGCACGTACCCGCCGGCCGACAGCCGTCCGACCTTCAGGTGCGGGTGTTTGTCGGAGATGCGGGCCACCAGGTCGTCGACCTGCTCGTTCGTCTGGGCGACGATCATCAGCGGCTCGCCGGTGGCGGCGATGTGCGCGGCGGCCCGCACGACCAGCGTGGACTTGCCGGCGCCCGGCGGGGAGTCGACCACGACGCCGCGGTTCCTGGGCAGGTCGGCCAGGACGTTCGCGATCACCTGCTCCGGGCTCTCGCTCACGACCATTCCTCCTGGGCGTCCTCGTCGTCGGGGATGTACTCCTGCGGCGGCCCGCCGTGCGTCCAAGGCGTGGCCTCGGCCTCGGGCAGCGCCGGCGAGCCCTGGAAGTCGTCGGTCAGCGAGGTGTAGCAGACCCGCTCGCCGATCTCCGGCACGGCGCCGGGGGCGGGCGTCTTCCCCCGGCCCATGCCCTTGGTGATCTTCAGGGTGATCAGCCCGCCGTGCGCCTCCACCAGCTCGGCGCCCTGGCCGCGGCGCTGCGGGGTGCCGAGCGCGGCCCCGGGCGGCAGGCGTACCGGGTCGTCGGTCTTCAGCACCACCAGCGGACGCAGCTTGCGCGAGCGGCCCTCGCCCTCGACGTTGTCGGGGACGGTCTCGACCACCTCGCCGGCGAACGCCTCGCCGGTCAGCCGGTACTCGGCCATCACCAGCGGGTCGTCGTAGGCGCGCTGCACGTCGTAGGCGGCCTGGGCACGTTCCATGCGGGCCAGCTTGGCCGCGGCCGCCACCGCGCCGTCGCGCCTGGCCTGCGGCGGCGCGCCCTCGGCGATGTGGGCGGCCATGGCGCTGAACGAGCCGCGGTCCTGCTCCCAGCGCTGGGCCACGCTCGCGCCCGGCTCCAGCCCGGCCAGCAGGTCGAGCGCCTGCCACATCAGCCGCCAGGTGGGTTCGAGCTGGGTGCGCAGCGCCTCGGCGACCCGCTCGGGCGACTCGCTGTCGATGGCCGGTGCGAGCACCTCGGCGTCGAAGCCCGGATCGGTCGCGGGCCCGGCGGGCGGCCAGATCAGCGGGTCCTCGGCGTCGTCGGAAGGTCCCTGGGTGATCCAGGACAGCAGCGCGGCCAGGTTGGCGTCCTCCAGCGCGCTCTGCCCGCTGGCCCAGTGGCGGCCCAGCTCCTCCGTGGCGGCCAGCGTCAGCGACGATCCCGGGTAGGCCGCCCTCTCCGCGAAGTACGTCAGCCACCGCCCCAGCAGCGGCACCTCGGGCGGCACCGGGTAGGGCCCGTCGGGCCTGCGGAAGCGCGTGGAGCGGCCGAGCAGCCTGGTGAAGCCGACGCCCGCCTGGTTCGGCAGGACGAGCTGCGGCGCGTCGAGCGCCCGCTCGTAGGGGTCTGCGTTCTTGCGCTCCACCGTCTCGGTGTCGGCGGTGAACCCCTCGACGTACGGCAGCAGCACCCCGGCCAGCTCGGCGGCCCAGGCGAAGCGCAGCTCGCGGTTGCGCGGCTGGGTGACGACGAGCAGGCGCGGCCGGTCGCGGTCGGTGCCGAGCATGGCGGCCAGCGGCGCGGCGGCCTCGCCCGACAGCTTGAGCGGGATGAACACCATCGGCCGCGCGCCCACGTGGCAGTGGCGGACCGTGGCGACGGGCTGGGCGATGCCCTCCCGCAGGGCGCGCAGCCGGGCGAGCGAGGTGAGCAGGCTCAACTGAGGCACTCCCTGCGCAGGCGTTCGGCGTTGCGGAGCAGGCCGGCGATCTCCTCCTGGCCGTCGGCCGGGTCGCGCAGGCCGTCGGCCAGGCCCAGCGCCTCGGCGACCGAGGCGACCCCGCCCAGCTCGTCGCGCACCTGGCGGCCGAGCAGGTCGGAGGCGCCCTCCTGGCGGGCCTCGTCGCGGCAGAAGAAGCACAGGTCGCACGCCGACAGGCAGTCGGGCGCGTAGCGGGCGGTGGTCCTGCGCAGCGCGTCGGCCAGCTCGGCCGCCGGACGGGTGGGCCGGCCGTCCTCGCCGGGCCGCAGGTCGAAGCTGAGGTCCTCGGGCAGCGCGGCGAGCAGCCGGTCCAGGCCGGTCATCCGGGTGAGCTGACGGCGCAGCACGGCCAGCTGCCTGCGCACGTCGACCAGGGTCGCCACCGGCCGGTTGGCGAAGTTCTCGGGGCACACCAGCACCACGTCGTGGGAGACGGTGAGCGGGTCGTGCCCCAGCTCCGCCAGCATCGTGCGCAGCGCCAGCACGTAGACGGCGGCCTGGCGGGCGGCGGCGGCCACCGCGGCCGGCTCGGCCTGCCCGTCGACCACCGCGAACGACTTGATCTCCACCACGTGGAAGCGCCCGCCGAGCTGGAAGGCCACCACGTCGGGTTCGAGGAACGCGGTGTGGCCGGCGATCTCCAGGCTGAGCAGCGGGTGGTCGAACAGCGTGCCGGCGTCCTGGTCGCCGCGCGCCGCCCGGTCGAACAGGGCGCGGGTGTGGGTGTGGCGCAGGTGGGCGCCGACGTTCTCCACGTCGTGGTAGGCCACCTCGGCGACCGGCAGGTCCAGCACCTCGCGCAGCAGGCGCAGCAGCTCGGCGCAGCCGTCGGCCTTGACCAGCGCCTCGAACGCGTTCCCGCGGGTGATCGCGAACGGCGACTGGCCGAACGGCGCCGGGAAGCCCAGGTGGCGGGCGGCGGCGTCCTTGTCGACGCCGGCGCCGTCCATGAGGGCCCGGCGGGTGCAGCCGGGGTTGGCGGCCAGGGCCGCGATCGCTCTGGCGTCGTGCGGCTTGGGCGGCGTCGTGCCGCGCAGCGCGTCGAGCCGGTGGGCCGGGCCGTCCTCGCGTCTCAAGCCGCTCACGTCGCTGTCTCCTCCTTGATCGTGCCCAGCGTAGCGGCGCCGAAGAGCCTGGCCACGTCACCGAGCTGGGATGTGGCGCGTCGTGCCAGCTCGGCGCGGTCGCGCGTGTCGCGTTCTGCGTGCACCGCCAGCTCGGCCCTGGCCGCCTCGGCGATCCGCCGGCGGTCGGGCGGCCCGAGGTCGGTGGCCGTGGCGCCGGGCACGTTCCTGGCCATCCGCGCCAGTAAGCGCAGGGCCCGCTCGTCCTCGCCGTCGTGCGAGGCCACCGCGATGGCGCAGGTCAGGAAGTCGACGCGGGGGCTGAGCGGGCCGACCACCCGCCGCTCCAGCGGCCAGGTGCTGAGCGTCAGCAGGCCGCGGGCGGGGGAGAGGCGGTCGGTCAGCGCCGCGCACAGGTAGTACGGCCTGCCGTGCGGCGTGGACCGGAACGAGCGCTCCTCGTCGCGGCGCAGGCTGGTGAGCTGGGCGCTGCGGATGGTGCCGGCGAAGAACGCGCCGCTGACCGCCACCACCAGGCGCGGCTGCGCGGCGGCACCGAGCAGCGCGAGCGCCTGGTGGACCTGCTCGCGCACGGTGACCAGCCGGGGCCCCTCCGCCCTGGCGCGCGGCTGCTCGCCGCTCACCAGGGCGTCCCAGGCGCGCTCGGCGGCGCGCAGCTCGGCGCGCAGGACGCGGGCCGTCGCGCCGTCCCTGACGCGCATGGCCTTGCGCACGCCGGCCCGGAGCCCGTCGATCCGCCGCTCCAGCTCGTCCAGCGGGTCACTCATGGCGCGAGGGTATCAACAGTTCCAGTATTTCCCAGTATTTACACCGAAATCTACGATGTAAAGGGGCGGGCCAGGAACCACATGCGGTCCTCGGTGACGAACCGCTCCAGCCGCAGCCCCTCGGCGGCCAGGGCGTCGGCCAGCTCGTCGTCGGTCATGCGCCGCGAGGTGAACGACTGGGTCCAGACCCGGTCGCCGTGCTCGTAGCGCATGGTCGCGGCGAACACGCCGGGGGAGATCTCCTCGACCTCCGCCAGGGTGATCGTGACGTCGCCGTCCTTCCTGCCCGAGCCGGCCCGCCAGCCGTCGTGCCGCTCGGCCGTCATCCACTGGACGAGCACCGCCCCGCCCGGCTTGACATGCCGCGCGCACGCCGCCAGGAAGGATCGCCTGACCTCCACGTCGACGACGTTGACGAGCTGGGAGGCCAGCGTGACGGTGTCGAAGCGCCGGTCGAGCCGCAGGTCCTGGAGCCGCGCGTGCACGGTCTCGGCCCCGCGCACGTGCGCCAGCATCTCGGTGGACTCGTCCACGGCCACGACCTGTAACCCGGCCTCGACGAGCGCGTGGGTGACCCTGCCGACGCCGGCGCCGAGCTCCAGGACGGACCCGCCCGGCGGGGTCTCCTGGATGACGACGTCGGCGTCTCGGCCGGGCTGGAGGAGGGTGTAGAACTCGACCGGGGATCCGTCGGGGGTGATGGCGCCTGGGCCTGTGCCGGTGTTCTTCATGCCCAAAAACCTAACCGCCGCGTGAGCCGTCCGTGAGCGGGGGACGATGGCCTCTGTGACCGGTGAGGTACGAGTTCTGATCGGCGTCGGCGTGGGCCTGGCCGCCGTTCCCCCCGTCTACTACCTGACCGAGGCGGGCGCCAGAGCGCTGCGGGCCGGGCAGGCGGCCTTCGCCCCGGCCCCCGCCGGGGTGGGCTTGCTGGCGGCGGCGGCCCTGATCGTCGCGGTGCTGGCCGCCTGGCCCGCCGCGGCGCTGGCCTGCGGGGTGCCGCTGGCGGTGGCGGGCGTGCTGTTCGCCCTCGACCTGCGGGCCGCGATCGGCCTGGCGGGCGCGCTGCCCGGCCTGTGGGAGCCGCCGTGGGCCGAGCCGCCCGGCACCCTCGCAGGGGCGACCGGCCTGTACGCCTACACCGGCGCGTTACTGGTCTTCTCGGCGCTGCTGCCGCGTCGTCTGCGATCTATCCTGAGCAGATGAGCAGACGGGACCCCGACCGGCGCAGGGCGCTGCTCGACGCCGCCGACCGGGCCATCCTGGCCGAGGGCCCCGAGGTGTCGATGGCGGCCATCGCCGCCGAGGCCGGCATCACCAAACCCGTCCTCTACCGCCACTTCGGCGACAAGAGCGGCCTGTACCAGGCGCTGGCCGACCGCCACGTGCGCACGGTCATCGCCCAGCTCCGCCCGCAGTTCGCCGGGCCCGGCACCGACCTGCGGGCCCGTGCCCGCGCCGCCATCGGCGTCTATCTCGACCTGATCTCGGCCAACCTCGACCTCTACCGCTTCCTGTTCCACCGGGCCAGCGCCGAGGACACCCGCATCCGCTCCCACATGACCTCGCTCGTGCGCGGCCTGGGCGAGGAGCTGGGCCGGGTGCTGGCCGACGAGCGGGTGGTGGCCGACCCGGTGCGGGCGCAGGTGCTCGGCCACGCGTTCGTCGGCATGGTGCAGACGACGGGCGACTGGTGGCTGGAGCATCCGGAGGTCGACCGATCGCAGGTGGTGGAGGGGCTGGTGGACGTGATCGCGGCGGCCGTCGCCGGGGGCTGAGGGCTCCGGCGGGCCGACCGGCGGGCGGCCGTGTCAGGTCAGGTCAGGTCAGGTCAGCAGGCCGAGCAGGTCCCACTCGTTCTGGCAGGCGCGGCGGCCGAGGGCGGCCAGCTCCACCGAGGAGGCGCCGCCGCGCAGGTGCCGCATGGTCTGCATGACGCAGATGATCCCCCACTTCAGCACCCCGAACGTCTCCCACCAGCACAGCGCGTCCAGGTCGACGGGCCGGCCGCCGGCCTCCTCGTAGGCGGCGGTCAGCTCGTCGTAGCCGCCGAACCCGCCCACGGGCAGCGGCGAGCCGAACCGCCACGCCTTGACGCACAGCCAGCCCAGGTCCTCCAGCGGGTCGCCGGCGTGGGCCAGCTCCCAGTCGAGCACGGCCCTGACGCCCTCCGGGCCGACGATCAGGTTGCCGTTGCGGAAGTCGCCGTGCACGACGCTCGCCGGGACGGCGGGCGGCCGATCGGCCTCCAGCCTGCGCAGGGCCAGCTCGAACACCGGGTGCGGCTGGCCGGTCAGGTCGAGCACGTCACGCCAGAAGCGCAGCGGGTCGGCGGGCACGGCCTGCGGCGCGGTCGCGGGTTCGGGTCCGGTCTCGGGTTCGGTCGCCGGTCCGGTCTCGGGTTCGGTCGCGGGTCCGGTCTCGGGCAGGCAGGACAGCGGCATGCGGTGGATGGCCGCCAGCGCCCGCCCGCACTGGGCGGCCAGTTTCGGCCTGGCCTCCCGGTACGCCTCGTCCCGCAGGATCCGGCGCGGGATGGTCTCGCCGGGGACCCGGCTCATCAGGACGTACGGCCCGGCGGGCGGCCGGGCGGGCGGCGGGGCGGGCGGTTCGGCCAGCGGTCGCGCGGGCGGCCCAGGGGGCCGGCCGGTGGGCGAGTCGGTGGGTGGGCCGGTGGGTGGGCCGGTGGGTGGGCCGGCGGGCGGTCCGGTGGGCGGTCCGGCGGCGGCCACGACGTGCGGGACAGGGACCCCGGCGTCGGCCGCCGCCCGCATCAGCCGCGCCTCCTCGGCCAGCCCCGTCCCCGCCTCCAGGGCGGCCCCCGGCCTGTCAAGCCGGAGCACCAGCTCGTGCCGGTCGCCGCCGGGGACGACCACGTCCAGGGCCCAGGTCTCCCTGGAGGCCCCGCCGGGCAGCCTGACCGCGTACGGGACGGCCGCGTCCGGGCCGTACACCTCGCGGACGATCGTCTCGACCCGGTTCATCGGGGGCCGAACTCCCAGGCGCCGCCGGCCGCGTACGCGCCCAGGAGGCGGCGGCCGACCGCGTCGACGTGCACCTCGTCGGGGCCGTCGTAGACGCGCGCGGCGCGGGCGTGCCGGTACATGCGGTCCAGCGGCGTGTCGGGGGTCAGGCCGGCCGCGCCGTACACCTGGACGGCCCGGTCGATGACGTTGTGCAGCATGCGCGCCCCCACCACCTTGATCGCGCCGATCTCGACGCGGGCCTGCGAGCCGGCGTCCACGGCCTCGGCGGCCTGGAGCGTGAGCAGGCGGGCGGCCTGGATCTCGGTGTAGGAGTCGAACACGTGCTGCCGCATGAGCTGTTTGGCCGCCAGCGGCTCGCCGAAGGCGGTGCGCGCGTGCAGCCGCCGGCACATCAGGTCGAAGGCCCGCTGCGCCTGCCCGAGCCAGCGCATGCAGTGGAAGATCCGGCCGGGCCCGAGACGCCGCTGGGCGATGACGAAGCCGTGCCCGCGCTCGCCCAGCAGGTTCGCGGCCGGCACCCGCACGTCCTCGTAGCGCACCTCGCAGTGCGCGCCGCCGAGACCCAGCACGGGGGTCTCGCGCACGATCGTGTAGCCGGGCGTGTCCGTCGGCACGAGGATCATGGAGAAGGCCCGGTGGGGCGGCGCGTCCCGTTCGGTCCGGCACATCACGGTCGTGTACGCCGCCACCGACGCGCCCGTTGTGAACCACTTGTGCCCGTTGATCACCCATTCGTCGCCGTCGAGCACGGCGGAGGTGGTGAGCTGGGTGGGGTCGCTGCTGGAGACCTCCGGCTCGGTCATCGCGAAGCTGGGCGAGATGTCGCCGCGCACCAGCGGCTCCAGGTAGCGCTCGCGCTGCTCGGGGGAGGCGTGCTCGTGCAGCATGAGCGAGTCCTGCAGGGTGAACGTGCCGAGGGCGAGCTGCCCGTACTCGCTGCGGCCCTGGACCTCGTTGACGTAGACGTAGTCGAGGAACGGCAGCCCGCCGCCGCCCAGCTCGCGCGGGTGGCCGAGGGCCCACAGGCCCTCCTTCCTGGCCTCGTCCCGCAGCCCGGCCATGGTGGCGGCGGCTTGCGGCCCGCCCTCGTGCAGCACCTCCTCGGCCGGTTCGACGCGCTCGGTCATGAACGCGCGCACGGCGTCGCGGATCGGCCGGACGTGCTCGGGTACGGCGAAGCTCATGGGGTGATCTCAACCGAAATCCGTTGCGCGGTCAACGGTCGGCGCGCCCGCGCGGCAGCACCGATCGAAGTCGAACCGCTCGGCGCAGGCCCGCTCCCACAGCCGGGCGGTGTCGCCGCAGGCGCGCGGGAAGACCAGCCGCGCGATCACCAGCGCGACCACCGCCCGCGCCCCGGCCAGGTAGAGCGCCGAGGCCGCGCTCTGGACGTGCGCGCCGGAGACGAACAGGTCGTCCACCAGCAACACCCGCGCGCCGTCGACGCGGCCCAGCACCTGGAAGGCCCGCTCGTCCGAACGCCGCCGCGCGAGGTTCTCGGCCGCCTGCGCCGACCCCGCCATCAGCACGGGACGGTGCAGCCCGCGCAGGTCGCCCACCATGTCCACGATCCGCGGCATCGGGCCGAAGACCTCGATGGGCCGGTCGAGCCGGGTGCCGGGCAGCGTGGTGACCATCGTGAAGGGGCCGCCGGCCAGCCGGGTCAGGCAGGTCGCGTGGGCCCGGTGGAAACGCGCCACGGTGGCGGCCAGGAAGGGCACCCGGCGCACGCTGCCCGGCGGGTCCCTGCGGCGGGTCACGATCGCGTGCAGCTGGGCGCCGTCGCCGTCGCGCACGCACAGCGAGACCGGCACGACGTGCTCGGTGTGGCGGTACAGGCCCTGGGTGGTGACCGCGCAGGTGACGCAGAGCCCGGACGGCCCGCCGGTGCCGGTGTGGCAGATCCGGCAGACGCCGGGGCCGGCGGCCGGGACGTTGCGGAAGATCTGCAGGTACGCCTCGGTCACCGCGCGGGCGTCGCCCATGGTCAGAAGACGGTCGTCAGCCGGGTCACATCTACAAGATTGACCGCCTGGCGCGCCAGCTCGTCAATGCCCGCTACGACAGTGACTCCTCCCCGGTAGGCCAGCCGGGGCGTCCAGGGCAGGCCGGGCGCGGCGAAGACGTGCTTGCCCTGGGACAGCGCCATCGCCGCCCGCTCGCCGTCGCCGTCGCCGGTGACGTAGAGCGCGGCGGCCAGCCCGCTGGTCACCAGCCCGGTCACCGCCCGCGTCCGGGCCGTCGCGGCCGTGCCCGGCCAGAACGGCGACACCGCCACGACGGCCGTCGGCTGACCGTCGTCCGGGCCGACCACGATCGCGCGGCCGCCGGCCGTCGCCGCCGCACCGGCGGTGCGCGGCGCGTCGCACACGACGGTCAGGCCGGCCGCGGCCAGCGCGCGGGCCGCGGCGCGGGCGCCGGGGGCGTCGCCGGTGACCGCCACCGACCGGTGGTCGCCGGTCCCCAGCCGGCCGCGCACCCACAGGAACGGCTGGAGGTTGTGGGCGCAGGCCAGGTTGCCCGGATAGCCGTCGTCGAGCACGGTCACCAGCGCGGCGGGGCAGGCGGCGATGAGCGCCTCGGCCCGGCCGAGGTCGCCCGGCCGCAGCCGCGCGCAGACCCGCGCGGCGTGCGCCCTGTCATGCTCGCCGAGCCCGCCGAGGTCGCCGCGGGCCAGTCGCAGCGCGCTGCCCCGGGCCTCCACGACCCGCGCGGTGTGGTGCCACGGCCCGGCGGTGGCCCTGGTCAGGGCGAGCACCGCGGCCTGCTCCTCGGTCACCGACATCACCCACCGTCCGGTTGGACCGACCGTACGCGTGCCCACCGACAGAACCGGCTCCCGTCGTGCCGCCCGCGGCCGCCCGGCCCGCGCGGACGCGCCGCGGCACGGGAAAGGGCCCGGCGGCCGCAGGGCATCCGCGGCCGCCGGGCCCTTCGGAGGGGACGGGGTCAGGCCGCGTTCTCCTCGGCCTTGCGGGGCAGGACCTCCAGCTCGAACGCGCCCGACCTGACCGCCTCCAGGAAGTGCTGCCAGTCGCGGCGCGGGATCTCCAGGACGACGTCCGGGGAGGAGTCGTGGATGAGCTCCACGTGGTCGTTGATGCGGCAGGCCTTGACGCGTACGTCGTCGTTCATGCTGCGCTCCCTCGGGTGTTGACTGCGGCTGAGCGGCCCGGGAGGCCGGGGGCCGGGAGCTGCGCCGGGCGACTTTCCCAGCCGTCCGGGCCGTCCGCGTGACCCCGGAGGGCCGGGCCGCTCGGGAAGCGTGCCATCGTCGCGCGGGGGCCCGCCACCGCCGGTACGGGCGGCTCGGTAGAGACACGCCGATCGTGGGCGGAGGTCTGTCGTCCCAGGGGTGGAGAAAGGTCATCCGTGGGCCGGGGGCCTTGACAGGCAGGGCGGTGATCCATATGCCTGGGCTCACGACTGGCCGTGCGCGGGCGTACGGCTCCGGAGCCGAGGTGACGGGAGTGCCGCCGATGGCGCAGCCCCATGACGTGCCCACCGCCGCGCAGCTCGTCGCGGCCGTCCGCGGGTTCCTGCGGGACGACGTGCTGCCCGCGGTCGAGGGGCGGGTGCGTTTCCACACGCGGGTGGCGATCAACGTGCTCGCCATGGTCGAACGGGAGATGGAGCTGGGCCAGGACCAGGCCGCCGAGCACGCCGCGCGGCTGGCGGCGCTGGGCGTGGCCGACGACGCCGAGCTGGCCGCCGCCGTCCGCGCGGGCCGCTTCGACGGCGACGACGCGCTCACCACCGCCCTGGTCCAGGCCGTCCGGGCCAAGCTGGAGGTGGCCGATCCCGGCTACCTCCAGCGGCCGTGAGCGTCAGTGGGAGCCGGCCAGGTCCAGGTCCTTGACGTCCGGGTCGCCCTCATCGGCGAAGTAGTCGCCGCGCCGGGTGGCGTCCGCGCCGTCGGCCACCTTGGCCGCCCGGAAGATCAGCGTGGCGACCGCGGCCACGACCAGGTTGACGATCAGCGCGAGGAAGCCCGCGTAGAGGGTCATCTTGGTGTCCAGGCCCAGGTTCGACAGGCCGAAGGCCGAGCCGCCGAAGTGCTCCTTGCCCTTGGCCGGGTTGGGGATGAGGTAGAGCATCCACATGCCCGCCGCCAGGCCCGCGGCCCAGCCGGCCATCAGGCCGCCCTTGTGGAACCAGCGGGTGTACAGGCCGAGCGCCACTGACGGCAGCGTCTGCAGGATGATCACGCCGCCGATGAGCTGCAGGTCGATCGAGAACTGCGGGTCGAGCAGCAGGATGCACAGCACCGCGCCCACCTTGACCACCAGCGAGACGACCTTGGAGACGTTGGCCTCCTGGGCGTCGGTGGCCTGCTTGTTGATGTACTCGCGGTAGATGTTGCGGGTGAACAGGTTCGCCGCCGCGATCGACATGATCGCCGCCGGCACCAGCGCGCCGATGCCGATGGCCGCGAACGCCACGCCGGCGAACCAGTCGGGGAAGAGCTGGTCGAACAGGTTCGGCACGATCGTGTTCGGGTCGCCGCCGACCGGCTTGGTGCCGGCCGCGATGGCCATGAAGCCCAGCAGCGCGATCAGGCCGAGCACGAAGCTGTAGGCGGGCAGCGCCGACATGTTGCGCTTGATGACGTTGCGGTTCTTGGAGGCCAGCACGCCGGTGAGGCTGTGCGGGTAGAGGAACAGCGCCAGGGCCGAGCCGAAGGCCAGCGTGACGTACTGGAGCTGGTTGGCGCCGTTGAGCAGGATGCCGTCGCCCGGCGCGGGGGTCTTGTCGAACTTGGCCTGCGCCATGTCGAAGATGTTGCCCCAGCCGCCCAGCTTGGCCGGGATGTAGATGACCGCGGCCAGGATCACGATGTAGATCAGCGCGTCCTTGACGAAGGCGATCAGCGCGGGCGCCCGCAGGCCCGACTGGTAGGTGTAGGCCGCCAGGATCGCGAAGGCGATGATGATCGGCAGGTGCCCGGTGATGCCCATCGACTTCAGCACGGCCTCGATGCCGACGAGCTGCAGCGCGATGTACGGCATCGTGGCCACCAGCCCGGTGATGGCGATCAGCAGCGCCAGCGTCGGCGACCCGAACCGGGCCCGGACGAAGTCGGCGGGCGTGACGAACCCGTGCACGTGCGAGACCGACCACATCCGGGCCAGCACCAGGAACACCAGCGGGTAGACCACCACGGTGTAGGGCAGCGCGTAGAAGCCGAGCGCGCCGGAGCTGAACACCAGCGCGGGCACGGCCACGAACGTGTAGGCGGTGTAGAGGTCGCCGCCGACCAGGAACCAGGTGACCCAGGAGCCGAAGCTGCGGCCGCCGAGGCCCCACTCGTTGAGGCTGGCCAGGTCGGTGGGCCGCCGCCAGCGGGCCGCCACGAAGCCCATGCCGCTGACCAGGACGAACAGCAGCCCGAAGACGACCAGCTCGGTCACGTGCCCGCTCATTTGGTCATCCTGTAGACGATCGTGGTGCAGCCGACGCCGACCACGATGAAGGCGAGCTGCAGCCAGTAGAACAGCGGGAAGCCGAGCAGGCGCGGCTCGTCGGAGTTGAACAGGAACGTCAGCAGCGGCAGCACGATCGGCACGACCAGCAGCCAGTTCCACGGGCTGCGGTCGGTACGCGGCGGCTGCCCGGATTCCCCGGTAGTCATCGGCCCTCCGATTGGGGGATCAGGAGCGGCGTGTTGACCGGCTCCTGACAACGTCGTCAATGGAGGGAGATTAGCTTTCCGGGGGTATTAAACCCAATGTCCGGAACATTACGGTTTGGCCTAAATGTCGAGATGAAATCTCAATATGTGAGACCAAGCCACCCCTCGCCAACGGCACGTTAAGTCGCTCGCGCGCCGCGCGGAACCGGGCGATCGGCGAATGGTCGGCTACTCGCGACGAACGGTCACTTCGTCGGCGATGTCGCGCGTCCCGTACCCCTCGGGGGCGGGCACCTCGGTGATCGGGTCGGGGCGGTCGTCGAACTCCAGCCGCAGCGCCCGCGCCATGGTGGCGTGCATCTCGTACAGGCAGACGATGTAGGTCAGCTCCAGGATCTGCTCGTCGGGCAGGTGGGCGCGCAGCACGGCGAACACCTCGTCGTGCACCCGGCCGCCGTCGAGCACCAGGCCGTCGGTGTAGGCCAGCACCGCCCGCTCCAGCTCGCCGAACCGGTCGCTGACCTGCCAGGAGGCCACCGCCCGCACCTTCTCCTCGGACACGCCGAGCGCCCTGAGCTGCTTGCAGTGCTGGGAGTAGACGAACTGGCTCTGCCGCGCCCAGCCCGCCCTGGTCTGCCCCAGCTCGCGCAGCACCGGGTCCAGCCGTGACTCCCGGTAGATCTGGAAGCCCTTGACGCAGTGGCGGAAGATCTTGGGGTCGAGGGCGAAGACCGTCCACCAGTCGCCCGGCGAGCCGGTCGCGGTCCCCGTGCCGTCGGGGGACAGCAGCCGGTCGTGGAAGAACCGGACGACGGGGTCGGTCACTTCCTCGGGCGGCACCCGCCGCAGCCGCGGCATCAGACGGTCCGGTCGGCGGCGGTCCTGGGCTCGTGCCGGACGTCGCCCGGCTGCCCGACCGGCCGCGTCCAGGCGGCGAACTCCACCAGGATCCCGTCGGGGTCCTTGAAGTAGATGGACCGGACGAAGACGCCCTCGTGCATCGCGGGCGCCACGCCGAACTCGCTGTCGTCGTGGTTGAGCAGCACGCCCACGTCGATGCCCTTGGCCACCAGCCGGTCGCGGTACTCCTCGATGCGCTCGGGCGGCACGTCGAAGGCGATGTGGTTCATCGAGCCGACCGCCGACAGCAGCTCGCCCCGGTCCGGCAGGTTCTTCGGCGCCGAGACCCCCGGCACGCCCTCGGGCGCGTCGGGGAACCAGAAGAAGGCCAGCGCGTTGCCGCCGCCACAGTCGAAGAAGAAGTGCTGGCCCCAGCCCAGGGGCAGCTCGATCGTCTTGATCAGCGGCATGCCCAGCACGCCGGAGTAGAAGTCGACGGTCTGCTTCATGTCCGAGCAGACCAGGGCGATGTGGTTGACCCCGCGGAGCTCGAATTCGCTGTTCATGGTAATCAACTACTTATCACAGCGTTCCTGCGGAAAACATGACAGGAGGTGGCGGGTATCCGGGCCACGATCGTGCCCGTGATTGTTGTGGTGGCGGGCGCGACCCGCGGAACGGGACGAGGAATGGCGGTCGCCCTGGGGGCGGCCGGAGCGACGGTCTACTGCGCCGGACGGAGCACGCGCGAGCGCCGTTCGGAGATGAACCGTCCGGAGACGATCGAGGAGACCGCCGAGCTGGTGAGCGCGGCCGGCGGGACGGGCATCGCGGTCCCCGTCGACTTCCTGGACCCGGCGGCGGTGGCCGGGCTGGCCGCCCGCGTCGAACGGGAACAGGCCCGCCTGGACGTGCTGGTCAACGACGTGTGGGGCGGCGACCACCTGTGGAAGTGGGAGACCCCCGTCTGGGAGCAGGACCTGGACGACGGGCTGCGCCTGCTCAGGCTGGCCGTCGACACCCACCTCATCAGCGCCCGCCACCTGCTGCCGCTGCTGATCCGGCACGAGGGCGGCCTGGTCGTGGAGGTCACCGACGGCACCTGGGAGTTCCACCGGACCCGCTACCGCGAGAACGTCTACTTCGACCTGGCCAAGCTGTCGGTCAACCGGCTGGCCTTCGCCTGGTCCCACGAGCTGCGCCCGTACGGCGGGACGGCGGTGGCCGTCACGCCCGGGTTCCTGCGCTCGGAGACGATGCTGGACGGCTTCGGCGTCACCGAGGAGAACTGGCGCGAGGCGAAGGCGGACAGCGCGTGGATGGTCTCCGAGACCCCCGCCTACGCCGGTCGTGGCGTGGCCGCCCTCGCCCAGGACCCCGACCGGCGCCGGTGGTCGGGGTCCTCGGTGTCCAGCGGCGAGCTGGCCGAGGCGTACGGCGTCACCGACGTGGACGGCAGCCGGCCGCAGGTGTGGCGCTACATCGCCGAGGTCATGGAGAAGGGCGGCGACGGCGGCTGGGAGGACTACCGCTGACACCCGCCGCGCGGCCGGGCCGTTCTCAAAGCAGGTGGAGCCCGGTCACGCGGGCGTCCTCAGCGCCGGTAGAGCTCGGCCATGCGGGCGGCGGCGTCGGCGACCTGGGCGCGCAGCTCCTCCGGCGCCAGCACCTCGGCCTCCGGGCCGAACCGCAGCACCTGGGTGAAGGCCACCCGCGTCGACTCCACGGCCAGCCGCACGGTCCCGTCCGGCTGGAGCGAGGCCAGCGCGTCGTCCAGAGCGGCCGGGTCGGCGACGTACCGCAGCATGCGCCGGCCGGCCGGGGTCAGCCGCAACGTGATCACGTCCCTGAGCAGGGAGCGGCTGAACTCGGCCGCCTGCCCGGCCCAGAACGCGGCCAGGTCGAAGTCCGCGTCCCGCTCGAAACGCGGCTCGCGCGCGCGGACGTCCCCCATGCGGTCCACCCGGAAGATCAGGAACCGCTCGCGCAGGCGGGCCACCAGGTACCAGGCGCCCGCCTTCAGCACCAGCCCGTACGGCTCCAGCTCCCGCGTGCGCTCCTTGTAGACCACCGTGACCGGCAGGTCGTTCCACACGGCCCTGGCCAGCGGGGCCAGCGCCGGGGGCGGCGGCGCGTCGGCGGCGTACCAGCCGGGCGCGTCCAGGTGGAAACGCTGCGCGGCCGTGGCGGGCGCGTCGCGCAGCGAGGGCGACAGCGCCGCGGCGGCCTTGAGCCGGGCCGTCGCGGCCACCTCCTGCAACCCCATCTCGCGCAGCGCCGCGGGCACCCCCGACAGGAACAGCGCCTCGGCCTCGGCCCGGTCCAGCCCGGTCAGCCGGGTGCGGTAGCCGTCCAGCAGCCGGTAGCCGCCGCCGCGCCCGCGGTCGGCGTAGACCGGCACGCCCGCCTCCGACAGCGCCAGCACGTCGCGGTGCACCGTGCGCTCGGAGACCTCCAGCTCCCTGGCCAGCTCGGCCGCCGTCATCCCGCCCCTGGCCTGCAGCAGCAGGACCAGCGACATCAGCCGCGCGGCGCGCACAGCGGCAGCACCACGGCCGAGGGGCGGGCGGGGGAGTGGAACACCTCGACGTCGGCCGGCACCATCGGGCCGCCGGGCGCGCCCACCGGCTCGCCGGTGCCCGGGTTGCGGGCGATCGTCGGGTACGCGCCGGCCGCCACGTGCACCCGGATCCGGTGGTCGCGGCGGAACCGGTGGCCGATCGGCCACAACTCCACCCGTACCCGGCGCACACCGTCGCCGTTCCCTTCACCGTTCCCGTCATCGGCGGTGGGCGGGCCCAGCCGGCGCACCCCCTCGCACAGGTTGAGCGAGCGCCCGTCGGGGTGCACGTCGCAGACCCGGACCACGACGTCCACGTACGGCGTGCTGGACCGGACGTAGACGTCGGCGTGCACCGGGCCGATCATCTCCACGTCGGCCTCCAGCGCCGCGGAGCTGTAGACCAGCACGTCGCGCCGGGCCTCCAGGCGCCGCTGGTCACGCGGCCTGGAGTCGGCCAGCAGCACGGGCCCGCCGATCGCCGGCGTCGGATGGGCGGGGTGGTAGCGGAACCGGTCGGACCCGGCCTCCTCGGGCTCGCGCGGGTCCAGCCCGCCGCCCGGCCGCAGGTGCCAGCGCTGCTCCCGCACGCCCGGCACCGGCCAGTCGGGGTAGTCGCGCCACTCGCCGGCCCCCGTGACGTAGAGCCGCACCGGGTCCGTCCGCAGGCCGGACGGGTCGTCCATGAGGTGGGCGCGGAACCAGGCCAGCGCCTCGGCCTTCGAGGGCCTCCCGTGCCGGGAGTCGACGTGGTACCAGGGCCCGATCGTCAGGTACGGCCGCCGCCCGGCCGCCCGCATCGCCGCGTAGTCCTTGAGCTGCCAGGGCAGGAAGACGTCGTACCAGCCGCCGAGCATGGTGACCGCCGCCTCCACCTCGCCGACCTTGAGCGAGAAGTCGCGCTTGTGCCAGTACGGCACGGCCGGGTCGGCGTGGTGGGCCAGCAGGTCGCGGAAGAACCGCAGCGGCCGCCCCGCCGAGGCCACGTCCAGCTCGGCCACCGGCCGCCCCGACAACACGGCCCGGCGGGTCACCCTGGGGGCGGTCAGCATCGCGGCCCCGCCGACGAAGCGGCGCGTCATGGTGTCGGTCAGCGTGGTCCAGCTCAGCGTCGACTCCAGCGCGAACGCGCCGCCCACGTAGGCGGCGTCCCTGAACTGGGAGGCGGTGATCTGCGTGGCCATGGCCTTGAGCTCGGGCCCGGCCTCGGCGGCGACGGCCCACTGGGCGTAGCCGAGGTAGGAGGGGCCGAACATGGCGAACGAGCCGCCGTACCAGGGCTGTTCGCGCAGCCAGGCGATGGTGGCCAGGCCGTCGTCGTGCTCGTCGCCGAGCGGGTCGAGGCTGCCGCCGGAGCCGAAGCCGCCCCGGCAGCTCTGGATCAGCACGTGGAAGCCGTTCCTGGCGAAGCCGCGGCCGTACATCCAGCCGAACAGGCCGCGCCGGCCGTACGGCGAACGGATCAGCACCGCCGGGCCCGGCCGCCCATGAGCCGGGGCGTAGTGGTCGGCCAGCAGCGTCACACCGTCGGGCATCGGGACGGGGATGTCCCGCCGGAGCCGCACGCGTCTCATGTCCTAACCAGTAACAGATCGGGCGGGACGGGTGGTAGCCGGGGTTACGGTCGCGTAGGGACAAAGGTCCTTGGGAAACTATCCGGTCATGGGACGAATCACTTCGTATGTCGCCCTAGGGGACAGTTTCACCGAAGGACTTGAGGACCCGGCCGACCACGGTTTCCGCGGCTGGGCCGACCGGCTGGCCGAGCACATCGAGGCCGACCGCCGCCAGGCCGGGGAGCCCGGACTGCGGTACGCCAACCTCGCCGTCCGCGGCCGGCTGATCGAGCAGATCGTGTCGGAGCAGGTGCCGAAGGCGGTCGAGCTCGGCGCCGACCTGGTCTCGCTGTGCGCCGGGGGCAACGACATCCTGCGGCCGGGCAGCGGACCGGCGTCCGTGGCCAGGCGGCTGGAGGAGGGCGTCAGGACGCTCACCGAGGCGGGCAGCCGGGTGCTCATGTTCACCGGCTTCGACCTGCGGCACGTGCCGGTGATGCGGCTGGCCCACTCCAAGATCGAGGTCTACAACCTGCACATCCACGACATCGCCCGCCGCTACGACGCGCTGCTGGTGGACCTGTGGCCGATGCCGGTCCTGCGCGACCCGCGCGCCTGGAACGCCGACCGCCTGCACCTCAGCCCCGACGGCCACCGCCGGGTGGCGCTGCGGGCCGCCGAGGTGCTCGGCGTGCCGGTGGCGGAGGACTGGCGCGAGGCGTACCCGGCCAGGCGGCCGCCGGTCTGGACGGCCGCCCGCCGCGAGGACCTGCGCTGGGCCAGGACCTACCTCGGCCCGTGGATCGGCAGGCGCATCAACCGGCGCTCCTCGGGCGACGGCGTCGCGCCCAAGCGCCCCGACCTCGCCCCGCTGCCGACCGCCGGCCGCTGACCCCGCTCCCGGCCCCGGCCCGCTTCCCGGCCCGCCGCCGATCCCCGCCGCCGATCCCGGCCCGGCCCGGGGTCCCGCCGCACCAGGAACGGCGGGACCCCGGGCGGTCAGGGCAGCGCCTTGTCCGGGCGCTCGGAGACGCGCACGCCGTTGACCAGCGTGGCCCCCTGCCGGGCGGCGAAGCGCACGTTGAGCTGACCGTCGGTCACCTTCACCGTGTACTGCCTGGCCACCGCCGTGTACGTGCCCGCCTCCAGCGCCAGGTCCAGTGCCGGGATCGCGAGCTGGCCCTCGACGAGCACGTCGAAGACCCGTTTGCCCATCTGCGTGCTCTTCACCTCGGCGAAGTCCAGCTCCACCGTGTACGTCCCGGCGGGCACGCCGTCGAACCGGTACTCCAGCATGCCCTCCCTGGCCGTCCGGAACAGCGCCTGGTCGGCGGTGCCCGCGATGGTCCTGGACGTGCTCGCCGTCTTGGTCGAGGTCGCCACGTAGCCGTACCCGCCCTGGGCCCAGCGGCGGTCGGGCGCCCAGGCGTCGCCGTCGGCGTCGGTCAGCGCCTTCGTCCCGCCGGCGTCGACGGCCACCTGGAACTTGGGCACCACCACGGTCACCTTGATCTCGATGGCCGGCTGCCGCCCGCTGGCCGACTTGACGACCAGCTTGCCGGTGCGCATCCCGCCGGGCGTCACCCCGGCGGCGGAGAGCGTCACCCGCAGCGTCGCCTTCTGGCCCTTGGCCAGCTCGCCCGCCTGCGGCGTGACCGACGCCCAGTCGGCGTCACTGGTCACCGTGTAGGCGGTGGGGGAGCCCAGGTTCGTCAGCTCCAGCGTGCGCGTCCTGGTCGCCCCGGCGGGCATGACCGCGGTCAGCTCGGCGGCCGAGGCGCTCACCCGGCCGGTGACCAGGGCGGTGTCGATCCTGGTCAGCGTGCCGGGCGCGACCGTGACCGGCTTGGTGAAGGTGCCGTAGTTCTCCTTGGCCACCACCACGTCGTGGTCGCCCGCCGGGACCTGCCCGAAGAACGACCCGTCCGCGCCGGTCGTGAACGAGGCCACGTCGCCCAGCTTCACCGACGCCCCGGCCAGCGGCTCGCCGTCGTTGGCGTCGGTGACCACGCCGGTCACCAGGCCGTGCCGGCTCGCGGTGAACGTCACGCCGCGGCCGGTGGCCAGCGCGGCCTCCTCGTAGGAGTAGAGCAGCGCGTCCGTGCCGGCCGCGTTCTCGATGCCGACGGTGGCGCTGGAGCCCTGGTCGCGCTCGCTCTCGACGTCCTTGTACCGGAAGGAGATCGAGCCGTCCTCGCCCAGCAGCGCCGCGAACGACACCCGCTCGCCGGTCCCGCTGTAGAAGGTGACGTTGCGCCACTCCACGACGTACTGGCGGTGCGGGGCCGTGCCTGCCACGCCGGTGTAGACGCCCGCCTCGGCGTCCACCTTCAGGTCGTCCCAGTACGGGTAGACCGCGTTGTTCGGCGTGCCCGTGCCCGGCAGGCGGCTGTTGCTGCCCGTGGTGACCCGGTCGGCGGCGAAGGTGACGAACCCGTTCGTGCTGATCCACGCCCTGGACTGCCCGGTTCCGTAGAACGGGACCGCGAACGGCAGCGTCACCTGCACGGCCTCGTCGTCGCCGGTCAGCGCCAGCTTCTCGGTCCCGGCGACGTACGGCTGCGCCGCCGCCCGGCAGGTGTAGCCGAAGCCGTCGCCGCGCAGCGGCAGCTCCACGTCCCTGACCGTGCTCCCGTCGTCCCCGTCCACGGTGACCTGCGCGCTCGCGCCGCTGGAGCAGCGCGAGACCGGGGTGACCGTCAGCGTGTACGTCCCGCGCGGCAGCGTCATCGTGTACCGGCCGGAGGCGTCGGTGATCGCGCTCACCGGCGTGCCGCCGGCGGCCACGGTCGCGCCCGGCTCGGGCACGCCGGCCGTGCTGACCGTGCCCGACAGCGTGCCGGACGGCTGCCGGACGAGCGTCACGTCGCCGGTCGTGACCTGCTCGGCGGTCACCGTGGCGGTGGCGGTCCCGCGGTCGTAGCCGAACTTCTCCGCCGTCAGCGCGTACTCGCCGGGCAGCAGGCGCGGGATCGTGTACGTGCCGTCCTGCCCGGTGACGACCGCGCGGGCCAGCGGCCCGGTCACCTTGACCGTCACGCCCGGCACCGGCTCGCCCGCCGCCGTGACCGTGCCGCGCAGCTCGCCCAGCCCCTCGTCCGGCGCGGCCTGGACGGCGGCGTAGGCGTCCAGCCGGCCCTCGCCCCAGACGTTGTTGTCGCCCGCGGTGCCGCCGCAGCTCGTGTCGGCCACGTCGATCGCCGTGCGGTCCAGCAGCGGCCGGGTCGCGGCCACGTCGCCCTGCAGCCGGGGCGCGGCCGACCAGATCAGCGCCACCGTGGCGGCCACGTGCGGCGAGGCCATCGAGGTGCCGGTGTAGGAGTCGTAGTCGTCGTCCGGGACCGAGGAGCGCACGTTCACCGCGGGGGCCGCGATGTTCGGCTTGATCTCGCCGTCCTGGCCCTCGCCCTTGCTCGACCTGCTGTACAGCACGTTGTTGACGTCGAAGCCGCCCGCGCTGTAGCTGATCGCGTACTGGCCGGGCGAGCCGCTGGTGCGGCAGGCCGGGCCCTCGTTGCCGTTGGCGAAGGCGGGGAAGATGCCCGCCGCCACCCACGCCTGGACGGTCTCGACGTACCAGGGGTCGAACCCGTTGCCGCCCCAGGAGTTGTTGACGATGTCCGGCGCGAGGTCGGGACGCGGGTTGCGGCCGTTCAGGTCGGTCGGGGCCAGCACCCACTGGCCGGCGGCCAGCAGCGAGGCGTCCGTGCAGGTGTTGACCTCGCATCCCTTGGCGGCGATCCAGCGCACGCCGGGCGCCACGCCGATGCCGTTCGCGCCCGCCATCGTGCCCATGACGTGCGTGCCGTGGCCGTTGTTGTCGCACGGCGCCGCCGACGGGCAGATGCGCGCCGGGTCGAACCAGTTGTAGTCGTGGGTGTAGGAGCCGTCGGGGTTCCTGCCCCGGTAGCTCGCGGCCAGGTCGGGGTGGTCGTACTGGACGCCGGAGTCGATGGAGGCGACCACGATGCCCTCGCCCCGGTCGCCCAGCTCGCTCCACACCCGCGGGGCGCCGATCCGGTCGACGTTCCACTCGACCGCGCCGGCCCTGGGCTCGGCCCGGCCGGTCACGGGCTTGGGCAGCGCGACGACGGTGACCGGGTCGATCCGGTCCACCTCGGGCAGCTCGCTGATCGCCGACGCCAGCTTGGCGTCCGCGGTCACCCGTACGGCGTCGACGATCCAGTACGAGGTGTAGTCGGCCTTCTGGGCGTCCAGCAGCTTGACCAGCCCGGCCTGCGAGGTCTTGGCCCGCTCGGTCTTGGCCTGGTAGACCAGCTGCGTCCTGGCCCGTTTGGTGGCGGCCCGGCGGGCGGCGCCGAGGTCGGCGGTGCCCTTCATCCGGACCCAGAAGGTGGCCTTGCCGTCCTTGTCCAGCTCGGCCTGGACGGTCTGGGAGATCTTGCCGGGATCGGGCGCCGCGTGCGCCGGGGCCTGGGGGACGGCCAGGGCGGCGGCGGTGACGATCCCGGTCAGGATCGCACGCCAGGTGAGGGTGTTGCGCACGTGCTCTCCTTCACGACGTTCACGACGGTGAGGAAGAGGTGATCTTTCCGCCTCTGTCGAGAAGGGTGAAGAGATCCTGTCGGGAAAGCAAGGGCGCTGATCCTAACAAGCTCGGATAAGTCCCGAAATGTAATGTGGTCAGCTGAAATGTCGCCACATCGGCCAGGTGGCGGACCACGGCCGGACGGGATCCCGGCAGAGCCACACCGGCAGGCCCTGCTCCTCGTTGTCGACGTCCACGCCGTTGTCCACGAGGGCCTTCTGCTCGCAGGAGCCGAACAGCGCGCGGGCCCGGCCGCCCGCGTTCACCAGGATCGCCACGGTCGCGTCGTCCGGCGGCGGGCCGTACGCCCAGAGCTGGTTGTGGCCGGAGTACACCCGGGTCAGGCCCGCCCGGTCGAGGGCGCCGTACTCGCCGTAGTTGCCCGTCACGACCACCGCGCGGGCCCGCTCGTCCGGCGGCAGCGCCCGCAGCACGCCGCCGACGGCCGCGGCGAAGCGCGGCCAGCCGACCGACTCGCGGGCCACCTCGTTGATCGCCGGCACCGGCGTGGCGGCCAGCGCGCCGACCGGCACGAGCGGCAGCGCGAGCACCGCGCAGGCCGCCGCGTTGACCACGAGGAACGCCCACGCCGCGCGCACCCGCCCGGCCCGCGCCCGCGACACGCTCACGCACCCGGCCGCGAACAACGCCACGATCAGCCCCGCGGTGTAGTCGAACCGCCCGCCGCTGACCAGCGTCAGCACCGCCGTCACCGGATAGGCCACCGCCACCGCCCGCACCCGCCGGTCGCGCCACAGCCGGACGAACCCCAGCGCCGCGACCACCGAGACCACCGGCCCGAACAGCGTGAGCTGCATCGGCACGAACATCACCCGCATCTCGGCGCCCTTGTCGGCGCTGAGCGCGGCGGCCATCGACAGCTGCGGCCAGCCGTGCGTGGCCTGGTAGACCAGGTTCGGCGCGGCCAGCGCGGCGGCCACCAGCGCGCCGCCCCACAACCACGGGCTGCCCAGCGCCCGCCGCGGCCCGGCGATCAGCAGGCCCGCCGCCAGGCCCAGCACCAGCAGCGCGATGAGGTGCTTGTTGTAGGTGGCCAGCCCGATCACCGCGCCCGCCGCGAGCCACCAGCGCGGCTGCTCGCGCAGCAGCGCCCGGAGCGCGAACAGGATCGCCGCCGTCCACAGCGGCAGGTCGAAGCTGACCGTCAGCAGCGTGTGCGCCGCGATCAGCGTGTACGCCCCGGTCGCCGCGCCCACGGCGGCCATCGTCTGGGCGAGCCGGTCGCCGCCCAGCTCCCGCGCCACCAGCGCCACCAGCACGACCACGGCCGCCGCGGCCAGCGCGGGGAACACCCGCAGCGCCGTCACCGTGTCGCCGAACAGCCCGAGCGCCGCCTTGCCCAGCATGGGCGTCAGCGGGGGCTGGTCGACGTACCCCCAGGCCGGGTGGCCGGCCAGGACCCGGAAGTACAGCTCGTCGCGGTGGTAGCCGTACCAGGGGCTCAGTGCGAGGGCCACGCCGGCGGTCAGGACCGCGGTCACCGTCACCGGACGCCACGCCCAGGGCCGTTCCATGGACGTCGAGGCTAGATCCATTGCCCGCCCTTTGTCACTGCCTGAGCGGGTGTCGCGTTGCGCGATCTTGGTCCGGCGGTTAACCTGGGGGGCATGCGAAATCGCCCTCAGATCCAGTGGTGGCGCCGCTCCTAGGCGGCGCGTTTTCGCATTCCTCTCAAAGGACGGCCGCCCCGGATGGCGGCCTTTCTCGTGTCCGCCCCCGGGGCCTCATGATGTGACGTGGTAAGGGGCAGCAAGTGGAGACCAGCGGATATACCACCGCCGGGGGCGTCGGCGTCGAGCGCGAGGCACGCGACGTGTCGGAAGAGGCGCTCGAAGAGATCGTGACCGCGCTCGGCGAACGGCGCGGCGGCGCCTTCTCGTCGGGCATGGACTACCCGGGCCGCTACAGCCGATGGGCCTTCGGCTACGTCGACCCCTGCCTGGAGCTGGTCGCCAAGGGGCGGGTCATCTCGGCGACCGCGCTCAACGAGCGCGGCAGGGTCGTGCTGCCCGCCGTGGCCTCCTGCCTGCTCGCCGCGGGCAAGCCGGTCAGCGAGCCGACGCCCGACCGCGTCGAGGTGCACGTCCCGGAGTCCGAAGACCTGCTGCCGGAGGAGATGCGCAGCCGCCGGCCCACCGTGTTCACCGCGATCCGCGAGGTCATCGCCGCCTTCGCGGGCGACGACCCCCACCTCGGCCTCTACGGCTCCTTCGGCTACGACCTGGCCTTCCAGTTCGAGCCCATCCGGCAGGAGCTGGCCCGTCCCGACGACCAGCGCGACCTGGTGCTCCACCTGCCCGACCGGATCGTCGTCATCGACCGCCAGCGCGAGACCAGCGTCGAGTACCGCTACGAGTTCACCGTCGACGGCGCCACCACCCGCGGCCTGGAGCGCACCGGCAGCTCCGTCCCGCAGGTGGTCCCCGGCGAGCTGCCGAAGGACCCGGTGCGCGGCGAGTACGCCAAGGTCGTGGCCGCCGCCAAGGAGCGGTTCAAGCGCGGCGACCTGTTCGAGGTCGTGCCCGGCCAGGTCTTCCACGCCGTCTGCACCGACCCGTCGGCCTTCTACCGCGGCCTGCGCCACAGCAACCCGGCGCCGTACGAGTTCATCATCAGCCTCGGCGACGGCGAGCACCTCGTGGGCGCCTCGCCCGAGATGTACGTCCGGGTCAACGGCGACCGCGTCGAGACCTGCCCCATCTCCGGCACCATCGCCCGCGGCAGCAACCCGGTCGAGGACGCCGAGGCCATCCGCACCCTCCTGAGCAGCGTCAAGGAGGAGTCGGAGCTGACCATGTGCACCGACGTCGACCGCAACGACAAGTCGCGCATCTGCGTCCCCGGCACGGTCAAGGTCATCGGCCGCCGCCAGATCGAGCTCTACTCGCGCCTGATCCACACCGTCGACCACATCGAGGGCCGCCTGCGTCCCGAGTTCGACGCCCTCGACGCCTTCCTCACCCACATGTGGGCCGTCACCGTCACCGGCGCCCCCAAGACGTGGGCCATGCAGTTCATCGAGGACCACGAGGCCACCACCCGCCGCTGGTACGGCGGCGCCATCGGCTTCATCGGCTTCGACGGCTCCATGAACACCGGCCTGACCCTGCGCACCGCCCAGATCAAGAACGGCGTGGCCACCGTCCGGGCCGGGGCGACCCTGCTGTTCGACTCCGACCCCGAGGCCGAGGAGCGCGAGACCGAGCTCAAGGCCAGCGCCCTGCTCGGCGCCCTGGCCTCGGTCAACCAGCCCGACGCCGTCCCGCCCGCCGTGGTCAGGGAGCAGCCGGGGGCCGGCATGAAGGTGCTGCTCGTCGACCACGAGGACTCCTTCGTCAACACGCTGGCCGACTACTTCCGCCAGGAGGGGGCCGACGTGGTGACGCTGCGCCACGGCTTCCCGGCCCACACCATCGACGACGTCGCGCCCGACCTGGTCGTGCTCTCGCCCGGCCCCGGCTGGCCGTCCGACTTCGGCATGGCGGCGCTCATCGACGAGATCTACGCCCGCGACCTGCCCGTCTTCGGCGTGTGCCTGGGCCTGCAGGCCATGGTCGAGCACGCCGGCGGCTCGCTGGAGCTGCTCGACTACCCCGAGCACGGCAAGCGCGGCCAGGTCAGCCGCCTGGGCGACAGCGCGCTGCTGGAGGGGCTGCCCGAGGAGTTCACCGCGGCCCGCTACCACTCGCTGCACGCCAAGCGGCCCGGCGTGGTCGGCTTCACCCCGACCGCGCTCACGCCCGACGGCAACGTCATGGCCATCGAGGACGTCGAGCGGCGGCGCTTCGCCGTGCAGTTCCACCCCGAGTCGATCCTCACCCAGGAGGGCGGCGCGGGCGCGAAGATCATCGCGAACGTGCTGCGCCTCACCCGGCGCTGACCCGGGCCGGTTTCGTCTGGGAAGGGGCAGGGTGTTCCTGTCGTAGGGCAAAACGTCCGCGGGGGCGTGCGGGGCTCCCCTAGAGTCTCCGCATGCTCCCCGTAGCCCTGCCCGACACGGTGCGTGACGCGCTGCTCGCCCCGCTCGTCGACCACCACTGTCACGGGGTTCGCCGGGACGACCTGACCCGGGCCCAGTTCGAGCCGCTGATCAACGCCGGCGGCGCGCCGGCCCCGCCCGGCACCACGCATTTCGACTCGCCGGTCGGCATGAGCCTGCGCCGCTGGTGCGCCCCGCTGCTCGGCCTGGAGCCGCACGCGCCCCCGGCCGTCTACCTAGCCCGGCGGGCCGAGCTGGGCGCGGGCGAGGTCAACCGGCGCCTGCTGGCCGGGGCGGGGGTGGTGGCGTTCCTGGTGGACACCGGGGACGAGGACATCGACCTGCTGTCGGCGGCCGAGATGGGCCGCCACGGCGGAGCCGCCGCCGACGAGATCGTCCGGATCGAGCAGATCGAGCAGGACGTCGCCGAGTCGGCGCAGCTCGCCGTCGACTACCTCGACGGCCTGGCCGACGAGCTGTCGGCCAGGGCCGCCAGGGCTGTCGGCCTCAAGACGGTCATCGCGGGCCGCTGCGGGCTCGACTTCGACCCGGCCAGGCCGAGCACCGGCTCGGTCATCGCCGGCGCCAACCGCCGGCTGGCCGACCCCAAACGGCCGCTGACCGACCCGGTGCTGCTGCGCCACCTGCTGTGGAGCGCGATCGACGTGGCCCGCGAGCGGGGCCTGCCGGTGCAGTTCCAGGCCGGGTTCGGCGGGCGCGGCCCCGACCTGCACCGTACGGACCCGGCCAGGCTCAGCGCCCTCATGGACGCGTTGCAGCCCCTCGGCGTGCCGGTCATCCTGCTCCACTGCTACCCCTACCACCGCACCGCCGCCTACCTGGCGGGCGTCTACCCGCACGTCTACGTCGACGTCGGCCCGGCCCTGCCGCACACCGCCGCCGCCTCGGCCCGCGTCATGGACGAGCTGCTGGAGCTGGCGCCGTTCCACAAGCAGCTGTTCAGCTCCGGCTGCCGGGGCGTGGCCGAGACCGGCTACCTCGGCGCCCTGTACCACCGGCAGGCGCTGGGCGCGGCCCTGCTGGCCAGGCTGGAGGCGGGGGAGTGGAGCCCGGCCGACGCGGCCAGGATCGCCCACATGATCGGCTCGGGCAACGCCCGCCGGGTGTACCGCCTCTGACGCCCGCCCGCGCCGGTGGCGGCTCAGGGCAACGCCCGCTGGTGGCGCCCGCTGGCGGCGCCTGCGGGCCGCCCGGCGGGCACCCGTTGGCGGCGGCGGTGCGCGCCGGTGGCGGCGGTGCGCGTTGTCGCAGTAACGGAATGCCATTAATTCACGACATTTCCCTCACTAATCGGAAATTTACATTTCCGGTAATCAAATTGTGATTTGTCTATTTGTCAATATTGCTGTGATGATCGTGGACGCCAGAACCCCTACGCCACACCTGGAGGTGTCGTGTCCTGGCGTCCCTTCGTCCTCACGGCCGCAGCCCTGTCACTCGCGCTGGCCGTTCCCGGTGCCGCGGCGGCCGACGACCCGCCGCAGCCGCAGGTGGAGTCCCGGGCCGGCACCCGGGCCCCCGCCGAGGTGAGCGGGCTGGCCGAGCCCGCCGCCGCAGCGGACCCCGTCGCCGCGGCCAAGGCCCACCTGGCCGACCCGCGCTACCACCTCGACCCCGCCGACCTGGTACCGCTGCGCACGGTCGTGAACGGCCAGGACGAGACCGTCAGGTTCGCCCAGCGGTACCGGAACCTGCCCGTCTTCGGCGCCCAGTACCTGGTCCGCTTCCGCAAGGACGGCGCGAAGCGCGAGGTCACCGGCGCCGGCGGCCGCTTCCTCACCGAGCTCGACGTGAACACCACGCCCACGGTCACCCCCGCGCTGGCGGCCCGGCTGGCCCGCGCCCGGCTCGTCCGGGACGACCAGGTCCGCGCCACGGTCAAGGCCACGCCCGGTGAGCTCGTCGTGCTGCCGCGCGGCAAGGGCGTGCTGGCCTGGCACGTCACCCTGACCGGCGCGGACGCGGCCAGGAAGCGGCCCGTCCTGCTGGACGCCTACGTGGACGCCCACTCCGGCCGGCCGCTGTTCGCCCTGGACCGGCTGCGCATGGAGGGCCCGGCGACCGGCAGCGGGCAGACCGCGCACGGCAGGACCGTCCCGCTCAACGTCTACCAGCGGGCCGACGGCGCGTACGAGCTGCGCGACCGCGCCCGCCCGATGTGGAACGGCACCACCGGCGAGATCCTCACCTACGACGCCGCCGGCGCCGACGTGCAGCAGTTCCTCGAACCCGGCGTGCCGGCCGGCACCGAGCTCGCCAAGTCGCCCACGCCCGCCTTCGGCCCCGAGCACACCGAGAGCGGCGCCGTGGACGCCCAGTGGGGCGCGGGCAAGGTCTACGAGTACTACAAGGGGCTCGGCCGCGACGGGCTCGACGGCAAGGGCGGCACGATGTACTCGGTCGTCAACGTCACCTACTACGGCAGCCCGTTCGAGAACGCCTTCTGGGACGGCACCAAGATGGTCTACGGCGGCGGCGGCGCCGACCTGCACTCCTTCGCCGCCAGCCTCGACGTCGTCGGCCACGAGATGACCCACGGCGTCATCACCCACAGCGCCGACCTGGTCTACCAGGGCCAGTCGGGCGCGATGAACGAGGGCCTGGCCGACTACTTCGGCAACGCCATCCAGACCGGCGCGCTCGGCATCCCGATGAGCGACCCCGACGCCAGCCTGCTCGGCGAGGACCTGTGCAAGAGCCTGCCGCCCGCCCAGTGCGCCACCCGCGACCTCGACGACGACCGCAACGCCGCCAAGGACTACCTCGGCGTCACCACCGCGATCGACGCCGGCGGCGTGCACCTCAACTCCACGATCTTCTCCGGCGCCCTGTGGGACGTCAGGGAGCAGCTCGGCGCCGGCTTCGACAAGGTCGTCTACAAGGCGCTGACCGAGTACATGACCCCGCTCGACGACTTCGCCGACGGCCGCCGCGCCGTCGAGTCGGCCGCCCGCGCCGCCGGGCTGTCGGGGCGCGACCGGCTGGCGGTCGCGGCGGCCTTCGAGCGGCACGGCATCAGGCCCGGCTGGGAGGGGCTGATCCGCACCGACAGCCGCGTCGTCCTGGACGGCCTCACCGACTCCCTCGACCCGCCCGCCCTGGCCGGTGACCGGTACGCCGTCACCGACAGCACCCCCGACGCGAACGGCCCCACCGTCATCAGGACCGGACGCGTGAGCGGCGGCCCCGCGACCACCGTCTCCGACGACGGCCGCTGGGACTGGACGCCGGCCACCGACGGCAGGCGCGCGGTGTGGGTCGCCCTCGACCCCGAGTCGGGCCGCTTCCAGGTCCGCTCCCGGCCGCTCGACGCCTCGGCGCCGTCCACCGTCCTGCACGAGACCACCGGCTACGTCTACGCCGCCGCGGTCTCGGGCGACGCCGTGGCCTGGTCCGGCGAGGACCCCGCGACCGGCGAGGTCGAGCTGTGGCTCAAGCGCGGGAACGCCGCCCCGGTCAACCTCACCGCCGACAAGGGCGTGGCCGGGTACATGCCCTCGGTCACCGGCGGCCGGCTGGTCTACGTGCGGGTGAGCTTCGTCTCCGGCGGCAGCCACAGCACGCCCGTCGTGCACGACCTGGCGACCGGCAAGGAGGTCGTGGTGCCCGAGGTGCCGCCGACCGGCGCGATCCCGTCGCTGTCGATCCGCCCGGCGCTGACCGCCGGGCACGTCGTCTGGCTCTACGACGCCGACCGCGACGGCCGGATGGGCGTCATGCGGGCCGCCCTGGACGGCACCGGCCAGACGCCGGTCGTGCCGGACGGGCCGCAGGCGCCGTACGCCACCTGGCTCGACGCGAGCGAGTCGCGGGTGACCGTCGGCGTGCAGCCGGACGGGACCACGCTGGAGAACGCGAACCTGACCAAGATCTACCAGGTTCCGGTCACCGGCGGGGCCCTTGAGCGCTACTCCTGCAACCGCGGGGAGCAGGCGCTGTTCGCCGCCGGCGCGGCGGGTCGCGTCCTGTGGCTGGACGGGACCGCCGGCGACACCGACCTGGTGACCCGCGACAGGCCCGCGCACCGCTGCTGACCTGGCAAGGGCGTCCGCCCGGCGCCCGCCGTGCCTCCGGAGGGGGACGGCGGGCGCCGAGTCGCGCGCAGCCCCGCGAGCTGGTTTGCTTGAGCCCGTCACAAACCACAGAACCCGAGCGGGGGGCTCCCTTATGCGCAGTGTCGAACCCGAGGTCTTCATCGTCGCCCGTCCTGAGCTTGACTACGACGAGCTCGCCCGATACCTGGGCGAGGTCGGCGGCGAGAGCTGGCTGGAGCGGCTCGACCGCGGCGACCTCGACGCCCAGAACCTCGCCGAGTTCGCCGGCCGCCTCTGCTACCGCTCCTTCGAGCCGGGCCTCAACCCCAACGTGGTGCGCATCAGGGAGAACCAGGACGACTACCTGCGCAACATCCTGGCCAGCGCGCACGGCTCGGTCCTCGAACACGTCAGCTTCAGTTTCGTGCTGCACAACGTCAGCCGCGTCCTGACGCACGAGCTGGTACGCCACCGGCCCGGCGTGGCCATCTCCCAGGAGTCGCTGCGCTTCGTCCGGCTCGACGAGCTGCCGTTCTGGTTCCCCGAGTGGGCCCAGCAGGACCCCGAGCTGATGAAGCGGGCCACGGCCGTGCTGGAGCAGCTGGAGCAGTTCCAGCTCTGGATGGCCGGGCACTTCGGGCTCGACGAGGAGGGCGTGCCGTTCTCGGAGAAGAAGCACCGCACGTCGTTCATGCGCCGCTTCGCCCCCGAGGGCCTGGCCACCGGCCTGGTCTGGACGGCCAACGTGCGCACGCTGCGGCACACGATCGAGGCCCGCACCGCCGTCGGCGCGGAGGAGGAGATCCGCCTGCTCTTCCAGCGCATCGGCGAGCTCATGCGCAAGGAGGCGCCCGCCCTGTTCGGCGACTACGTCGTCGAGGACGGGGCCTGGGTGCCGGGCTGGCGCAAGGTCTGAGGCGTCAGGCGAGCGCGGGCAGCACGTAGACCTCGGCGCCCGGCGGCAGGGCGCAGTCCAGGCCGCCGAGCCCGCGGGCGTTCTCCCCGCACACGATCATGCTGATGTGCCGGCGGATGCGGCCGTAGTCGTCGCGCAGCCGCTCCTCCAGCAGCGGATGGGTGCGCCGCAGCATGTCGAGCGCCGAGCCGAGCGTGGGCGGGGAGTCGCGGTCGGCGCCGACCGCGAACACCTTCACCTCGGTGCGCCCGCTCACCCACCGCCGCAGCGAGCTGGGCAGCACGAACACGACCATCGTCACGGGCTTGGTGAATGACCTGGCCATCGGTCAGAGCACCGCCGCGCGCACGCTCAGCACGTCGGGCAGGTGGCGGGCGACCTGCGACCAGCTCTCGCCGTCGTCGCGCGAGCAGTAGACCTCGCCGTCGCGGGTGCCGAAGAACAGCCCGGCGGGGGAGGCGGTCATCGCGTCGCGCAGCACGGTGGCGTGCACGGGCCCCTCGGGCAGGCCCTCGCCCAGCTCCTGCCAGGTGGCGCCGGCGTCCTGGCTGCGGCAGACCCGGTAGCGGTGGCCGACCGGGGTGCGGTCGACGTCGGCCGTCAGCGGCAGCACGAAGATCGTGTCGGGGCGGGTGGGGTGGACCACGATGGGGAAGCCGAAGTCGGAGGGCAGCGCGGAGCCGATGTCGTGCCAGCTGCCGCCGAAGTCGTCGCTGCGGTAGACGCCGAAGTGGTGCTGGAGATAGAGCCGGTCGGGCCGGGCGGGGTCGCGGCAGACCTTGTGCACGCACTGCCCGAACTCGGGATACTGCTGCCCTTCGGGCAGGAACGGCGCCCGGATGCCCTGGTTGGCGGCCTCCCACGACATGCCGCCGTCGCGGGTGCGGTAGAAGCCGGCCGCCGAGACCGCGATGCCCATGACCTCGGGGTCGGTGGGATGGGGGACGATCGTGTGCAGGCACAGCCCGCCGCCGCCCGGCTGCCACCGCGGCCGGTGGGGATGGTCCCACAGGCCCTCGACCAGCCGGTAGGTCACGCCGTTGTCCTCCGAGCGGAACAGCGCGGCCGGCTCCACGCCGGCCCACACCACGCCCGGCTCCGACGGCGAGGGCGTGAGCTGCCACACCCGGGCCAGCGTCGCGTCGGTCTTGTCGGGGAAGGCGATGGGCGGCTGGGGCGCCTCGCCCCAGGACTCGCCGAGATCATCGGAGTACATCACGGACGGGCCGAAATGGCCGTACTCGATGCCGGCCAGCAACCGGGGGGTGCCTCCCCGGGTGTCGACGGCCACCGAGGGCACCGCGACCGTGGAGAACCGGATCGGCTCGATCTCGAACGGGCCGCCGCCCGCCGAACGGGCGAGGAACAGGCCCTTGCGGGTGCCGATCGCGAGGACTGCGTCACTCATAGCATCGCTCCCATGTTCGCTTGCCGCCATCGTGCCACGCGCGCGGCGGCGGTGCCGAGGACTGGGAGATTTGCCGCACGCCTGCCGACCGGCCGCCGGCGGACGGCCGGGACGGCGCGGGCATTACCCGACAGGTAATCGTGATACTTCCCTCTCCCCGCTAGATTTCCTGACATGGGAGCAGTAGCGATACAAGAAGAGACTTTTGGTGATTTGTTGCGGTCGTGGCGGCAGCGGCGCCGGGTGAGCCAGCTCGACCTGGCCATCGAGGCCGACGTCTCCTCCCGGCACGTCAGCTTCCTGGAGACCGGCCGCGCCCGGCCCAGCCGCGAGATGGTGATGCGGCTGGCCGAGGAGCTCGACGTGCCGCTGCGCCACCGCAACCGGCTGCTGGTCGCCGCCGGGTTCGCGCCGGTCTTCCCCGAGCGCGAGGTGCGCGCCCCGGAGATGGCCGTCGTCCGCCAGGCGCTGGACAAGATCCTGGCCGGGCACGAGCCGTACCCGGCGCTGGTCGTGGACGCGGCGTGGAACCTGGTGGCGGCCAACTCGGCGGCCGCCATGTTCATGGCCGGCGTGCCCGCCGAGCTGCTGGCCGAGCCGGTCAACGTGATGCGGCTGTCGCTGCACCCCGACGCGATGGGCGGCAGGCTGCTGAACCTGGCCGAGGTCCGCGCGTACCTGCTGCACCAGCTCCGCAGGCAGGCCGAGGCGTCGGCCGACGGCCGCCTGGCCGAGCTGCACGACGAGCTGGCCGCCTACACCTACCCCGGCGTCAACCTCAACGTGGCCCACGTGCCGGGACCGGGCGACATCCTGCTGCCGCTGCGCATCGCCGACGGCGACCGCGTGTTGTCGATGTTCACCACCATCGCCACCTTCGGCACGCCGATGGACGTGACCGTCTCGGAGCTGGCCATCGAGACGTTCTGGCCGGCCGACGAGGAGACCGCCGCCGCCTTCCGCCGCGACCCGGCGGCCTCCTGACGACCACCGTGGACGTTCAGTCCTAGCGTTCACCGGGGACGACGTCGCGGTGGATGCGCGCCAGTGGCACGCCATCGGCCTGCAGGCGGCGCACGGTGCCGTCCACCATGCCGCCCGGGCCGCAGACGTACACGTCGTGCTCGCGCCAGGAGTGGAAGCGCCCGGTCACCTCCGGCAGGTGGCCGCGCATCCCGGCGTAGGACGGGTCGCCGGAGACCACCGGCAGCACCTGCAGCCACGGGAAGGACGCCTGCATCGCCAGCAGGTCGGGCAGGTCGTACAGCTCGTCGGCGGTGCGCACGCCGTGCAGCAGGTGGATCCGCGGCCGGCGGCCCGAGGCGATGACGTGCTCGACGATCGCCTTCAGCGGGGCCAGCCCCGTGCCGCCGGCCACGCACAGCAGGTCGCGGGCGCTGTGCTCGCACGGCGTCATCGTGCCCATCGGCGGCCCGAGCATGACCGTGTCGCCGATCCTGGTGTGCCTGGTCAGCGCCGTGGACACCCAGCCGCCCGGCACCGAGCGCACGTGCAGCGTGACCGTGTCGTCCGGGCGCGGCGCGTTGGCGATGGAGAACGTGCGCCACACCCGCGGCCAGCGCGCGGTCTGGACGGTGACGTACTGGCCCGCCGTGTACGGCAGCCGCTGCGCGGGCCGCAGCGTGATCACCGCGATGTCGGGACGGCGCAGCTCGTGGTCGACGACCTCGGCCGGCCACCAGGCCGGCGAGACGCCCGCCTGCGACTCGGCCGACTCGATCATCAGGTTGGCCGCCGCCGTGTACGCCGACACCCACGCCGCCTCGATCTCGTCGTTCCACACCTCGGCGGCGAAGCGCCGGATCGTGGCCAGCAGGGCGGTGCCGACGGCCGTGTAGTGCTCGGCGAGCACCCCGTACTTGCGATGGTCCCTGCCGAGCTGGCCGAGGTAGGCGGCCAGGCCGTCCGGGCTGTCCAGGCTCCACACGATCCGGGTCAGCGCGCCGAACAGCCGGTCGCGCTGGACGTCCATCGCGGGCGGGAACATCCCCCGCAGGTGCGGGCTCGCGGCGAACAGCCGTCCGTAGAAGTACGCGGTCGCCTTGTCGGCCACGGGCTCGACGAGTGAGAAGCTCTCCTTCACCAGTCGCGGATTCAACGACATGCACTCAACCCCACCCCATTGGACCGGAAAATCGATTCCGGCCGCGTCGGCCACCTCCTGACGGCTCCGGGTCGTGAACGCGCTGCGTGCCCCGGCACATCCGGCGCGCTCGGAAATGAGTCTTACACCACCTCTGATGCGTCACAACCGATTCACCCCAATTGCGATATGGGCTTTTCCGGCGGAGAAAATGAATAAAAGTGATTTTCGTCTTTCGGATTCCGGTGTTTCCCGCCGGGCGGCGGGGGCGTAGCATCCCGCCATGGCGGTCCTCCACCCCGGCCCGGCGAGGCCCGGCTGACCGCCGGGACGGCCTCCCGCCTGCCCTGACCCGCCCCTGGAGATCCGCATGTCCCGACCGCTCATCGGCATCACCGCCTACCTGGAGGCCGCCCGCTGGGGCGACTGGGTGCGCGAGGCCGTGCTGTCACCGCCGTCCTACGCCAAGGCGGTCGAGCGGGCCGGCGGCGCGCCGGTGCTGCTGCCGCCGCTCGACCCCCATGTCGCCGGCGACCACGTCGGCGGCCTGTCCGGCGTCCTGCTGGCCGGCGGCGCCGGCCTCGGCGCCGCGGCCTACGGCGGCGAGCACGACGAGCGCGCGCCCGAGCCGCAGCCCCACCGCGACCGGTACGAGCTGGCCCTGGCCGGGGCCGCCGTCCGGGCCGGCCTGCCGATCCTGGCCATCGCCCGCGGCCTGCACGTCCTCAACGTCGCCCAGGGCGGCACGCTGATCCCGTGGCTGCCCGAGGTGCTCGGCCACGAGCGGCACGGCGAGCCGGGCGCGGTGCACGACATCCAGGTGAGCGTGTCCAGCAGGCTCGGCAAGGCGGTCGGCGACCACGTCGAGGCGGTCGCGCCGCACCACCAGTCCGTGCGCCGCCTGGGCAGCGGCCTGCTCGCGGTGGCCTGGGCCGACGACCAGATCGTCGAGGGCGTCGAGCTCCAGGGCCACCGGTTCTGCGTCGGCGTCCAGTGGCATCCCGAACGCGGCGGGGACAATCGGCTCTTCGATGCGTTCGTCGAGGCGGCCCGCTAGGCTGCGCTCATGCCGCTGCACCCCCAGGCGCGGGACTACGTCGCCCTCTACCCGTCGGACCTCAACACCGACCTGGCCACGCTCGACCTGGCCACGATCCAGGAGATGCGCGCGCACGACGGCTTCGCGGCCCAGCGGGGGCCGCTGACCAAACTCCCGTTCGTCCGCGACGAGCTCGCCGGCGACGTGCCGATCCGCATCTACCGCGCCGACCCCGGCGACGGCCTGCTGCCCGTCGTGGTCTACTTCCACGGCGGCGGCTGGGTCTTCGGCAGCGTCAGGCGCAACGACGCGCTCGGCCGCGACCTGGCCCTGCGCACCGGCGCCGTGGTCGTCTCGGCCGACTACCGGCTGGCCCCTGAACACCCCTTCCCGGCCGCCGCCGACGACGCCTGGACCGTCGTGCGCGACGTCTTCGCCAGGCCCGCCTTCTACCAGAGCAACGGCAGCGTGGCCGTCGTCGGCGACAGCGCGGGCGGCAACCTGGCCGCCGTCGCCGCCTGGCGGGCCGCCGGGTCCGGCATCCGGCTGGCCCACCAGGCGCTGGTCTACCCGGTGCTCGACACGGCCATGGACACCCCGAGCTACCGCGCCTACGCCAAGGGCTTCGGGCTCGACGCCGCCGAGATGGCCTGGTTCGCCGAGCGCTACGCGCCCGGCGCCGACCCCGCCGACCCGCTGCTGAGCCCGCTACGCATCGACGACCTGACCGGCCTGCCGCCGGCCACCGTCCTCACCGCCGAGTGCGACGTGCTCAGGGACGAGGGCGAACACTACGCCCGCCGCCTGGCCGAGGCCGGCGTGCCGGTGGAGGCGCGCAGGTTCGACGGCGCGATCCACGGCTTCTTCGGCCTGCCCGGCCTGTTCGACCAGGCGGCCGAGGCCAGGCAGTACATCGCCGACCGCCTGCGGGAGCACCTGTGACCTACACCAAGCTCAAGCTCGACACCCCGGCCGAGGGCGTGCTGCGCGTCACGATCAGCGAGCCCGGCAGGCTCAACGCCGTCGACATGACCGGCCACCGCGAGCTGAGCGAGATCTGGCGCGAGGCCGACCGCGACGACTCCGTCCGGGCGATCGTGGTCAGGGGCGAGGGCACGGCGTTCTCGGCCGGCGGCGACCTGTCGATGATCGAGGAGATGACCCGCGACCACGCCACCAGGATGCGCGTGTTCGCCGAGGCCCGCGACATCGTCTACAACGTGCTCAACTGCTCCAAGCCCATCGTCTCGGCCGTCCAGGGCCCGGCCGTGGGCGCCGGGCTCGCGGTGGCGCTGCTGGCCGACGTCTCGGTCGCCGGCCGCACCGCGCGCATCATCGACGGCCACACCCGGCTCGGCGTCGCCGCCGGCGACCACGCCGCGATCATCTGGCCGCTGCTGTGCGGCATGGCCAAGGCCAAGTACCACCTGCTGCTGTGCGAGCCCGTCACCGGCGAGCAGGCCGAGCGCATGGGCCTGGTCAGCCTGTGCGTCGACGACGACCAGGTGCACGACAAGGCGATGGAGATCGCGGTCCGGCTCGCCCAGGGCTCCCAGGAGGCGATCCGGCTGACCAAATACTCGCTCAACAACTGGCTGCGCCTGGCCGGCCCGTCCTTCGACGCCTCGCTGGCGATGGAGTTCCTCGGCTTCACCGGCCCCGACGTGGTCGAGGGCGTGCGCGCGGTGCGCGAGAAGCGGCCACCCTCCTTCGGCTGAGCCGGGCGCGTGTGCTTGTCCGGGCCCGGGGTAGGCGCATTTTCATGACGGACAACGATGTGGTCGACCTGTTGGTGCGCCAGCACGAGCAGATCAAGAGCCAGTTCACGGAGGTCGAGAACGCTGCCCCCGAGGACAAAGCAGCGGCTTTCCAGAGGCTGGTGCGCCTGCTGGCCGTCCACGAGACAGCAGAGGAGGAGATCGTCCACCCGTACGCGCGCCGCCACGTCGACGACGGCGACGACCTGGTGGACGAGCGACTGGCCGAGGAGAACGCGGCCAAGGACATGCTCACCCAGATGGAGCGGGCGGGCGTCGACGACCCGCAGTTCGCGGCCAACCTGGCCACGCTGCGCAAGGCCGTCGTCGAGCACGCCGAGGCCGAGGAACGCGAGGAGTTCCCCCGGCTGAGGCAGGCCGCCGGTGAGAAGGAGCTGCACGCGATGGCGATCGGCGTCAAGGCCGCCGAGGCGCTCGCGCCCACGCACCCGCACGCCGGCGTCGAGACCGCGCCGAAGAACCTGCTGGCGGGCCCGCCCGCCGCGATCATGGACAGGGCCCGTGACGTGATCCGCAAGGCGACGGGCAGGGCCTGAGGGCCGTCAGAAACTCCGGGGCAACCCGAGCACCTGTGTCGCGAGGTAGTTGAGCAGAAGCTCCTCCGTCACGGGTGCCACCCTTCCGATACGGGCGTCGGCCAGCAGCCTGGCCACCGGGTACTCCAGCGAGTACGCCATGCCGCCGTGCGTCTGGAACGCGGCGTCGGCCGCCTCCCACGCGGCCTGGGAGGCGGTCAGCTTGGCGACGTTGGCCTCGGTGCCGCACGGCAGCCGCCGGTCGAAGGACCAGGCAGCCTTGTAGAGCATCAGCCGCGCCAGCTCGATCTTGGCCTTGACCTGCGCCAGCGGGAACGCGATGGCCTGGTTGGCGCCGATCGGACGGCCGAACACCTCGCGCTCCTTGGCGTAGCCGACCGCCACCCGCAGCGCCACCTCGGCGCCGCCCAGCGCGGAGGCGGCCAGCAGCACCCGCTCGGGGTTGAGGATGTCCCACAGCACGGCCGCGCCGCCGTCCACCTCGCCGACCACGCTCGTGGCGGGCACCCGCAGGTCGTCGACGAACACCATGTTGGACGGCGTGGTGTTGGCGCCCATCTTGGGGATCGGCCGGAAGGACAGCTGCCCGGCGGCGACCGCCTCGGGCACGTTCACCAGGAACACGGTCAGCCCATGGGTGCGCGGCCTGGCCTCGGCCGCCGGGACCGTCCTGGTCACCAGCAGCATCCAGGTGGCGCGCTGCACGCCGGTGATCCAGATCTTCTGGCCGTTGAGCACGTAGTCGCCGCCGTCGCGGCGGGCCGAGGTGGTGATCGCCAGCGAGTTGGAGCCGGCGTCCGGCTCGGTCAGGGCGAAGCACGTCTCGACCTCGCCCGTGGCCAGCCGGGGCAGCAGCTCCGCCCGCTGCTCGGCGGTGCCGTGCCGGGCCAGGGTGAGCGCGCCGAAGCCGGGGGTGAGCACGTACGTGAAGGCCGAGCCGCCCGCCGCGCCCGAGCTCGCCAGCGTCTCGGTGGCCACCGCCAGCTCCAGCAGCCCCTGCCCGCCCCCGCCGTACTCCTCCGGCACGGCCAGGCCCAGCCAGCCGCCCTTGGCCAGGTCGGCCCAGACCTCCTCCGGCCAGCGCTTGTCGCTCTCGCACCGCTGCCAGTAGTCGAGGTCGTAGCGGGCGCAGATCTCGGCGACGCCGCGCTGGACGGCCTGGGCGCTCTCGGGAAGGGTGAAATCCATCACGCCATCGTAGAAGTTCGTTCTGTTCAGGGTCGAGGTCTGCGGGCGTGGAAGACGAAGGCCGGCGGCGTGTTGCGCCACACCGTGCGTCCGGGCACGACCTCCTCGAACCGCTCGGCCAGCAGCGCCCGGAACCGCCGGGCCGAGCTGAGCGGGATGGCGTGGATGTAGGAGAAGGTGGTGAAGGCCGCGCCGGGGCTCATCACCGACGTCACCGCGTCCAGCAGCTCGTGCTGCAGCCCCGTGGGGAAGGCCGCCCACGGCAGGCCGCTCACCACGACGTCGGCGTGGCTCAGCCCGCGCCCGGCCAGCAGCTCGCCCAGGCGCGCCGCGTCCGCGTGGGCCACGTCCACGGCGGGGAAGCGCGCCGCGAGCAGCACCGCGAGCCGCTCGTTCACCTCGACGGCCAGGTGGTGGCCGCGCCCGGCCAGCCGCTGCTGGATCTCCGCCGTGAACGGGCCCGTGCCCGGCCCGAGCTCCACCACGGTCGGCTCGCCGCGCTCCGGGACCGGCGCGCAGACGGCCGCCGCCAACCGGCGCGAACTCGGGGCGACGGCGCCGATCACGGCGGGGGCGCGCAGGAACTGGCCGAGGAACATCGCGGTGTCGTTGGACATGGCCCCGAACGTATCGGGAAGATCACCCGCTGCGCTCCCTCCTCTGGACGAACCTGCGGCCAGTAGGAGGAGACGGGGTCCTCCGCGCGGAGGATCAGGTATCGGCCGAGGGTGGATAGCGTGAGGCCATGCGTTGGCGTGGTGTGCCGCTCGATGTCCTGCTCGCGGCATCAGGCGTGGGGCTGGATCTGTTGACGACGGCCCACGCGGGCGACACCGCGTACCTGCCGGCGGCGATGAACATCCCCATGGCCCTCCTGGTGGGCCTGCCCATGGGGCTCGTACGGCGGTGGCCACTGGCCGTCACCCTCTACCTGGCCGTCTTCCTCGTGCTCAGCGACCAGCTCGGCTCCTACACCTCCAACACCGCGCAGATCCTCATCTGCGTCGCGCTCGGCGTGGTCGGCTTCCGCGTCCCGTGGCGGCCCGCCATGGCCGGTGTGGGCGCCACCGTCCTGGCCACGGCGGTCAACATCGCCGACCCCGGCATCGCGATGACCGGCAACACCTGGATGTACTCGGTGCTGCTGCCCGTCTTCCCCACCGTGCTCGGGGCCTACCTGCGCAGCTCGGCCGAGCGGCTGGAGGAGCGCGACGTCACGCCCGACGCGCTGCTGGCCGCCGGCGGCGTGGCCATCACCGTGCTCAGCACCTGGACCTCCTGGCACAGCGGCGCCCTGCCCGTGTGGGTGATCGGCCTGCTGGCCGTGGTCGGCGGGCTGTCGCTCGGCGTCGCCCGGCGCCTGCCCGGCCTGGTCCTGCTGCTGCAGGGCGTGCTGCTGATCGCCGCCGACACCTATCTCAACGACGCCGTCAACACCTGCCTGATCCTCACGCTCATCGCGATCGGCGTGTTCTCCATGCGCGTCGCCTCCTGGGCCTGGACGGGGGCCGCGTACCTCACCGGCTGCCTGCTGACCGCCATCGCCGTCGTCGGCGACGGCACCGAGATCACCCCGCTCCGCGTCGGCGTGCTGATGACGCTGGTGGCCACGCCCATCGCGATCGGCCGCTACCTCGGCATGCGGCAGGCCGCCGCCGCCGCCGAACGCCTGCGCGCCGAGGAGTCGGCCCGGCTCGCGGTCGCCCAGGTGCGCGCCGACCAGCTCGCCGAGCGCGAGCGCATCGCCCGCGACGTGCACGACATCGTGGCCCACCACGTCGGCGCCATGGTGCTGCGCGCCAGCGCCGCCCGCTACACCGCGCCCGACGGGCCGGTCGCCGACGCGCTGTCCGACATCCGCGAGACCGGCCACCAGGTGCTGCAGGACCTGCGCGACCTGCTCGACCTGCTGCGCGACCCCGACCGCGGCCCCGACCTGCTGGCCAACCCGGCCGACGTGGTCCGCGAGTCCGCCGAACGCATGGCCGCCGCCGGCCTCGTCGTCGACCTCGACCTCGATCCGGCCAGCGACCGCGCCCCGCTCATCGCCCGCGCCTCCGCCGCGCGCATCGTCCAGGAAGGTCTCACCAACGTGCTCAAACACGCCGGACCCGGCACCCGGGTCCGCGTCACCGTGGCCCCCGCGCAGGAAGGGTTGTCCATCGAGATCCGCAACGGCCGCCCGCCCACCGTCATCGAGCGGCTGCCCTCCTCCGGCCGCGGCCTGGCCGGCATGCGCGAACGGGTGCGCGCCCTCGGGGGCACCCTCAGCGCCGGCCCGGACGGCGACGGCGGCTGGCTGCTGCTGGCCAGCCTGCCCGCCAGGAGCGCCGCGTGATCCGCGTCCTGGTGGCCGACGACCAGGCGCTGGTCCGCGCGGGCGTGCGCATGTTGCTGCAGGCCGCGGGGGACATGGAGGTCGTCGGCGAGGCCGAGGACGGCGCCGAGGCCGTCCGCCTGGCCGAACGCCACGTGCCCGACGTCATCCTGATGGACCTGCGCATGCCCCGCGTCGACGGCCTGGAGGCGACCCGGCGGGTGCTGGCGGCCCGCCCGGCGGCCCGCGTGGTCGTGCTCACCACCTTCGCCGAGGACGCCGACGTGCACGCCGCCCTGCGCGCCGGCGCCGTCGGCTTCCTGGTCAAGGACGACGAGCCGGAACGCATGGTCGACGCCGTGCGCAGGGCCGCCGCGGGGGAGCAGCTGCTGGCCCCCTCGGTGCTGCGCCGGGTCGTGGAACGGTTCCTGGCTGCCGAGGAGCAGGCCGCCGTGCCGCCGCCGTCCGGGCTGACCGAGCGGGAGCTGGAGGTGCTCGCCCTGGTCGGCACCGGCCTGTCCAACGCCGAGATCGCCGAGGAGCTGCACGTCGGCGTCACCACCGTCAAGACGCACATCGCCGCCGCCATGGACAAGCTCGGCCTGCGCAACCGCATCCAGGCCGCCGTGGTCGCCCACCGTTCCGGTCTCGTGGACGCCGCCTTCCGCCCGGTCCGTCCGCCACGTGGGGGACCGGGAGGTCATCCCGCAGGCTGACGACCGCATGAGGCCGTCCTCGACACGATGTGGGTCCTTCGTTCGCAGAAAGGATCCACATCATGGGGGAGACACAGGTCATGCCGCGTCCCGGCACGACCCGGCAGGTGTCGGCCGGGCTGCTCTACAGTCTGCGCGTCGCCATCATCGCCCAGGCGGCCGCGCTGCTGGTGGCCGCCTCGTTCGCCGGGCAGGCCGTGTCGGCGGGCGGCGGCCCGGTGGCCGAGACGCACGTCATGGCGGGCATGGTCGTCCACCTGGTGGCGCTCGTGCAGATCGTGCTGGCGATCCTGGTCTGGCGGCCAGGACGCGGCGCCGGCTGGCCGGTGTGGGCCAGCGTCGCGCTGTTCGTCGTGGGCGGGCTCCAGCACGTCACCTGGCTCTGGCTGGGCGCCCACCTGCCCAACGGGGTGCTGCTGTTCGGCCTCATCGGCGCGCTGCTGGTCTGGTCGTGGTCGCCGTCGGCCGCGCGGCGCCGCTAAGGTCTGAGGTGTGTATGTGAAGATCTGCGGGTTGAGCGAGCCCGAGCACGTCGAGGCCGCCGTCGAGGCGGGCGCCGACGCCATCGGGTTCGTGCTCACCCGGAGCCCGCGCAGGGTCACGCCCGAGCGGGCGGCCGAGCTGGCCGCGCCGATCCCGGCCCACGTGCTCACCGTGGGCGTCTTCCGGGGCGAGACCCCCGAGGAGGTCCGGGCCGCCGCGCTGGCCTCGGGCGTGCGCGCCGTGCAGCTGCACGGCCACCACCCCCACGCCGACTTCACCACGCTGAAAGACCTCGGCCGGCCGCTCGTGCGGGCCGTCGACGCCGCCGCCGACCTGCGGTGCGGCGCCTTCGACGAAGACCTGCTCATCGTCGACGCCCCGCGTCCCGGCTCGGGGGAGCCGTGGAACTGGGCGGCGGTGCGCGGCCGCCCGTCCGGCCGGTGGATGCTGGCCGGCGGGCTCGACCCGGCCAACGTGGCCGAGGCCGCCGAGGCCGCCGGCGCGTGGGGGGTCGACGTGTCCAGCGGCGTCGAGACCGCGCCGGGCGTCAAGGACTCCGCCCTGATCAGGGCCTTCCTGCGGGCCGCGCGCGGTGGCTGACGAGCTGGCGCGGGCCCTTTCCTTCGTGCACGGCTTCGCCCGGCGCAAGGCGCCCGTCGTGGCGCCGGTTCCCGGCGGGTTCGCGGTGCTCGACGAGCGCTACCCGATGTCCCACGACGACAACAAGCTCGTGGTCTGGAGCGGCCGCCCGGGGCCGGTGCTCGCGGCCGCCGAGGAGCGGCTCGCCGGGCTCGGCCACCGCCTGGTGTGCGTCGACGACGACCGGCTGGGCCAGGAGTTCCGGCCCGCCTTCGCCGCCGCCGGCTACGGCCACGAGACCAACGTCGTCATGGCCTATCGCGGCGCCCGTCCGGCCGCGCCCGCCGTCGCCACCGAGCCGCTCACGCTGGAGGAGCTGCTGCCCGTGCTGCGCGAGGAGTGGCGCGAGTCGCTGCCGCAGGCGTCGCCGGGCGTGGTCGACGGGCTCGCCGCCCGCGCCGCCGCCCGCGTGTCCGGCGCGGACCGGGTCGAGTTCCACGCCGTACGCGCCCCCGGCGGGCAGATCGCCGCCCACGCCGACCTCTACGTGCACGAAGGCGTCGCCCAGATCGAGAACGTCTACACCCTGGAGCGCCACCGCGGCCAGGGCTTCGCCCGCGCCCTGCTGACCGCGCTGCTGGCCGCCACGGCCGGCGCCGAGCTGACGTTCCTGGTCGCCGACGCCGCCGACTGGCCGCGCGAGTTCTACGCCCGCCTCGGCTTCGAGCCGGTGGGCCACACCCACGCCTTCCTGCGCACCTGACCGGCCCGAAGAGCCGGTGGCGCTCAGGCGCCCACCCAGCGGGCCAGGGCCACCGCCGCGGGGCCCAGCAGGGCCAGCACGGCTCCCGACAACGCGTGCACCACCGTGTACGCCAGCAGCGGCGTCCCGTTCCCCGACATCGCGCGCACCCCGCCCAGGACGGTCGTCAGGCCGTGCTGCCCGGTCACCGCGCCCAGCACCAGCGGCGGCGGCGACATCATCAGCTTGGCCCCCATGGCCAGCGAGATCACCACCGGCACGGCGGCCGTGGCGACCGCGCCCAGGGCCACCTGCCAGGCGTGCCGCGCCACCAGTTCCACCGCCGCCGGCCCGGCCGACAGCCCGAGCGCCGCCACGAACACGCCGAGCGCCACCTCGCCCACCACCCGCGCGGCGCCGGCGTCGTACTGCCCGAAGCCGGCCCGTCCCGCCCGTGCCCGGCCGAACACCAGCCCGGCCGCCAGGCAGCCGAGCGACGCCGTCAGGCCCCCCGCCAGGCCCGCCACCAGCCCCGCCACGAGCCCGGCGGCCAGGTAGACGACGTCGGCCCGCCGCCCGGCCTCCGCCCGCGCCCCGAGCCAGGACGCCGCCCGGTCCACGTCCCGCTTCAGCCCGGTCACCCGCACCACGTCACCGGCGCACAGCTGCGTGCCGGGCCGGACCGGCAACCGGCACCCCACCCGCCGCACCTCGCACACGTGCAGGTCCTGCACCCCCTGGCCGGACAGCCCGGCGCGCAGGTCGCGCACGGTCGCCGGCGGCCGGCCCCCGAGCATGACGTCGGCCACCTCCAGGTCCAGGTCGAGCTCCCGCCCGCCCGGCACCTCGGGCCCGACCACCGCGCCGGCGTTGACGACGTCCTGCCGCACGCCGACCACCACGACCTCGTCGTCCCGCTGCAGCAGCGTGTCGGGGCCGAAGGGGATCGGGCGGCCGTTCCTGCGCAGTCGCTCCACCGAGACCCGGGTGCCCATGGCGATCTCCGCCTGCCCGACCGTCCTGCCCTCGCCGGTGGTGACCTGGTGGGCCCGGCCCAGCACCGCCGGCGGCGGCGTCTCCTCCGCGCCGTCCAGCCGCCGCCACAGCGCCGCGGCCTCCTCCCGGGGGTCGAACCGGAGCGCCGCGGGCGCGGCCCGCACGGTCAGCAGCGCGACGGTGACCAGGGCGAGGAGGTAGGACAGGACGTACGCGGGCCCGAGCGCCTGGTGCGCGATCCCGGCGGCCCGCAGGGCGTCGGCCGCCGTGCCCAAGGCCACCGGCCCGGCCGCCGCCCCGGCGACCAGCCCGGCGGTGGTGCCCGGGTCGAGCCCGAGCGCGTCCGCGACCAGCGCCGCGACCGCCAGCGCCCCGACGACCTCGACGACCGTGAACCACAGGTACCGCAGGTTGCGCGCGGAGAACGCGGCGAAGAAGGCGGGCCCGAGGGTGTAGCCGAGGGTGAAGGCGAAGATCGAGAAGGCGATCACCCGCACCTGCTGGTGGACCTCGACGCCGCCGGTCAGCAGCCCGACGGCGAGGGCGGCGGCCAGCGTCCCGGCCGCGCCGCCGAGTGCCACCCCGCGGAACCTGAGCCTGCCCAGGGCGAACCCGAGGGCCAGGCAGAGGAACAAGGCGATCTCCGGCGCGTCCCGCAGCACGCCGGACTCCCAGGGCCACATCCGATCCCCCCAAGGCAGGCCGGCAGCGCGGGGGGATCGATCATCCAGCCTTTTCCCGCCTCCACATGCCGCGAAACGCCATCAACCCCCACCGGCCCCGCGGGGAATGGTCGCTGGTGGGGCGTCTGTGCCGGAGTTCCACGCAGTAGGGTCTCTGCGTGAGCGAAACTTCCGCCGAGGACCGGATCTGGACGGTTCCCAACCTGCTGAGCTTCCTGCGCCTGCTCGGCGTGCCCGTGTTCCTCTGGTTGGTTCTGGGGCCCAGGGCGGACGGGTGGGCCATCGCCATCCTCATCGTGGCCGGGTTCACCGACTGGCTCGACGGCAAGATCGCTCGCGCGTTCAACCAGACCAGCAAGCTCGGCCGGGTGATCGACCCGGCCGCCGACAAGCTGTACGTCTTCGCCACGATCCTGGCGTTGCTGCTGCGCGAGGTCATCCCGTGGTGGCTGGTGGCCGTCATCGTGGCGCGGGAGCTCTTCGTCGCCTGTTCGTTCCCCGTACTTCGCAAACACGGATATAAGGCACTTCAGGTGCATTTCCTGGGCAAGGCCGCCATGTTCAACCTCATGTACGCCTTCCCGCTGCTCTTCCTTGCTTCCCACACCGGGTGGTATGCCGATATAGCGCGAATTGCCGGGTGGGCCTTCGCGATCTGGGGCACCGGCCTGTACTGGTGGGCAGGGATCCTGTATGTGGTGCAGGTGCGCCAACTCGTAACCGCGACCACGAAGGAGTGATCGGGTGAAGGCGGTCGTCATGGCGGGCGGGGAGGGGACTCGGCTGCGTCCGATGACCGCCAACCAGCCCAAACCTCTGCTCCCGGTGGTCAACCGTCCGATCATGGAACACGTCCTGCGCCTGCTCAAACGGCACGGCATCACCGAGACGGTGGTCACCCTGCAGTTCCTGGCGGCCCTCGTGCGCAACTACTTCGGCGACGGCGACGAGCTGGGCATGAACCTCCAGTACGCCACCGAGGACCTGCCGCTCGGCACCGCGGGCAGCGTCAAGAACGCCGCCGCCCGCCTGCGCGACGACCGCTTCCTGGTCATCTCCGGCGACGCCCTCACAGATATCGATTTATCCGACATGATCCGTTTTCATCGCGAAAATTCGGCTCTTGTCACCATCGGCCTGAAACGCGTTCCCAACCCGCTCGAATTCGGGATCATCATCCTCGACGAGAACGGACGCGTGCAGCGCTTCCTGGAGAAGCCCACCTGGGGCCAGGTCTTCTCCGACACCGTCAACACCGGCATCTACGTCATGGAGCCCGAGATCCTCGACGCCGTGGCCGACGGCGAACCGGTCGACTGGTCCTCCGACGTCTTCCCCGCCCTCCTGGAACGCGGCGCCCCCATCTACGGCTACGTCGCGGGCGGCTACTGGGAGGACGTCGGCACCCACGCCAGCTACCTCAAGGCCCAGGCCGACGCGCTGTCCGGCCGGGTCCGCCTCGACATCGGCGGCTTCGAGCTCTCCCCGGGCGTCTGGGTGGCCGACTCGGCCACGGTCGATCCCGACGCCGTCCTGAAGGGCCCGCTGCTGATCGGCGACTACGCCAAGGTGGAGGCGGGCGCCGAACTGCGCGAGTACACCGTGCTCGGCAACAACGCGGTCGTGCGCGAGGGCGCCTTCCTGCACCGCGCGGTCGTCCACGACAACGTCTACGTCGGTCCCGGCGCCCATCTGCGCGGCTGCGTCATCGGCAAGAGCACCGACGTCATGGGCGGCGCCCGGGTCGAGGAGAACGCCGTCATCGGCGACGAGTGCGTCATCGAGGCCGAGGCGTACGTCTCCAGCGGCGTCAAGGTCTACCCGTTCAAGACCATCGAGGCCGGCGCGGTCGTCAACACCAGCGTCATCTGGGAGTCGCGCGGCCAGCGCAACCTGTTCGGCCCGCGCGGGGTCAGCGGCCTGGTCAACGTCGAGATCACCGCCGAGCTGTGCGTCCGGCTGGCCGGCGCGTACGCCACCACCCTGCGCAAGGGCGCCTACGTCGTCACCTCCCGCGACTGCTCCCTGGCCGCCAGGGCGCTCAAGCGGGCCGTCATCGGCGCCCTGACCGCCGCCGCGATCAACGTCCTGGACCTGGAGGCCGCGCCGCTGCCGGTGGCCCGCTTCCACACCGCCCGCGAGTCGGCCGCCGGCGGCATCGCCCTGCGCACCACGCCCGGCGACCCGCAGAGCGTCGACATCGTCATCATGGACGACCGCGGCGCCGACCTGCCCCCGGCCGCCCAGCGCAAGCTGGAGCGGGTCTTCTCCCGCCAGGAGTACCGGCGGGCCTTCCCCGGCGAGATCGCCGAGCTGCACTACCCGGCCAGGGCCGTCGAGGGCTACACGCACGAGCTGATGCGGGCCATCGGTGTCACCGGCGTCAAGGACATGAAGGTCGTGGTCGACTGCGCCGGCGGCACCTCCTCCCTGGTGATGCCCACGCTGCTCAGCCGCGCCGGCGTCGAGGTGCTCACCGTCAACGCCCGGCTGGACGACGTCTCGCCCACCGAGACGCTGGCCGAGCGCCGCCGCGACCTGCAACGCCTGTCGGAGCTGGTCAGCTCCTCGCGGGCGGCCTTCGGCGTGCGCTTCGACCCGGTCGGCGAACGCATCGCCCTGGTGGACGAGACCGGCCAGCTCATCAGCGAGGAACGCGCCCTGCTGGTCGTGCTGGACCTGGTGGCGGCCGAGCGCCGGGGCGGCCGGGTGGCCCTGCCGGTCACCACCACGCGGGTCGCCGAGCAGGTCTGCCGCTTCCACGGCGTGCAGGTGCAGTGGACCTCGACCGCGCTCGACGCCCTGACCTCCGCCGCCCAGGGCCCCGACATGATCTTCGCGGCCGACGGGCGCGGCGGGTTCGTCGTGCCGGAGTTCAGTCCGGCCATCGACGGCCTGGCCGCGTTCATGCGCCTGCTGGGGCTGGTGGCCCGCACCCGGCTGTCGCTCAGCCAGATCGACGCCAGGATCCCCGAGGTCAAGCTGCTGCGGCGGAGCGTCCCGACCCAGTGGGCGGCCAAGGGCGCGGTGATGCGCTCGGTCATCGAGGCCGCCGAGGCCGAGCCCGACGGCTGGCGCGTGGACACCACCGACGGCGTGCGGGTCGCCCGCGACGACGGGTCGTGGGTGCTGATCCTGCCCGCCGCCGCCGAGCCGGTCACCGACCTGTGGGCCGAGGCCCCCGACATGGACGGCGCGCAGGCACTGCTCGAACGGTGGGCCCGCGTGGTCGAGCAGGCGGCCGTCTGATCACGTAGAGTAGCCGAAAAGCCTTCGCCCGAGATGTGCGCGCGGAGTGCCGCAAGATCGTAATGTAGAAACGCGCGGCGGCATGGACCACGGGGTGGGGGCGGCGGTAACTTTGTCAGCGTCCGAACCGCAGTCCAGCGCCCCGCCTTGACCTTTGCCGCTGATCAGCGTAAGTTGCGGCATTCGCAAACTTGAAGAGCGAAGGCAGGCGCGTCCCCAGCACCGTCGCCGCGTCTTCGCGGTAGGAGGCCGAGCCGATCGATGCCGAGCGTCTACTGCACGCAGTGCGGGCACGCCAACCCCGAGGATGCCCGTTTCTGTTCCCGCTGTGGGTCACCGCTGACCAGACCCGAGGTCTCCGGGGACACCACGTCGACGATCTCGGTCGCGGGAATCGAGGCGTACGAGGCTGAGACAGGCGACATGCTCCTGGCCGAACGGGCGCTGGTCGAACAGCTCCCGCCCGGCACGGCGTTGCTCACGGTCACCAGGGGGCCCAACCAGGGCAGCCGGTTCCGGCTGGACAAAGACCTCACCACGACCGGGCGCCACCCGGAGAGCGACATCTTCCTCGACGACATCACCGTCTCCCGTCGCCACGTCGAGTTCTACCGCCACCGCGGCGGCCAGTTCTCCGTACGCGACGTGGGCAGCCTCAACGGCACCTACGTCAACCGGGAGCGCATCGAGGAGGTTCCCCTGCACTCCGGAGACGAGGTGCAGATCGGCAAGTTCCGCCTCGTCTTCCTGATGAGGGTCAACGCCGGCGCATGAGCTCACAGGCGGCACGCTCGCACATGAGCATCGGGGAGGTGCTCGCCCTGCTGCAGGGCGAGTTCCCCGACGTCACCGTGTCCAAGATCCGCTTCTTGGAGGGTGAGGGGCTGATCGAGCCCGAGCGCAGCCCCTCGGGCTACCGCAAGTTCACCCATCTCCACGTCGAGCAGTTGCGTTTCATCCTGACCGAGCAGCGCGACCACTACCTGCCGCTGCGGGTGATCAAGGACAAGATGGCCGAGAGCTTCGGCCGTCCGCGCGCGGTGCAGCAGACCCAGGAGATCCGCTACGACCGGGCCCAGTTGCTGGAGGCGGCCGGCATCGACGAGGAGACCCTCGCCGAGCTGGAGGACTACGGCCTGCTGGCCCCCGTGGCCAGGCGCTACGACGAGGAGGCGCTGAAGATCGCGCGCAGCGTCGGCGCCCTGGCCCGTTTCGGCCTGCACGCCCGCCACCTGCGCGCGGTCAAGGCCGCCGCCGAGCGGGAGTGCGGGCTGGTCGAGCAGACCGTCGCGCCCATACTCAAGCGGCGCGCGCCCGGCGCCATCGGCGAGGCCGACGAGGCCGCCAGGGAGTTGTCCACGCTCCTGCTCGACCTGCACGCCTCCCTGGTGCGCCTCGGCGTCAGGTCTGTCCTGGGCCGCTGAGGGCACAGAGCTGGAAGGCCGGGGCACATTCCAGGCCTGACGGGTGTTACGTTGAAATGCATAAGCGTGTAGCAGAAACGACCCAGTCAACAGCTGTGCCGGGCGACCGGCCGGCCGAATACGGAGCAGCCCGTGTTGCAGATGGAGGTCGTGGGCGTTCGAGTTGAGATGCCCACAAATCAGCCGATCGTCTTGCTCAAGGAGGCACACGGGGAACGGTTCCTTCCGATCTGGATCGGCATGACCGAGGCGACCGCGATCGCCCTGGCGCAGGCCGAGGAGCCGCCGCCCCGGCCGCTCACCCACGACCTGTTCAGGGACGTGCTGAGCGCGCTCGGCGTCGGGCTGCGCGCGGTCAACATCGTGGCCCTGCGTGACGGCATCTTCTTCGCCGACCTGGTGTTCTCCAACGGCGTGGAGGTCAGCGCCCGCCCCTCCGACTCGATCGCCCTGGCGCTGCGCACCGGCGCGCGCATCTTCGCCAGCGAAGAGGTGGTCCAGGAGGCCGGTGTGATCATCCCTGACGACCAGGAGGACGAGGTGGAGAAGTTCAGGGAGTTCCTTGACACGATCACTCCCGAGGACTTCGGCAGGGCGGGGTAGGTATTTCAGTGCATTTACGCTTCACGACGCGCCGAGCCGGATCGTTGACTGAGCATGGTCACGGTCCTACGGTGCAAGTGAAACCCGTGGTCGCCCTTTACGAACCCCCAGATCAGGCCATGGGATGAGAGAAAGCCGGAGGTCCGCGTGGCGGTCAGCAGCGGCGAGGGAAAGACGGCCGGCCAGGAAGATCCGGTGCGGCGCGAGAGCGCGCGGCAGCGTGCCGGAGAGCAGGGACTGCTCTTCGACGAGCAGCCCGCGACGGTGCCCGACGACATCGGATACCGCGGGCCCACAGCCTGCTCGGCGGCCGGCATCACCTACAGGCAGCTCGACTACTGGGCGCGCACGGGCCTGGTCGAGCCCACGATAAGAGCCGCGCACGGCTCGGGCTCGCAGCGGCTCTACAGCTTCCGCGACATCCTGGTGCTCAAGGTCGTCAAGCGGCTGCTCGACACCGGGGTGTCGTTGCAGCAGATCCGCACCGCGGTGCAGCATCTGCGTGACCGCGGGGTCGCCGACCTCGCGCAGATCACGCTCATGAGCGACGGTGTCAGCGTCTACGAGTGCACCTCGGCCGACGAGGTGATCGATCTCCTCCAGGGCGGCCAGGGCGTGTTCGGCATCGCCCTCGGCCGGGTCTGGCGAGAGGTCGAGGGCTCCCTCGCGGAGCTGCCGGGGGAACGGGCGGCGGTCGAGGACACCGTCCCGGCCGACCATCCCGCTGACGAGCTCGCCAAGCGGCGTCGCGCACGCCGCACGGGGTGAGCTGAACCGCTGAACACACCGTAGTAATCTAGGACAGAGTAAGGCTGATGACCCCGTGCGGGAGAGTCCCTGGGCTTCGGTCCTGGGGCGCCGAAGGAGCAACCCTCCCCGGAATCTCTCAGGCATCCCGTACCGCTCGGGTGAGGCAACTCTGGAAAGCAGGTGCGCCCGCCAGGCGCACCTCACCGACGGTGCAAGCCCCACGGTGGGGTGAAGCTCTCAGGTCGCGATGACGTCGCGATGACAGAGGGGGAGATCCGGCACTCGCCCGCGCCCTGGCGCCGGTCTCCAAGCCTCGGGAGGCAACCTCCATGACCGACCTGTCCGCTCCGCCGTTCTCGTCCAGGCACATCGGCCCATCGGAGTCCGAGCAGCAGCGCATGCTCGAGGCCGTGGGCTTCGAGTCCGTCGGCGATCTGGTGGCCGTGGCCGTGCCCGAGGCCATCAGGGTCAAGGACCGGCTCAAGCTGCCGGCCGCCGCGAGCGAGACCGAGGCCATCGCCGAGCTGCGCGAGCTGGCCTCCCGCAACCGGGTGCTGACCTCCATGATCGGCCTGGGCTACTACGACACCGTCACGCCCGCCGTCATCCGGCGCAACCTGCTGGAGAACCCGGGCTGGTACACCGCCTACACGCCGTACCAGCCGGAGATCTCGCAGGGCCGCCTGGAGGCGCTGCTGAACTTCCAGACGGTCGTCTCCGACCTGACCGGCCTCGACGTCGCCGGCGCCTCCCTGCTGGACGAGGCCACCGCCGCGGCCGAGGCCATGACGCTGGCCCGCCGGGCCGGCAAGTCCAAGAGCGACGTGTTCGTGGTCGACGCCGACACGCTGCCCCAGACCAAGGCCGTGCTGGCCACCCGCGCCGAGCCGCTCGGCATCACGCTGGTCGAGCACGACCTCGACGGCGAGCTGCCCGAGTGCTTCGGCGTGCTCGTCCAGTACCCGGGCGCCTCGGGCCGCCTGCGCGACTTCCGCGACGTGGCCGCCAGGGCGCACGAGGCGGGCGCGCTCGTCGTGGCCGCCGCCGACCTGCTGGCCCTCACGCTGGTGGCCGCCCCCGGCGAGCTGGGCGCCGACATCGCCGTCGGCTCCTCCCAGCGCTTCGGCGTCTCCTTCGGGTTCGGCGGGCCGCACGCGGCCTACATGTCCGTACGCGAGGGCCTGCAGCGGCAGATGCCCGGCCGTCTGGTCGGCGTGTCGGTCGACGTCGACGGCGACCCCGCCTACCGGCTGGCCCTGCAGACCCGCGAGCAGCACATCCGCCGCGAGAAGGCCACCAGCAACATCTGCACCGCCCAGGTCCTGCTGGCCGTGATCGCCGGCATGTACGCCGTCTACCACGGCCCCGAGGGCCTGCGCCGGATCGCGCACCGCGTGCACCGGCACGCCGTCGCGCTGGCCGGCGGGCTGCGCGAGGCCGGCCTGGAGGTCGTGCACGGCGAGTTCTTCGACACCGTGCTCGTCCGGGTTCCCGGCAGGGCCGCCGAGGTGGTGGCCGCCGCGGCCGAGCGGGGCGTCAACCTGTGGCAGGCCGGCGACGATCACGTCTCGATCGCCTGCGACGAGAAGACCGGCGCCGCCGAGCTGGTCAAGGTGTGGGCCGCCTTCGGCGTCGAGCGCGAGGAGGTGGCGCTGGAGGCCGACGCGCTGCCGGCCGACCTGCTGCGCGAGTCGGACTACCTGACCCACCCGGTCTTCCACAGCCACCGCTCCGAGACCGCGATGCTGCGCTACCTGCGCAGACTCCAGGACAAGGACATCGCGCTCGACCGTTCGATGATCCCGCTCGGCTCGTGCACGATGAAGCTGAACGCGACCACCGAGATGGAGCCGATCACCTGGCCGGAGTTCGCCGGCGTGCACCCGTACGCGCCGGAGGCCCAGACCGAGGGCTACCGGGAGCTCATCGGCACCCTGGAGGGCTGGCTGGCCGAGGTGACCGGCTACGACGCGGTCTCCATCCAGCCGAACGCCGGCTCCCAGGGCGAGTTCGCCGGCCTGCTGGCCATCCGCGCCTACCACCAGGCCAACGGCGACACCGAGCGGGACGTGTGCCTGATCCCGTCCTCGGCCCACGGCACGAACGCGGCCAGCGCCGTCATGGCGGGCATGCGGGTCGTCGTCGTGGCCTGCGACAGCGACGGGAACATCGACCTGGCCGACCTGGACGCCAAGATCGCCAAGCACCGCGACAAGCTTGCCGCGATCATGGTGACGTACCCGTCCACGCACGGCGTGTACGAGGAGTCGATCACCGAGGTCTGCGCCAAGGTGCACGAGGCCGGCGGCCAGGTCTACGTCGACGGCGCCAACCTCAACGCCCTGGTGGGCCTGGCCAAGCCGGGCGAGTTCGGCGCCGACGTGTCCCACCTCAACCTGCACAAGACGTTCTGCATCCCGCACGGCGGCGGCGGCCCCGGCGTCGGCCCGGTCGCGGTCCGCGGCCACCTGGCGGCCTACCTGCCCGGCCACCCGCTGCGCGACGGCGGCCCGGTCGGGCCGGTCTCGGCCGCCCCGTACGGCTCGGCGGGCATCCTGCCGATCTCGTGGGCGTACGTGCGGATGATGGGCTCCGAGGGCCTCACCGCGGCCACCGAGCAGGCCATCCTGTCGGCCAACTACCTGGCCCGGCGCCTGGCCCCGCACTACCCGGTGCTCTACACCGGCCGCGGCGGCCTGGTGGCCCACGAGTGCATCGTGGACCTGCGCCAGATCACCAAGGAGACCGGCGTCACCGTCGACGACGTGGCCAAGCGCCTGATCGACTACGGCTTCCACGCGCCGACCATGTCGTTCCCGGTGGCCGGGACGCTGATGATCGAGCCGACCGAGAGCGAGGACCTGGACGAGCTCGACCGGTTCGTGGACGCCATGATCGCCATCCGCGGCGAGATCGCCAAGGTGGCCTCCGGCGACTACGACAAGACCGACAACCCGCTGCGCAACGCGCCGCACACGGCCGAGTCGGTCACCGCCGACGAGTGGGCCCACCCGTACTCGCGGACCGAGGCGGCCTACCCGGTGGCCTCGCTGCGCGAGGGCAAGTACTGGGTGCCGGTGCGCCGCATCGACCAGGCGTACGGCGACCGCAACCTGGTGTGCTCCTGCCCGCCGCTGGAGGCGTACGAGGACTGATCCGTCCACGCGGGTCCCCGGCCGGGGGCCCGCGCCGGATCTGGCCCAGTCCGGCACCGTCAAGTGAGCAGACATGATCGCGACGAGCCGTTAGGCTCGGTGCGATCCGTCGCCTGAAGGAGCTCTCTTGACGTTCTCAGAGCTGGAGACCCCGCCTCTCGACACCGCCCGCCGCCTGGCCGAGGGCGGCGACCTGGAGGGTGCGGCGGCGATCCTGACCGAGCTGGTCGCCGACCCCGACAGCCCCGACCGGGCCCAGGCGGCCGTGGGGCTGGCCGTGGTGCTCGACGAGCGCGGCGACACCGAGGCCGCCCGCGCCGCGGCCCGCACCGCGCTGGCCACCGGCCATCCCGAGTACGCCGCCCAGGCCGCCTGCCACCTGGCCCAGGGTTTCGAGCGCGAGGGCCGCGACGACCAGGCCAGGGCCGCCTGGCAGGCGGTGCTCGGCGTCGGCACGCCGGCCTACGTCCCGCTGGCGCACCTCGCGCTGGCCCGGCTGGCCGGCAGCCCGCAGGAGGCCGGCAGGGAGCTGCGCTCCGCCCTTGAGGCGAGCCTTGACTCAGGCGACGCCGAGGCCGCCGCGCACGCGGCCCGCCAGCTCGCCGAGACGCTGCTGGAGTACGGCGACCCGGGGGAGGCCGCCGGGCTGCTGCTGGACGCGCTGGAGTTCGCCCCGGCGCGGGAGCTGCCGGGGCTGCGGGTGCTGCTCGGCATCGCGCACCTGGAACTGGCCTGCGCCGAGTTCGCCGAGGCCGTCGAGAGCGGGGCCGACCCCCAGACGGGCGCGCTGGCCATCGAGCTGCTGGCGCGCACGCTGCCGCTGCGCGGCCGCACCGAGGACGCCGGCCAGGTGTGGACCTACGGCCTCGAACACGAGGACCAGACCATGGCCGCCGAGGTCCGGCTGCGGTTCCACCGCGACACCTGAGTGCCGTGAGGCGGCTCAGCCGCGGCGCATGATGGCCACGGCGGCGGCCACGTTGATGGCGACGATCGCCAGCCACGTGATCGTCAGGCCGACCAGCCCCGAATTGCCGGACGCGATGGCGGTCAGCGGGATGCCGAGGCCCATCGAGCCCAGCGCGACGGGGATCATCGCCGCGCCGTTGTTCTGCCGCTGCCTGGGCTTGGCCGGGGGAAGGCCGTGGCCGCTCAGCTCCGCCTGGACGCGGGCGGCGATGGTGGCGTCGAGCCGTTCGACGAAGGACTCGACGAGCGCGGCCTCGTAGTCGGGGCCGAGGTCGCGGCGGGCGTCGAGGGTGGCCTGCAGGTCATCCCGGATGGGGCGCATCTCTGGCATGCAAGCCATCATCCCGGTTGTCCGGCGCGCCGTCATCAGACCTGGGGGCCAAGGGCGGATCCTCCCCAGGTACGGTGCTGCCATGGAGATCATGACTCCGCGGGGGCCGGCGCTGGTGCAGGTCGACGAGGCGGCCGAGCCCCGGCTGCTGCTGGTGCTGACCCACGGCTCGGCCGGGGGAGTGGACGCGCCCGACCTGCTGGCCGTCCGTGACGCCGCGCTCGGGGTGGGGGCGACCGTGGCCAGGGTGTCGCAGGCGTTCCGGGTCGCGGGGGCGCGGGCGCCGGGCTCGGCCGCCCGGCAGGACGAGGCGTGGGAAGCGGTGCTGGGCGAGCTGCGCGCCGGGTGGCCGGGGCTGCCGCTGGTGCAGGGCGGCCGGAGCAACGGCGCCCGGGTGGCCTGCCGTACGGCCTCGGCGGTGGGCGCGGCGGCGGTGGTGGCGCTGGCCTTCCCGCTGCACCCGCCCGGCAGGCCGGAGCGTTCCAGGGCCGAGGAGCTGCGCGGGGCCGGGGTCGACGTGCTGGTGGTCAACGGGGACCGGGATCCGTTCGGAGTGCCGGATCCCGCGGACTGCGCCCGGCTGGTGGTGCTGCCGGGCGAGGGCCACGACCTGAAGCGGGACCCCGCCCGGGTGGGCGAGGTCGTGGCCCGGTGGATCGGTGATTACGCCGCCGTCAGGCGGCGCCCACCAGGGGGTCGGGCCGGTGCGGCGCGATGACGGTGCCGCTGGGCAGCAGCTCCCCGGTGTCCTCGAACAGGACGACGCCGTTGCAGAGAAGGCTCCACCCCTGCTCGGGGTGGCATGCGAGGGTGCGTGCTGCCTCGCGGTCCGGCGCCTCGGCAGACGGACAGGCCGGGTCGTGCGGGCACATCGGCGTGCCTCCGATATCTCGTGGGTGCTCCCGGGAGAGGGACGGGAGCGGCTCGGGTTTGTTGTTCTGGCAAGTGTGCGACGTGTGTCACACGGTCCGACATAGCCCGTTCGGACTGTTACAGGAGGATCCCCCGGTCGTGTGACCTTCGACACAGCGTGCCTTATGCAGGATAACGGGCCAAGCGCGACACGCGCACTACGTTTGCAACCCCTTGAGCAAAGCGTCGAGTCCTCTTTCGAAGTCCACATCCGCCCTTTCGTCCCGCCTGACCCATTCATCGACTTCCGGGTCAGCCCATCCGGATTGCTGGACTTCGACCGCCACGCTGCCGAACACGAACGCGCGCAGCGCTCGCACGGCCTCGGGGGCGTCGTTCAGGCCGCCGTCGGCGAGCTGCTCGGTCTGCTCCCTGATGGCGACGGCGGTGGCGCCCTTGGGCGGCTTGGTCAGGGCCAGCGCGAGCACGCCCGGATGCTCGCGCAGCAGCTCCCGGCCCGCCCGGCACCACGCCCTGGCCGTCTCCTGCCAGGTGGCCGCCTGCTCCACGTGCACGGACGTGACGTGCTCGGCCAGCGCGTCCATCAGCGCCTCCTTGCCGCGGGGCAGGTGGTGGTAGATGGCCATGGCCTCCACCTCCAGGGCGTCGCCCAGCCGGCGCATGGTGAGCCGGCGCAGCCCCTGGCTGTCGGCGATGTGGAGTGCGGCCTCGATGATGCGCTCGCGGGAGAGTGGGACGGGAGGTCTCTTTGCGGGCATGGTGATCATCTTACTGGGCGGCCCCGTCCGTCGCCCGGTGTTCGGGGGCGGTGTCGGACGGCGTACCCTTGTGGGTTGAACAGCAAAGACTGCGTGAAGGGCAGGGTCGATGGCGTTTTTCCGTCCGCGGGTGAGCCGGGAGGCCGAGGTTCGCTACCACGCGGACCAGGAGATCTCCAAGGGCTTCCCGCAGCTGCTTGACAAGGCCAGGCAGGCCGAGCAGATCGTGCGCGACCTGCGTGCGGCCGCGGCCGACGAGATCGAGCTGCTGGCGGCGGGCCAGGCGTTCGACGTCGCGCTGACCGAGGCGCTGCGAGCCGCCGAGGCCGGGCAGCGGGCCACGTTCGGCGTGCGCTCGTACGACGACCGCATCGCGCGCCGCAAGGCCAAGGCCACCCCCCGCGGGGCCATGTGGACGGCCGAGGTCGACCGGCTGCGCACGCTGCGCGAGGAGAACCGCATGTGGGGCATCCCGCGCGTGCCCCGGCCGGTGCCCGCCACCGTCTGACCGAAGGCACACGAAAGCCCCGGCGCCGTGCGCGCCGGGGCTCTTCGTGTGTTCCAGGCCCGTGACCGTCAGGTCCTGACGGCCGGGGGGCGCGTCCCTGGGCCGTCGCGGTCAGGTCCTGACGGCGACGGCCGGGGCGGTGCGGGTCAGCTGGCCCAGTCGAGCAGCGGGCGGGTGTTGCTCGGGTGGCGCAGCTTCGACAGCGACTCCTTCTCCAGCTGGCGGATGCGCTCGCGGGTCAGGCCGAGGTGCTTGCCGATCTCGTCCAGGGTGTGCGGCTTGCCGTCCACCAGGCCGAACCGCAGGGCCATGATCTTCGCCTCGCGCGGCGAGAGGTTGTCGAGCACGCCGCGCAGCTGGTCGCCCAGCAGCTGGCGGTCGACGATCTCCGACGCCTCCGGCGAGTCGACGTCCTCGATGAGGTCGCCGATCGTGGTCTCGCCGTCCTCGCCGATGGTCGCGTTGAGCGAGATCGGCTGGCGGCTGGTGCGCAGCAGCTCCTCGATCTGGTCCGGCGTCTTGTCCAGCTCGACGGCCAGCTCCTCGGGCGTGGGCTCGCGGCCCAGCCTCTGGTGCATGTCCCGCTCGACCCGCGACAGCTTGGAGAGCATCTCCAGCACGTGGACGGGCAGCCGGATCGTCCGGGCGGAGTCGGCGAAGCCGCGCTGGATGGCCTGCCGGATCCACCACATGGCGTAGGTGGAGAACTTGAAGCCCTTGGTGTAGTCGAACTTCTCCACGGCCCTGATCAGCCCCAGGTTGCCCTCCTGGACGACGTCCAGCAGGGACATGCCGCGGTCGGTGTACTTCTTGGCCACCGAGACCACCAGGCGCAGGTTGGCCTCCAGCATGTGGTCCTTGGCCTGCCGGCCGTCCTCGATGACCAGGTGCAGGTCGTCGCGCACGGACGGCGGCACGTCGGGGTGGGTCTCCAGCTTGTACTCGGCGTACAGGCCGGCCTCGATCCGGCGGGCCAGCTCGACCTCCTGGGCGGCGGTGAGCAGGGTACGGCGGCCGATCGACTTCAGGTACGTGTGCACCGAGTCGCCCATCACGGACTGGTTGTCGTCCAGGTCCATGGCCTCGGTCTCGATCTCGGCGTCCTCGGCCGTGAGTTCGAGGTCGTCGGGGGCCACGTCCTCCTCGTGCTCCGGCTTGCCGTCCACCGGGCTTTTTGCCTCGGCGGCCGTGCGGCCGGTAGCCTTTGCCCCGGAAGCCTTCCTCGGCTTGGGGGCGCTCTTGTTCGCGGTCTTCTGGGTGGTCTTCCTGGCGGCGGTCTTGGCCAGCGACGGCTCGTTCTCGGCAGCCAGGCTCACACCGGCCTCCGAGAGCTCGCGCAGAATCGTGCGGCCTTCAGAGGGGCTGATGCCGGCCTCGGCGAACGCGTCGCGCAGCTCCGCCAGAGAAAGGTGACCCTGGGCTCGCCCTCGTTCAATGAGCTGGTCGAGAGTCGCGGGTGGGGTCGCCACGGCGGTTCTGGGCATGAGGACACCTCCTCCGTACGGAGTCGAAGCGATCAGGCAGGTTGTGGTGGGGCGGTGGTCACTCCGCACGGCGCACCAGTATCAATAACGCCATCCACCGCTATTTGTTCCCGGAGGGATGAAAAAGGGGCGGAACGCCCAGAGGGCGTGCCACCCCCGGAAGGCGGGAGCTACTCCGCCACCTCGAAGCTTCCGGTCCCCTCCGGCATGGGCATCGGCTCGGCCTCTTCCATGCGCTTGTCGGTCCAGTAGTCGATGACCTCGCGTGGATCGGGATTGACCTCCGTGGAGACCACGACGCCCTCGGTGTCGCCGGGCGAGGGCACCGGACGGCCGGTCGGCGACGTCTGCTCGGCGCTCCGGTCGGCCCTCTGGTCGGCCCTCTGGTCGACCCTCTGGTCGACCACGGCCCGGGTCTCCCTGGCGACAGCGTCGAGCTTGCCCGCCGAGGCGGCCGCCGCGACCGACGCGCCGCCGACGACGATCACGCCGACGACCGCCGCGGACGCCCACATCTTGCGGGTCTGGTTCATGAAGGCTCCCTTCCTTCTCTCCCCGTTATGACGCAGCCGCGCCGCGTCAGGTTCCTGTCCGCAGCCGCATGAGATCGGTCTTGCCGTTGGGCAGCAGCGGCAGGCGGGGGAGGAGACGCAGGTCGCGCGGCGCGGCGTGGGCGGGCAGCCGGTCGCGGCAGTAGGCGCGCAGCTCGGCCAGCGTGGGTGGCGCGGCCGGGTCGGCCGGCACCACGAACGCCGTGACCGCCTCGCCCCACTCGGGGTCGGGCAGGCCGGCCACCGCCACGTCGGCGACCTCGGGGTGGGTGCCGAGCACCGCGCTCACCACGGCGGCCACGACCTTCTCGCCGCCGGTGTTGACGACGTCGTCGGCCCGGCCGAGCACGCGCAGCCGGCCGCCGTTCAGCTCGCCGAGGTCGGAGGTGACGAACCAGTCGCCGTCGAAGGCGGTCCGGCCGGCGAAGCGGTAGCCGGAGAAGAGCACGGGCCCGGCGATCCTGATCAGGCCGTCCTCGCCGATTTTGAGATCTACATCGTAAAGGGGGCGGCCGTCGTAGACGCAGCCGCCGCACGTCTCGCTCATCCCGTACGTGGTGAACACCCGGGCGCCGAGCTCCACGGCCCGCTCGACCAGCCCCGCCCTGGGCGCCGCGCCGCCGAGCAGGATCGTGCGGAACACCGACAGGTCGGCGCCCGTCTCGACCAGCCGGTGGAGCTGCGTCGGCACCAGGGAGACGTGGTGGGCGCCGGAGGACAGCACGGCCCGCACGTCGAAGGAGGGGTGGATGATCGGCTCGCTGCCCGACAGCAGCGCGCGGACCAGCACCTGCAGGCCGGAGACGTGGGAGACGGGCAGGCAGCACAACCACCGGTCGCCCTCGGCGGCCCCGATCCTGCTCAGCGAGGCCGACGCCGAGGCGCGCAGTGCCGAGGCCGACAGCTGCACGCCCTTGGGCGCGCCGGTGCTGCCGCTGGTGGCGATGACGACCGCCACGTCGCCGGGGACGCCCTCGCCGCCGGGCCACGGCTCGCCGCCGGCGTGCGTGGGCCGCAGAGCCTGGAGGGCCTGGTGCTCGTGGCCCGGCTGGAGCGGCAGGACGGCCGGGCCGTCGCCGGAGAGGGCGTCGCGGATCGCGGTGAAAAGGCCGGGGCCGGGAGGCTGCACAATGGCATGCAGCGGACGGTCCGGATGCGACGGGTTCCTCCACATGCTCGTAAGGTTAATGGCGACAGGTCGGACACAGGTGCAGGGTAGGGTCGTGACGCGTTCTCCCGTGGTCTTCCGGATTCCGATGCGGACGCGGTTTCGCGGGCAGACCGTCAGGGAGGGCGTGCTGCTGCACGGCCCGGCGGGCTGGGGCGAGTTCTCCCCGTTCCCCGAGTACGGTCCGCGCGAGTGCGCCCGCTGGCTGGCGTGCGCCCGTGAGGCCGCCTTCGACGGCTGGCCCGAGCCGGTGCGCGACCGCGTCCCGGTCAACGCCACCGTCCCGGCGGTCGACGCCGAGCAGGCCCACGAGCTGGTGCGGCGCTCAGGCTGCGGCACGGCGAAGGTCAAGGTGGCCGAGCGCGGCCAGACGTTCGCCGACGACCTGGCGCGGGTGGAGGCGGTGCGTGACGCGCTGGGGCCGTCCGGGCGGCTGAGGGTCGACGTCAACGGCGCCTGGGAGGTCGACGAGGCCGTCACCCGGCTCAAGCGGCTCGACCGGTTCGGTCTTGAGTACGCCGAGCAGCCGTGCGCGACCCTGGAGGAGCTGGCGGCGGTGCGCAGGGCGGTCGACGTGCCGATCGCGGCCGACGAGTCGATCCGGCGCGCCGAGGACCCGCTGAAGGTGAGGGCGGCCGAGGCGGCCGACATCGCGGTGGTCAAGGTGCAGCCGCTGGGCGGGGTGCGCGCCGCGCTGCGGGTGGTGGAGGCGTGCGAGCTGCCCGCCGTGGTCTCCAGCGCCGTGGAGACGTCGGTGGGGCTGGCCGCGGGGGTCGCGCTGGCGGCGGCGCTGCCGTCGCTGCCGTACGCGTGCGGGCTGGGCACGATGTCGTTGCTGGCGGGCGACGTGGTGGACGACTCGCTGGTGCCCGTGGACGGATGGCTCCCGGTGCGCCGCCCCCCGGTGAATTTTCAGCATTTGTCGGAATTTGAGATTGAATCTCCCCAGTGGCTCGGCCGGATGCAGGAGGCGTCGCTTTGAACCCCGCAACCGCGCTGGCCACCGTGCTCGTCGACGAGCTGGTGCGCTGTGGCCTGACCGACGTGGTGCTCGCCCCCGGGTCCCGCTCGGCCCCCCTCGCCCTGGCGCTGCACGCCGAGTCGCGGGTGCGCCTGCACGTGCGCATCGACGAGCGCTCGGCCTCCTTCCTGGCGCTCGGCCTGGCCAAGCGCTCCGAGCGGCCGGTGGCGCTGATCTGCTCCTCCGGCACGGCCGCGGCCAACTTCCATCCGGCGGTGATCGAGGCCGACGAGTCGGGCGTGCCGCTGCTCGTCCTGACCGCCGACCGTCCGCCCGAGCTGCGCGGCACCGGCGCCAACCAGACGATCGACCAGGTCAAGCTGTACGGCACCGCCGTCCGCTGGTTCGCCGAGGTCGGCGTGCCGGAAGACCGTCCCGGCATGGTCGCCTACTGGCGTTCGCTGGCCTGCCGCGCCTACCAGCGGGCCGCCGGGGCGGCCAACCCCGGCCCCGTGCACCTCAACCTGGCCTTCCGGGAGCCGCTGATCCCCGACGGCGACACGAGCTGGTCCGAGCCGCTCGACGGCGGCGCGAACGGCCCCTGGGTGCGGGCCCGCGTCGCGCCTCCGCCCATCGCCCTGCACATCCCGCCCACCAGGCGCGGCGTGCTGGTCGTCGGCGACGGCGCGGCCAACGTCCGGCGTTACGTGGCCGCCGCCGGCATGGCCGGCTGGCCGGTGCTGTCGGAGCCCAACGGCGGCGCCCGCTACGGCGACCACTCCATCTCCAGCTACCACTACCTGCTCGGCACGCCCGAGTTCGCCGACTCCCACCGTCCCGACGTGGTCGTCACGCTGGGCCGGCCCGGGCTGTCGCGGCCGCTGCTGTCCTGGCTGAAGCGGACGGACGAGCACATCGTGGTCGCCCCCGACCTCGACCGCTGGCCCGACCCGACCAGGTCGGCCACCCAGGTCGCGCAGGCCGTGGAGATCCCGGTGGCCTCCGGCGACGACAGCTGGCTGCACGCCTGGCGGCAGGCCGACGCGGCCGTCCGGTCGGCCCTCGACGCGGTCCTGGACGTCTCCGGCACCTCCGAGCCGCGCCTGGCCCGCGACCTGGCCGACGCGCTGCCCAACGGCGCGCTGCTGTTCTGCGGCTCCTCGATGCCGATCAGGGACCTCGACCAGTTCATGCGGCCGCGGCGCGGCATCAGGCTGATGGCCAGCCGGGGCGCCTCGGGCATCGACGGGCTGGTGTCCACGGCCATGGGGGCCGCGCTGGCGCACAACGGGCCCTCGTACGCGCTGCTCGGCGACCTGTCGTTCCTGCACGACCAGAACGGGCTGATCCTCGGCCCCCGGGAGCCCAGGCCGGACCTGTGCGTGGTGGTCGTCAACAACGACGGCGGCGGCATCTTCTCGCTGCTGCCGCAGGCGGCGGTGCGCGACCCGTTCGAGCGGGTGTTCGGCACGCCGCACGGCGTGGACCTGGCCTACGCCGCCGCCGCGAGCGGGACGCCGTACACGCTGCTCGGGGACGTCAGCGAGCTGTCCAAGGCGATGCGCGGCGAGGGGCCGCGGGTGGTGGAGGTGCGCACCGACCGCGAGGAGAACGCCGCCGTGCACGGCCGCCTGCGCGAGGCGGCCCAGGACGCCGTGCGGGAGTTCCTCAGCTCCTGAGCGCCTCCAGCAGGCGGTTGAGCGGGCTGTCGAGGCCGTATCGGTCGGCCAGGGCCACCAGGGCCTCCGGGTCGCGCGGCTTGTCCGGCAGCGTCAGGTCGGCGGCGGGCAGCGGCGCGTCGGAGGCCACCTCCACCACGGCGGGCGCGGCGTCGAGGTAGTCGCGGGCGGCGGCCAGGCGGTTGCGGCTGCCGGCCGGGAAGCCCTCGGTGACGCCGGAGTCGAGCGCCTCCAGCAGCGCGGCGAGCGAGCCGAACCGGGTGATCAGGGCCGCCGCCGTCTTCTCGCCGACGCCGGGCACGCCGGGCAGACCGTCGCTGGGGTCGCCGCGCAGCGTGGCGAAGTCGGCGTAGGCGCGGCCGGGCACGCCGTACTTGGCGGTGACGAACGCCTCGTCGACGAACTGCAGGTTGCGGATGCCGCGCGCGGTGTACAGGACGCGGACCGGGCGGGAGTCTTCGACGAGCTGGAACAGGTCGCGGTCGCCGGTGACGATCTCGACGGCGCCCCGCGCCTGGTGGGTGAGGGTGCCGATCACGTCGTCGGCCTCGTAGCCGGGCGACTCGGGACGGGCGATGCCCACGGCGTCGAGGACCTGGTTGATCACGGCGATCTGCGGCACCAGCGCCTCGGGCACCTCCTCGACGTCGCCGTGGGCCACCCGGTGCGCCTTGTAGGTCGGGATCGCCGCCACCCGGAAGGCGGGCCGCCAGTCGGCGTCCATGGTGGCGGCCAGCGCCGCCGGGGAATGTTGACGGACCAGTGTGGCGATCATGTCGATGAGCCCGCGCACCGCGTTGACCGGGGAGCCGTCGGGCGCCTTGACCGACTCGGGCACGCCGTAGAAGGCGCGGAAGTAGAGGGACGGTGTGTCCAGAAGCATGAGCACCCGTCTATGGTCGCACTCCCGCCGCCCTCCCGTCCGGCTCCGGGACGGCGACGGCCAGCAGGCACGCGTCGTCCTCGGGGTTGGGGCCGCCGATGCCGGCCAGCAGGCGGTCGAGCCCGGCGTCGAGGTCGTGGGCGGACAGGGCCCCGGCGGCGGCGAGGACCAGCTCCAGGCCGACGTCGATGTCGCGGGTGCGCCGCTCGACCAGCCCGTCGGTGAACATCAGCAGCAGGTCGCCGGGGCGCAGCCGGGTGTGGGCCAGCTCGTAGGGCCGCCCTGAGTCCGCGCCGAGCAGCACGCCGCGCGGCCTGCCCAGCAGGGCCGCCCGGCCCCCGCGCACCAGGATCGGGTCGAGGTTGCCCGCCTGCCCCCAGCTGAACAGCAGCGTCTCGGGGTCGAGGTGGCCGATGACGGCCGTGGCGGTGGTGTCCTTCAGCTGGTGGAGGACGAGGTCGTTGAGCCACGACAACAGGCGGTCGGCGGGCCGGCCGGTCATGGTGAGGCCGACGAGGGCGTGGCGCAGGTGGGCCATGTGGGCGATGGCGGGCAGCCCGTGGCCCGACACGTCGCCGATGGCCAGCAGCAGGCGGCCGTCGGGCGTGGTCGCGGCCTCGAACCAGTCGCCGCCCAGGCTCGCGGTCTTCTCGGCCGGCACGTAGCGGACGGCGATCCTGGCACCCGGCAGGTCGAGGCAGCCGGTGGGCGCGGGCAGGATGGCCTCGCGCAGCGCCAGCATCACGTTGCGCTCCTCGGCCGCCTGCTCGCGGGCCTCCAGGAGCTGGCGGCGCGACTCCGACATCATGCGCTCGGCCCGGCGGCGGCCGGTGATGTCCTGGATGACGCCGTGCATGCCGACCGGGCCCCCGGGCGACATCAGCGGTTCGAGCACGACGCGCAGGTCGCGCAGCTCGCCCGTGCCGCGCCTGACGCGGAACTCGGCGTGCACGGGCTCGACGCCCTCCACCACGTGCCACAGCAGCCGGTCGAGCGCGTCGAGGTCGGCCGGCTCGACCATGGCGGCCAGGTCGGGCAGGGACAGCGGCCCCTCCTCACGGTCTCTTCCGAAGATCGCGTAGACCTGGTCGGACCAGATGGCGGCCCCGGTGCGCAGGTTCCATTCGGCCCAGCCCATGTTGCCCAGCCGCTCGGCGTGGGCCAGCCGGACGGCCAGCAGCTCCGCCCCCGCCCCGCGCGCCCGCCCGTGCGGGGCCTCCCTGACCAGCTCTGCCGCGCCTGCGAAGTCGACCATGGCCTCACTCTCAAAGTGCAGTGGAACTGGACAATTGGTCCCACACTACGTGATCAATGTGGAACGGAGTGTAGTCATGGGCTCTCATGTTGTGAGAAGTTTTCGCGGATTTTAGCCCTCGGCGGACAAGCGGCCTGCTGGAGTGGGGGCGCCGGGCGTCCGAGTAGATTTGGCTCGTGACGTCCTCAGACCTGTATCCCGTGTCCCGTCTTGCCGCCGCGCAGGAGGCCACCGCCAAGGCCGGCCTCGACGCCCTGCTGCTCACCCCCGGGCCCGACCTGCGCTATGTCAGTGGCTACGACGCCAAGCCGCTGGAGCGGCTGACCTGCCTCGTGGTGCCCGCCTCGGGGGAGGCGTACATGATGGTGCCCCGCCTTGAGCTGCCGGCCGCGCAGGCCTCGCCCGCCGCCCGGCTCGGACTGGAGTTCGTGGCCTGGGACGAGACCGACGACCCTTACGGCATCGCCGCCTCCCGGCTGGGCCGGGTGGCCAAGGTGGGGCTGGCCGACCGCATGTGGGCCATGTCGTCGCTGCGCTTCCGCGACGTGCTGCCGGAGGCCGAGCAGGTGCTGGCCGGCACGGTGCTGCGCGACCTGCGCATGCGCAAGTCGCCGGCCGAGGTGGCGGCCCTGCGCGAGGCCGGCGAGGCCATCGACGCGGTCCACCGCCAGGTGCCCGAGCTGCTGCGCGCCGGTCGCACCGAGCGCGAGGTGGGCCGCGACATCGCCGAGGCGATCCTGGCCGCCGGCCACGCCACGGTCGACTTCGTCATCGTCGCCTCCGGGCCCAACGGCGCCAGCCCCCACCACGACGTGTCCGACCGGGTGATCCAGGCCGGCGAGCCGGTCGTGGTCGACATCGGCGGCCAGCTCCACAACGGCTACTGCTCCGACTCCACCCGCACCTACAGCGTGGGCGAGCCGCCCGCCGAGTTCGCCGCCTACTACGAGGTGCTGCGCCGCGCCCAGGAAGCCGCCTGCGCCGCGGTGCGGCCGGGCGTGTCGTGCGAGTCGATCGACGCGGCGGCCCGCGAGGTCATCGCCGAGGCCGGCTACGGCGACTACTTCATCCACCGCACCGGCCACGGCATCGGCATCGAGACGCACGAGGAGCCCTACATCGTCTCGGGCAACGACGAGCCGATGGAGGCCGGGTTCGCCTTCTCCGTCGAGCCCGGCATCTACCTGCCCGGCCGCCACGGCGCCCGCATCGAGGACATCGTCGTCTGCACCGAGACCGGCGGCGAGCGGCTGAACAACACGCCGCGCGAGCTGGTGACCGTCCAGCCGTAACGGCATGTTCACCGAGGTCAGGTACGCTACCCGGCCCGGGTCGGCGCGGCCCAACGAGGACCTGGCGGTGGCCGGGCCCTCGTGGGCGGTCGTGCTCGACGGGGCCACGGCGGCGGCCGGGGCCGGCGGCGGGTGCGCCCACGGGGTCGCCTGGCTGGTCGGGCGGCTCGGCGGGGCGCTGGCCGCCGGACTGGCCGCCGGCGGGCGCTCGCCGCTGGCCGACATCCTGGCCGAGGCCATCTCCGTCACCATGGGCGCCCATGCGGGCACGTGCGACCTGGGCGACCCCGACTCGCCGTCCACGACCGTGGCCATGATGCGCCTGGGCGGGGGAGTGGTGGAGTACCTCGTGCTGGGGGACTCCCCGGTGGTGCTCGCGCGGGCCGACGGCGGGGCCGAGGTCATCGGCGACGACCGGGTGGAACGGCTGCCGGGCGGGCGGCCGTACTCGCCGGAGCTGGTGCGGCGCATGCGCAACGCCGAGGGCGGGTTCTGGGTGGCCTCCACCCGGCCCGAGGCCGCCGGTCAGGCGGTCAGCGGGGTCGTGGAGGCGTCCGGGCTGCTGGGGGCCGGGCTGTTCACCGACGGGGTGACCCGGCTGGTGGAGTGGTACGGGTGGAGCTGGGAGTCCGTGCTGGCCGAGCTGGCCGGCGGGGGGCCGGAGGCGGTGATCTCGGCCGTACGGGGGTTGGAGGTCGAACGCGGGGCGGTGCGCGGCAAACCCCACGACGACGCCACCGCCCTCTGGGCCGCCTTCCCTTCCCCCTGACGCCGCGCTCCCACCTGACGCCGCCTTCCGGCTGCGGGTGCCCTTTGCGTGACGCCGCTCTTCCATCTGGCTTGCGCCGCCGCCCCTCCGCCGGTTCGCGGAGGTGGGAATGGCTTGATGGGTGTATGTGATCATGAAAGAATTCTTCGGCAGGTGCATTCGTCCGGCCGGCTGTTGGGGGGCGTCGCCATGAGCTGTGTACCGTGCGGGTGGCCCTAGGGTGCCCGGCGAGGAGCTGGAGGAGGCGTACCGGCTCGGCCGCACCTGCGCCCTGGCCGCCGAGTGCGGCAGGGACCTGCGGCGTTGCGCCCAGCTGTACGACGGCCTGTTCCCCGGCGCCGCCTTCGACACCGAGTTCTACCAGGCCCTGACGCTCGGCACCGCCTTCAGCGCCCCCTGGGCGGGCGCGGGCGGGCTGAAGGCGGTCAACCGCAGCGCCCTGTGGGTGCTGGCCGTCGGCCGTCTGGTCGACCACACCGCCACCACCCGCGAGCAGGTCGACCGGCTGACGCGCGAGTGCATGGAGGTCGCCGGCGGCGCGGTGCCGCGGTCGCCGGTCACCCGCTTCCTGGCCGACCTGCGTGACGAGCTGGCCACCGTCGAGGGGTTCGGGCCGGCGCGGCGGCTCTGGCACGACCAGCTCGCCCGGACGCTGGCCGGGATGGCCAGGGCCTGGGTGTGGCGGGACACCAGCGCCGTGCCCACCCTGGAGCGCTACCTCGACAACGCCGACAGCCGCGGCTCCTGCTTCGTGGACCTGTCCCACTGGATCTACACCGGCGACGGCTGGACCAGGGGCCACCTGGACGAGCTGCGGACGGTCAGCCGCCAGGTGCAGCGATACCTGCACCTGCTCGGCGACGTCGCCTCCTACCGTAGGGACCTGAGCTGGGGCGACCTGAACGTCCTGGGGCTCGGCGTCACCGGCGGCGAGGTCACCGCGGCGATGGCCGGTCTGGCCCGCGAGGCGACCGGCCTGATCGAGGCGTTGCGCGGCTGCAGCCCGCGGACGGCCGCCTACCTGGGCCGACGGATCGGCTTCAACGCCGGCTTCACCGGCATTTCGGACCTGGGCCCCGCAACCTAACGATCTCGTCGAATAAGCTGACAAGCCTCTTGACCGCCCGTCGCCCGCGAGGCGATTTATAGGACTACCGACGATAAATCGTGACATTTGGTTCGTTGTAAAAGTTTATGTCTTGAGTGGAAAATGTGGCGTTGCTAGGGTGGCTCGATGCCAGGCACGTCGTACGGCCTTCACCACGCGCCTTGACAGATTTCACTGACCAGGCGCGAAGGCCGCGACGTGCGCGGGACCTGTACGGGCGGTGCTGGATGGAATTCGGTCGCGTCGACCGTTGGCGGCTGCCGACCGCGATCAAGATCTTGATCGCCGGCGGATTCGGCGCGGGCAAGACCACCATGGTCGGCGCCGTCTCCGAGACCCGCCCGCTGCGCACGGAAGAGGCGCTCACCCACGTCGGCACGCACGTCGACGACCTGTCGGGCGTCGAGCGCAAGCTCACCACCACCGTCGCGATGGACTTCGGCCGCATCACCATCCGCGACGACTACATGCTCTACCTGTTCGGCACCCCGGGTCAGGAACGTTTCTGGTTCGTGTGGGACGAGCTGGCCATGGGCGCGCTGGGAGCCGTGGTGCTGGCCGACACCCGCCGCCTGGCCGACTGCTTCCCGGCCGTCGACTACTTCGAGAAGCGCGAGCAGCCGTTCATCATCGCGCTCAACTGCTTCGAGGGCACCCGCCCGTTCACCGTCGGCGAGGTGCGCTCGGCCATCGGGCTGGAGCCCGACGTGCCCATCGTGCTGTGCGACGCCCGCAGGCGCGACTCCGGCCGCCAGGTGCTCATCACCCTGGTCGAGCACGCGATGAACCGAGGGGTCGCTCCCGTCGGGACCATGTCGTGACCATCACCGGCTACCTTTGACCGATGGAGGAGATCGACCGCCGGATCGTCACGCTGCTCGCCCACGACGGCCGCATGAGTTTCACCGACCTGGCCAGGGAGACCGGGCTCTCCGTCTCCGCGGTCCACCAGCGCGTACGCCGCCTGGAGAAGCGCGGCGTCGTCCGCGGCTACGCCGCCGTCATCGACCACGACGCGATCGGGCTGCCGCTGACCGCGTTCGTGTCGATCAAGCCCATCGACCCCGCCGCGCCCGACGACGCCCCTGTGCGGCTGGCCCACCTGAGCGCCATCGAGGCCTGCCACAGCGTCGCCGGGGACGAGAGCTACATCCTCAAGGTGCGCGTGGCCTCGCCGGTGGCGCTGGAGGACCTGCTGCAGCAGATCCGCGCCTCGGCCAACGTCTCCACCCGCACCACCGTGGTGCTGAGCACGCCCTACGAGCACCGCGCCCCCGTCGTCGCCCCCGACGTCACACCCGCCGAGCCCGACCAGAACGCCTCCGCCTGAAAGCCCACCGGGCGCCGCCCCCCGCAGGACCGGCGCCCGTACCCGGCAAACCGGACACGCACCTCGGCGGCCGGGTCAGCGGGTGACCGGGAGCGCGAAGTGGGAGCGCAGCCGGGCCAGCGCGCTCTCCGGAGCGCCCAGATGCTCCAGCCCCAGCAACGCCGCCCCCGCCACCGGCGGCAGGTCGGCCACCACGAGCTCGGCCCGCGGCGCCCTGGCCGCGAACGCCGCCTCCAGCAGCGGCGTCAGCAGCGGGTCCCGGGCCGTCAGCATGCCGCCGCCGAGCACCACCTCGACCGGCGTCCCCAGCAGGCCGAGCCGCCGCAGGCACACCTCGGCCATCACGGTGACCTCCTCGGCCTGCCGCTGGACCAGCGACCGGGCGACCGCGTCCCCGGCCGCAGCGGCGGCCAGCACGCCGGGGGCCAGCTCGTGCAGCCGCCCTTCGTCCACGCGCCCGAAGTGCAGGTCGAGCACCAGCTCCTCGACGGTGGCCGTGCCGAAGTGGGCCGTGACCAGCTCCGCCAGGGCCGTCGGGGCGCCGCGGCCGTCCTCGGCGCGCACGGCGTGCCACAGCGCCTCCTCGGCCACGCCCTGGCCGCCGCCCCAGTCGCCGCTGATCCGGCCGAGCGAGGGGAAGCGGGCGACCTGCCCGCCGGGTGAGACGCCGACCGCGTTGATGCCCGCGCCGCACACCACCGCGACCCCCCACGGGGCCGACGTGCCGGCCCGCAGCAGCGCGAAGGTGTCGTTGCGCACCACCACGTCGCCGAACCCGCGGGCGGCGAACTCGGCGGCCAGCGCCTCCTCCTCCACCGGGAAGTCGGCCCCGGCCAGGCAGGCCGACACGTGGCAGAACGCCTGGGCCGGCCGGCCGGTGCGGGCCGCCGCCTCGGCCACCACGTCCACGGCCGCCGCCACGCCCGCGCTCTGCGGCTCGAAGGGGCCCGCCCGGCCGGTCGCGACCACCTCGCCGTCGTCCGCGACCACCGCGACGTCGGTCTTGCTGTTGCCGCCGTCGACGGCCAGGAGCAGCCGGGGGCCCGCCACTAGCCCACCGTCCAGGGCAGGTGCTCGCGGTTGGCCGCCAGCAGCAGGCCGGTCAGCTCCTCGGCGACGTCGTCCTGGCCGATCAGCGGGTGCGCCAGCAGGGCGTCGCGCACCCGGTCCGCGCCGCCCCGGCGGGCGGCGTCCAGGGCCAGGGTCTCGTACGCCGACACGTGCGCGATCAGCCCCGCGAACAGCGGCTCGACGGGCGGCACCGGCAGCGGCGCGGCGCCGGCGGCGGTGATGGCCGCGGGCACCTCGATGACGGCGTCGTCGTCCAGGAAGGGCAGGGTGCCCTGGTTGCGCACGTTGACGACCTGGGCGTCGCCCCGGTCGCCGAGCAGCGAGGCGATCAGCGCCACCGCCGACTCGGAGTAGAACGCGCCGCCCCGCCGGTCCAGCAGCTCCGGCTTGGTCACCACCGACGGGTCGCCGTACATCTCCAGCAGCCGCGCCTCCATCTCGGCCACCTCGGCGGCCCGGGACGGCTTGTCGCGCTGCTCGCGCACCACCGCGTCGTGGGCGTAGAAGTAACGCAGGTAGTACGACGGGATGACGCCGAGCCGCCGGATCAGCTCCACCCGCAGCCCGAGGGATTCGGCGATCTCCTCGCCGGCCCGGTCGATGATGTCGGGCAGCACGTCCCGGCCGTCGAGATGGACCGAACGCTCCCAGCTCAGATGGTTCAGCCCGACATGCCCCAGCGAGATGCGGCCGGGGTCGACGCCCAGCCCCGCGGCGAAGCGGCGCTGGAAGCCGATCGCGACGTTGCACAACCCGATGGCCCGGTGGCCGGCGTCGAGCAGCGCCCTGGTGACGATGCCGACCGGGTTGGTGAAGTCGACGATCCAGGCGTCCGGGGCCTGCCGGCGTACGGTCTCGGCCAGCTCCAGCACGACCGGGACCGTGCGCAGCGCCTTGGCCAGGCCGCCCGCGCCGGTCGTCTCCTGGCCCACGCAGCCGCACTCCAGCGGCAGCGTCTCGTCGACGTTCCTGGCCGCCTGCCCGCCCACCCGGAGCTGGAACAGCACGACCTCGGCCCCCGCGACCCCCTCGGCCACCGAGGAGGTGGCCAGCACGCGCGCCGGATGCCCGGCGTGCGCCAGCATGCGCCGCGACATCCCCGATACCAGCTCAAGACGGGACGGATCCGGATCGATGAGGGCGATCTCCGTCACGGGCAGCTCGTCACGCAGCCGCGCGAACCCGTCGACCAGCTCCGGCGTGTACGTCGAGCCGCCCCCGACCACGGCGAGTTTCAACCCTTCACTCCTGTCAAGGTCACGCCCTCGATGAAGACTTTCTGGGCGAGGAAGAACACGATGATCACCGGGGCGGTCACCAGCAGGGTGGCGGCCATGGTGAGGTTCCACTGGACGCTGTGGAACGCCTTGAACGTGGCCAGGCCGAGCGAGAGCGTCCAGCCCTCCTGCTCGACGCCGGCGTACAGCAGCGGGCCGTAGTAGTCGTTCCAGCAGTAGAAGAACTGGAACAGGGCGACGGCGGCGACCGCCGGACGGGCCATCGGCAGGATCACCCGCACCAGCGTCCTGAAGTCCGAGCAGCCGTCCACCTTGGCCGCGTCGATGTACTCGCGCGGGATGGTGATCAGGAACTGGCGGAGCAGGAAGATCGAGAACGCGTCGCCGAACAACATCGGCAGGATCAGCGGCCACAGGCTGTCGGTCAGCCCCAGCCGGGCCCACACCAGGTAGATCGGCACCGCGATGACCTGCGGCGGCAGCATCATGGCGGTGATCACCAGCAGGAACGCCGCCCGGCGTCCCCGGAAGCGGAAGCGGGCCAGCGCGTAGGCCACCGGGATCGAGGAGGCCAGCGTGAAGACCGTGCCGAGGCCCGCGTACAGCAGCGTGTTGATCCCCCAGCGCAGCAGCTTCGACTTCTCGAACACCACCACGAAGTTGTCGAAGTTCCACGTGCGCGGCCACAGGTCGCCGGTCAGCGCCTGCTCGTCGGTCATCAGCGCGGTCAGCGTCAGGAACACCACCGGCGCCAGGAACATCAGGGCCAGCACGATCGCCGTCGCGTGCGTGGCGATCCACATCAGCGTGCGCCGCCGCCGCGCCCTGACCCCCTGCCGCCGCGCGGGGGCCGCGGGCGGGGCTGGGGCGGTCATGGTCGCGCTCATATCGCCTCCTCGGCCCGGCGGAACTGCCGCAGCAGGATCAACGTGAAGATCATCGACGTGGCGAACAGCAGCAGCGCCAGCACGCACGCGTAGCCCATCGTCCAGTCGCGGAAGCCCGACTGGAAGAGCCACTGAGGCAGTGTCAGCAGCGACTCGTCCGGATAGCCGGGGGTGAAGGTGGAGCCGGGGGAGTCGGTCGAGCCCGAGGCCACCCGGGAGGCGATCATCGCCTGGGTGAAGTACTGCAGGGCGTAGATGACGTTGGTGACCAGGGCGAACATCAGCACCGGCGCGATCGTCGGCAGCGTCACGCTGCGGAACTGCCGCCAGGCCCCGGCGCCGTCGATGGCGGCGGCCTCGTACAGGTGCCGGGGGACGTCCAGCAGCGCCGCCATGAAGATCACGGCGAGCTGGCCGCAGCTCCACAGCGACAGCAGCGTCAGGCTCGGCTTGGACCAGGCCGGGTCGCCGAACCAGTCAGGCCCGTGGATGCCGAACAGGGCCAGGAACTTGTTCCACGGCCCGGTGGCCGGGTTCATCAGGAAGACGAAGGTGATCGTCCCGGCCGCCAGCGGGACCAGCGACGGCAGGTAGAAGATCGTCCGCAGCACGCCGACGCCGGCCTTGAGCCGGACCACGAGCTGCGCCAGGGCCAGGGAGAACAGCACCGTGGCCGGCACCATGATCGCCACCAGCCACAGCGTGTTCTTGGCCGACATCGCGACCCGCGGGTCGTGCAGCAGGTAGGCGTAGTTGTCCAGCCCGATGAACTCCGGCGTGCTGGTCATGTCGTAGCGGTAGAAGGAGAAGTACACCGTGGACAGCAGCGGATAGACGAAGAAGATCGACACTCCGGCGATCCACGGCGACAACCACAGCAGGGCGCGCAGGCCCTCGCCGCGCCGCCTCGGCGGCGCGGCGTGGGGGGAGGAGGCCATCGCCGATCAGCCCCCGGACAGTTTCAGCTTGTCGTCGATCTGCTTGTCCACGCCCTTGAGCCCGGCGTCGAGGTCGGTGACCGCGCCCTTCTCCCACTTGACGACGAAGGTCGCCAGCGCCTCCTGGTTGAACACGCTGTTGACGCTCGGCGGCAGCGTCGAGGTCTTGGGATGGGAGAAGACGTCGAGGAAGGTGGCGAAGTTCTCGTCCTTGGCCAGGTCGGGCGATTCCATCGCGGCCTTGGTCGTGGGCACGTTGCGCAGGGCGTTGGAGAGCGTCACCAGCGAGCTGGTGTCGGTGGTCAGGTACTTGACCAGCTCCCAGGCCTGCTGCGGGTTCTTGGCGCCCTTGGGGACGCCGATGACGGTGCCGGCGGTGAAGCCGCTGCCGTACAGGTCGGGCTTGTCGTCGGCGACCGGCAGGGGAGCGGTGGCGTAGTCGAGCTTCTTGGCGTCATTGGCGATCATGGCGTTGCGCCATTCGCCGTCCAGGACCATCGCGATCTTGCCCTTGTAGAACGGGTGGTCGGCGCTCCACTCGTCGCCCAGGCTCTTGCGGAACTTCTCCAGCTTGTCGTAGCCGTACCAGTCGATGAGGTCCTTCTGCCAGCGCAGCAGGGCCTTCCACGCCGGGTCGGTGCCGATGGCCGAGGTGCCGTCGGCGTTGTACCAGGTGGCGCCGACCATGGGGGCCAGGTGGCTGGGGCTGTTCTCGTAGTACTGCGTGCTGGGGACGAACCCGGCCACCTTGATGTCGCCGTTCGCGTCCCGGACGGTCAGCTTCTTGGCCAGCTCGGCCAGCTCGGTCAGCGTCTTGGGCGGCTGGTTGCCCTTCATCAGGGCCTTGTTGTAGTAGAGGCCGTACGCGTCGGCCAGCAGCGGCAGCGTGCACTGCCGGCCGCCGAAGCCGGTGTAGGAACGTGCCACCTCGGGCAGCACCGACAGGTCGATGCCGTCCTGCTTGATGACCGGGGTGAGGTCCTGGAACGATCCCGACCTGCACCATTGGGCGACGTTGTCCGTCGTGAACGAGGCCGCCACGTCCGGCGCGTTGCCGCCCCGGATGGCCTGCGTGATCTGGTCGTCCTGGACGCCCTTGGTGGCCTTGACGGTGATCTGCGGGAACTTGGCGTGGAACCCGGCGATGGCCTCCTCGAACGCCTTGACCTCGGCGTCGGTGGAGAATCCGTGCCAGAGCTGGATGGTGGCCGCCGGGAGGGCCGCGGAGGCCGAGCCCGAGGGTCTGGGCTGGGAGCCGAGCGAGGGCCCGGCCTCCCTGCCGGCGGTGCAGGCGGCGAGCGCGAGGATCGCGACGGCCGCCAGGGGGACGAAGCGCACGGGGGGTGCCTCCTGCCGCTGGGGGATCATGAAAGGGAAAAATGGCTCACGAAGGGACGGTCGAGCTGAAGACCTCGTCGCGTACGGTGTCCAGGGCCAGGTCGAGCGCGCCGGCCAGCACCGGGTTGCCCTCCACGTGCGACAGCCGCACGACGGGGCGGGGGATGGTGAGCGCGTGCAGCTCGTGCTCGACCAGCTCGCGCAGCGGCTCGCCGCCCGACAGCACGACGCCGCCGGTCAGCACGATCAGGCCGGGGTCGATGACGGAGGTGATGGCCGCCAGGCCCACCGCCAGGCGGGCGGCGATGTCGCGCAGCCCCGCCCTGGCGTCGTCGGCCTTCTGCCCCGAGCCCTCCGACACGCGTACCGCCTTGGCGATGGCCTGGCGGAAGTCGGTGCCGTGCACGCCGTAGGAGCGCAGCAGCCGCAGCACGGCCGGGCCGCCGGTGAGCGCCTGGTAGCCGTGGTTGGCGTAGCGGCCGGCCTCGCGGGCCGTCGGCGCGCCCGGGGTCGGCATGTACCCGACCTCGCCCGCGCCGCCGGTCGCGCCCCTGTGCATGCGCCCGCCGAGCACGATGGCCGAGCCGATGCCCTCGTCGGCCCATAGCAGCACGAAGTCGGAGTGCCCGCGCGCCGCGCCGTGCGCCTGCTCGGCCAGGGCGACGAGGTTGACGTTGTTCTCCACGTCCACGGCCGTGCCGAGACCCGCGCTGAGGGTGGGCACGAGGTCGTCGATCTGCCAGCCGGGCACGTCCTTGGCGGCGGCGTAGCCGAGCCGGCCGGTGGCCGGGTCGATCGCCGCCTGCACGCCGATCACGACCCGGCGCAGCTTGTCCGGCGGGTTCGCGCCGGCCAGCGCCGCGCCCAGCCGGTCGACCAGCTCACCGCCCGGCCGCCGGGGCGTGGGCAGCGTGTACGAGCCCACGACCGTGCCGGTGATGTCGGCGACGCGGGCCTCGATGCGGTCGGGGGTGACGTCGAGGGCGCCCACGTAGGCCGCCGCCGGGTTGATCCGGTAGACCTCGGCGGTACGGCCCGGCAGGCCCTCCCTGATGCCGTCCAGGACCACCAGCCCGGCGTCCTGAAGGCGCGACAGCAGCTGGGAGGCGGTGGGCTTGGACAGGCCCGTCAGGGCGCCCAGCTCCGGGCGGGTCAGCGACCCGCGCTCAAGGAGCGCCCGCAGGGCCGCGCGGTCGTTGATCGCGCGCAGCAGGCTGGGCGTTCCCGGAACCGGACCGCTCATCAGGAGGACTCCTTCGACGAAGTTAGGAAACTTTCCTAACTCGTGAACATAGGGAGTTCTCCCATACTGGTCAAGAGGGCGAAACCAAGCCGTGACCCGGAAGGGGGAAGGGAAGATGGGAGTGCCTCGACAGGCGTGCTAATGTCATCGTTTGTCGCAACAACAAGCAGAATGGCCCGGAGTGTCCCATTAACCACAATAATGGTCAGGCGGCAACTCGTCAAACGGAGCTCGCCAAGGAGCAGTCCTACGTCACCGGTCTGTACGACCGCCTCGACGAGCTGCGCGAGCGCACCCAGCGCCGGCTCAAGGAGGTGCTGGCCACGGGCGCCGTCGGCACGATGCAGAACAGATCCGAGCGCGACTCCTTCGCCGACATGTACGCCGGGCGGCTGGCCCGGCTCTGGGCGGTGGAGCGCGGCCTGGTTTTCGGCCGGCTCGACCACGTCGAGGAGGGCCGGCTCTACATCGGCAAGCTCGGCCTCACCGACGACGAGCAACGACGCCTGCTCATCGACTGGCGCGCGCCCGTCGCGCAGCCGTTCTACCGCGCCACCCCCGCCGCGCCCATGGGCGTGACCAGGCGCCGCCACCTGCAGACCAGGGAACGCAGCGTCGTCGGCGTCGACGACGACCTGCTCGACCTCGACGCGCTCACCGACGACGACCGCGCCACCCTCAACGGCGAGGCCGCGCTGCTGGCCGCCCTCGACGAGCGCCGCACCGGCCGCATGCGCGACATCGTCGCCACCATCCAGGCCGAGCAGGACCGCGTCATCCGCAGCGACCTCAACGGCGTCCTGGTCGTGCAGGGCGGCCCCGGCACGGGCAAGACCGTCGTGGCCCTGCACCGGGCCGCCTACCTGCTCTACACCCACCGGGAGCGCCTGGAGCGCCGCGGCGTGCTCATCCTCGGCCCCAACCTCACCTTCCTGCGCTACATCGAGCAGGTCCTGCCCTCGCTCGGCGAGACCGACGTGCTGCTGTCCACCGTGGGCGAGCTGTACCCGGGCGTGACCGCCACCCGGCGCGACCGTCCGGAGGTGGCTGCGGTCAAGGGCGACGCGCGGATGGCCCAGGTGATCGAGCGCGCGGTGCGCGAGCGGCAGAAGGTGCCGCGCAAGCCCATCGAGCTGACGATGGGCCGGCTGACGCTCACCGTCGACCGCGCCATGCTCGACGCGGCCAAGAACAAGGCCGTGCGCTCGCGCCGCCCGCACAACCAGGCGCGCGCGGTGTTCGTCAGGTCGCTGCTGAACGCGCTGGCCCGGCAGCAGGCCCGCAAGATCGGCAAGGGGCTCATCGACGACGACGAGCTGGCCGACCTGCGCGAGGAGCTGCGGACCGAGCCGGTGGTCAAGGCGGCGCTCAACCGGCTGTGGCCGTACCTGACGCCCCAGCGGCTGCTGCTCGGCCTGTACGGGTCGCCCGAGCGGCTCGACGCGGCGGGGGGCGTCCTCAGCCCCGCGGAGAGGGCGTTGCTGCGCCGCGACTCGGCCGAGTGGACCGACGCCGACGTGCCGCTGCTGGACGAGGCCGCCGAACTGCTGGGCGACATCGACGAGCACGTGCTGCGCGCCTCGGCGATGCAGGCCGAGGAGGAGCTGGCCGCGGCCCGCCAGGCCGAGGAGCACCAGCGCGAGGCCGAGCTGGCCTACGCGCGCGAGGTGCTGGAGCTGACCGGCCTGTCCGACGTCATGGAGGCCGAGCGGCTGGCCGAGCGCCAGCGCGGCGACGGCCCCTACCTCACCACCGCCGAACGCGCCGCCGCCGACCGCACCTGGGCCTACGGGCACGTGATCGTGGACGAGGCGCAGGAGCTGTCGCCGATGGCCTGGCGGGCGGTCATGCGGCGCTGCCCGACGCGGTCGATGACGATCGTCGGCGACATCGCCCAGACCGGCTCGGCGGCGGGGGCGCGCTCGTGGGCGCAGGTGCTGGACCCGTACGTGGCCGGGCGCTGGCGTCAGGAGCGGCTGACGGTCAACTACCGCACGCCCGTGGAGCTCATGGAGGTGGCCGCGCGGGTGCTGGCCACCATCGACCCGGCCCTGGAGGCGCCGACGTCCGTGCGCGAGCTCGGCGCGCGGCCCTGGTCGGCGCCGCTGCCCGCGCTGCCCGAGCTGGCCAGGTCCGAGGTCGGGGAGGGCGGCAAGGTCGCCGTGGTGGTGCCCGACGCGCTGCTGGACACGCTCGGCGCGCGGCTGGTCGCGGCGGTGGAGGGCGCCGCGGTGGTCACGCCCGGCGCCGGACGGGCCGCCGGGGCCGCCGCCCTCGACGCGCCCCTGGCGGTGATGGGCGTGGCCGACGCCAAGGGCCTGGAGTTCGACTCGGTGATCGTGGCCGAGCCGGACCTCATCGCCGCCCAGTCGCCACGCGGGCCGAGCGACCTGTATGTTGCTCTGACGCGTGCCACGCAACGGCTGGGCGTCGTCCACGAAGGGCCGTTGTCGCAGGCGCTGTCGGGCCTGCCGGGCAGGTCCCCGACGTCGGCAAATGGGCTTTGACCCGCTTTACGACGGCAGGCCGAACATGTCCCACCTGCGGAAACTTGATGTTCCCGCTGATCGGGACACGGTTGACATCTGAGGTGGAGTCGGTAGTTTGCTGCGCAGTCCAGCACGGGACTTGGCCGGTTGGCCGTCTCTGACATCGCCGGATCCTGCGTCCGTGACGGAGCGTGACTTCGTCCACACAGCCAGGTGCAGGGCCGTCGGTCCGTCGAGTCGGGGCACCCCAACCGGTTGGGGGGTTGGACCCGGGACGGGTCCGGGAGCCCAGTAGACAACGGAATTCCGCGCTCGCCGCCGACGAGACGGGTCCGGTCCGAAGGGTTTCCGGGCCCTCTTCCCGCTCTCGTGCGCAGGATCGCGGATCGCGCCGGGTGATCCCGTCCCAACGGGATCACCCAGCCGGCCGCCTGTGAGCGGCCGGTTTCGATCTCCGCGTGCGTCGCTGGCTTGAGCGCGGCCCCGGGGCGGTAGCGTTTTCGCAAGCAGGCGTGCGATTTTGCGAGGAGACCCGGCGTGGTTCAGGACAAGACGAGCGTTCCGCCCGTCCCCGGGCGCGAACCGGCTCCCGAGGCGGACGCCCCCGACACCGCCGACACCCCTGCCGACACCGACTCCGCCTCTTCTTCGGGTGAGGGCGACGGCGTTCGCGTCAAGGGCGAGGGCCGGTGGGTGCTCGCCGCGCGGGTCGCGGCCATGGTCGCCGGCGGGCTGCTGCTCTACACCGCCTTCCCGCCGCTCGACTGGTGGCTGTGCGCGCCGGTCGGCATCGGGCTGATCGTCGCCGGCCTCTACCGCGCCCGTCCCCGGCGCGCCGCGTGGCTGGGTTATCTGGGCGCCGCCGTGTTCCTGTTCCCGGCCCTTGCCTGGGTGCGCACGATCGGCGACGACGTCTGGGTCATGCTGGTGGCCACCGAAAGCGTGTTCTACGCCGTCATGGCCGCCCTGGCGGCCCTGGTGTTCCGGCTGCGGCTGTGGCCGCTGTGGTTCGGCGCGCTGTGGGTGACGATGGAGTGGGCCCGCGGCCTGGTGCCCGTCGGCGGCTTCCCGTGGGCGCGAGTGGCCTTCAGCCAGGGCGAGTCGCTGTTCACCTCCTACGCCGCGCTGGGCGGTGCGCCGCTGGTGTCCTTCGCCGTCACGCTGTGCGGCGCCCTGCTGGCCCACGCCGTCCTGGTGCGGCCCGCCGCCACCGCGGGCAAGGCCGCGGACACAGCTGCGGACAAGGCCGCAGACAAGGCCGCGGGCAAGGCCGTGAACAAAGCGGTGCGCAGGGCCGTCCCGGTGGCCGCGGCGCTGGCCGTGCCGCTGCTCACGCTGGCCATCCCGAGGCCGGGCGACGAGGGCCGCTCGATCAACGTCGGCATCGTGCAGGGCAACGTCCCGGGGCGCGGCATGCACCCGCTCGGCGACGAGCCGGCCGTCGTCCTGCGCAACCACGCCGAGGAGACCAAACGGCTGGCCGACGCCGTGCGCGCCGGGGCCCTGCCCAAGCCCGACATCGTCGTCCTGCCCGAGAACTCCACCGACATCGACCCCTACACCAGCGCCTTCGCCCGCCAGGTCATCGACGAGTCGGTCAAGTACGTCGGCGTCCCCACCCTGGTCGGCGCAGTCGTGGCCATCGGCGACGAGCACCGCGCCACGCGCAGCCTGGTGTGGGACCCGGTGAGCGGTCCCGGCGCCTACTACGACAAGCAGCACCTGGTGCCGTTCGGGGAGTACACGCCGTTCAAGGAGATCGTGCTGGCCCTGTGGGAGCGGGCCAACCTGGTCGGCCGCCAGTCGGTCGCGGGCACCGAGCCGGGCGACCTGAAGCTCGGCCCGGTCACCATCGGCGCGGTCAACTGCTACGAGGTGGCCTACGACGACACCGTGCGCGGCACCGTGCGCGCCGGCGGCACCCCGCTGGTGGTGCAGACCAACAACGCCAGCTACGCGCTGTCCAACCTGCCCCCGCAGCAGCTCGCGATGTCCAAGCTGCGGGCCGTCGAGCACAACAGGGCCGTCGTCACGGCCGCCACGACCGGGATCTCCGCATATGTCACGCCTGACGGTAAGGTCTCCTGGCAGACCCGTGAACTTGTCCCTGACATGAACGTGGTCAAGGTGCCCGTACGCACCCAGGAAACGATCGCCACAAAGGTGGGCGAGCTTCCTGAATGGGCATTGATGTTGATGGGAGCGGTGGCTGTGGGAGTCGCCGCACGGCGCGGCAGGCGAGGCGACCGAATGGAAAACGGCTCATGATGGAGACTGTCGGCCGGGTGCTCGTCGTCGTCCCGACCTACAACGAGCGCGACAACCTGCCCGCGATCGTCGAGCGGGTGCGCGCCGCCGTGCCGGACGCCCACGTGCTGGTGGCCGACGACAACAGCCCCGACGGCACCGGCGAGGTCGCCGACGCCCTGGCCGAGGCCGACGAGCACGTCCACGTGCTGCACCGGCCGGGCAAGCAGGGGCTCGGCGCGGCCTACATCGCCGGGTTCCGCTGGGGCCTGGGCGAGGGCTACGACGTGCTGGTCGAGATGGACGCCGACGGCTCCCACCAGCCCGAGGAGCTGCCCAAGCTGCTGCAGGCGCTGGCCGACGGCGCCGACCTGGCGATCGGCTCCCGCTACGTGCCCGGCGGCAAGGTGGTCAACTGGCCCCACCGGCGCGAGCTGCTGTCCAAGGGCGCCAACATCTACACCCGGGTGATGCTCGGCCTGCCGGTGCGCGACGCCACCGCCGGTTTCCGCGCCTACCGGGCCGCCACGCTGGAGAAGGTGGGCCTGGCCGGGGTCGAGTCGCAGGGCTACTGCTTCCAGGTCGACCTCACGCTCCGCACGTCCAGGCACGGGCTGCGGGTGGTGGAGGTGCCGATCACGTTCGTCGAGCGCACGGTCGGCAAGAGCAAGATGAACGGCAAGGTCATGTCCGAGGCGCTGTGGCGCATCGGCATGTGGGGCGTCACCGGCCTGCCCCGCCGCCTGCGCCGCACCCGCGGCTGACCGGCGGCTGACGGGCGCCCGAGGATCCGCGTCCAGGAACGCGCGCGGCCCGCCGGACGTTGTTCCTGATGTACGTGTGCGCGGAATCGAGGAAACGATGCGGCTGCTGCTGTTGCTGGCCCTGCTGGGCGTCCCGGTGCTGGAGGTCTGGCTGCTGATCCAGGTCGGATCGATGATCGGCGGATGGCCGACCGTCGGCCTGCTCGTCGCGGGCAGCCTGCTGGGCGCCTGGCTGGTGCGCCGTGAGGGCCGCCGGGTCTGGCGGCGTCTGCAGGCGGCGCTGTCGGAGGGCCGGGTGCCCGACCGGGAGCTGGCCGACGGTGGCCTGGTGCTGGCCGGCGGCGCCCTGCTGATGATCCCGGGCTTCTTCACCGACGTCGTCGGCTTCGTCTTCGTGCTGCCCTTCACCCGGCCGCTGATGCGGCGGCTGGCGTCGTCGTTCTTCGACCGGCGGGTCAAGCGGGTGGCGGCGGCCTCGCCGTACGCGAACATGTTCCCGTCGGCGCCCGGCGTGGACCGGGCCTCTCAGGGCGGCAAGGTCGTGCACGGCGAGGTCATCCGCGGCGAGGTCATCCACGACGACCGCGACGCCTGACGGCGTTACCAGCGCCGGTAGACCTCCTCGGCCCAGCCGTACAGGCCGTCGATCGTGACGCGCTCGCCGTCGTCGGCGACGACCGTGCCGCGGTAGTGGCCGAACGCCTGGGCCTCCTGGCTGCGCATGTAGAACGCGCGCCGCACGTCGGCCTCGCGCACGTGCTCGGGGACGAACTCCAGGTCCACGCGCTCGCCCTCGATGCGCCAGGGCGCCCGCCAGTCGGTGGTGTCGTACCGCCAGACCAGCTCTTCGCTGATCTTGTGCAGGCGGCCGTCGAGGATCAGGGCGTTCTCCACGCTGCCGGTGCCGTCGGTCCACTTGCCGCCGATCTGCAGGGCGACGTCGCGGCCGCCGGGCCGTCCGGCGGCCGCGCCCCAGTTCCAGCGGATGTCGCCGGGCCAGCGCCCGCGCCCGAGGTCGAGCGTGGCCAGGGCGTCGGCGGGGTCGAACTCGTAGGTCAGGCCGCCCACGCGCACGGTGCCCTCGGCGGGCCGCCCGACGTCCTTGACCGTGTACTGGAAGCGGCGCGGGCCCCAGGGCACCACGACCGACAGGCTCTCGCGGCCCGGCACCCGGCGCACCAGCACGTCGGCGGCGATCTCGGCCGACTTCAGCCGCAGCCGGGTGCCGTCGGCGGTCTCGTCGACGCTGATGCGGACCGGGCCGGCGCCGATGCGCACGCTGCCCTCGCCGCCGCGCTCGGAGAAGGCCACGCCCCTGGCCGGGACGAGCAGGCCCCGGCTGGAGACCTGCTCGCCGGTGCGCCGGTCGAGGAAGAACGCCGACTCGCCGGCCAGGTAGTCGAGGCTGCTGGCGCTGAAGGCGAACACGTGGCCGGGGCTGGTGACGCACCAGTAGTCCCAGCGCATGGTGCGGCCCCAGCCGCGGATGTTGGCGCGGTGCAGCGGGGTGCGGCTCCAGCCGACCGCGGCCGGGTTGAGCCGCCCGTCGGGCAGGCACAGGTCGACCCGGCGGGTGATCTCGCGCTCGGCGACCGCGCGCGGGCTCGTCTTCATCGTGCTCTCCGTCATCGTCCCAGCCCCACGCTGAGGTACTTGTACTCCAGGTAGTCGGCCACCCCGTGGTGGCCGCCCTCGCGCCCGTAGCCGCTGCTCTTGATCCCGCCGAACGGCGCCTGCGGCGGCGCCAGCGGGCCGCCGTTCACGGTGACCATGCCGAACTGCAGCTCCTCGGCCACGCGCAGGGTCCTGGTCAGGTCGTTGGTCCACACGTAGGCGGTCAGCCCGTACGGGGTGGCGTTGGCGCGTTCGACGACCTTGTCGCAGTCGTCGAACTCCAGCACCGGCGCGACCGGCCCGAACGTCTCCTCGCGGCAGACCAGCATGTCCTCGCTCACCCCGCCCAGCACGGTCGCCGGGTAGTACGTGCCCGCCCCCTCCGGACGCCGCCCGCCGGTCAGGACGGCCGCGCCCTTCGCGACGGCGTCCTCGACGTGCCTGCTCACCTTGGCCACGGCCGCCTCGTCGATGAGCGGGCCCAGCTCGGCCGCCCGCGCCTGGCGCACCAGCTCGTCGGTGAAGGCGGCGGCCAGCGAGGAATGGACGAAGATCCGGTTGGGCGAGGTGCAGGCCTGCCCGGCGTTGAGGAACTTGCTGCGGGCCACCGCGCGGGCGGCGGCGACCGGGTCGGCGTCGGGGAAGACCAGCACGGGCGCGTGCCCGCCCAGCTCGACGCTGAGCCGCTTGACGTCGTGGGCGCTCTGCCTGATCAGTTCGCGGCCGACCTCGGTGGAGCCGGTGAAGGACACCTTGCGCACCCGCGGGTCGGTCATCACCGCCTGGCCGAACCCGGCCGGCCGGGACGTGGTGACCAGGTTGAACACGCCCGGCGGCAGCCCGGCCGCGACGAACGCCTCGGCCACCGCGATCGCTGACAGCGGGGTCTGCTCGGCCGGTTTGAGCACGACCGTGCAGCCCGCGGCCAGCGCCGGGCCGAGCTTGCGGGTGATCATCGAGACCGGGAAGTTCCACGGCGTGATGCCCGCGACCACGCCGACCGGCTCGGGCAGCAGCCAGATGCGGTTGCCCTCGTGCGCGCCGGGCACGGTCTCGCCGTACAGGCGGCGGGTCTCCTCGGCGGCCCACAACAGGTGGTCGGCGCCCGAGAGCACCTCGCCGGTCGCCTCGGCGAGCGGCTTGCCCTGCTCGGCCGTCATGATCGCGGCGATCCGGTCCGCCCGCGCGGTCAGCTCGCCGGCGGCGGCCCGCATGAGACCGGCGCGCTCGTGGGCGGGCATGGCCCGCCAGCCGGGCAGCGCCGCCGCGGCCGCGTCGACCGCCCGCGTGGCCAGCTCGGGGCCGCAGTCGGCGACCTGCGCCAGCGGCTCGCCGGTGGCGGGGGAGCGGACGGTGAAGGTCTGGTCGGCCTCCTGCCATGCGGCTCCGATGAGAGCCTTGCGGGTGTCAGCCATGTGTCTCCTGAATTCCTTCGATGAGGGCCTTCATGGCGGCCATCTCGTGCGCGTGCTGCAGCCTGCCCGCCAGCGGGATGTCGCCCTCGACCAGGGCGTTCCTGATGGCGATGTGCTCGGCGTGCGACTTGGGCAGCCGCCAGGGCACCAGGCGGAAGCCGCGCTGGGCGGTCTCCGTGCGGGCCCACAGGCTCTGCAGCATGCGGTGGGTGAGCTTGCTGTGCTCGGTGTCGCACAGCAGGGAGTGGAAGCGCCGGTTGAGGCGGGCGAAGGCGGCGACGTCCTCGCGGGCGACGGCGGTCTCGCACTCGGCGAGCACCGCGTCGACCTCGGCCAGCCGCGCGCCCTCCAGCGGCACGCCGCCCAGCTCCAGCGCCAGCGCGGTGAGCGCGGCCCGGACGCTGTAGAGCTCGCGCACGTTGGCCACCGTGAGCTCGGCGACCACGGCGCCGACGTGCGGGCGCTCGACCAGCCAGTCCTCGGAGCAGAGCTGTTTGATCGCCTCGCGCACGGGCGTCTCGCTGATGCCCACGGCCTCGGCCACCACCCTGGTGGTGATCTTGGTGCCGGGAGGCGCCTCGCCGCTCATGATCAGATGTTTGATGTGCTCCGCCGCAAGATCCGCCTTGGTGCGGAAGGGGGAACGCGATTCGGCCATGGTTGAGGAGCCCTTCAGACCCGCTGGACGGTGAGCGGCTCGATCGCCGCGTGGTCCAGCTCTACACCGATTCCGGGCCCCGTCGGAACGGCGACGAGACCGCGGGAGTCGGGCAGCAGCGGTTCGGTCAGCATGGCGTGGAACACCTCCGGGACGATCACCGGCGGATCGTAGGGGTACTCCAGCCAGTCGCAGTTCGGCAGCGAGGCGCAAAGTTGCAGGTTGCCCGCCACGCCGAGCCCGGTGGCCCAGGCGTGCGGGATGACCTTGCGCTGCCGGGCGGCGGCCATGGCGCCGAAGTCGCGCAGCGCGCCGATCTCCTCGCTCTCGTTCGCGTCGGGCTGAAAGATGTCGAAGCAACCATCCTCCAGCATGCGCACGAGCTGGCCGATGCCCCGGTTGTGCTCGCAGCCCGCGATCGGGATCGGCGAGGCCGCGGTCAGCTCGCACAGGGCGCGGTAGTCGTGCCGGGGCAGCGGCTCCTCCAGCCACGCCACACCGAGCCCGGCCAGTTCCCTGGCGGTGGCGAGGGCGCGGTCGAAGTCCCAGATCAGGCGGGTGCCGTCGGGGGCGTAGCGCCAGCGGGCGGCCGCCTGGTTGGCGTCCACCATGATCGCCACGTCGGGGCCGACCGCCTCGCGCACGGCGGCGACCTGCCGCACGTCCTCGGCGATCGTGGCCGCGTGCACGCGCAACTTGATCCCCTGGAAGCCCCGTTCGACGGCGGCCAGGGCGTCCTCGGCCCGCTGGGCCGGGTCGCGGAGCTCGCCGAAGCTCGCGTACGCGCGGACAGCTCCCGAGTGCCCGCCCCAGAGCTTGTACAGCGGCTGCCCGCAGGCCTTGCCGACGGCGTCCCACACGGCGACGCCGACGACCCACGGCCGGGGGAAGACGTACTCGGCCACGTACCGCAGCCGGTTGGCGACGTGCGTGGTGTCGAAGGCGTCCAGGCCGACCAGCTGCGGGCGGATCCAGCCGCGGATCGCCTCCAGCAGCATCGGCCCGGTGCCGTGGCCCATGTCGCCGCCGGACACCCCGACGATGCCCTCGTCGGTCTCGACCTCGACGATGACCGCCGACATCGCCCGGTGCGCGCCCTCCGGGGCCCACGACGGCACGAACGGCCGGGGATAGGGCAGCTCGATGACCCGCGCGCGGACGTCTGTGATCCTCATCGGCTCCTCACCCCTTGGTCGCGCCGTCCGCGAGACCCTTGATCAGGTACTTCTGCACCAGCAGCGCGAAGACCACGACGGGCAGCACGGTCAGCACGCCGACCGCGGCCAGCGGCCCCCACATCCCGCCCTTCTCGGTGTCGGCCGCGATCCCGGCGATGGCGACGGGGATGGTGACCGCCCGGTCGTTGGTGAGGATCAGCGCGAACAGCAGCTCCTCCCAGGCCAGGATGATGCAGAAGATCAACGTCGAGACCAGGCCGGTCAGGCTCGTCGGCACGATGATCCGGAAGAACGCCCCGAACCGCGAGCAGCCGTCGATCATCGCCGCCTCCTCCAGCTCCTTGGGCAGCCCGCGGAAGAAGGCCCGCATCAGCCACACCACGTACGGCACCAGGAAGGTCACGTACGCCAGGATCACGGTGATGTACTGGTCGGTCAGCCCGAGCTTCCTGGCCACCAGGAACAGCGGCACCACCAGCGCGATCGGCGGCACCGCGCGCGAGGCCAGGATCAGCCCGCCCACCACGCCCGCGCCGCGCATCCGCAGCCGCGACAGCGCGTACCCGGCCATCGAGCCGGCGACCATGGAGATGGCCGAGGCGCCGGCCGCCACGATGACCGTGTTGACCATGCGGGGCAGGATGCGCGCCTGCTGGAAGTAGCTGACGTAGTTGTCGAGGGTGAACTCGCTCAGCCACCGCGGCGGCACCGTGAAGATGTCCCTGGGCAGCTTGAACGAGATCGAGACCATGTAGAGCACGGGGAACAGGAAGGCCAGCGTCACCAGGACGGCCCCGGTGACGGCCGCGTACCGTCTCACCATCGGTTCTCCAGACGCCGGGTCACGCGGAACAGGACAAAGGTGATCAGCATCGTCAGGACCAGGACGATCGTCGCCATCGAGGAGGCCGAGCCGAACTCCAGGCTCCGGAACCCCTTCTCGTAGATGTAGAGGTTGATGACGTTGGTCGCGTTGCCCGGCCCGCCCCTGGTGGCGGCCAGCGCGATGTCGAACATCTTGACCGCGCCCAGCCAGCGCACCACGAACGCGGCGGCCATCACCGGCACCAGCAGCGGCAGCGTGATGCGCCGCAGGATCGCCCAGCGGCCGGCGCCGTCGGAGCGGGCGGCCTCGTACACGTCGCCGGGCAGGGCCATGATCCCGGCCGAGGCGATGAGCACCACGAACGGCGTCCAGCGCCAGGTGTCGATGACGATCAGGCTGACCATGGCCAGCGTCGGGTCGCCGATCCACTCGACGGGCCCGGCGCCGACCAGGCCGAGGGCGTAGTTGACGACGCCCCACAGCGGGTCGAGCAACATCCGCCACACGCCGCCGGCGACCACGGGGGCCACCACCATCGGGATGAGGAACAGGGCGCGCAGCACGCCCCTGCCCCGCCAGGCGACGTTGAGCAGGAACGCGATGGCGAACCCGAGCACCATCTGCAGCGGCAGCGCGATCACCAGGTAGACGCCGGTGACCCGGAGCGAGTCCAGGAAGCCCGGATCGCGCAGCACGGCCTCGTAGTGCCGCCAGCCGACCCATCCGGACGGCTGGAAGGAGGCCAGGTCGAAGTCGGACACGCTCACCCAGGCCGTGTAGAGGATCGGGTAGAGCAGCATGCCCGCCAGCAGCAGCAGGGCGGGGGCCAGGAAGAGCCAGGCCGTGCCCGGCTCTCCCAGTCGGGCACGCCTCACTGGTTGTAGCCCTTGGCCGTCAGCAGGTCGCCGATCTCCTTGGCGGCCTGGTCGATCGCCTGCTGCGCGGTGGCCTGCCCGGACATGGCCCGGCTGGTCTGCAGCGCCAGGATCTGCTGCACGGCGTCGGACTCGGGCAGCCTGGGCCGCCACATCTCACCCTTGGAGACGACCTCGTAGCCGTCCTTGAGCGCCTTGTAGACCGGGCCGGCCCACTCGGCCGGCGGCGTGCCGTCGAGGCTGGAGTCGCGGGCGGGGAAGGTGCCGAACGCCTTGCCGGTGAACTGCTCGCCTTCCTTGGAGGTCACCCACTGCAGCCACGTCCAGGCGGCGGCCGGGTGCGTGGACTTCTTGGAGATGCCCGCCGTCCAGATGCCGCGGTGGGCGCCCGGCGAGGTCGATCCGGCGGGCAGGGTGGTGAGGCCCACCTGCTCGGGGGTCAGGGTGGTGGTCTCCTTGTCCACGGCGGTGCCCTTGTAGACGCTGCCCCACATGAACATGGTGGCCGTCTTGCCCTGCCGGAAGGCCTCCAGCGGCTCGTTGAACTGGTACGTGCTCGCCCCGGGCGGCGCGTACTTGAGCAGGTCGACCTGCGTCTGCAGGGCCTTGACGCCCGCCGGGCCGCCGAAGGCGACCTTCGTGCCGTCCAGGATCTTGCCGCCGTCGGAGTTGAGCACGGTCTGCCACACGGTGGGGGTCAGCGGGTCCTTGGTGAAGTACGTGCCCACGGCCCAGGAGTCGGTCTTGCCGTCGCCGTCGGTGTCCTGGACGAGCTTGGGTGCGTCCTTGAAGTACTGCTCCCAGGTGGTCTCGGCGGTCGGCTCGGCCACGCCGGCCTTCTTGTACAGCGACTTGTTGTAGAACATCAGCAGCAGGTTGGAGCGCACGGGCACGGCGTACTGCTTGCCCTCCCACTCCCCGGCGGCCAGCGGCGAGGGGTTGAAGTCGGCCCAGTCGTAGCCGGGGTCGTTCCACTTGGCCAGCTCGGGGCCCTTGAGGTCGTACAGGGCGCCGGTCTTGGCGAGCTGCGGCAGCCAGGGGTCGTCGGCGAGCACCACGTCGTAGGTGGCGGTGGTGCCGGTCAGCTCCAGCATCGTCTTGGGCAGCTGGTCGTTGTAGGGGATGCCGTCGACGGTGACCTTGATGTTCGGGTACTTCTTGGCGAACTCCGGCACGAGCTTGTCCTGCCACTGCTTGGCGAACGCGTCGTTGGCGATCACGCGGATCGACACCGGGGCCTGCGCCGTGCCGAGGCCGCCGCCGTCGGCCGCGACCTCCTGCGACGACGAGCCGCAGGCGGCGACGCTGAGCGCGAGCACGGCCGCGGCCGTGACGAGCCGGGTGTTGTTCAACACGGGTGTCCTCCCGGAGGGGAATGGGGGATTTCAGGCGGAGGGGTCGACGGCGAGCTTGACGACGTCCCGGCCGTCCAGCGGGTGACCCGAGCCCAGGGCCTCCAGCGCCTCGCGGACCCGGCCGAGCGGCACGCGGTGGCTGACCACGCGCTCGAAGGGGCTGCCGCCGCGTTCCAGGATCGTCAGCGCCTGGTGGTAGCGGCGCTGCATGTCGGGGCCGGCGCCGTAGACGCCGGCGATCGTGAGGTCCCGCTTCAGCAGGTCGCTGTAGGGGTTGAAGGGGACGGCGCCGCGGTCGGTGAAGTTGCCCAGCTCGGCCAGCACGCCGCCGTCGGCGACCAGGCCGAGGGCCTCGGTGAACGCCTCGGGCGAGCCCGCGGTGCCGATGACGGCGTCGGCGCCGGCGCGTCCCAGCGCGTCGAACACCGCCCGGCGGCGCCCGGAGGGCCCCTCACCGAGATCGACGACGGTGTCCGCGCCGAGCAGCGCGGCCAGTTCCAGCCGGGCGCCCGGGGCGCCGACGGCGACCACCCTGGCCGCCCCGGCGGCGCGGGCGGCGACCACGGCCATCAGGCCGATCGCGCCGACCCCCTGGACCACGACGGTGGAGCCGATCCGGATCGCGGAACGTTCCACACCGTGCAGGGCCACCGACAGCGGCTCCTGCAGCACGGCGACCTCGGCGGGCAGATCGGTCCGGTAGAACACCGTTCCCGCGTTCGAGGCGTACAGGTGGGTGGCGAAGCCGCCGGTCAGGTACGGCGGCCGGTCGGCGGGGGAGGCGAACCCGTAGGACGGCCGCCGGTCCGGGCAGCTGCCCGGCCTGCGGCGCACCTGGCACTCGAAGCACCGGCCGCAGCTCAGCGACGGGAAGACGCCCACCCGGTCGCCGACGGCCACCGGCCGTCCCGCGTGGTCGGTCGCGACGCCGTCGCCGAGCGCGGCCAGCCGGCCGACGATCTCGTGCCCGAGCAGCGCGGGGAAACGCACGCTGGCCAGCCGGCCCCGGTAGATGTGGGCGTCCGTGCCGCACATGCCGCACAGCTCGACCTCCAGGACGAACTCTCCCGGACCGGGCTGCGGCAGGCCGTACTCGCGCACCTCCACCGCTCCCGCGACGTCGGTGACGATCGCCGCGCGTCCCGTCGCGTCCATGCACCGCCTCCTGCATTCTGCTTTCTATAGAATGTGGAAGACGGTAGTTCGTCCGGTTTTGAACGGTCAATCCTTGTTACCGGAATGTTTCTGAGGCCACGTCCACGAAGTAGGCCCGCAGCAGCCTGCGTCCTTGCTCGATCATGGCCGGATCGCCCTGCGGCGTCGCGGAGAACGTCAGGTGCAACACCGCCGCCGTGGACTGGATCGCCAGCCGCATCACCCGGTACGGATCGGGCAGCGCCGGCAGCCCCGCCTCCTCCAGCGCGAAGTGGTAGAGCCGCTCGGCCAGCACGTCCCCGCTCTCCCGCACCCGCCCGGCGGGCAGGAACGACGGGCCGCCCGGCCGGGTGTCGGCGAAGTCGACCACGGTGAAGCCCGGCACGCTCCTGCGCATCTCCACCGTCTCGGCCAGCACCAGCTCCGCCGCCCGCGGCCAGGTCAGCGGCGGCTCCTCGGCGACCCTGGCCCGCAGCCGGGCCAGCAGCACCTCCAGGTTGCGCAGCGCCAGCTCGCGCAGCATGCCCGGCTTGCCGTCGAAGAACTGGTAGATCGTGCCGGAGGGCACGCCGGCGCTCCTGGCGACGTCGGAGATCGTCAGGGCGTCCAGGCCGACCTCGTCCAGCAGGCGGGCGCAGGCGTCGAGGATGCGTTCGACCCTGTCGATGCTGCGCCGCTGGACCGGTCGGCGCCGGATGCCGGGGTTCTCCACGAACAAGTCTTAACATAACGACCTGTCATGTTCTAACGTGACATCCTCTCACGTTCCCCCCAGGGAGGACCTGCATGGCCGAACCGCGCCTCGCGCCTGACAGACGGGTGTCCGCGGGCTGGATGTCCCTGCTGGCGCTGGCCCAGATGGGGGTCATCATGGCGATGACCGTCGGAAACCAGATCCTGCTCCCCTCCCACGTGGCGCGCATCGATCCGCAGCACAAGGAGGCGTCGCTGGCGGTGGTCTTCGCCGTCGCCGCCGTCTGCACGATCGTGGCCAACCCGCTGTTCGGAGCCCTGTCCGACCGCACCCGCGCCCGGATGGGCCGGCGCCGCCCCTGGATCGCGGGCGGCGCGCTGGTCTGCGCCGCGTCCCTGGTCTTCCTGTCCCGCCAGGACTCCCTGGCCGGGCTGGTCGTCGGCTGGGCGGTCGCCCAGCTCGCCTTCACCGCCGCCCTGGCCACCGCCATCGCCACCGTGCCCGACCAGGTGCCGATCAGCCAGCGCGGCAAGGCCTCGGCGCTGGCGGGCGTGGGCCAGCTCACCGGGCCGCTGCTGGGCGGCGTGGTGGTCACCGTCGTGGCGACCGGCTCGCAGGCCGGGTTCGTCGCGATGGCCGTCCTGGTGCTGCTGCTGGTGCTGCCGTTCAGCCTGTTCACCAAGGAGCCCGAGAGCGCGCCGGCCGACCTGCCGCCGTTCGGGCCGCGCGCGCTGCTGCGCAGCTTCAAGGTGAGCCCGCGCAAGCACCCCGACTTCGCCTGGGCCTGGCTGAGCCGCTTCCTGATCACCCTCACCCTCGCCATGGCGATCGGCTACCTGCAGTACTACCTGCGCGACGGCGTCGGCTACGAGGCGCTCTTCCCCGGCTCCACCGTCGAGCAGGGCGTCGTGGTGCTGGTCGCGGTCTTCACGCTGAGCAGCGTCGCGCCCACCCTGGTCGCGGGCTGGTTGTCGGACCGGTTCGGCAACCGCCGCACGGCCGTCTTCGTCGGCGGGCTCACGATGGCCGCCTCCGGGCTCGTGCTGACCTTCCTGACCAGCTGGCCCGCCGCCATCGCCGCCAGCGTCCTGCTCGGCGCGGGCTACGGCATGTTCGCCGCCGTGGACCAGGCCATGGTCACCCAGCTCCTGCCCGCCGACGCCGACCGCGGCAAGGACCTGGGAATCGTCAGCCTGGCCAACTCCGCCTCCAGCACGTTCGGGCCGGTCATCGCCGCGCCCCTGGTCACCTCCGCGGGCGGTTACCCGCTCATGTACGCCGTCGCGGCGGCCTTCGCCGCGCTCGGCGCCTGCCTCATCTGGAGAATCCGCAGTGTCCGATAAAGCGTCCGATAAAGCGTCCGATAACGCAGTGCCCCACCGATCCGTCGCCTTCGACGGCGACGCCTGGTGGCGCGAGGCCGTCGTCTACCAGATCTACCCCCGCAGCTTCGCCGACGCCGACGGCGACGGCCAGGGCGACCTGCCCGGCGCGCTGGCCCGCCTGGACCACCTGGCCGACCTAGGCGTGGACGCCGTCTGGCTGAGCCCGTTCTACCCCTCACCGCTGGCCGACGGCGGCTACGACGTCGCCGACTACACCGACGTGGATCCCCGCTACGGCACGCTGGCCGACTTCGACGCCTACGTGGCCGCGGCCACCGCCCGGGACATCAAGGTCATCGTCGACATCGTGCCCAACCACTGCTCCGCCGCCCACCCGCGCTTCCAGCAGGCGCTGGCGGCCGGCCCCGGCAGCCCCGAGCGCGACTGGTTCGTCTTCCGCGACGAGCCCAACAACTGGCAGTCCATGTTCGGCGGCCCCGCCTGGACCCAGGCCCCCGACGGCCAGTGGTACCTGCACCTGTTCGACTCCGCCCAGCCCGACTGGAACTGGCGGCACCCCGGCGTCACCGCCATGTTCGAGGACGTGCTGCGGTTCTGGCTGGACCGCGGCGTGTCCGGGTTCCGCATCGACGTCGCCGCCATGCTGTTCAAGGAGGACGGCCTGCCCGACGTCGTCCCCGGCAGCCAGGGCGCGCCGCTGGCGCCCGGACAGTCCGCGGTGCCGTACGAGCACCAGCCCGAGCTGCTGGAGCTGTACCGGTCCTGGCGCAAGATCCTGGCCGCCTACCCCGGGCCGCGCGGCACGGTGGCCGAGATCTGGTTCGCCGACCCCGCCCAGGCCCGGCCCTACCTCACCGGCGACGGCCTGGCCCAGCTGTTCAACTTCCGCCTGATGCCCCTGCCGTGGTCGGCCGGGGAGTTCCGCGCGGTGATCGAGGAGTCCCACCGGCTGGCCCGCGAGACGGGCGGCTCGATCCCCTGGGTGCTGGGCAACCACGACGTGCCGCGGATGGCGACCAGGTTCGGCATCGACCAGGACCTCGTCCGCGCCCCCACCGCCGACGTGCTGCTCGGCAAGGTCGCCGTGGACCGCGAGCTCGGCCTCAGGCGCGCCCGCGCCGCCATGCTGCTGCTGCTCGCCCTGCCCGGCGCCGCCTACCTCTACCAGGGCGACGAGCTCGGCCTGCCCGAATACCTCGACATGCCGGCGCAGGCGCGGCAGGACCCCATGTTCGAGCGCACCGGCCGCGCCTTCATCGGCAGGGACGGCTGCCGCGTGCCGCTGCCCTGGTCGGGCACGTCCGCGCCGTACGGGTTCGGGCCGGGCGGCACCTGGCTGCCCCAGCCGGCCGACTGGGCGCACCTCACCGTCGCCGCCCAGCGCGACGACCCCGGCTCCACCCTCAACCTCCACCGAGCCGCCATCGCCCTGCGCCGCGAGCACCCCGCGCTCGGCGACGGCGACCTGACCTGGCTCGACGCGCCGCCCGGCGTGCTGGCCCTCAGCCGCGAGCCCGGCTTCACGCTCATGGTCAACTTCGGCCCGGACACGGTGCCGCTGCCCCCGCACCACGACGTCCTGCTGGCCAGCGGCCCCCTGGACGGCGGCGCCCTGCCCGCCGACACGGCGGTGTGGCTCTCGTGACCGGCGACCCGATCCCGCTGCCGGAGTACCCCCGGCCCCAGCTCGTCCGCGACAGCTACGTCAACCTCAACGGCCGCTGGCGGTACGCGATCAACGACGGCTCGCGGCCCGCGTCGTACGACGGCGACATCCTCGTGCCGTACTCGCCGGAGGCGCCGCTGTCCGGCGTCGGCCGGCAGCTGCTGCCGGGGGAGACCCTGTGGTACCGGCGCACGTTCGAGCCGCCCGCCGGGCCCGCGGGCGGGCGGGTGCTCCTGCACTTCGGCGCCGTCGACCAGACCTGCCGGGTGTGGGTCAACGACGTCGAGGTGGGCGGTCACAGCGGCGGCTACCTGCCCTTCTCCTTCGACGTCACCGACGCGCTGACCGAGGGCGCCAACACCCTCGACGTGGCCGTCCAGGACGACAGCGACACCGGCGGGCAGTCGCGTGGCAAGCAGCGGCTGCGCCGCGGCGGCATCTGGTACACCGCCCAGTCGGGCATCTGGCAGACCGTCTGGGCCGAGCGCGTGCCGGATCGGCACGTGGAACGGCTCACGCTGACGCCCGTGCTCGCCGAGGAGTGCGTCGAGGTGACCGTGCACGCCGCGGGTGGCGAGGCCGAGGTCGAGATCCTCGCCGGCGGCCGGGTGGCGGCCCGCGCCACCGTCCCCGCCGGGCGGCCGGTGCGCGTCCCGCTGCCCGGCGCGCGTCCGTGGAGCCCCGAGGACCCCTTCCTGTACGACGTGAGCGTCTCGCTCGGCGAGGACCGCGTCCGCGGCTACGTCGGCATGCGCTCCTTCTCCGTCGGCCCCGACGCCGACGGCGTGCCCCGGCTGCTGCTGAACGGCCGGCCGTACTTCCACGCCGGCATCCTCGACCAGGGCTACTGGCCCGACGGCCTCTACACGCCGCCCTCGGACGAGGCCATGGTGGACGACATCGTCATGATGAAGCAGCTCGGCTTCACCATGCTGCGCAAGCACATCAAGATCGAGCCGCTGCGCTGGTACCACCACTGCGACCGGCTCGGCATGCTCGTCTGGCAGGACCTGGTCAACGGCGGGGAGACCTACCGGCCGCTGGTCGTCACCACCCCCGCGCTGCTGCCGCTGCGCCTGGACGACCGCCGCCACCACCGCTTCGGACGGGCCGACGCCGCCGGGCGGGCCGCGTTCGAGGCCGAGCTGCGCGAGACCGTCGAGCACCTGCGCAACGTGGTCGGCCTGGCGGTCTGGGTGCCGTTCAACGAGGGCTGGGGCCAGTTCGACGCCGCGCGGATCGCCGGCGAGCTGGCCCGCCTGGACCCCACCCGCACGATCGACCACGCCAGCGGCTGGCACGACCAGGGCGCGGGCGACCTGCTCAGCCTGCACGTCTACTTCCGCCGCTTCCGCCCGCCCCGCCCGGACGGCCGCGTCCTGGCCCTGACCGAGTACGGTGGCTACAGCCTGGCCGTCGAGGGCCACACCTGGGGCGAGAAGGAGTTCGGCTACCGGCGTTACCGCACCGCCGACGAGCTGGGCGCGGCGTTCGTCCGGCTGCACGAGGAGCAGATCGTCCCGGCCATCCGCCAGGGTCTGAGCGCCACCGTCTACACCCAGCTCTCCGACGTCGAGGACGAGCTGAACGGCCTGCTCACCTACGACCGGGCCGAGCTGAAGCTGCCCGCCGACCTCATCCGCTCCGTCACGAGGAGGCTCGCCTTCCATGACCACCCATGAACGGGAGCTCACCGCCCCCGCCGACCTGTGCCTGCCCGGCGGCCGGCTGAACCCCGCCGCGGTCGGCTGGACCCGCACGCCGCTGCACCGGGCCAACCTGCGCGGCTGGGGACGGCGCAAGCGCTGGGAGTACTGGGGCGTCGTCACCCCCTCCCACATCATCGGCCTGGTGGCCTCCTCGCTGGACTACGCCGGGGTGCACGGCGTCTACGTGCTCGACCGGGCCACCGGCGCGGAGTTCGCCAAGGACGTCGTCGTGCCGCTGGCCCGCGGCGCCTCCTTCCCCGACCGCAGCGGCGCCGGCACGGTGTCCGTGCGCGGCGGCGGGCTGGCGATCGACATCCGGCAGGACCCGGCCGCCACCGTCATCCGCGCCACCGCCCCCGGCGTGCGGATCGACCTGGAGGTGCCGCTGCCGGAGGGCCACGAGTCGCTCGGCGTCGTCGTCCCCTGGGGCCCGAACCGGTTCCAGTACACGGTCAAGGACGTCGGCCGCCCGGCACGCGGACGCCTGCGCCTCGGCCCGGACGAGTTCGCGATCGACCCCGCCGACTCCTTCGCGGTGCTCGACCACGGCCGGGGGAAGTGGCCGTACGCGGTGACCTGGAACTGGGCGGCCGGCAGCGGGCCCGGCCGGTCCGTCCAGCTCGGCGGCAAGTGGACCGACGGCACCGGCGTCACCGAGAACGCCCTGTTCACCGGCGGCCGGCTGCACAAGATCGGCGACGAGCTGGAGTGGACCTACGACCGCGGCGACTGGCTGCGCCCCTGGCGGATCACCGGCCCGCGGGTCGAGGTGGAGTTCCGGCCGTTCCACGAGAAGGTGGCCCGCACCCAGCTGGGCGTGGTGGCCAGCGAGACCCACCAGTGCTTCGGCCACTTCTCCGGCCGCGTCCAGGACGACGACGGCGCGTGGGTGGACCTCGACGGCCTCACCGGCTGGGCCGAGGAGGCGCGTCAGCGCTGGTAGCGGGGGCGGGCACAGCAAAACCCCCGGGCGTCGCCCGGGGGTTTTCACCGTGAGAAGTGGTCAGGCGCTCTTGCGGCGCTGGGCGCGCAAGACCGCGAGCCTCTCGTTGAGCACCTCTTCCAAATCCTCGATGGACCGCCGTTCCAGCAGCATGTCCCAATGAGTCCGTGGGGGCTTGGTCTTCTTCGACTCCGGCTGCTCACCGTCGACCCGCACCGCGGTCGCGCCGCACATGCGGCACTCCCAGGTCGCGGGGATCTCGGCCTCGGCGGCAAGCGGAACCTCGAAGCGATGGCCCTTAGGACAGGTGTAGGACACCTCCTGGCGTGGGGCCAGATCCGTGTTACGGTCGTTCTCGTAGCTGGTTGCCCCGAGCCGGGTGCCACGAAGCGCGCGCTCGCCCATGTCTAAATGCCTCCTACAGGGCCCCCATACGTGGGGGGTCTGTCTCCCACGGTGTCTAACGCTTGGTACCGTGATGGGATTCCCACCCGCGGGGTGATCCAATCGCGCTTGGGGCCTCGGGTATTCGAGCCCGCTCCCAGCGGTCCCTCGTCCTCAGGCCGCGGCGGTCGTCCGCGGGGCTCTGAGCAGGCTCGCCGCCAGCCACAACCCGCCGATCATGATGAGCGCACCGTGCGCGATCCGCACCGGGTACGGGCCGAAGAACTGCGGGATGAACAACGCCAGACCCAGCGCGAGCGCCGTCCCGGCCCCCTTGGGCAGGATCCCCGAACGCCACACGGCCACGGCCGCCATCACCGTGCCGGCGCCCAGCAGCGCCAGCCCGGCGGCGAACATGGTGACCGCCGTCGGGGCGAAGCGGAACTGCTCGGCCAGTTCCATCAGCGCGGGCGCGCCGTCGCGCAGCGAACGTTGCGCGATGACGTGCAGGCCGAAGTCCTCGGCCCCGTAGTAGGGGAGTGTCAGGCCGGCGCCGGCCCAGGTCACCGCGGCCGCGCGCAGCGACAGGCGGTCGCCGAGCACCTGGTGCAGCCCGAGCGTGCCCAGCCCGAGCAGCACGAAGCCGAGCATCGCGGCCAGATGGCCGGTGACCCACGCGGTCGAGGCCATGGCGACGGCGTCGTCGCCGGACGGCCGCACCACCGGGTAGACGAACAGCAGCACACCGCCGACGGCGAAGGCGGCGGAGGTGAGGCGGGGGGAGGTCATGGTAACTCCTGGCTGAGGGCGTCGCTCTGTTGTGAGAGCAATGCTCTCGTGACAGGTGTTCCCGTGTCAAGAGCACTGCTCTCTGTTCAGAGCGACGACCGCAACCCGGATGTCAGGTCAGCAGCGGCACCAGGGTCCGGTCGCCGAACCTCGTCATCGCGGCCAGCGGCGCGGAGGCTGCCCCCACCAGCAGCGGAAGGCCCGGTTTGCCCTTGTCCCTGGCGATGCGCGGGCCCAGGGCGGCCATCAGCGCGGTCAGTCCCGGCAGTGGCCTGATCCACATGGTGATCTCCCGGACCAGGCCGTCGTCGTCCAGTTCGAGCTGGGCCACCTCGTTCAGCGGCTGGCGGCCCACCCGGGCGGTCGCCGTGAGCATGCGGGTGCGGCCGTCGCCGATGTCGCTCTGGTAGCGCAGGTCCGACAGCACGTCGAAGACGGCTTCGAACAGCGCTCCCACCTGTGTCAGGCCCTCGAACCTGGCCCGGTAGCTCAGCGGGGAGTGGAACACCACGCCGTCGGCGAGGGTGGCCTTGAGCGCCTGGGCGTCGTGCGCCTCGCCGGCCCGGCGGTACGCGCCGGCGGCTGAGTCCTGAATGTGAACTGTCATGGGTTCACATTATCAACCCACTATCATGGGTGCATGAACAGGTTCGGTGAGATGCACTGCTCCATCGCCCAGGCCGTCGGCGTCATCGGCGAGCCGTGGACCCCGCTGATCCTGCGCGACCTGTTCCTCGGCCTGCGCAGGTTCGACGACCTCGCCGAGGACCTGGGCATCTCGCGCAACCTGCTGGCCCGCCGGCTCGACCATCTCGTCGCCACCGGGGTCGTGGAGAAACGGCCCTACCAGGAGCGTCCGGTGCGCCACGAATACCTGCTGACCGAGGCCGGGCGTGACGTCGTGCCCGCCCTGCTGACGCTCATGGCCTGGGGCGACCGGTGGTCCACCCCGCCCGGCGGGCCGCCCGCGCTGCTCGTCCACTCCTGCGGGCGGGAGTTCACGCCCGTCGTCACCTGCCCCCACTGCGGCGGCGAGGCCACGGCCGAGACCGTGCTGCCGATGCCCGGTCCCGGAGCGGCCCGGGGACCGGGCACCATGGTGCTGGCCGCAGATCTGTGACGCTCGGTGTTTGACGCGCAACCCTTCGTGAGAGGACTCTCATGGCCCGCTCACGGCCGCCCCACAGCGGCCCCGCAGGCTTCAGGGGACCGCGACGTCGATCAGGAGGCGTAGATGGATCTCATGCCACGCTGGCCCGCGGCGGCCGCCGCGCTCGCGTTCGTCCTCGCCGGGGGAGGGATGCTGCTTCCGGCCCAGGCGGCGGCCGGGCCGCCCCCGGCGCTCGCCCAGGCCGTCCATGACGACGACGGCGGCGACGACGACGGTGACGACGACCGGGCGGCCCCCCGGTCCGGGCGGCGCGAACCGGCCAGGAAACAGGCCCACGCCCCCCGCCGGGACGACGACGTCGAGGCCATCCCCGGCCTGGAGGCCCGCGACTCCCGGCCCCCCGAGCCCGTCACCCGCCCGGCCGAGGCCCCCGGTCGGGCCGAGATCCGGCTGGAGAGCGGCGCCATGACCGGCGGCGGGCACGTCGGACCGCTGGTGCTGCTGGCCATCCTGGGCACCGGCGCCCTGGTGGGCGCCTCGTACTGGCTCTCGCGCCGGTACGGCCCCTGACGGGCGTCAGATCCGCGACGGGACCTCGTTGCCGGCCGCCCTGATGGCCTTGGGCAGGTTCGTCAGGGCGAGCAGCACGAAGCCCACCACGAAGAATATGATCATGGACACGATGGCGATCCGGTAGCTGTTGGTGACCTGCAGCGCGATCGTCACGGTCAGCGACCCGATGAACGCCGACCCCTTGTCGCTGATCTGCAGCAGGCTGAAGTACTCCGCCTCCCGCCCCTTCGGGATCACCTGCGAGAACAACGACCGCGACAACGCCTGCGTGCCGCCCAGCACGATCGCGATCGCGAAGGCCATCAGGTAGAACTGCAGCGCCTGCCCCTCGCCGACGAACATCGCCACCACCACGATCCCGGTCCACAACACCAGGCTGGCCAGCACCGTGCGCTTGGTGCCGAAGCTGCGCGCCAGCCGCCCCAGCAGCAGCGCCCCGAAGAACGCCACGAACTGCACCATCAGGATCGCCGTGATCTGGACGGTCTTGTCCAGCTTGAGCGCCTCGGAGGCGAAGGCCGCGCTGTTGCCGATGACCGTCTGCACGCCGTCGTTGTAGACCAGGTAGGCCACCAGGAACAGCAGCGTCAGCGGGTACCGCCGCAACTCGGCCAGCGTACGGCCGAGCTGGCGGAAGCTCCCGCGCACCGAGCGCAGCGCCGTGGTCTCGTGCGCCGCCACGGGACGGTTGCGCAGCCGCAGCAGCGGGATGACCGTGAACGTCGCCCACCACAGGCCGGCCGACATCATGCTGATGCGCACCGCCATGCCCTCGCTCAGCCCCAGGCTGTCGTGCTGCAGGAACAGCGCCAGGTTGAGCAGGAGCAGCAGCCCGCCGCCGAGGTAGCCGATCGCCCAGCCGCGCGAGGAGACCCCGTCGCGCTCCTCGGGGGTGGAGATCTGCGGCAGGAAGGAGTCGTAGACCACCACGGAGGAGCCGTAGGCCAGGTTGGCCACCACGAACAGCACGCCGCCCAGCAGGTAGCGGTCGCCCTCGACGAAGTACAGGCCCATGGTGGCCAGCGCGCCGACGTAGGCGAACCCGCCGAGCAGCTCCCGCTTGCGGCCGGTGTGGTCGGCCAGCGCGCCCACGATGGGCAGGAACACGATCTGCAGGAACACCGCCACCGTCAGCGTCAGCCCGAAGAAGGCCGCGGGCCTGATGTCGGCGCCGAGCACGTCGACGTACCCCAGGCCGGGGTGGCGCAGGACCAGCGCGTCGAACTGGGACGCGCACGTCGCGGGCGCGAGGGCGGGGAAGTCCTTGGCGCAGGCCGCGGTTCTGGCGACCGGGATCAGGTACGGGCCCAGGAAGACCGAGATGATCGTGGTGTAGAACGCCGAGTTGGCCCAGTCGTAGAAGTACCAGCCGCGTTGCTCGCGGCGGCGCGCCGCGGGGGAGTCGTCGAGGGCCGCGGGGGGTGCGGTGGAGGCCATGGTGTCGTGTCGCTCCTCTGCGGCCACGGGGGGTCATGCCTGACGAAGTGCCCATCTTCGCAGGTCGTGGGTCACGTCCACGTGTCGTGCCCATGACCTTACAGTGATCACCTCAGGAGAGGAAGGTGGCCGCCGCCGGGCGGGTCAGGCCGCCATGCCGCGCGGGTGCCACAGGCCCCGCCGTTCGAGGACGTCGCGCAGGCCGGTGACGTTGTCGGTCATGATGCCGTCGACGCCAAGGTCGAGCAGGTGCTCCATGCGGACGGTGTCGTTGATCGTCCACACGTGCACCTGCATGCCGATGGCGTGGGCGGTGCGGACCAGGCGGCGGGTGGTGACGCGCAGGCCGCGGAAGCCGACCGGCACCTGCGCGCACGGGATCCCGGCCCGCGACAGGCGGGCCAGCAGCCGGCCGTAGCCGGAGGTGGTGGCGGCGGCCCGCAGCGCGGCCACACCGCGCGGGCCGAGCGCCGAGCACACCTCGCGGCCCATGGCGGCCCTGGCCATGACCAGGCGCTCGTCGGAGAAGGACGTCAGGCAGACGCGGTCGTAGGCGTTGGTGCGGCGGACCACCTCGGCCAGCGGCGCGATGGCCGCCGCCTCCTTGACGTCGATGTTGAAGCGCACCTGCGGCCACGTGCCGAGCAGGTCCTCCAGCAGCGGGATCTCGTGCACGCCGGCGATGCGGGCCTGCCGGACCTCCCGGTAGGGCAGCTCGGAGATGCGGCCCCGCCGGTCGGTCACCCGGTCGAGGGTGTGGTCGTGGAAGGCCAGCAGCACGCCGTCGGCGGTGGCGTGCGCGTCGGTCTCCAGATAGTCGTAGCCGAGCCCGACCGCGCGTTCGAAGGCCGCCAGGGAGTTCTCGGCGCCCTCCAGCGCGCCGCCGCGGTGGGCGAAGGCCAGCGGCCCCGGATGGTCGAGAAAGGCGAAACGACGGCTGAGCACGACCCGGTGTCCCTTCCGATGGTGGACGGTTCGGTCACGGTTCGGGGAGATTCTCCCACTCCTGGCGGCGCGCCTCGGCCAGCGCGATGGCCGCGGCCACCGACACGTTGAACGAGCCGACCCGCCCGACCTGCGGGATGTAGCAGACGCCGTCGACGGCCTCCAGCAGGGCGGGGGAGCAGCCGTGGTCCTCGCTGCCGACCACCAGGCACACGTCGCGGCCGAGGTCGGCGCGGTGCAGCGGCACGGCCTCGCCGGTCAGCTCGATGGCCAGCACGGCGTAGCCGTCGTCCTTGGCGGCCTTGACCGCCTCGGTGGCCGGGACCGGCTCGTGCCAGGTGACCAGGCGCTCGGTGCCGAGCGCCGTCTTGCCCGCCTTGGGGTTGGTGGGCGGCGTGGCGTTGCCCGCCAGCCAGATCTGGTCGACGCCGAACGCCGCGGCGCTGCGGAAGATCGAGCCGACGTTGAACGGGCCCGTCACCGACTCCAGGATCAGCGCGAGCCGGTTGTCGGTGTTCCTGCGCCAGGTGCGGTTGAGCCGCTTGACGTCGGTGGGGCGCAGCTGCCTTCTCATCGGGCCACCTTCAATATGCGGTAGGCGGCTCGGGAGGCCTCGCGGGAGGCCTGCCAGCCCTGCTCGCCGAGCCAGCGCTGCAGGGAGTCCGAGCCGAGGTGTTTCTGGACGACCAGGTAGGCGACGCCGTCGGGCGTCAGCCGGGTGAGCCACCTGGTGAGCATCTCGTGCAGAGCCGGCTTGCCAATCCGGATGGCGGGATTGGACCAGATGGCCCGAAATTTCACGTCATCCGGCACTTCATCAACATGAACAGGTCTTACTTTGTAAAGGCCGGCGGCTTGGGCGTTCCGTCCGGTCAGCTCCAGGCTGCGCCGGTTCACGTCGACGGCCCACACCGTCGCCCCGGGCGCCCGCGAGGCCATCGTCAGCGCGATGGGCCCGTAGCCGCAGCCCAGGTCGAGCAGGTCGCCCTCCTGCGGCGGCGGCGGGACCGACTCCAGCAGCGCGCGCGTGCCGACGTCGACCCGGTCAGGTGAGAACACGCCCCGGTCGGTCTCCAGCCGCAGGTGCAGGTCGGGCAGGACCAGGTCGACCGAGCCCGGCCTGCTCGCGGTCTCGGGACGTTCGGAGAAGTAGTGGGCCACGTGGGAAAACGTTACGGGATGCGGGTGCCGAACAAGACCGCGGCGCCGGCCACCAGCAGCCCGAGCATGATCGCGGCCACGATGAACCACTGGGTGATCTCCTGGCTGACCAGCTTGAACCCCAGGGAGGTGCCGATCTGCTCGTAGACGTCGCGCAGTTCGCTGCCGGACTCGGCGGCGTAGGCCCGGCCGCTGGTGCCGTCGGAGAGCGACTGCAGGGTCTGCTTGTTGACCGGGACGTTCACCGGCCTGCCGTCGATGTCGACGGTGCCCTCCTGGGTGCCGTACGCGATGGTGGAGACCGGGACGTGGGCCTGCTGGGCGGCCTCGATGGCCTCGGTCACCGACCGGCCGGAGGTGTTGTCGCCGTCGGACAGCAGCACGATCGCGGCGGGCGGCGGGTCGGTGGCGGCCTGCTGGTCGAAGGAGCGCACCGAGTCGAGCGAGTTGAAGACGGCCTCGCCGATCGCGGTGCCGGGCCGGGTGGTCAGGTTGCCGATGGCGGTGACGACGGCCTGGTGGTCGGTGGTGGGGGAGATGACGACGTTGGCCGAGCGGGCGAAGGAGACCACCCCGACGTTGAAGCGGTCGGGCAGCTCCCTGGCGAACGCCTGGGCTGCGGCCTTGGCGGCGCTGATGCGATTGGGCTGGACGTCGCCGGCGTCCATGGACAGGGAGACGTCGAGGGCGATCATGATGGTCGCGCGGTCGCGGGGGACGCGTACCTGGTCGGCGGGTTTGGCGGCGCCGACCACCAGGAACGACATCATGACCAGGAACAGCGCCGGGGGCACGTGCCGCCGCCAGCCCGGCCCGGCGGGGGCGACGAGGTTGAGCAGCGCCAGGTTGGTGAAGCGCACGGTGTAGCGGCGGCGGGCGAACTGCGCCACGACGTATCCGGCCACCAGCAGCGCCACCAGCACGAACAGCCACAACCAGCCGGGCGCGAGAAACGTCATACGGGTCTCCGGTGGGCGAGGTGGCTCATGCGGCGCTGGCGCAGGACGAACTGCGCCACGTCGAACACCCAGTCCCGGTCGGTCCGCAGCACCAGGTGGGCGATCCCGGCGCGGCGCAGGGCGAGCCGGGTGCCCTCACGCTGGAGGGCGGCGGCCTCGGCATATGCTTGCCGGACTTTGGGAGAAAGGTGCACTTCACGTACGTTCCCGGTCTCGGGATCGGTGAACGCCACCCGGCCGACGTCCGGCAGCTCCAGCTCGCGCGGGTCGATGACCTCCACGGCCAGCACCTGGTGGCGGGCGGCCAGCCGCCTGATCGGGCGTTCCCAGGGGCGTTCGGCGTCGGGGTCGAGCTCGGGGCGGTCGTCGAGGAAGTCGGAGACGATCAGCCGCAGGCCCCTGCGGCGGCGGGTGGCCGCCAGCACGTCGATGCCCTCGGCCAGGTCGGGGGCGTCGGGCACGGCCCGGCCGCGCGGGGCGTCCATGAGGGAGTTGAGCAGCCCGTACAGGGCCGGGCGGCCGGTACGGGCGGGCATGCGGTGGATGTACTCCTCGTGCAGCACCAGCGCGCCGAACCGGTCGCCCATGCGGCTGGACAGGAAGCCGATCGCGCCGACGGCGGCCACGACCAGGTCGCGCTTGTCGGTGTCGGCGGTGCCGAAGTCCATGCTGGCCGACAGGTCGGCCAGCGCCCAGGTCTCCAGCTCGCGATCGGCGATCAGGTCGCGGACGTGGGGGACGGTCGTGCGGGCGGTGACGGCCCAGTCCATGCGGCGCACGTCGTCCTCGCCGGGCACGTACAGGCGGCTGTCGCCGGTCTCGCTGCCGGTGCCGGGCAGCAGCCCCTGGTGGGCGCCGTGCAGCAGGCCGTCGAGCCGCCGCGTGACGGTCAGCTCCAGCCGTCGCAGCGCCTGTTCGGCGGAGTTCAACGGTTCTGGTTCCAGACGACCAGGGGCGGCGGCACGGCGTGCAGGATCTGCTTGACGACCTGCTCGGGATCGACGCCGTCGGCCAGGGCGTCGAAGGTCAGCATGAGCCGGTGGGACATGACGTCGACGGCCACGTCGCGCACGTCGTCGGGCAGCAGGTAGTCGCGGCCGCGCAGCAGGGCCAGCGCGCGCCCGGCCGAGACCAGGCCGAGGGTGGCACGGGGGCTGACGCCGATCTCGATCGTCTCGGCCAGGCCGCCCAGCCCGTAGTCGGCGGGCGCGCGGGTGGACATGACCAGGCGCACCACGTAGTCGGCCACGAGCTGGTGCACCGAGACCTGCTCGGCGGCCTGCTGCAGGGCCAGCAGCCGGGCCGGGTCGAGCACGCGGTCGGGCACGGGCGGCGTGACGCTCATGCGGTGGAGGATCTCCAGCTCCTCGTGCGCGCTGGGGTGCGGCACCCGCACGCGGAACAGGAAACGGTCGCGCTGCACCTCGGGCAGCGGGTAGACGCCCTCGGACTCGATCGGGTTCTGGGTGGCCAGCACGATGAACGGCCTGGGCAGCGGATGCGTGACGCCGGCCAGCGTGACCTGGCGCTCGGCCATCACCTCCAGCAGCGCGGACTGCACCTTGGCGGGGGCGCGGTTGATCTCGTCGGCCAGCAGGAAGTTGACGAACACCGGACCCAGCTCGACGTCGAACTTCTCGTTGGAGGGGTGGAAGACGCGGGTGCCGACGATGTCGCTCGGCACGAGGTCCGGGGTGAACTGGATCCGGGCGAACGTGCCGCCCACGACGGTGGCCAGGGTGGCGGCGGCGAGGGTCTTGGCGACTCCCGGCACACCTTCGAGCAGGCAGTGACCGCGGGCCAGCAGGGCCACGACCAGCCGCTCGACCATGTGCTCCTGTCCCACGATGACACGCCGGACCTCGTCGAGACTTCGACGCAGCACTGCCGCGTCGTTTCCGCCTGGCAACTCTTCGGCGACGCTCATGACGCCATTCCACCAAACGCGCCGCGAACGTGCACGACGCCACGTCTGTGCTTTCATGGCAAACGTGGCAAGTCCCCTGCAGTACGGTGATCCGCCCCAGCTGGGGCGCTACGTCGTGCAGGCCCGCCTGCACACGGCTCCGGCCGGGTTCGTCTACCTGGGACAGGGACCCGACGGGCGCGCGGTGTCGCTGGCCGTGCTCACCCGGGGCGCCGCCCTCGACGCGGCGGCGCGCGACCGGTTCCTGACCGCGATCAAGGAGGCGCCGGGGCGGTCCGGCGGGCGCGGGTGGCTGGGGCTCGGCCGGGCGCGCGCCTCGGTGCTCGACGGGACGCCCGAGGTGCTCGACGTGCACGACGGGCCGGCGCCGTGGGTGGCGGTGCCGTACGCGCCGGGGCAGCCGGGGGCCGAACGGTTCCTGGACCCGGTCATGGTGGGCGGGACGTTCATCGGGCAGGCGCACGGGCCGGACTTCGTGCCGTACTGGCTGACCGACCGCGCGCCCGCGCTGCCGGGGCCGCTGGCGCGGCGGCTGCCGCTGACCGAGACGCGGCGGCGGGTGCTGCTGGCCGCGCTGGCGCTGGCGCTGCTGCTGGTGCTGGTCACGACGATCCTGCTGTTGCTGCTGTTCGGCAGGCGCGACAGCGAGCCGATGCCCCGGCAGCTCCCGCCGACGGTGTTCGTGCCCACGCCGCCGCCCACGCCCGCCACGCCGGTGCCGGAGCCCTCGCCGTCGCAGTCGCCGTCGCCGACGCGCACCGGCCCCGGCACGCCGGGGCAGTCGCCGGGCGACGAACTGGGCGAGTCGCCGCTTTAACGCGCTTGAGCCTCACGTTACGTGAGGCTTTAGCGTCCGCGGCATGGAGTTCATCGTTCACGACACGCTCACGACCATGGCGGAGCTGCTCGCCCGGCCGCTCGCCGACCGGCCCGAGGCGCTGCGGGAGATGCTGGCGCCGATCCGGCCGGCGATCCCGGTGCCCGGCCACATCGTCGACATCCACCACCAGGGCGGCGGCTTCCGCGTCGACGCCGAGGACGCCCGTTACCTGCCCGCCGTCCGGGCCATGATCGAGGCCGACGTGCTCGGCCAGGTGCGCAGGGAGCTGGAGCGCGCCTCCCACGCGCTGAAGGAGGCCAGGCAGGCCTCCTCGCTGCAGGTGATGTTCGTGCTCGGCGACCCCGACAACGAGCACCTGATGAGGATCAGCGGCGGCTACTACGGGATGGGCGGCTCGCCCGGCTGGCTGTACCTGCTGGGCTGGCCGTCGGAGGAGGTCATCGGCCGGATCGCGCACTGCGCGGTGCACGAGTTCCACCACAACGTGCGCTACACCAACGTCGAGTGGGACCCGCGGAAGGTCACCGTGGGCGAGCACGTGGTGGCCGAGGGGCTGGCCGAGGCGTTCGTCCGGGAGCTGTCCGGCCCGCAGGCCATGGGGCCCTGGTCGCGGATGGTGACCGGGGAGGAGCTGGAACGCGCCCACGGGCTGATCATGGACGCGTTCTACCTGGAGGGCATGGGGAACACCCCGGCGTACGTGCTGGGCGACAGCGCCATGCGGCGCTTCGGCCAGGAACCCCGCGGCATCCCCGACATGGCGGGGTACGCGGTGGGGTTGCGGCTGGTGGACCGCGCCCTGGCCGCGAAGGGGCTGAGCGCCGCCGAGGCCACCCTGCTGCCGGCCGCGCAGCTGCTCGATCAGCTGGGGGAGACGAACCCGGACTCGTAGGCGGCGATCACGGCCTGGGTGCGGTCGCGCGCGCCCAGCTTGGCCAGGACGTTGCCGACGTGCGTCTTGACGGTCTCCTGGCTGACGACCAGCTCGGCGGCGATCTCGGTGTTGGACATGCCCCTGGTCATCAGCCGCAGAACGTCGCCCTCGCGGCCGGTGAGCCGGTCGATGCCCGGCACGTGGGCGCGCGGGCGGCGGCCGGCCAGGGTGCGGATCGCGGCCGGGAACAGCAGCGACTCCCCGGCCGCCACCAGCCTGATCGCCTGGATCAGGTCGTCCGGTCTGGTGCGTTTGAGCAGGAAGCCGCTCGCTCCGGCGCGCAGGGCGTCGTAGACGTGGTCGTCGTTCTCGAACGTGGTCACGACCAGGACCTTGGGCGGGTCGTCGAGCGTCACCAGCCGGCGGGTGGCCTGGATGCCGTCCATGGCGGGCATGCGGACGTCCATCAGCACGACGTCGGGGCGCTCGCGGCGGACGACCGGCAGGACCGCGGCGCCGTCCCCGGCCTCGCCGACCACGCGCAGGCCGGGCTCGGCGTCGATGATGACGCGCAGCCCGGCGCGGATGAGGTCCTCGTCGTCGGCGATCACGACCTTGAGTGTCATGCCCCTGACCGTAGCGGCACCTGGGTGGGGAGGTTTCGCGGGTGTCCTGGGCTGACGGCGGCGGGGCCTGTCCCGGGGGCGAGCCGCCTGGAGGGGATCAGCGGGGGCCCGTCTTGGGAGGGAGCCGTCTGGAGGGGATCAGCCGGGGTGCGGGGGTCATGGGCTCGGGCGCAGGGGGAGGCGGACCGAGACCGTCCAGCCGTCCTCGTCGGGGCCGGCGCGCAGGTCGCCGCGGAGCAGGCGTACCCGTTCGCGCATGCCGTCAACGCCCCGGCCGCCGCCCCGCCTGCGCCTCCCACCGTGCCTCTCACCGTGCCTCCCGCTGGCGTTGCTGACCTCCAGCCGCAGGTCCTCGCCCTGGACGGCGGCGGCCAGCCGGACCGTGCCGCCGCCGTGCCGGATCGCGTTGGTCAGCGCCTCCTGCAGGATGCGGTACGCCTCCCTGGAGACGACGGCGGGCACGCCGGACAGGTCGCCCACGTCCTGCCGCACCTCGGCGCCGGAGCCCGCCACCAGGGCCGGGAGGTCGGCCAACGTCGCCTGCGGCGCCCGCCGCCCCTCCTCGCCGTCCTCCCGGTGGCCCTCGCGGCGCCCCTCCCGCCCGTCCTCGCCTGCATCGGCGCCTGCATCGTCGCGCCCGTCCGCGCGGGCGTCCGCGCGGCCGTCCTCGCGCAGGACGCCGAGCACGTGGTCGAGGTCCTCCAGTGCGGCGCGGGCCGACTGCTCGATGGCCGCCAGCGCGGTCCTGGCGGTGGCCGGGTCGCGGTCGAGGACGCGTCCGGCCGCGGCGGCCTGCAGGGTGACGACGCTGAGCGCGTGCCCGACCGAGTCGTGCAGCTCGCGGGCCAGCCGGTTGCGTTCGGCCAGCGTACGGGCGTGATCTTCGGCGGCGGCCAGCCGCTCGGCGGGGGTGGGGCCGAGCAGCGGGGGAGCCAGGGCGGCCAGCAGCGCGCCCGCGCCCGCCGCGCCCGCCACCAGCAGCGCCAGCGCCCCCACGCCCGCCGCCGCCCACAGCACGGACGGCCACCCCGGCTCGGCCGTGAGGCCCAGCACCGGCATCGGCTCCCCGATGAACGGCAGCGCCATCGTGAACATCGTGAACGGCACCACCGCCAGCGTGAACCCGCTCACCACGCCGCCCACCGCCAGATGCAGCGTGAACCACGCGGCGGTGCGCCGCCGTTCCTGCCACGACCGGCGGGCCTGCCGCGGCGGGGTCTCCACGCGGGCCCCGAGCAGCCCCTGGGCGGCGTTCACCTCCAGCGCGCGCACCGGCAGGAACAGCCCGGTCACCGCCACCACCGGCAGCACCGCGACGAACACCCCGACCTGGATCGGCATCAGCAGGTCGGGCGACGCGCCGCGCCACAACCCGGCGACCAGCACCCCGGCCATCATGTACGGCATCAGCAGCGCCCCGCCCAGGATGAGGCACGCCCAACGGCGGGGGAGGTTCCTTCTCACATCCGGGATTGTATGTCGATACTTTTTCGCGCTGGGAGTAATGCGCCTTGAGTGAAATGCGCCCCCAGCGAAAATAGGCCGGAATTCACCGCCGCCGGGTCTAGCGTTTTTCGCAGAATTAGTTTCGGCAGAAAGGCGACGTCAATGACGGAGACCCAGCGCGCGGCCTGGCCTGACCAGCTCAGTCAGCGCCTGCTGAAGGAACGCATCGTGGTGCTCGGCCAGGAGGTCGACGACGAGATTTGCAACCGGCTCTGCGGTGAGCTGCTTTTGCTGGCAGCCGAAGACCCTAATCGGGACATAACGCTCTACATCAATTCGCCGGGCGGCTCCGTGACGGCCGGCATGGCGCTCTACGACATGATGCAGTTCGTCCCGTGCGACGTGGCGACGGTGGCGATGGGCTTCGCCGCCTCCATGGGCCAGCTCCTGCTGACCGCCGGGGCGCCGGGCAAGCGTTACGCCCTGCCCAACGCCCGCATCGTCATGCACCAGCCGCTGGGCGGCATCGGCGGCTCGGCCAGCGACATCCAGATCCAGGCCGACAACATGCTCTACACCAAGCGCAGGATGGCCGAGATCATCGCCCACCACACCGGCCAGCCGCTCGAGCGCATCCAGGCCGACTCCGACCGCGACCGGTGGTTCACCGCCCAGCAGGCGCTGGAGTACGGGTTCGTGGACCACATCGCCGAAGGGATGAACTGACCATGAGCGGTCGCTACGTGCTGCCCTCCTTCACCGAGCGCACCTCCTACGGGGTGCGGGAGATGAACCCGTACAACAAGCTGTTCGAGGACCGGGTGGTGTTCATCGGCGCCCCGATCGACGACACGGTGGCCAACGACGTCATGGCCCAGCTCCTCACGCTGGAGTCGCTCGATCCCGACCAGGACATCAACATGTACATCAACTCGCCGGGCGGGTCGTTCACCGCGATGGCGGCCATCTACGACACGATGCAGTTCGTCCGGCCGGAGATCCACACGGTCTGCATCGGGGAGGCGTCCTCGGCGGCGGCCGTCCTGCTCGCGGCGGGCACGCCGGGCAAGCGGGCGGCCCTGCCGCACGCACGCGTCCTGCTCCACCAGCCGGCCACGGAGGGCGGCCGGGGGCAGTCGAGCGACCTGGAGATCCACGCCAGGGAGATCGTACGGATGCGTGACCAGCAGGAGGAGATCCTGGCCCGGCACACCGGGCGCGGGGTGCTGGAGATCAGGAAGGACATCGAGCGCGACCGCATCTTCACCGCCGAGCAGGCGCGCAGCTACCGGCTGATCGACGACATCTACGCCTCCAGGAAACGCCCCCTGGCCGCCGCCCACTGACCTACGGCCCGGGCCTGGTCCGGGCCCAGGCCCGCTGGTCCCCCTGGGCCCGCTGGCCTGTCCGGTGCCGGCCTGCCCGTTGGTCTCGTCGGGGCCCTGCGGGTGGCTGCCTGGGCTCGTGCGGGCTGGCCTGTCGCTGGTCTCCCCGGCTCTCTGTGGGCTGGGTTGCCTGTGCCTCGTGCCCGCTGGTTAGCCTGTGCCTCCTGCGGGCTGGTCTGCCCGGGACCCTTCGGGTCGCCCGGCCGTGGTCCTGCCTGGACCGCGGGATCGGCGTCCTGCTTGGGGCTCGGCCTGCTGGCCTCCTTGGGGCCCTACCCGAGCCCGGGATCATCCCTCCCGGCCGTCCGGTACGGCGCGCAGGCGTCGCAGGGCCAGCAGCCCGCCGACCCCGGGGACGAACGCGCTCCAGCGCGCCCCGGGCGTGCTTTGCGCCCTGGGTGTCATGGCCGCCGTGGCGATGACGATGAGGTAGGCCATGCCGTGCAGCGGGCCGGCGTAGGTCGTGATCGCCTTGGCGTGCACGGTGAGCAGGTTGGTCAGCAGAACCGCCAGCGTGACGGCCTCGGCGGCGGCGGCGATGCGCAGGGTCAGCACGCTCAGGCTCCCGTCTGCTCGCCCGGACGCACGATCATGAGCACGACGACGGCCGCCCACAGCAGGTTGTAGACGCCGGTGAGCATCGTCAGCGTACGGAGTCGGCGGCCGTCGTCGGGGGCGTCGAGGGCCTGGCGCTGGCGGGGGTGGATCTGGGTGGCCAGCAGGGCGCCCGCGACGGCGGTGAGGATCATCGCCACGATGATCCAGGTCTGCCCCATCCGTCCCTGCACACTGGCCAGCACGATCCCGGCCAACGGGACGATCAACCCGAACGCGGCGTAACCACCGGTGATGCGGTGCAGCGCAGCGGCTACGGCGGCACTGCGCTCCGCGCCGGCAGCTTTGGCAGAGCCGGTGGCCGTGGCAGAGCCGGTGGTGGTGATGGGCGTCGTGGATGCGACGGGGGCGTAACGGGGGAACAAGCTCGACGCGACCGCCGAACCGCCGACGAACACGATCCCCGCCAGCACGTGGATGGACAACAGGACATGATTCATGGATCGCCTCCAACCTTCAGGGTGACTGAAGCCTAGCGAAACCTTCAGCCACCCTGAAAGTCGCCCTGTCATTCGGGACTACGGCGCACCCGCGCCTTCGCCTTCGCCTTCTAGGCCATCGCGGCGCTGGCCGAAGGGCTGGCCGCCTACGTGCTCACTGGCGTCACCTCCGCGACCACCGCCCGCGAGCAGGTGCTGGCGGCCGTCGCAGGGCTCCACCGCTGAAGCGGCGACGGAGGGGGCGGAGGCCGGGCGGTGGGGGAAGAGGTCAGGGAGTGGGGAAGGCGGTGCGGATCGCTTCGCCCACCTGTTGGTGGATCGGGTCGGCGTCGGGGCCGAAGAGGCGTTCGTCGACCTTGGTGATGGCCTGGGCGGCCTCCCGCAGGAGGCGTTGCCCCTCGGGGGTGAGCTCGATGGTCGAGGCCGACCCCGCCCGCGCCGTACGGTCGCGCACCAGCCCCGCCTGGGCGAGCCCCTTGACCGCCGCGTGCACGCTCTGCACCGAGATGCCCGACATGCGGGCCAGGTCGCTGAAGGACGCGCCGGGCACCCCGGCGATGTGTCCCAGCAGCCCCAGGCGGCTGATCGTCAGCTCAAGCGGCGCCAGCTCGGCGGAGAGCTCCGTCTCGACCCGCCGCGCCAGCGTGAGCACCACGATGGAGGTGCTCGACGCGGGCGGTCCGTTCTCGATCGTCACCGGTCCAGTCTCGTCTATCCGGCCGGGACGGCGCCCGCCGGTCACCCGCGCGGCGGGTAGACGGTGTGCAGGAGATCGTGCCGGGGGTGAAGGGGGCGGGGGGTGAAGGGCATGGGGGGGTGAGGGGGTGGCCTGCGGTGGATGGTTGGAGGGGGGCTGTAGTCTTCTGGGCGTTTCCTGGGGGAGTGGGGGAGCGGCGTGCCGCTGGAGCAGGTTGTGGTGTTGCTGGCGGCCGCGGCAGGCGCCGGATGGGTCGACGCCGTCGTGGGCGGCGGCGGGCTGGTGCAGCTGCCGGCGTTGCTGATGACCGGCATGCCGCCCGTCCAGGCCATGGCGACCAACAAGTTCTCCTCGGTGTTCGGCACGGCCTCGGCCGCCGTGGCGTACGCGCGCTCCACCAAGATCGACCGTCAGGTGGCGTTACCGGGTGCGGCGCTGGCCGTGGTGAGCGCCGGGCTGGGCGCGTGGGCGGCGGCGGCGATCTCGGCCGACGTGTTGCGCCCGGCCGTGATGGTGGTGCTGCTCGGCGTGGCGGCGTTCGTCACGTTGCGTCCTTCGATGGGCGCCCTGCCGCAGCCGCACCTGCGGACCGACGGCCGGGTGGTGGCGGCGGTGGCCGCGGCGGGCGTGGGCATCGCCTTCTACGACGGCATCATGGGGCCGGGCACCGGCACCTTCCTCATCATCGCCTTCACCACCATCCTCGGCCTGGACTTCGTCGCCGCCTCCGCCTCGGCGAAGATCATCAACGTGGGCACCAACCTCGGGGCGCTGGCGGTGTTCGGGCTGCAGGGCCACGTGCAGTGGGCGCTCGGGCTCGGCATGGCGCTGTGCAACGTGGCCGGCGCCCAGCTCGGCGCCAGGATGGCGATCAGGCGCGGCACGGCGTTCGTCCGGGTCGTGCTGTTGTGCGTGGTGGTGGCGATGGTGATCAGGCTCGGCTGGCAGCAGTTCGGCTGATCCCCGGCACGCCGCTGGTCCCCGGCACGCCGCCCGCGATCGGACGCCTAAGACCGCAGGGCGGGGGCCGTCAGGGCGACGAAGGCCGCCATCAGCGCCGGTACGGCCAGCGCCCGCGGCAACCCGGCGAGCTGGGCCACCGCCCCGATGATCACCGGCCCCGACAGGAACCCCAGGTACCCCACGGACGCCACCCGCGCCAGCGCCCGCCCGGCGAAGGCCGGGTCCCGATGCCCGGCGGCCGAGAACACCTGCGGCACGATGCATGACAACCCCGCCCCGAAGCAGCCGAACCCCACCACCCCGGCCACCGGCCCCCCGCCGAGCAGCGCCAGCCCGAGTCCCGCCGCCGCCAGCAGCCCGCAGCACCGCACCAGCGCCACCGGCCCGAACCGGGCGGCCAGCCGGTCGCCCGCCAGCCGCCCCGCGGTCATCGCGATCGAGAACGCGGCGTACCCGGCGGCGGCGAACCCCGCCGAGGAGGCCAGGTTCTCGCGCAGGTAGACCGAGCTCCAGTCGGCCGCCGCGCCCTCGCCCACCAGGCAGCAGAAGGCCAGCACGCCGAGGAACAGGATGCCCTTGGGCCGTCCGGACCCCGAGCCGCCGGCCGGCAGGGGAGCGGGCGTCGAGCGCAGCGCCCACCGCCAGGCCCACACCGCCAGCACGGCGATCACCGCCCCCACGCACCCGAAGGTCACCGACGGCGGCAGCCCGGCCTGCGCGAACAGCCCGCCCGTGGTGGCCCCGGCGAACCCGCCGACGCTGTAGACGGCGTGGAAGGACGACATCACCGGCCGACCGCAGGCGCGCTCCACCTCGACGGCGTTGGCGTTCATGGACACGTCCAGGACGCCGTGGACGATCCCGAAGACCAGCAGCGCGGCGGCCAGCGCGCCCAGGCCGGGGGCGAAGGCGGGCGGCACCAGCACCACGCCCTGCAACAGGGCCGCCGGGATCATGACGCGGCTGCTGCCGTACCGGTCCACCAGGCGGCCTACGGTCGTCATGCCCGCCACGGCGCCCGCGGCGATGGCCAGCAGCGCCAGGCTGAGCCGTCCCGCGTCGAGCCCGAGGGCCTCCTTGATGGCGGGGATGCGGGCCGTCCAGGTGCCGATGGCCAGGCCGGCCAGGAAGAACAGCAAGTAGACGGCCGTCCGTTCGCGTCTCATCCGGCCTCCTTGACGTCCACCCCGGCCGCGAGGAGCGCGTCACGCTGCTCGGGCGGCACGCCCTCGTCGGTCACCACGACGTCCAGGCGGGAGATCGGGCAGACCGCGCCGAAGGCCGTGCGGGAGAACTTGCCCGAGTCGCAGGCCACGATCACCCGCCGGGCGGCGGCGATGGCCGCCCGTTTGACCGCGACCTCGGGCAGGTCGTGCGCGGTCAGGCCGTGCTCGGCCGACAGGCCGCAGCAACCGATCACCGCGGTGTCGAAGCGCAGCGCCGCGATCGAGCTCTCGGCGAGCGGGCCGGTGACGTTCAGCTCGCCCTTGCGGACCTCGCCGCCGGGCAGCACCAGGCGCACCCGCGGCGCGGCGGCCAGCAGCGAGACGGCCTGCAACGCCAGCGGCAGCACGGTCAGCCGCCGCCCGGTCAGGGCGCGGGCCACCTCCAGCACGGTGGTGCCGCCGTCCAGGACGACCGCCTCCCCGTCGGCGATCAGCGCCGCGACCCGGACGCCGATGCGCCGCTTGGCCTCCACCGCCTCCCGCTCGCGCACCCCGAACGGCGGCTCCTCGCCGCGCAGCAGCAGGGACAGCGCCCCGCCCCTGACCCGGCGGACCACGCCCTGCTGGGCCAGCTCGTCCAGGTCGCGCCGGATCGTCATCTCCGACACGCCGTGCCGCTCGGCGAGCTCGGTCACCAAGACGCTGTCCTGGGCGCGCAGGGCGTTCATGATGGCGGTCAAACGTTCCATCTGTTCATACAAACACCGAAAATGTGCGCAATACAATGACGAATATGCGTGCCAGCCGCCTGCTCTCCCTCCTCCTGCTGCTGCAGACGCGGGGCCGGATGACCGCGCCCGAGCTGGCCGCCGAGCTGGAGGTGTCGATCCGCACGGTCTACCGGGACGTCGAGGCCCTGTCGGCGGCCGGCGTCCCGGTCTACGCCGACCGCGGACCGGCGGGCGGCTACCAGCTCCTGGACGGCTACCGCACCCGCCTGACCGGGCTGACGGCCGAGGAGGCGTCCTCGCTGTTCCTGGCCGGGCTGCCGGGACCGGCCGCCGAGCTGGGGCTGGCCGACGTCGCGGCGACCGCGGAGCTGAAACTGCTGGCCGCGCTGCCGCCCGAGCCGCGCTCGCACGCCTCGCGCATGCGCGAGCGTTTCCTGCTGGACGTGCCCAGCTGGTACCGCTCGGCCGACGACGTGCCGCACCTGAGCGACGTGGCCGAGGCGGTGTGGGAGCAGCGGCCGCTGCACATGACCTACCGCCGGTGGGGGCAGCGGGAGGTCGACCGGGTGATCCACCCGTACGGGCTGGTGCTCAAGGGCGGCTCCTGGTACCTGGTCGCCGCCCCGCCCGAGGGCTCGCCGCGCACCTACCGGGTCTCGCGCATCCTCACCGTCGAGCAGCTCCCGGGCCGGTTCCGCAGGCCGGAGGGGTTCGAGCTGGCGGCGTTCTGGCGGGCGTACGCCAAGGAGTTCCGCGAGCGCATGTACACCGCCGAGGCCGTCATCAGGCTGGCGCCCGGCCGGGAGGACCTGCTGGCGTACACGATGGGGTCCGACGTGGTCGCGGCGGCGCTGGCCGCGGCGGGCGAGCCCGACCCCGAGGGCTGGCGGACGCTCACCGTGCCGGTCGAGTCGCTCACCCACGCGCGCTGGCTGCTGCTGCGCATGGGCGCCGACGTCGAGGTGCTGGAGCCGGCCGAGCTGCGGGCGCTGATGGCCGAGGCGGTGGCCGGCCTCGGCAAGCTGTACCTCTAGATCAACTAGCCAGGATAAATCGCGAGAAAAAGGCCGCCTTCTCTGTCAGCATGCCCAGCATGTACCTTCTGGCTTTCGTCGGCGCGTGCTTCCTGGTGGCCATGGCCCCCGGCGTGAGCACCGCCGTCATCCTGCGTCAGACGCTCCGCTCCCGCGGCTCCGGCCTGGCCGCCGCGCTGGGCAACGAGACCGGCATCCTGCTGTGGGGGCTGGCCGCCGCGTTCGGGCTGTCGGCGCTGCTGATGGCCTCGCAGGTCGCCTACGACGTCATGCGCGTCACGGGCGCGGTCGTGCTGGTGGTGATGGGCGCGCAGGCGCTGTGGAACGCGCGCCGGGGCACCCCGCCGGTGGAGGTCGAGGCGGTGGCCGGCCTGCGCGGGTCCTACCTGTCGGGGCTCGGCACCTGCCTGGCCAATCCCAAGGCCGCGGTGTTCGCGATGTCGTTCCTGCCGCCGTTCGTGCCGGCCGGGCAGAACGTGCCGCTGACGCTGGTGACCCTCGCCGTCGTCTGGGTGCTGGTGGACACCGTCTGGTACGGCCTGCTCATCTGGACCGTCGCCAGGGCCAGGGACTTCCTCGGCCGCCCGGCCGTCAGGCGCCGCCTGGAGCAGATCTCCGGCGTCGTGCTCATCGGCCTCGGCGTCCGCCTGGTCCTGGACGCGCGATGACCCGCTGAGCGGCGGGAGATCGTGGACTACCGTTAGGGCATGACCAACGACCTGGCGTCCCTGATGAGGCAGGCGCAGGACGACGATCCGCTGCTGGCCCTGCACGCCACCACCGCGCTGCGGCGCGAGATCGAGCGCCTGGAGGCCGTCCAGGTGCGCCGGGCCAGGGTGGCGGGCCTGCCCTGGTCGCAGATCGCCGACGCGATCGGCGTCAGCAAGCAGGCCGTGCACAAGAAGTACGGCCGCCGCTGATCACGCCCGCGTCCATCGGGCGGCGAACCAGCCCAGCACGATGTTCCAGGAGTAGCCGCGGCGGATGCGCCCGGCCACGTCCGGCGGCAGAGTGTCCAGGCCGCGGTGTTCGAGCAGCACCCGCGTGCCGTCCTCGACCGCGGTGAAGGCCACCTCGATCTCCATCCGGCCGCCCGGGTTGAGCAGGTCGGCCCAGACCAGGCGGCGGGGCGGCTCCCAGTGCACGATCCGGCCCAGGTCGGCGTGGCCGCCGTCGTCCCACAGCTCGCGCAGGTAGCCGTCCTGGAAGCGGATGGCCACCGCGCGGGCGGGATCGACCCAGCTGTGGCGGCCGCGCACGTACCACTGGTCGATCTCGTCGGTGAACATCCGGAACGCGGTCGCCGGATCGACCGGCACGACGACCACCGCCCGCACCGTGCTCACCGCCCGCGCTCCACGTGGTCCTTGAACGAGCCGAGCTGCTCGGCCCAGAACGCCTGCACCTGGTCCAGCCACGCCTGCAGCGCCGCGAACGGCTCCTGGCGCAGGGTGTAGAGCCGCAGCCGGGCGTCCTCGCCGCCCGCCTCCGCCCGCACCAGGCCGCCGGCCCGCAACACGCGCAGGTGCCTGCTGAGCGCGGGGGCGCTCATCCGCACCGCCTGGGCCAGCTCGCCGGCCGGGCGCGGGCCCTCGCGCAGCAGGTCGATCACCTTGCGCCGGGTGGGGTCGGCGAGGGCGGCCAGCGTGGCGTCCAGGTCGTTAACGTCGTTGTTAATCTTTGCCTGCTTCCGTTATGGTGTTGATGCTTAACGATAACGGCAATTGTTGCGGGGAGACGTGCATGAGTGTCCAGCTGGGTTACTACACCCTGTCGGTCGAGGACCTGGAACGGGCGGCGGCCTTCTACGGGCCGCTGTTCGGCTGGGAGTTCAGGCGCGAGCACGAGCGCTACCTGCACGTCACCAACACCGACGTGCCGATGGGCCTGCGCGCCGGCGGCCGGTCCGCGCAGCCCAACCTCTACTACCACGTCGAGGACATCGACGCCGCCGTCGAGCGGGTGCGCGAGCTCGGCGGCACGACGGGCGAGGTGTACGAGAGCAAGTCCGGCCGCGGCTGCTCCTGCACCGACGACCAGGGCACCGAGATCAGCCTGTGGCAGCCCGCCCCCGGCTTCGAGTGACCCTCGCCGACCTCACTGCCTAGGTAGGCTTCGCCGGTGACGACAGACGTGTGGCGCATCACCGGCCAGTCCCAGATAGACAGTTATGTCGGTAGGTGGGTGGATCTGGCCGTGCTGCTGGTCAACGAACTGGCCGTCACCCAGGTGCGTGGTCGTCCCGCCGGGCCGCCGGCCGACCGGCGCGCCGCCCTCGACGCCGCCTTCGTCCAGCATGGATGGACCCCCAGCAGGGCGCTGACCGGCGCCGACGCCGACCGGCTCGCCGAGGTGGCCGACGAGCTCCGGCCCGCCTTCACCGCGAGCCCCGCCGCGCCGGCCGCGCTGAACCGGGCCCTGCTGCGGCACGGCGCCGTGCCCAACCTGCACGGCGACCCACCGGTCCTGGCCTTCCACGGGCCCGCCGCCGGCCTGGTGGACGCGTGGGCGGCCGACACGGCCACCGCGCTGGCCATGGTGATCGGCGTCGGCCAGGGGGTGCGGCTGCGCACGTGCGAGGCGGCGGCGTGCGAGCTGGTCTTCTTCGACGCCACCCGCAACGCCTCGCGCCGGTTCTGCGGCCTGTCGTGCCAGAACCGCGCCAAGGCCAGCGCCTACCGCGCCCGCCGCCGCACCTGATCTACAACGTAAAGGCGTCGGGACCGGGCCGGCCACCACCGTCAGTGCACGGAGAAGCCGCCGTCGACGAAGAGCAGCTGGCCGGTGACGAACGCCGAGGCGTCCCCCGCCAGGAACACCGCCGCGCCCGCGAAGTCGCCGGGCACGCCGTTGCGGCCGGTCATGTGCCGGGCGGCCAACTCCTCGACGCGGCCGGGGACGGCCTGGGCGGGCTCGGTGAGGGGGGTGAGCACGAATCCGGGGATGATCGTGTTGACGCAGACGCCGTGGGCCGACCACGCCTCGGCCTGCGAGCGGGTGAGACCGGCGACGGCGGCCTTGGCCGCGCCGTACACGCCGCTGTGGCCGAAGGCGCTGATGGACTGCTGGGAGCCGACGTTGATGATGCGGCCCCGGCCGCGCGCGGCCATGCGGGGGCCGAAGTGCTGGCCGAGCAGGTAGGGGGCGGTCAGGTGCACGGCGATGGTCTGCTCGTAGTCGCCGGGGGTGAGCTCGGCCATGGGTTTGCGGATGTTGTTGCCGGCGGCGTTGACCAGGATGTCGATCTCTCCGGCGGCGGCGCACAGGCGGGCCAGGTCGTCCCGGTCGTGCAGGTCGGCGCTGACGGCGGAGGTGGTGACGCCGTGGGCGCGCAGCCGCTCGGCGGCCCGGTCGAGCTCGGCGGGCCTGCGGGCGGCGAGGACGACCTCGGCTCCGGCCCGGCCGATCGCCTCGGCCATGGCCAGGCCGATGCCGGAGCTGCCGCCGGTGACGAGCGCGCGGCGGCCGTGCAGGGAGAACAGGTCGCGTAGATAGTCCGACACGACCGCTCAAGCTAGCACCAGCCGCGGGAACGCGGACGGGCGGCGTCGGTTGCCGGAACGGCGAAGGAGGGCTAGGCTCGTGAGCTCGACAATACGAGAAGCGGCTCCATAGAGCTCCCGTAAAGGAGTATAGCAGGGAATGGCTAATCGTCAAGATGGTCTCGCGGAAGCCCTTGACAGCGAGCAGCGTACGGTCCGGTGGCTGTACGCCAGGCTCGACGCGGCCAGGGAGCGGGCGCAGGCGACGCTGCGCCAGGTGTACGCCGGCGGCGGCGCGCTGGGCACCCGGCAGGCGCGGGTCGAGCGCGAGGTGACCGCCTCCGAGCAGGCGCGGCGGCTGGCCCAGCTCAACGCGGTCGAGCGCGGCCTGTGCTTCGGCCGGATCGACGACTCCGGCGGCGTCAGCACGTACGTCGGCCGGATCGGGCTGCGCGACGAGGACCACGAGTCGGTGCTGATCGACTGGCGGGCCCCGGCCGCGCGCCCGTTCTACGTGGCCACCGCCACCGACCCGGGCGGCCTGGTGCGGCGCCGCCATCTGCACCTGAAGGACCGCACGGTGGTCGGCATCGACGACGAGGTGTTCGACCTGGACGGCATGTCCGACGGCGACCGGCGCACGCTGGTGGGGGAGGCGGCGCTGCTGGCGGCGTTGCGGCGCGGCCGTACCGGCCGGATGGGCGACGTGGTGGCCACGATCCAGATCGAGCAGGACCGGGTGATCAGGGCGGGCCTGCAGGGGGCGCTGGTGGTGCAGGGCGGGCCGGGCACCGGCAAGACCGTCGCGGCGCTGCACCGGGCCGCCTACCTGCTCTACACCCACCGCGACACGCTGGAGCGGCGCGGGGTGCTGGTGGTGGGGCCCAACCCGATGTTCCTGCGCTACATCGGGCAGGTGCTGCCGGCGCTGGGGGAGACGCAGGTGGTGATGGCCACGGTGGGCGAGCTGTTCCCGGGGGTGCGGGCGGTGGCGGCCGATCCGCCGGCGGCCGCGGTGGTCAAGGGAGACCTGCGGATGGCCGAGGTGGTGGCCGCGGCGGTGGCCGACCGGCAGCGGGTGCCCGCGGGCGATCTGGAGGTGGAGCTCGACGGGCTGCGGCTGCGCGTGCCGCACGCGGTGTGCGTGCGGCTGCGCGATCGGGCGCGGGCGGTGCGCCTGCCGCACAACATGGCCCGCAAGCTGTACGTCACCGAGCTGCTGAAGGAGCTGGCCAGGGCGGAGGCGCGGGCGCTGGAGGAGTCGCTGCACCTGGAGGAGCTGGCGGTCGACGACCCGGAGCTGGCCGAGCCGCTGGACCTGGAGGGCGATCTGGACGAGACGGACATCGCGCTGGCGGCCGAGCGGCTGTGGGGGGAGGAGCCGGTGCGGCGCGCGGTGGCCGAGCTGTGGCCGGAGCTGACGCCGCAGGAGCTGGTCGCCGATCTGCTGTCCGCGCCGGACACGTTGTGGTCGGTGTGCCCGCCGGGCCTGGACTGGACGCCGCTGGTGCGGCCCCGCGAGTCGCCGTGGACGGTCGGCGACGTGCCGCTGCTGGACGAGGCGGCCGAGCTGCTGGGCCACGACGACTCGGCCGACCGGGTGGCGGCGCGGCGGGCGGGGGAGGAGTGGGCCGAGCAGGAGTTGTACGCGCGCGAGGTGCTGGAGACCACCGGCCTGCTGGAGGAGGGCGTCTTCGACCGGGCCGACGTGCTGGCCGAGCGGCAGGCCGACGACGGCGCGGGGCTGACGACGGCCGAGCGGGCGGCGGCCGACCGCACGTGGGCGTACGGGCACGTGATCGTGGACGAGGCGCAGGAGTTGTCGCCGATGGCCTGGCGGACGGTGGTGCGGCGGGTCCCGGCGCGGTCGCTGACCGTGGTGGGCGATTTGGCCCAGACGGGGTCGGCGGCGGGGGCGCGCTCGTGGGCGCAGGTGCTCGATCCGTACCTGGAGGGGCGCTGGCGGGAGGAGCGGCTGCTGGTCAACTACCGCACGCCGGTGGAGATCATGCGGGTGGCGGCCGACGTGCTGGCGGCGGTGGCGCCGGGGCAGGAGCCGCCGGAGTCGGTGCGGGACGGCGGCGACGAGCCGCGCGCGGTGCGGGCGGCGGTGGCCGAGCTGCCGGCGCTGGTGGCGGCGGAGCGGGCCGAGCTGGGCGCGCGGGGCGAGGGCGGCCGGTTGGGGGTCATCACCCCCGACGGGCTGCACGCGCGGGTGGCGGCCCTGTTCCCGGGGTCGGCGGACCTGGACGCGCCGGTGGTGGTGCTGACGGTGACGCAGGCCAAGGGCCTGGAGTTCGACGGGGTGGTGGTGGTCGATCCGGCGGGGATCCTGGAGCAGTCGCCGATGGGCGGCCACGACCTGTACGTGGCGGTGACGCGGGCGACGCGGCGGCTGACGGTGGCCCATGAGGGCGAGCTGCCGTCGATGTTGTCCCGCTTGAGATCTACAATGTAAAGCTGCTGGGCTGGTGACATTCCCTCGTAAGTCATCGGAAAAACGGCGACGATCGGGAGCGCCCCGGGCGGGTCATTCGTTGTAGAGCTTGTCCGCGACTTCGCGGATGCGGCGGGTGGCGTGGTCGAGGGCACGCAGGGTCTCGGTGTCGAGGTGGGACATGATGCGCTTGTAGTGTCTGAGGCCCGCGTCGTTGATCTCGGCGATCAGGGTGGCGCCGGCGGGGGTGAGCTCGACCCGGCGCACCCGGCGGTCGTTGGGGTCTTCGTGCCGGCTGACCAGGTCCTGGGCGACCAGGCGGTCGACGATGCCGGTGACGGTGGCGAGGCTGACGCCGAGGGTGTGGGCGAGGTCCTGGCCCGAGGCCGAGCCGTGCGTCGACAGCTGCATGACGACGCGGAGCTGCCGGATGGTGAGGTTGGAGCTGAACAGGGGGGACTGTTGCTGGGTGAACAGTCTTCCCAGGTCGCGCTGTGTCTCGGTGATCCGGCGGATCAGGTCTTCGCGGTCGTCGCTCACGCTCACCTCTCGCTTCCTGAGAAGGTTATCAGGAAAGCTGGATCAGGCTAAATATTCGTATAAGGCAAAGTGTTAGTCTGGGGCGAACTTTGGAGGGGAGCCTATGACCGCTTTCGCCCGGTTGAGTCTGGTCAACCGCAGTCTTGTGATCTTGGTGGCGGTCGTGATCACCGCGTTCGGCGCGTTCACGATTCCGCAGTTGAAGCAGCAGCTCCTGCCGTCGTTGGCGTTCCCGGGCGCGTTCGTCATCGCGCCCTTCCCCGGCGCCTCGCCGGAGATCGTCGAAGACCAGGTGACGAAGCCGATCGAGGACTCCTTCCAGGGGATCCCCGGCATGGAGCAGATGACCTCCACGTCGAAGGAGGGCATGGCCCAGATCCAGGTGGCCTTCGAGTACGGCACCGACATCGAGGCCTCGCTGAACAAGATGCAGCAGGCCGTCGCCAGGATCACGCTCCCGCAGGGCGTCGACCCGCAGGTGGTGGCGGGCAACACCGACGACATCCCGGTGCTGGTGCTGGCGGTGGGCGACGGCGGCGACGAGCGGGCGATGGCCGACAAGCTGCGCCGGATCATGGTGCCGGAGTTGCAGAGCGTGGAGGGGGTGCGCGAGGCGGCGGTCACCGGCACCCGTGACGAGGTCGTCACGATCGAGCCGGACGTCAAGAAGATGGCGCTGGCCGGGGTGTCGGCGGCGCAGATCCCCGAGGTGCTCAAGGCGAACGGCACGCCGATCCCGGCCGGGTCGCTGACCTCCGACGGCAGGTCGCTGACCGTGCAGGTGGGGTCGCGGGTCGACTCGCTGGAGAAGCTGAAGAACCTCTACCTGACCCCCGCGCAGCCCGCCCAGCAGCAGGCCCAGTCCCCGGCCCAGACGCCGGGGCAGGCGCAGGGCCGTCCGCAGGCCGGGCAGCCGGCCCAGACGGGCCGGGCGGCGCTGCCGCAGCAGGTGGCGCGGCCCAAGCCGCTCAAGCCGGTCAAGCTCGGTGACGTGGCCGAGATCAGGCGCGGCCTGGCCGACGCCTCGACGATCACCCGTACCGACGGCAAGACGAGCCTCGGCGTGTCGGTGACGATGACGCCCGACGGCAACGCGGTGACGATCTCCCACGAGATCCGCGAGAAGCTGCCGGAGCTGACGCGGTCGCTGGGCGACTCCTCCGACACGCAGGTGTCGGTGGTGTTCGACCAGGCGCCGTACGTGGAGGAGTCGATCGAGAACCTGACCACCGAGGGCCTGCTGGGGCTGGCGTTCGCGGTGCTGGTCATCCTGGTGTTCCTGCTGTCGGTGCGTTCGACGCTGGTGACGGCGGTGTCGATCCCGCTGTCGGTGGTGATCGCGCTGCTGGCGCTGTGGGCGGGTGACTACTCGCTCAACATGCTGACGCTGGGCGCGCTGACGATCGCGGTGGGCCGGGTGGTCGACGACTCGATCGTGGTGCTGGAGAACATCAAGCGCCATCTGGGTTACGGCGAGGCCAAGCTGCAGGCGATCCTGACCGCGGTGCGGGAGGTGTCGGGGGCGGTGACGGCCTCGACGCTGACGACGGTGGCGGTGTTCGCGCCGATCGCGATCGTGGGCGGCATGGTCGGTGAGTTGTTCCGGCCGTTCGCGGTGACGGTGGCGGTGGCGTTGCTGGCCTCGCTGGTGGTGTCGCTGACGGTGGTGCCGGTGCTGGCGTACTGGTTCCTCAAGGCGCCGTCGTTGTCGCCGGAGCAGGCTCGGGCCCAGCGTGAGGAGGCCGAGGCCAAGGAGCTGCGCAGCCCGTTGCAGCGGGCGTACCTGCCGGTGCTGCGGTTCGCCACGCGGTTCAAGCTGGTGACGGTGCTGATCGGGGTGGCGGTGTTCGTCGGGACGATGGGCCTGGCGGGCGGTCTGCGGACGAACTTCCTGGACTCCTCCGGGCAGAACACGATCTCGCTGACGCAGAAGATGCCGGTCGGCACCGATCTGGCCACGACGGACAAGGCGGCCAAGAAGGTCGAGGGCGTGCTGTCGGGGCTGGCCGGTGTGGAGACGTACCAGGTCAACGTGGGTGGCGGCAACGCCATGCAGGGCGGCGTGGGCGGTGGCGCGGACCGGGCGTCGTTCTCGGTGACGGTCAAGGACGGCGCCGAGCCGGCGACGGTGGAGCAGCAGCTTCGCGAGAAGATCACGGGTCTGTCCGGGGTCGGTGAGGTGACGGTCGGCGGCGCCGGCGGGGGCGGGTTCTCCTCCGACGCGGTGAGCGTGATCGTGCAGGCGCCCGACGCCGAGTCGCTGCGCACGGCGACCGAGGCGGTCAAGGGTGCGATGGGCCAGGTGAAGGGTCTGCGTGACCTGTCGTCGAACCTGGAGGCCAGCGCGCCGCGCATCGAGGTCGCGGTGGACCGGGAGAAGGCGGCGGCCAAGGGGCTGTCGGAGGGTCAGGTCGGCCAGGCGGTGGCGCAGGCGTTCCGCGGCGCGCCGCTGGGTCAGATCACCCTGGACGGCCGCAGCAGCGACCTGGTGCTGCGCGGGGGCGATGCGCCCGAGGACGTCAAGGCGATCGAGGACCTGAAGCTGCCGACGGCCGCGGGGCTGGTGAAGTTGTCGTCGGTGGCCAAGGTGGAGCAGGTGGCCGGTCCGACGCAGGTGACCAGGATCGACGGTGAGCGTTCGGCGACGGTGTCGGGCAAGGTGGAGGCGTCGGATCTGGGCACGGTCACCCAGGAGCTGACGACGAAGATGAAGTCGGTGGCGCTGGGCGCCGGCGCCCGGTACGAGATCGGCGGCGCCTCGGCCGACCAGGCGGACGCGTTCTCCGACCTGGGCATGGCGATGCTGGCGGCGATCGCGATCGTGTTCATGATCATGGTGGCGACGTTCCGGAGCTTCGTCCAGCCGCTGATCCTGCTGGTGTCGATCCCGTTCGCGGCGACCGGCGCGGTGGGTCTGCTGGTGGCGACCGACACGGCGATGGGCGTGCCGGCGTTGATCGGCATGCTGATGCTGATCGGCATCGTGGTGACGAACGCGATCGTGCTGATCGACCTGATCAACCAGTACCGGGATCAGGGGCTGGGCGTGGTCGAGGCGGTGATCGAGGGCGGCCGGCGCAGGTTGCGGCCGATCCTGATGACGGCGGTGGCCACGATCTGCGCGCTGACGCCGATGGCGCTGGGGGTGACCGGGTCGGGCGGGTTCATCTCGCAGCCGCTGGCGATCGTGGTGATCGGCGGCCTGGTGTCCTCGACGCTTCTGACGCTGGTGCTGGTTCCGACGTTGTACACGGTGGTGGAGCGGGTGAAGGAGCGGATGGGGCGCAAGCCGTCCGCGCCCAAGCACGAGGCCAAGGTCCTCACGCCGACGTCGTGAGCGGAGCACCCCGGCGCCGACCTCATGCGGCGCCGGGGCCGGGTGGGGTCGTGGATGCCCGGTGCGAGGTTTCTCACCTCGCGCCGGGCATCCGGCCGTTCGGGGTGCGGCTGGGCCTCACCGGGTCGGGGGCGTCACACGTCGTTGAAGGAGGCGCTCTGGTCGAACAGTGTGCGGAAGGGGTAGAGGCTCTCGAAGATGACCGCGCGGGTGGTGACCTGCGCGCCGCCGACCGCCCATTGCGAGGCGATGACGTAGTGGGCGTTGACGGCGATGTTGGCGCAGCCGGTGAGGTCGAGGTATCCCATCGGCTGGCCGGATGAGGTGGCGTGGCCTTCGCCTCTGCAGCCGTTGCCGGTCTGTCCCTTGGCGATGACGTACATGTCGGAGATCAGGTCGAGCCCGTTCTTGCTGGCGCAGAGCCGGATGGTCCAGCCGTTCTGCGACCTGTCGGCGCAGCCGCCGGCGGCGTGCGCGGGGGTCGTGGCGCCGGCCACGAGAGAGGCGCTCATCAGGAGCGCGCTGAGCACTGCTGCCGCCCGGCGGAGGAGAATGCGGCGGTCGCGGTGTGTTCCGTCGGCATGGGGCATGCGCCGTTCCTTTCGTTGCGGGAATTCGGTTTTCTGGCGCGGGGCCAGGTGCTTCATATGTAATTTCTGCGGTCGGCGGGCGGCAACGTGTTCATTTGGTCCACAGCGGGCTGGGCTGTGGTGGTTATGGGGGACGCGGGCACCACAGTGCGCCGTGGAGGGCCGGTTTTGCAGGCGTGATCGCCTTGCCACTCCGCGTGTTGTGAGAATGGCAATTACCAGTAATTCGGCCAGGTACATCGTGCCGGAGAAGGCGGCCGTTACAGATTTTATGTTTACCTTATTGTGATCCCTGATCTTGTTGCCCGGCGATCTTGACCGTAGGTAAATCTTGTTTGCTAATCCGACTCGGCACAGATTGTGAGTGTCAGTGAACAAGTTAGTCAGCGCGGTAACGGTGAGCGGGAAGCCGCCCAGGCGCCTCGCCGTCGCCGCGACGCTCATGGTGGCGGCGTCGCTGCTGGTGGCCGGCGCCACGGTGGCGTCGGCCGATCCCGAACCGGCTCCGACCGCGACCCCCGCTCCTCCGTCGATGACGACCTTCCCCAAGCCGGACGATCCGGACGCGCCGCTGCGGGCGGCGGTGGCCCAGGCGCGCAGGTCGGGGCAGCCGGTGCCGGTGGAGGCGGCCTTCACCGAGTCCGCCCGCGTGTGGGCCTATCCCGACGGGCACCTGACCACCCAGGCCTACGACGGGCCGGTGCAGCTCAAACAGGCCGATGGCGGCTGGGCCCCGATCGACACGAGCCTGGTGGAGCGGGACGGCGTGCTGAGGCCGAAGCTGGCCAAGGCCGACGTGAGCTTCTCGCTGGGGGGCGACGGCCCGTTCGCCTCACTGGCACGTGACGGGAAACAGCGGGTCGCCCTGTCCTGGGGCGCGCCGCTGCCACGCCCGGAGATCACCGGCGACAAGGCCCGGTACGCCGACGCCGCCGGGCCCGGCGCCGATCTCGTGGCCACGGCCCTGCCCACCGGGTTCCGGCACGACGTCGTCCTGCGCGAGCGGCCCACGAAGCCGGTGGAGTTCCGGCTGCCGGTGGAGACCGACGGCTTGACGCTCTCGATGTCGAAGGGGGGCGGGCTGGCGCTGAAGAACAACAAGGGCAAGACCGCCCTGTCGGCTCCGGCGCCCCGGATGTGGGACGCCGCCGCGGCCGACACCGCCGACGGCCGGCCGGGCCGCGAGGCCAAGGTCAGGACGAGCGTGGAGAGCAAGGACGGCCGGACCGTCCTGGTGCTGAAGCCGGACCCGGCCTGGCTGGCCGACCCGGCCACCCGGTACCCGGTGACCGTTGATCCCACCACCACTCTGGGCGTCACCCAAGAGGTGGGGATCATGTCGCCCAACTCCCAGATCTCCCCGGGCAGGGTCGGCCGCCAGAACTACCGGTACTGCACCGGGACGTGGCCCAACCAGACCTGCGCCGACAGGCCGGAGACGCTGCGGGCGCTGATGGCCTTCGACACCACGTCGATCGCCAACCGGAACGTGCTCAAGGCCACCATGCAGCTGACCCTGCGGGCCAACGCCAGCTCCTGCCTGGTCAACTACCAGTCGATCTTCGCGCACCGGATCACCGAAGCCTGGGTGGCCGACGACACGTTCTGGAGCAGGCAGCCCGCCACCACCCCCGACGGACGCTCCTCGATCAATCCGTGCATCCAGCCGCAGACCGCCGGGGCGGTGTGGAGCTGGGATCTGACCGCGATGGCTCAGGCCTGGGCCGGCGGCACCCCCAACCACGGGCTGATGCTGCAACTGGGCACCGAGACCACGCCCCCCTCCAACGCCAGCGAGAACTTCGACTTCTGGGCGCAGATGTTCGGCCAGAACGTGCCCAAGCTGAGCGTGGACTGGGTGCTGCCGCCGGAGATCCCGACTGTGGCCGCCGAGTCCATCGACTCTCTGAGCGGCACTGACGCCATCGCCCGCTCCACGGCGGTGAAGGTCACCTACAAGTCCAGCGTGCCCGAGGCGACCCCGCTCGACTACACCGTCAGCGTCAACGACTCCACCATGGCCCCGCCCCCCGCGCAGCTTCCCACCGGCGAGGCCGCCTACTGGAAGCTGGACGAGACGTCCGGAGCCGGCGCGGCCGACGCCTCCGGCCACAACCTGAACGCCACCCTGACCGGCGCCTACAGCCGCGTCCCCGGGCAGGTCGGCCAGGCTCTCAAACTGTCCGGCGGCACCGGCGCCACCGCCGGGCCGGTGCTCAACACCGATCAGAGTTACACGGTGACGGCCTGGGTCAAGCTGGAGGACAGCGCCGAGGACCAGGTGGTCTTCTCCCAGCAGGGCGTCAACCAGCCCGCCTTCACCCTGGCCTACGCCCGCTCGACGGTGCCCGAGGTCGATCAGCGGTGGGTTCTCACCATGGTCACCCAGGACATCCCCGATCGGATCTACGAACAGTGGGCGGTCTCCAAGAACATCGCCCGGGTCGGCCGATGGAGCCATGTGGCCGTCCAGTACGACCAGACCGCTCACAAGATCCGGCTGTTCGTCGACGGCGAGCTGGCCGACGAACGCGATCACACCGCGAACTGGAACGCCCGCGGCGCCTTCCAGTTCGGCAAGGGGCAGATCGCCGGTGACCACACGCCCTTCACCGGCGCGATCGACGACGTCCACGCCTACCAGCGGGTGCTGTCGCCGGCCGATCTGCGCACGATGGTCACCGCTCCCGGCACGACGACGAACAACGGCGTGCCCGCCGGTCAGGCCCCGGAGAGGATCTTCTCGCTGGACAATCCGGCCAGCTTCAAGTTCGTGGTCAAGGCGTGCCGGACCGGGGTGACGCCGCCGTCCTGCAACGAGAGCCCGGCCTACCGCATCACCTCCGACGCGGCGACGCTGCCCACCGACACCGAGACCGGCATGGCCGACCCTGTCCAGCCGATCCTGTCCGGCATGGTCAACCGCCCCTCCGGCGGGCCGGTGACCGCCAAGTACTACCTGTACGACAACGCCGGAACCCCGGTCGGGTCGGCTCCGCTCGGGACCCGGAAGGTCAGCGGCGGCGAACGCGCCTCCTTCCAGATCCCGGCCAACACGGTCCAGCCCGGCAGCACCTACAAGTGGCAGATGGTGGCCTGCGCCGTCGGCCAGGGCGGCACCACGACGCCGGGCGACACGCCGGCCCCCACGCCCACACCGACGCCGACCCCCACGCCGCTTCCCCAGGGGCTCGTGGCGGCCTACGGCATGAACGAGGGCGCCGGCACGAGCGTCGGCGACGTCTCCGGCAAGAACAACACCGGAACCGCCCAGAACACGACCTGGACCGCCGGCAAGTACGGCAAGGCGCTGTCCTTCAACGGCACGTCCAGCAAGGTCTCCGTCCCGCACGACGCCGGCCTGGTGCTGCCGCGGGGCATGACCATGTCCGCATGGGTCAACCCCACCAGCGTGAGCGGTTGGCGCAGCGTCGCCTTCAAGGACTACACGGGCGGCGTCGGCTACGGCCTGTACGCCTCCAACGGCACGGCCCCCAGCAGCTGGCTGCGTTCCGGCGGCGTCCACCAGCAGGTCGACGGCACGGCGGCGCTCTCCACCGGCACCTGGTCCCACCTGGCGGTCACCCACGACGGCACCACCGCCCGCCTGTACGTCAACGGGCAACAGGTCGCGCAGAAGGCCGTCGGCGCTCTGGAGGACTCCGGCGGCGCCCTGCAGATCGGCGCCAACACCAACTGGGGCGAGTACTTCGGCGGCACGATCGACGAACTGCGCATCTACAGCCGCGCGCAGAGCGCCGCCGAGATCCAGGCGGACATGCAGACCCCGATCGGCGCACCCCCGGCCCCGACCCCTACCCCCACTGCCACACCGACCACACCGACCACACCGACGACCCCGATGCTCGAAGAGGTCTGCACCTCCAAGACCGCCCCCGTCTCCTTCACCACCCCGGGCACGCCACCGCCGCCCCCGGTGGAGGACGTCCGGCACCTGACGCTGGGCAAGGACAACTTCGTCATCAAGACCGCCAAGACCGACCCGACCGCCTGCGACGGCGCGCCGTGTCCGCTGGTCGACTCAGATGCCCTTCAGGCAGGAGGTGCCGCCCAGGACAAGGTCGCCTCAGTCATCGGGGTGCGGCTGGATGAGGTGCCCGACGGAGCCAGCTTCATCGGGGCCATTTTCAAACCCGGAAGTGCTCTGTGTGGAGGAGCTGCATGCCCAGACGGCGTGGTTCTGAAAGTCTCCGGGTTGAACAACAGCGTGACTCAGGACAGCAGAGGTTCAGATCTGGCCGCTGATGTGGATGCGGCCGATGTCAACGATCTGCCGTTGTCTGTCGGCCAGGTCGATCTCAAAGACAGTACGGCGATGTGGTACCTGGTGACCGCAGAGCACGAGCAGCCGGTCACTCTGGGCGGCCCGAGCGCTGCTGAGCAGCTCAGCCTCGCACTGACCTACATCTTGCCCGGCCCGCCGTCGAAGGTCCTGAACCTCAACGCATCCGCTGGCGACAAGGGCTTGGTCGCCAGCTGGGGCCTGCCGGAAGACACCGGCGGTCTGGTGCTGCTGGACGGCTACGACGTGGAGATCGTCGATGGTGCCGGACAGGTGGTGAGCAGCTGGGACACCGATCAGCCGTCGATAGCGGTCGGGCAGCTGGCCAACGGCACCGCCTACACCGTTCGGGTCCGCGCAAGGACGAAGTACGGCGTGGGTGAATGGGAAGCAGCCACCGTCACTCCGAAGCCGGCACCGCCTCCTCCCGCGCCCGGTGGTGGCGGGAACGATCGATGCCTGGACCGGCCGGCCGCAACCGGACAGGCGGCAATCGACGACTCGGCCGCCTCGTCGGTTGATGCCTACAAGCAGCGCATCAATGACTACTTCAAGGCGCAGGACGCCGTGCTGGAGGGGCAGGCGGCCACGGTCTTCGAGGCGCCCGGAGTCGTGGCGAGTCATCCCATGACAGCCAAGCTGTCTTTGCTCAACCCGGTGCTGGTGGCGGAGAAGGAGCAGCTCGACAAGGGTGGGATCACAAGGTCGGATTCGGTGGTCGAGGTGTTCAACGTCGTTCCCCAGGCCATGCCGGATGGCACCGTGCAGGTGACGGCCTCCATCAAGCGTTCCTGGAAGGAGACGGCCTCTCAGTCGCCTGCGGCTGCCACGAAGGCCGGCGCGGGGCAGGTCGAACCGAGCCAAGCGACCATCAGTATCTTCGTCTTCGGGTGCGAGGGCGGCATCATCGATGTCGCGCTCCCCGATGATGCCAACCAGGACGGCAGCGACTTCGACGACGCCGGCAGCTGCGGCGACACGATCGAGGGCAGTGCGACCAATCGCGCGGCGGCCACCCCTCATTGCGGGGAAAGCGACGATGCGGGATACGCCTCCTCGTGCGGCATCCAGGTCCCAGGAGGAGTTCGAGGGGACAAACCAGAGGAATATCGCGTCAAAGACTTCACTCGCATGACCTGTAAGATCCATGAACCTCTGGGTGCGAAGGGCTGGTACTGGGATAACACGGTGCGGGCCCAGTGGGACCGCAGCCAGGAAACGGACATCTACGATGAGGATGAAATATGGCGGCTCGATGATGTCGTAACATCGCTTACCTTCGCCTCGAAAAGCAAGAAATATGGCGCCGCTTCGGCCTTCGGCAAAGTCCTCACCGGCTGGAGCAAGGATGCCGCCAAGCCGTCAGAGAATTCGCCGAACACGAAGGTCTTCATGAAGAGCCACGCGTGTTTCGTTCATGACAGCACCTCTTGGTCTCCCAGCCTGGATATCAGTGGTGGCTTCGACGGCAAGCCGAGCGTGACAGGAGGGATCAGCCTGGAGGTTCAGCATGCAAAAGAAGACGACTGCGTAGGGACGGATGTCGCCGACGACATGATCGACCTCAGCGAAAAGCGAACCTACGTTTCCGCCATACCGCCGATACGCTCGAAGTGCAAAGAAAGCGCGCTGAGCACCTGTACGATCAATCAGTACGAACAGCAGCTCACCAACGTGGTGACGGTCAACTTCACCTGGACAGTAAAGGCTGGCAGAGGGAAGAAGGACAGAGCAAACTATCACTACCAGCCATGGACCCATGATCTCTATTGGCTCGTGAACCGTGAGATCGACACGGATCTCCTCGGTAATACCACGGAGTGGTCGAGGCTGATGGAATGCAGCGTCACCTCCACCAGGCGAAAGCACTTCCCGAACCAGAAGCTTTAGCAACACGGGCTTGATCGAATGGCCATCTGGGCTTCGACTCGAAGCTTGGATGGCCATTCGTCGGCATCCAGGATACGGATCTTGAGAGAGGTGCGACCGGCCAACGGCCACACGCGCGACTCGACGGACGGCTGTCCTTGCAGCCATGATATGCGCGGCATTCTCGGGGCTTGTTTGGGGCCTCTGGCCTGGGCCCTGGGGTGCAATGGCGGCCTCGATCGGACCAAGTTCACTCTGGTCGGGGCGGCAAAGGTGACCAATCCTGCCTATCATGTTCGCGAGTCGGGAGATTATTCGACGACATCCTGTCGTGCGAGCGTGGGGGGCTGGACAAGATAAGAAAGGTTCGCTTCCGCCTGCAGCCGCTCGGCCATGACGCGCGCAAGTCATGGTTGCACAACACTGCCGAATTCGAGCTGAGGCTGGACGGTTCGATTGTTTCTCCTCGTCTTGAAGAAACGTATCTGTCAAGCATCATCTCGAATCCAGCAACCTTCGGAGAGACGTCTACGAAGACCGTCCAGGCGATACTCGGAGCGCAGCCTGCACCTGCATATGGCTTGGTAGTGGGTTTCAGGGGGTATTGAAGGTAATCAGCCGGAGGAGTTCCGATACCGCACGACCTGACTGCAGCACGCGCCACCGGCCTGATCGACGCGCTGACCACCGCCGGAGTGAAGACCTTCGCCGACAAGGGATATCAAGGCGCGGGCGGCTGCATCCGCACGCCGTTCAAGGGTCATCGGCTGCGGCCGCCGCTGTCGCCATCAGTGCTCGGTCAACCGCGCGCACGCTCGCATCCGCGGCTGCGGGGAACGCGCCGTTGCCACCTTGAAGACCTGGAAGGTCCTGGCCCGCCTGCGTTGCTGTCCGCACCGCGCCACCACGATCGTGCAGGCCATCCTCGTCCTGCAACTCATCCAAGAAGGCCGCTACTCAGGATGACAAGCGCTCACCGCAGCTCTCCGATAGCGGCCACCACGTGCCACCCACCGCCTTTGCAGGTCCAGCGCGCTGCCCCGCCCACCTGTTCCGGATGCAGCCCGAAGGAGTGTGCCGGGCAGGTCGGCCAGGCCTTCCCATCCTGCTCGGCGATCACCGCTTGGGCCAGGCCGGCGATCAGCACGAGGGTGGCAACCGGTTCATGCTCTTCGTCAGCACGCAGTCCTTGGCTGGAGTATCGACCCTTGTATTCGACGCGCAGGTAACCGTGCTCGTCCCACTCCGGGATGTCGAAGCCGAGTCGTCCGGCGACACCGGTCACGCCCATGTCACCTTGTACTGCGAGTACCGCGTCATCCAGCACCTTGTTGGTGGTCATGTCCCTAAGCCTGGCGCACTTTCAGCGGTCGGCGCCGGCCTTTCCTCATCCAGCAGCCGCAGCATCATGGCTGGCCAACGGATAGTGGAGAACGGGTGAACCGCTGCCCGGCAGGCCGCACGGCGGTGCCACATCGGCCTCCATCCAAGGCGCTTGGTGAACGAGGATGAAAAGAGCTCAATGATCAACATGTCGGCATCACGGACAGCGATCCCTCCACGTAGCCGGCGCGACCCATCAGGCAGTTCCAGCAGCGTCGGACCTCAGTGAAGTCGAGGTCGCCGCCATGCCAGGAAGGGGAGTCACGGCCTTGAGGCGGGCAGGGATCAGACGCCATATGGTCGAACTGGCCTCATGCATGGCTCGTCAGGGGATGTGCGTTGTGGCTCGCTGCTCACGTCATGTTCAGAGGCCGAGAGCATGCACAAACGGGCGCACAAAACGTCGACGCGCATCAATCGGTTCCTCTCCCGGTCGTCAGCCAGCGTGGCGAGTGCATGTGCACCAACGGGACGGGCCCGCAGGTGGGGGCTGTCCAGGGAGCGCAGTATCCAGCGTGCGGCAGACGCCTTGATGACGGCGTCGCCAATCCCGTAGGCGTCGGCGGGCGGGGAGGTGGGGAGAAGAGGTGCGCTGTGGGGGGCGAGTGTGAACCGCCGTGCCGCCCCCGCCACACCGCCGGCCTCAGCGCACGCTCCGGTCAGCCTGAGGTGGTCCGAAGCGGTCGTCCGTGCGGGCAACGAAAAGGAAAGAGGGGCGGCATGAAGTAAAGAATGCCTTCGCCGGCGATTTCGGCGGCGCAATGGAAATGCGGGTGAGCGTTTCGGGGGCGGATATGCGTTCGCGGGCGAAAAACAAATTCCGGGCGGACGCCTTGACGGTTGCCGGTAATGGCGGGTCACGATGGAGGGGCCAGAGGAAGATGTCCTGTGGGAGGAAACGTGTTCAAGGAAGCATGCGCCGTGAGCGCCCTTGTCGCTGCCGCCCTCGCCCCTTCGATGGCCTCGCAGGCACTGGGGGAGAAAGTCCACGCCACCACCGCCACGCCCGCCACGTCGGCCGCGCTTGCCGACTGTGCCGCGGGCGGCGCCGCCGGGAACGCGCCCAAGTGCAAATACCTGGAGGAAGGCAACAAGCGGTGCTACTACTGCCGCGACAAGAAGGGCGGCGGGTACAAGAAGCAGTACTGCGAGCAGAAGACCAAGCAGCCGGAGCAGTCGACCGAGCGCGAGTGCAAGACCACCAAGGAGCCGATCACGGGGAGCCCGGACCGTACGTGCAAGACCTGCACGGACGCCAAGACCGGCAAGGTCCTGTCCCGGGAGTGCAACAGCTAGCCGACGCGGGGCCCGCGCTTCCGACGACGGTCCGGCCGGCCCGGTAGCGGGGGCCGGTGACCGGGAAGCGGGGGAGGCGGTGCGGTGCGAGGTCGAAACGACCCGCCGCGCCGCCCCCCAAGGCCGCGGCGGTCACTTCTTGAAGGCGTCCTTGACCTTCTTGCCGGCGTCCTTGACCTTCTCGCCCGCCTGCTTCAGGCCGCCTTCGGTCTGGTCGGCGCGGCCTTCGGCCTGGAGGCTCTCGTTGTCGGTGGCGTCGCCGATGTTCTCCTTGGCGCGTCCCTTGAGCTCCTGGGCCTTGTTGCGGATCTTGTCGTCGGTGCTCATGTTCATGCCTTTCTGGTCGGGTCCTCGCGACTTCCTGTACTTACCGGCCAGGGCGGGCGGAAACATGGCGCGCGTCCGGCCGGGCGCGTGACGGCGCTGGTCAGCGCCCCTGCGTGAGGGCGGACGCGGCCGCCGGGAAGCCTGTGCGGGCTGGATGCGGTGGGGGTGACGGGGTGTGAATAGACTTGTCCAACGTGACTTCCAAGCCGCGCATCCCGAACGTCCTGGCCACCCGCTACGCCTCACCCGGGCTGGCCCGCCTGTGGTCTCCCGAGTACAAGATCATCGCTGAGCGGCGGTTGTGGCTGGCGGTGCTGCGGGCGCAGGCCGAGCTCGGGGTGGCGGTGCCCGAGGGCGCGGTCGCCGACTACGAGAAGGTGGTCGAGCAGGTCGACCTGGACTCGATCGCGGCGCGCGAGCGCGTCACCCGCCACGACGTCAAGGCGCGCATCGAGGAGTTCAACGCGCTGGCCGGGCACGAGCAGGTGCACAAGGGCATGACCTCGCGCGACCTGACCGAGAACGTCGAGCAGCTGCAGATCCGCGACAGCCTGCTGCTGGTCCGCGACCGCGTCGTGGCGCTGCTGGCCCGCCTGGCCTCCCTGGCCGAGGAGCACACCGCCACCGTCATGGCCGGGCGTTCGCACAACGTGGCGGCGCAGGCGACGACGCTGGGCAAGCGGTTCGCCTCGGCCGCCGACGAGCTGCTGGCCGGCTACCACCGGCTGGAGGAGCTGATCGGCCGCTACCCGCTGCGCGGCGTCAAGGGCCCGGTCGGCACCTCCCAGGACATGCTCGACCTGCTGGGCGGCCGGCAGGACAGGCTGGCCGAGCTGGAGGAGAAGGTCACCGCCCACCTGGGGTTCTCCCGGCGGCTGACCAGCGTCGGGCAGGTCTACCCGCGGTCCCTGGACTTCGAGGTGGTCTCGGCGCTGGTGCAGCTGGCGGCCGCCCCGTCCTCGCTGGCCAGGACGATCCGGCTGATGGCCGGGCACGAGCTGGTCACCGAGGGGTTCAAGGAGGGGCAGGTCGGCTCCTCGGCGATGCCCCACAAGATGAACACCCGCTCCTGCGAACGCGTCAACGGCCTGACCGTGGTGCTGCGCGGCTACGCCTCGATGGTGGGCGAGCTGGCCGGCGACCAGTGGAACGAGGGCGACGTGTCCTGCTCGGTGGTGCGCCGGGTCGCGCTGCCGGACGCGTTCTTCGCCTTCGACGGGCTGGTGGAGACGATGCTGACGGTGCTGGAGGAGTTCGGCGCGTTCCCGGCGGTGATCTCGGCCGAGCTGGGCCGCTACCTGCCGTTCCTGGGCACGACGAAGATGCTGATGGCCGCCGTGCGCGCCGGCATGGGCCGCGAGCAGGCCCACGAGCTGATCAAGGAGCACGCGGTGGCGGCGGCGCTGGCGATGCGGTCGCGGGGCGCGTCCAACGAGCTGCTGGACCTGCTGGGCGGCGACGAGCGTTTCCCGCTGGACCGCGCCGAGCTGGAGGCGCTGCTGGCCGACCGGGTCTCCTTCACCGGCGCAGCCGCCGCGCAGGTGGCCGAGGTGGTGCGGCAGGTGGGGCAGGTCGTGGCCGAGCACCCGCAGGCCGCCGCGTACCGGCCGGGCGAAATCTTGTGATCCACCGGCTCGGCGACCCGGGCGCGCTGCGGGCCGCGTGCGGCGACGACGACCTGGTCGTGTGGACGGCCCAGGACCTGAGTGGTCAGGCCAGCGCCTGGGCGTTACGGCAGGCGGTGGTGGCCGCCGCCCCGGGCATCGCCCGGCACGACCGGCTGGCGGTGTGGGGCGACCCGGACGACGCGGCCGAGCTGGTCCGGCACGCGCTGGCCGAGCTGGGGCCCACCTACCGGCCGCTGGGCGAGCGGGAGCTGATGCGGCGGGTCGCGGCGAGGCTGGAGGGCGTGCGGGAGAGCGGCGCGTTCTCCTGGATGAGCCTGCAGGGGCCGCCGGCCGGCGCTCGCGCCGGCCAGGCCGGCGCCTCGCGCCTGGACGCCGCACCCTTGGACGCCGCACCCTTGGACGCCGGCCCGCCGCCGGTGGTCGGCTGGCTGGACGGCGACGCCGAGCAGGAGATCACGGCGCTGCTGGCCGGGGACGCGCCCTCGTCGTACGCGGTGCCGGGCGCGGCCGGGGTGCGGCGCTGGGCGGGTGTGCGGGTGGGGCGCGAGCTGGCGGCGGTGGCGGCCGACGCGTGGTCGGCGCCGTCGGTGGGTTTGCTGGCCGGGGTCGCCACGGCCGCCCGCTTCCGCGGGCGGGGGCTGGCCGAGCGGGTGTGCGGCTGGATGTCGTCCCAGCTCGTGGCCACGCACGGCCGCGCGGCGCTGATGGTGGACGACGTCAACGCCGCGGCGATCAAGGTGTACGAGCGGATCGGCTACCGCCGGCGCCTGGTGCTGGCCTGCCACGTCGCCGGCTGAACCCCCCGCTCGAAGGCGGCGGGTCAGGTGATGGCGCGGTAGGTCAGGTGGGTGGCCAGGGGGGAGAAGTGCGTCTCGACCGGCTCCCACTGCCGGGGGCGCACCTGGGCGAACAGGCGGGTGCCCGCGCCGAGCAGCAGCGGCACCAGGTGCAGGCGCAGCTCGTCGAGCAGCCCTTCGTCGGTGGCCTGGCCGATCAGGTCGGCGCCGCCCATGAAGACGATGTCGCCGTCCCCGGCCACGGTGCGGGCGTGCTCGACGGCCGCGGCCGGGCCGTCGGTGACGAAGGTGAACAGTTCGGGCCGGCGTACCGCTGAGGGCGGGACGTGGGTGACGACGAACACGGGCGTGGCCTGCGCCTGCTCGCGGGCCGAGCCGTAGCCGAGCGGGTCGCCCCACCCGTAGGGGCCGTCGACCACGTCGAAGGTGCGCCGTCCCATGATGACGGCGCCGGTGGCGCGGACCGCGCCGCCCAGGACGCGCGCGTCGACGTCGGTGGGCCGGCGGGCCCAGGCGTGCAGCAGTTCGCCGCCGGTGCCGAGGCCGTGTTCGAGGCCGGGGTCGGGGCCGGTGACGTAGCCGTCCAGCGATACCGAGATGTCGGCGACGACCTTGCTCAACGGGTCCCTCCCCCTGGCGTGTCCGGTCGGTCACCACGCTGTCATCGGCGCTGGGAAAACCGGGTGAGGTTCGGGCGGTGCTCGTGCAGAGTTGACGGCGTGATGTCCAACTTTGTGCCTGGTATTGAGCTTTCTCGTGCCTTCTACGGCGAAGTCGTCGCGCCGCTGCTTCCCGGGGTGCGGCACAGCGCCGCGCTGATCGGCCCGGGGTCTGAGGTGCTCGCGTTCGACACGGCCCGTTCGGCCGACCACGACTGGGGGCCGCGGGTCCTGCTGTTCGTGCCCGCCGGTCAGGTGGAGCCGGTACGGGAGCGGGTGACGGCGGGGCTGCCCGACCGGTTCGGGGGGTTTGACACCGTGTTCGAGTACCACGGGGTGCGGCAGCCGGGGGTGGTGGTCGCCGAGCTGGGGGAGTGGCTGGTCGGGCGGCTCGGGTTCGATCCGCGTGCGGGCGTGTCCCTGCTGGACTGGTTGTCCGTGCCATGGCAGACGCTGGCCGAGGTGACGGGCGGTGAGGTCTTCTGCGACGGGTTGCCGGGTGTGGGGCTGGAGGCGGCTCGGAAGGCGTTGCGCTGGTATCCGCAGGACGTGTGGCGGTACGTGCTGGCCTGCCAGTGGCAGCGCATCGGCCAGGAGGAGCCGTTCCCGGGGCGGTGCGCGGAGGTGGGGGACGAGCTGGGGTCGGCCGTGGTGGGGGCGCGGCTGGCGCGGGAGGTGATGCGGCTGGCGTTGCTGCTGCGGCGCCGCTATCCGCCGTACCCCAAATGGCTGGGCAGCGCGCTGACCCGGCTGCCGGGCTCGGCCGAGCTGGGCGAGGCGCTGGGGGCGGCGATGGCGGCGCGGTCGTGGCGCGAGCGGGAGGAGGGCCTGACGGCGGCGTACGGACGGCTGGCGGCGCTGCAGAACCGCATGGCGCTGACCGAGCGGCTGGAGGAGGGGGTGCGGGGGTTCCACGACCGGCCGTTCCGGGTGATCGGCGGGGAGCGGTTCGCGCGGTCGCTGATGGCGTCGGTGACGGATCCGGTGGTCAGGGGGCTGCCGGTGGCGGGGTGCGTGGACCAGTTGTCGGACACGGTGGAGCTGTTGACCTCGCCCCGCCGGGCGCGCGCACTGACGGCGGCCGCGCTGGACCTCCCAGCTTAGAAATCTACATTGTAAAGGTGCCGGACCTGAACAAGATTCAATTTTTCCGACCAGAAAAACCCGCAACCAGGTCAGACGCGGCGGGCGTTGGCGTGGATGGCCTGGCGGTAGTACGCGGCCAGGCCGGGGGCGCGGTCGTCGTAGGTGGCGGTGAAGCGGGGGTCGGTGGCGTACAGGTCGCCGAGGCCGCGGTGGAGTTCGGGCGTGCAGTCGTAGAACCAGCGGGTGATGTGGGCGCGGTGGCGTTCTGCGATGTCCATGACGTCGGGGTGGTCGGGGGCGAGTCCGCGGGCGTGGGCGGCGCGCATGTCGTCGTCGATGGCGGTGGCTTCGGCGGTGAGCTGGAGCCAGTCGGTCTTGGTGTGGGCGGCGGCGCGGCGGCGGCTTTCGGCGTAGGCGTCGGTGTGGCCCCAGCGGCGTTGGACTTCGGCGTGGTGGTCTTCGGGGGTGAAGTGGCCGAAGACGTCGAAGCGTTCTTCGGGGGTGAGGGTGAGGTGGTGGGTGTGGGCTTGGATGGCGCGTTCGACGTTGGTGATGACCTGGTGGAGGCGTTGGGCTTTGCGGGTGAGGAGTTGGTGTTGGCGGTGGAGGTGGGTGAGGTGGTCGGTGTGGGGGTGGTCGAGGATGTGGGTGATCTGTTCGAGGGGGAAGCCGAGTTCGCGGTAGAGGAGGATTTGCTGGAGGCGGAGGAGGTCGTCGTCGGTGTAGCGGCGGTAGCCGGCGGTGGTGCGTTGGCTGGGGGTGAGGAGGGCGATTTCGTCGTAGTGGTGGAGGGTTCGTACGGTGATGCCGGCCAGTTTGGCGACTTGGCCGATGGACAGGGTCATGGGTCTGACGTTACGTGAGGGTGGGTGTGGTGGTGGATGAGGAGTTGCTGCCGATTGGGCAGTTTGCGCGGCTTGGTCGGTTGAGTGTGAAGCAGTTGCGGCATTACGACGAGTTGGGGTTGTTGCGTCCGGCGTATGTGGATGAGGTGACGGGTTACCGGTATTACCGGGCCGATCAGGCGCGGGAGGCGTTGTCGATCGGGTTGTTGCGGTCGTTGGATGTGCCGTTGGCGGTGGTGGGGCGGGTGTTGTCGGGGGAGGTGGGGGCTTTGGAGTCGGTTCGGGTGTCGTTGGAGGTGGAGTTGGCGCGTCGGCGGCGGACGTTGGCGTCGTTGGAGCGGGTGCTGGCTGTGGGGTTGCCGGCGGCTGAGGTGGATGTGGTGCGGCAGGGCGGGGGGCGGGCGGCGTTCGCGGGTGAGCGGGCGGCGGGGTTGGAGGATGTGGGGCGGGCTACGTCCGCGGCGGTGGCGCGGTTGGTGGCGGGGTTGCCGGAGGGGTTCGGGCCGGTGCGGTTGGTGGGGTTGTTTCCGGTTGATGTGGGTGAGGTGGTGGACGTCCGGGTGGCGTTGTTGCTGGACGACGAGGGGGAGGTCGGTCAGGGTTTCGAGGTGGGGGTGTTGCCGGGTGGGGTGTTCGCGCGGGCGACTCATGTGGGGCCTTATGACCAGATCGCGTTGACGGTGCATGCTGTGCTGGCGTGGTGTGCTGAGCGGCGGCTGGTGGTGAGGGGTGCGGTGCGGGAGGTGTATGTGTCGGATCCGGGGTGTACGCCTCCTGGGAAGTTGGTGACGGATGTACTGGTTCCGGTGGTGGGTGATTTGTCGGTTTCGTGATGAGGTCACGGGCGGCCGGTGACGAGGTCTCTGGTTCGGCGATCAACGACCCGGCAGAGTCGTGGACGTCCCCACCGGAACCGAAAGGCCCCTGATGAAATCCCTTGCCCTGTTGTCCGCGTCCGCCCTGACGGCCACTGTCCTCGCGGCTCCGGCGCACGCCGCCGTCACCTCGTGGAGCTCCTGCCGGCCGGGCGAGGGCGTCGATCCCCGCCAGGAGTGCACGACGATCGAGGTGCCGATGGACTACTCCGCCGTCGGCGGCCCGTCGGTCACGCTGGCGGTGTCGAGGATCAGGACGGCTCGCCCCGACGTGCGCCGTGGCGTGTTGCTGATCATCCCGGGCGGTCCGGGCAGCCCGGGGCTGAACCGGCCCAGCACCCTGGTGAAGAAGCTGCCCAAGGACGTGCTCGACCGCTTCGACATCGTCGGGTTCGACCCGCGTGGCGTCGGGAAGAGCTCGCCGGTCTCCTGCGGGCTCGCGCCCGCCGACCTGTCGCTGACGCGTATGAAGCCCTACCCCGACGCCGACGGCGGGATCGCCGGGAACGCGGCGTGGTCGCGCCGGATCGCCGAGGCGTGCGCCCGTAACGGCGGGTCGCTGATCCGGCACATCAGCACCCGCAACCACGCCAGGGACATCGACCGGATCCGGGTGGCGCTCGGCGAGGACAAGATCTCCTACTGGGGCGTCTCGTACGGCACCTACGCGGGCGCCGTGCACGCCACGATGTTCCCCGGCACCACTGATCGGGTGATCCTCGACAGCAATGACGACCCCGATCCGCACAAGGTGGCGCGCCAGTGGCTGGCCAACTACGCCGTCGGTGTGCAGGACGCCTTCCCCGACTTCGGCGCGTGGGCGGCCGCGCGTGACGGCGACTACGGACTGGGCGCCGACGTGGCCGCGGTGCGCCGGACGTTCCTGGAGCTGGCCGCCCGGCTGGACCGTGAGCCGCTCGCCTGGCCGGGGTCCGGGCCGGAGCAGCGGCTGACCGGCAACCTGCTGCGGGAGACCCTGCTCAACGCGCTGTACTCGCGGGCGAATTACCCGATGCTGGCCGGGCTGTTGAAGGCCGCGCTGAGCGGCGACGAGCTGCCCGCGCCGAACCAGCCGCCGCAGGCCGCTCTGCAGAACACCGCCGCGCACGCCGGTGCCACGATGTGCAACGACGTGGTGTGGCCGAGCTCGCTCGCCCGGCACGAGCAGCAGGTGCGGCGCAGCCGGGCCGCCTACCCGTTGACGGCGGGCATGCCGGTGAATCTGGGGCCGTGTGCGTACTGGCCGTTCCGGCCTGCCGAGCGAGCCACGCGGATCGGTTCGCGGGGTCCGGCCAACGTCCTGCTGATCCAGAATCTGCGGGATCCGGCCACGCCCTACAGCGGGGCGCTGAAGATGCGTGCGGCGCTCGGGCAGCGGGCCCGGATGGTCGCGGTGGACTCCAGTGGTCACGGGGTGTATCTGGCCAACGGCAACGCCTGCGGTGACCGTGCCGTCACCGACTTCCTGGTGACGGGCCGCCTGCCCGAGCGTGACCTGAGCTGCTGAGGCACAGTTCTGGGTCGGGTCGCCGTTCGGCGGCCCCCAGGGGTTGTGCCGATGGCGTCGCGGACGCTCACACGTTTTTCTCACCATGTGCAGGTAGAACGATGTGGTGAACGAACAATCCGCCGCGAGGGTGCTGGTGGTCGACGACGAGCCGAACATCCGCGAGCTGCTGTCTGAGGCCCTGGAGCTGAACGGCTTCGCCGTGCGGGCGGTCTCGGACGGCCGCCGGGCGCTGGAGGAGGTGGCCCGGGAGCGGCCGGACATCATCGTGCTGGACGTGATGATGCCCGGCCTGGACGGGTTCACGGTGGCGCGCAGGCTTCGTGCGGCCGGTGACAGCCCTCCGGTGCTCTTCCTGACCGCCAAGGACGCGGTGCCTGACCGGATCGCGGGGCTGACCGCCGGCGGCGACGACTACGTGACCAAGCCCTTCAGCTTGGAGGAGGTCGTGCTGCGGTTGCGGGCGATCCTGCGCAGGACGCGCCCGCCGGAGGAGCAGGCCGACGACGGCGTCCTGCGGTATGCGGACCTGGAGCTGGACGTACAGGCCCATACCGTGCGCCGGGCCGGGCGGCCGATCCACCTGTCGCCGACGGAGTTCAGCCTGCTCAGGTACCTGATGATCAATGCGGGACGGGTGGTCAGCAAGGCGCAGATCCTCGACCGCGTGTGGGACTTCGACTTCGACGGCGAGAGCAGGATCGTCGAGTCCTACATCAGCTACCTGCGGCGGAAGATCGACGCCGGTGGCCCGCCGCTGATCCACACTCTGCGTGGCGTGGGTTACCGGCTGCAGAGCACGTCGTGAGGGTGGCTCGCCGTCCGTGGCCGTTGCGGTTGCGGCTGCTGGTGGCTCTGCTCGGCCTGGCGGCGGCGGGGCTGGCCGTCTTCGCGGTCGCCGGCACCGTGATGCTGGAGCAGTCGCTGCTGTCGCGCGTGGATGCGCAGCTGGCCGAGTTCTCCGCGACCACCTCTGCCCGCCGGCCGCCGATCGGGCCTCCGCCGCCGCCCGGGAGCGTCCAGTTGCCGACCCAGTTCCGGATCGCCGTCTATGACCGTGCCGGGCGATTGGCTCGGCTGGTCCCCGCGGACGCGACGGGCGGCCCGCAGGTCCCGGCCGAGGCGGTCAGGTCGGTGCCGTACCGGCCGTTCACGGTGCAGGACCGGAGTGGGCGGGAGGACTGGCGGGTGCTGCTCAGGCAGTTGCCGAACGGCGAGCGCGTCGCCTTGTCGATGTCGTTGGAGGCCAACCGTGCCACCGTGCGGCAGTTGCTGGTCATCGAGGCGGCCGCGGGAGCGCTGGTGCTCGTGCTGCTGGGCGCCGTGGCCTGGGCGGTGGTGCGGCTGGGCCTGCGCCCGCTCACGCGCGTCGAGCGCACGGCGCGGGCGATCTCCGCCGGTGATCTGGACCGGAGGGTCGCCGATGCCGATCCGCGCACCGAGATCGGGCGGCTCGGCCAGACGCTCAACACGATGCTGGAGCGACTGTCGGCCGCTCTGCGCGCCCGCCGGCAGTCGGAACAGCGGCTGCGCCGTTTCGTCGCCGACGCCTCCCATGAACTGCGCACCCCGCTCACCTCCATCCGGGGCTTCGCCGAGCTCTACCATCACGGCCAGGGCCCCCGGGACGCGGTGGCCGAGCGGCTGCTGCGCAGGATCGAGGCCGAGGCCGAGCGCATGGGCGTCCTGGTGGAGGACATGCTGCTGCTGGCGCGGCTGGACCAGGAGCCCGCCTTGGCGCCCACCGTCGTGGATTTGCACGTGCTGGCCGGGGATGTCGTTCATGCCGCTCAGGCCCGCGACCGCGAGCGGCCGATCCGGCTGGTCGTCTCGGCCGAGCCGGTGTTCGTGCTGGGCGACGAACATCGGCTGCACCAGGTCATCGCCAATCTGGTCGGCAACGCGATGCGGCACACGGCTGCGGAGGCGGAGATCCGGGTGGAGGTGGCCCCTCGCGCCGTGGCCGGGGTTCCCGCGGCCGGGGTGGTGCACGTCGGCGGCGGGCCCGCTCCGCACGCCAGGGCCGCGCTGGTCGAGGTGCGCGACGAAGGGCAGGGCATCGAGGCCGGTCATCTGCCGCACGTGTTCGACCGCTTCTACCGGGCCGATCCCGGCCGTTCCCGTGACAGTGGTGGAACGGGGCTGGGCCTGGCCATCGCCGCGGCGCTCGTGCAGGCGCACGACGGCCGGATCGAGGTGACCAGCGTTCCGGGGCGCGGCACCGCCTTCCGTGTGCTGCTGCCCCTTGAGCAGCATCGCGACGGCTGAGCACTCCGGCCGTTCATCCTCTCGTCAGGTGCGGTTCACACATTGCTCCCAGCTTCGTGCGGTCAGATGTGTGCTGACGAAGGGAGGGACATTGCTGAAAAGGTTCCGCAAATCAGCCGTTTCCGCAGCTGAGCAGGCCGGTCAGCCGCCGTCGGAGGCGGTCGGTGACCAGGGCCACCGGCTGCGGGCCCCCAGCAAGCTGCACGCCTTCAACCGCTACGAGATCAAGTACCTCGTGGACGCCTGGGAGGCGGTCGCGCTGCGGGAGGAGATCGAGCAGCGGCTCGATCGCGACCAGCACAGCGGCGAGGCGGGCTACGGCATCTGGAGCGTCTACTACGACACCCGGCAGTTGCGCTTCTACTGGGAGAAGATCGAAGGGCTGAAGTTCCGCAGGAAGCTGCGGGTGCGCCACTACGGCGACCGCTGGCGCGTGGACGGCGCCACGCCGGTGTTCGTCGAGATCAAGCAGCGGGTCAACCGGGTCACCCAGAAGCGGCGGGTGTCCCTGGCGTACGCCGACGCGCTGCGCCTGTGCGACGGGCGGCAGATGGTCGAGCACGACCCGTCCCAGCGGGCCTTCCTGGAGGAGGTGCTCGACCTGGTGCTGCGCCTGGACCTGCGGCCCGTCGCGATGACCGGCTACCAGCGGCATGCCTACCTCGGCCGCGACGCCGACGTGGGCCTGCGGGTGACGTTCGACCGGCGCATCCGCGGCCGTGACCGGGACTTCCACCTCGGCGCCGACGCCGAGAACCGGTTCATCGTCCCGGCGGGCAAGTCGATCGTGGAGGTCAAGGCCGACGAGCGCGTGCCGTACTGGCTGACCGATCTGACCGCCAAGCGGAACCTGCAGGTGGTGCGGGTCTCCAAGTACTGCCAGAGCGTCGAGGCCCACGGGCTGGCGCCGCGTTCGATCTTCCACGTTCCCGACCACGATCTCGTCCCGTCGACCGTTCTTCCGGAGGCATGACCCCGATGGACTTCTCCTTCCAGGACCTGTCCGGCACGTTCAGCGTGGCCGACATCGCCGTCGCGATGGCCCTGTCGTTCGTGCTCAGCGCCATGATCGGCTGGGTGTACCGGGCCACGCACCGCAACGTGTCCTACAGCCAGTCCTATGTCCAGACGCTGGTCGTCCTGGGCATGCTGATCTCGTTGATCATGCTGGTCGTCGGGTCCAACATCGCCCGCGCCTTCGCCCTGGTCGGCGCCCTGTCGGTGGTGCGGTTCCGCAACGCCATCAAGGAGACCCGCGACGTCGGGTTCATCTTCCTGGTGATGGGCGTCGGCATGGCCGTCGGCACCCGCTTCTACCTGCTGGGCGTCGTCGCCGCCGTCGCCATCTCGCTGATCGTCATGGTCATGCACCGGTTCGACTGGTTCCAGCTGGACGTGCGGCGTCAGGTCGTGAAGGTCCAGGTTCCCTCGCAGGAGGACCTCGCCGCCTCGATCCAGGACGTGCTCGTCCGGCACACCGACGAGTTCGAGCTGGTCAGCATGGAGTCGATCAGGGCGGGCGCGCTCACCGAGCTCATGTACACCGTCAAGATCAAGAAGGGTAGTGAGCCGGGCGACCTGATCACCGCCCTGCGCGAGCGCAACCACGGCCAGTCGGTCACCGTCCTGACCGGGTACGACCAGACCGACCTGTAGGCCCGGCACATGGCACAGACCAAGCGGCTCAAGCACCGTGTCCCCGTCAGGCTCCGGCAGAACTGGAGGCTCGTCGCGCTGTGCGCGGCGTTCCTGGCCGCCTGCTGGGGCGTCTTCGGCAGCGGCACGATCCGTCCGTACGTCACCACCGCTCAGGCCGCCGAGGCCAGGACCGTCACCACGAACCTGACCGGCACCAAGGACCTGTTCGACGCCTCCACCGCGCACGAGGTGGAGCTCACCTTCACCGACGAGGCCTACCAGGACATGCTGAGCGAGTACTTCAAGGACGGCGAGAAGAAGTACGTCGAAGCCGACCTGACGATCGACGGCACCCGCGTCCCGAGCGTCGGCGTCCGTCTCAAGGGCAACTCCACGCTGGGGCAGCTGACCTGGAAGGGGCAGTCCAAGCGGCGGGCCGTGCCCGGCGGCTTCCCGCCGCCCGGCAACGGGCAACCCCGGAACGGGCAACCCCGGAACGGGCAGCCGCAGGGCGGCGGCGGCATGCCCGGCGCCTCCCTGAAGGCCGAGGAGCCGGAGAAGCTGCCCTGGCTGATCAGCTTCGACGAGTTCGTGGAGGGCCGCCGCTACCAGGGGCGGACCCAGGTCGCCGTACGGCCGGCCGCGATGGGCTCGACGACGATGCTGAACGAAGCGCTCGGCATCGCGCTGGTCGGCGCCTCCGGTGAGCCGACCCAGCGCTCGGCCTACAGTTCGTTCACCGTCAACGGCCGCGCGTCCACCCCGCGCCTGGTGGTGGAGTACCTGGACGAGGGCTACGCGGCGGAGCTCGGCGACGGGGTGCTGTACAAGTCGCTGGCCACCGGCTCCTTCACCTACAAGGGCGAGGACCAGACCGAGTACGCCGGCGACTTCAAGCAGATCAACAAGGTCGGCGGCAAGGACCTGCAGCCGGTCATCGACCTGGTCAGGTGGACGGGCGAAGCCTCCGACGCCGAGTTCGCCGAGGGCCTGGCCGACCGCCTGGACGTGACCTCGTTCGCCCGCTACCTGGCCCTGCAGCACATCATGATCAACTTCGACGACATGGCCGGCCCCGGCAAGAACTACTACCTGTGGTACGACACGGCCACCAGGAAGTTCAAGGTCATCACCTGGGACCTCAACCTCGCCTTCAACGGCGACGCCAAGAGCGGCGTGCACGACACGATCGGGATGGGCGGCTTCGGCCCTGGGCGTCCCCAGCAGAACCAGCCGCAGAACCAGCAGCAGGGTCAGCCGCAGGGCCAGCAGCAGGGTCAGCCGGCGCAACCCTGGCAGGGGCAGCCGCCCCAGGGCCTCACCGCGCCCGGCGGCGGGCAGGGGCGTCCCGGCGGCGGCATGATGGGCATGAGCCACCCCCTGAAGGAGAAGTTCCTCAAGAACGCCACCTTCAAGAAGATGTACGAGGAGCAGTACCGCGCCCTGTACACCAAGCTGCTGGGCAGCGGCGCCGCCTCCGGCCTGCTCGACGACCTCGTCGCCGCCTACAAGCTGAACGACGGCGGCGACACCGCCGAGGTCGACGCCGAGGCGAAGACCCTGCGCACGTTCCTGCGGACCCGGACCGAGACCCTGCGCTCGGACGAGGCGATCACCGGCGCCTGACTCGCACGTGGTGATGGGTTCGGCGGGCCCTGCCAGGCTGGACCCGTCACCAGGTGCCCGGGGAAGCGCCCGAGGTGGCGAACGGTCACGAGCCGGAGGGCGGGTCCGCACCGTCGCGCCATGGAGCCGAACGGGTCACGTCCGTAAGACCCTGACACCCCCGCACCCGCATGTGTCCAGATTCTGACGTAATGTCCACCGGCGCGTCCTTCGCCTGTTAGATTCCGAGTCGTGATCAAGGAGAGGCACGGCAGCGGCCCCGCAACAGACCGCTGAGGCAGGACGGGCGATGCTCCGCGGCCAGGCCAGGGGGCCCGATCACGCGCCGTGCGAGCAGCCCCGCCCGCCGATCGACGTGCCGATCGACGATAGGAGCAATGTGCTGAGAAGAACATCCCTGCTCGCCACCGCCCTCATGGCGATGGCGACGCTGTTAGCCGTCCCCATGGCGGGGACGGCCGGCGCGGCGGTGACCCGGCAGGACGTCACGGATGCCGTCGGCAAGCGCGGCATCACCTGGGGGCCGTGCGAGGAAGAACCCACTGTCGAGTGCGGCACGCTGGCCGTGCCCATCGACTGGTCCGAGCCCGACGGGCCGACCGTCGACCTGGCCCTGGCCCGCCGCAAGGCCACCACCCCGTCGGCGCGGATCGGCTCCCTGCTGACCAACCCCGGCGGGCCCGGCAACTCCGGCGTGAACGACATCCTGCGCCCCTCCGGCTTCAGCCAGGACATCCAGCGGCGCTTCGACATCGTCGGCTACGACCCCCGCGGCGTCGCCCGCAGCCGCTCGGTGACCTGCTCGGCCTCGGTGTACAACCAGATGCCCTACCCGGTCATGACCAGCCAGGCCGACTACCTGACGTGGGTCGCCTTCGACAACAGGCTGCGCGCCGACTGCCGCAAGCTCACCGGCCCCCTGTACGACCACCTCGACTCGGTCAACGTGGCCCGCGACATGGACGCCATCCGCGCCGCGCTGGGTGAGGACAGACTGACCTCCTACGGCGTCTCCTACGGCACGCTGGCCCAGCAGATGTACGCCGAGCTGTTCCCGGGCCGGATCCGCGCCATGGTGCTGGACAGCAACATGGACCACAGCCTGGACGTCAAGGCGTTCCAGGTGAGCGAGGCCGCCACCGTCCAGGACAGCTTCGAGGAGTTCATCGCCTGGTGCGAGCGCGACAGCGACTGCGTCCTGCGCGGCCGCGACATCCGGGCGTTGTGGAAGGGGCTGCTGGCCAAGGCCGGCCGCGGTCAGCTGTTGTGGCCGGGCGACGGCCGCCCGGTGAGCGCGCACAACCTGCAGTGGCTGGGCGTGGTGCTCAACGAGGCGCCCGCCTGGCGGCTGGAGGCCAAGGTGCTGCTCGCGCTGGCGGGCGGCCCGGTGCCCGAGGACATGCCCGGCCCTCCCGGCAACTGGCCGGTGAACGGCCAGTACGCCGAACTGCCCACCGCGATCTTGTGCCAGGACTGGAACCTGTCGCTGCGGGGCTACGCCGAGTACGCCGAGGTGATGCGCGCCTCCAACGCGGTGGCCCCCGACATGCGCTACAACCCGATGCCGATGGGTGACATGCCGATCTGCCAGGGCCATCCGGTCAACAACCCCCAGCACCCGCTGCGGTACAAGGGCAGCACGCCGCTGCTGGTGGCCACCTCCAGGCACGACCCCGACACGCCGTACGCGTGGTCGGCCAACGTGGCCCGTCAGTTGGGCCCCAAGGCCACCCTGCTCACCTACGACGGCTGGGGCCACGGCGTCTACGGCATGACCACCTGCACCACGGCCGCCATGGACAGCTACCTGATCTCGGCGTCCGTACCCGCCAAGGGCATCGGCTGCCCGGCGGAGGAACCCCAGGGCTGACACCGGGCTGACCTCAGAGCTGCCCCCAGGGCTGACACCGGGCTGACCTCAGAGCTGCCCCCAGGGCTGACACTGGGCTGGTCCCAGGGCTGATCGTGCCGCCCCCGGCACGATCAGCCCCACCCCTCCCGCGGCCGGTCAGGCAATCGCGGCCGCCAGATGCTCGGCGGTACGGGACCCCGAAGCGGTCAGCAGGTCGGCGGGGGTGCCCTGGAACATCAGGCGGCCGCCGTGCTTGCCGCCGCCCGGCCCCAGATCGATGACCCAGTCGGCCCGTTTGACCATCTGCATGTGGTGTTCGACCACGATGACCGTGTTGCCGGCGTCGACGATGCGGTCGAGCAGGTCGATGAGGGTGTCGACGTCCGACAGGTGCAGGCCGGTGGTGGGCTCGTCCAAAACGTAGACGGCGCCGGTCTTGGTGAGCTCGCCGGCCAGTTTCATCCGCTGGCGTTCGCCGCCCGACAGCGTGGAAGTGGGCTGGCCGAGGGTGAGATAGCCCAGGCCGACGTCGACCAGCGTGGTGACGCGGTCGCGGATGGCCGGCTCGGTGAAGAACGCGGCGGCCTGCTCGGCGGTCAGGGCCAGGACATCGACGATGGTGTGCCCGCGCAGCCGGTGCCGCAGGGCCTCGGGGTTGTAGCGGCTGCCGCCGCACATCTCGCACACGGCGGTGACCGGGTCCATGAACGCCAGGTCGGTGTGGATGACCCCGCGGCCCTCGCAGGCGGGGCAGGCGCCGGTGGAGTTGTAGCTGAACAGGCCCGGCTGGGTGCCGCTGGCGCGGGCGAACAGACGGCGGACCGGATCCAGGACACCGATGAAGGAGGCCGGGCTGGAGCGGGCCGAGACGTTCACGGCGCCCTGATCGACGACGACCGCGCCGGGATGCTGGGCGGTGAACACCTCGCCGATGAGAGTCGACTTGCCGGACCCCGCGACGCCGGTGACGCAGGTCAGCACACCGGTCGGCACGTCGAGGGTGAGATGGTCGAGGTTGTGCAGGGCGGCGTCGGTGATGGTCAGGTGCCCGGTCGGGCGGCGCACGGCGCTCTTGAGCGGGGTGCGGGCCCGCAGGTGGCGGCCGGTCAGGGTGCCGGAGCGCGCCAGCCCTTCGACGGAGCCCTGATAGACGACGGTGCCACCGTGCAGACCGGCTCCCGGCCCGAGATCGATGACGTGGTCGGCGACGGCGATGACGTCGGGGTCGTGCTCGACCACCAGCACGGTGTTGCCCTTGTCACGCAGGGCCAGCAGCAGCGTGTTGAGCCGGCCGACGTCGGCCGGGTGGAGGCCGGCGCTGGGCTCGTCGAAGACGTAGGTCATGCCGGTGAGGCTGGAGCCGAGATGGCGGACGGTCTTCAGACGCTGGCTCTCGCCGCCGGACAGGGTGGTGGTCTCGCGGTCGAGGGTGAGGTAGCCCAGGCCGATCTGGTCGATGCGGCGCAACGCGGCGGCCGCGGTGTCGGCGACGGGGTTGCCGAGCCCGGTCAGGACGCCGATGAGGTCGGTGATCTCCATGGCGGCGTGGTCGGCGAGGTTGTGGGGGCCGATCATGGTGGCCAGGGCGGCCTGGTTGAGACGCGCGCCCCGGCACTGGGGGCAGGTGCCCTCGGTGACGAAGGCCAGGACCGCCTCGCGGGTCTTGTCACTCAGCCCCGACAGGTCGCGTTTGAGGTAGAGGCGGGTGAAACGGTCGGCGACGCCTTCGTAGTCGACCTTGTTGAGGGTGCCGTTCTTGCCGCGCACCTCGACGGTGAAGCCGCCGCCGTGCAGCAGCAGGTGGCGCTCTTCCTCCGTGTAGTCGGCGACGGGTTTGGCCGGATCGAAGGTGCCGGAACGGGCGTAGATCTGCCACTGCCACGTGCCGACCCCGAACAGCGGGAAGCGGATGGCGCCCTCGTCGAGGGACCTGCCGGGGTCGAGCAGCGCGTCGAGGTCGAGGCGGACGGCCCGGCCGAGGCCGTCGCAGCCGGGACACATGCCGTGGGGGTCGTTGAAGGAGTAGGCGTAGGAGTAGCCGGCGCTGGGCGTGCCGTAGCGGGAGAACAGCACGCGCAGGATCGGCAGGATGTCGGTCATGGTGCCGACGGTGGAACGCGAGCTGCCGCCGACCGGCTTCTGGTCGACGACGATGGCGGCGCCGAGGTTGTCGATGGCCTCGGCCTCGGGTTTCTCGTGTTTGGGCAGCCGGTTGCGGACGAACCAGGAGTAGGTTTCGTTGAGCTGGCGCTGGGACTCCACGGCGACGGTGTCGAAGACGACCGACGACTTGCCGGAGCCGGACACGCCGGTGAAGACGACGAGCCGGTTCTTGGGGATGCGCAGGGACAGGTTCTTGAGGTTGTTCACGCGCGCGCCGGTGATGACAATGCTGTCGTCCATGCGGTCACGGTAGCGACGGGCGCCGACAATTTCCGTCCGTGCCGGGAAGGGTCGGAAGGGGGGCGAGGAAGTGGGCCAGGAAGTGGGCGAGGAGACGGCGTCCGGGGTCGGGCCGGCCGGGCTGGACCTCGTGTACGAGCGGCTGGGCGACCGGGCCGCGCCGCCCGTGCTGCTGATCATGGGGGCGGGCGGTCAACTGATCAACTGGCCCGACGGGTTGTGCGCCGAGCTGGCCGGGCACGGCCTGCAGCTGATCCGGTTCGACGGACGTGACTGCGGGCGCTCCACCCACTTCGACGGCGCCGGCGAGCCGGACTTCACCGCGGCGCTGGCCGGTGACCTGTCCTCGCTGGCCTACACGCTGGCCGATCTGGTCGCCGACACCGTGGGGCTGCTGGACGTCCTGGACCTGGACAGCGTCCACCTGGTGGGCGCGTCGCTGGGCGGCATGATCGCCCAGGCGGTCGCCGTCGCCCACCCTGGGCGGGTCAGGTCGCTCACCTCGATCATGTCCACGCACGGCGACCGCATGACACCCCCACCGGCGCGCCCCGGCGCCACGCGCGGCGTCCCGGGGCCGCCGCCGACCACCCGCGAGCTGTACGTGGCGCGCATGGTGGCCGGCGCGAGCGCCCGCGGCGTGGCCGCCGATCTGGAGGCGGTACGGGCGGTGGCCGAGCGGGCCTGGGACCGCGGCTGGTCGCTGGCCGGCATGCTGCGGCAGGCCGCCTCGGTGATCGGGTCGGGCGACCGGCGGGAAGGATTGTCTCGGCTGGAGGTGCCGGCGCTGGTGATCCACGGCGCGGCCGACGCCGCCGCCGACCCCGCCGGTGGGCGGGCCACGGCGCAGGCGATCCCGGGCGCGGAGTTCCTGCTGGTCGAGGGGATGGGACACGGGTTCCCGCCGGGGGTGTGGCGGCAGGTGAGCGCCAGGATCGCCGCGCTGGTCCACCGGGCGGAGAGGGATCACGAGGAGGGGCGGATCAGGCCGCTCTCGTAGGCGAACACCACGACCTGGGCGCGGTGACGCAGCCCGAGTTTGAGCAGCACACGGCTCAGATGCGTCTTGACGGTCGCCTCGGCCAGATGCAGGGCGGCGGCGACCTCGGCGTTGGACAGGCCGCGCGCCACCTGGACGAGCACGTCGTGCTCGCGGGCGGTCAGCAGGTCCAGCAGACGGTGCTGTTCGCGGGGGCCGGGGGTGAGCTGGGGGGCGAACCTGTCCAGCAGGCGGCGGGTGACGCGCGGCGACAGGACGGCCTCGCCCGCGGCGACGTTGCGGATCGCGGTGAGCAGGTCGGCGGGCGGGGTGTTCTTGGGCAGGAACCCGGCGGCGCCGGCCTTGAGCCCGGCGAAGGCGTACTCGTCGAGGTCGAAGGTGGTCAGGATGAGCACCTTCGAGGCGGGACAGTCGCGGACGATCCGGCGGGTGGCCTCGATGCCGTCCAGGCCGGGCATGCGGACGTCCATGAGCACGACGTCGGGGCGCAGCCGGCGGGCCTGCAGGGCGGCCTGTTCGCCGTCGGCGGCCTCGCCGGCGACGTGCAGGTCGGGTTCGGCGTCCAGCACCATGCGGAAGGCCATCCGCAGCAGCGCCTCGTCGTCGGCGATCAGCAGCCGGATGCTCATGGCACGTCCCGGCCGGTCAGGTGCGGGCCGGTCAGGTCGAGGCTCATCGCGTGTCCGGGCCGGTCAGGTCGAGGACGGCCGCGACCCGCCAGCCGCCGCCGGGGGCCGGGCCGGCGTGCAGGGTGCCGTCGTAGGCGGCGACGCGTTCGCGCATCCCGGCCAGCCCCCGTCCGGCGGGCCGCAGGGGCGCCGGACGGCCGCCGTCGTCGGTGATCTCGATATCGGCCCGCCGGCGGGTCAGGTGCACCTGGACGTGCGCGCGAGCGCCTGGGGCGTGCCGCAGCGTGTTCGTCAGCGCCTCCTGAGCCAGCCGGTAGAGGGTGAGCTGCGCGGCGGCTGGGACGTCGGCGGGGTCGCCGTCGACCCGCAGCCGGGTCGGCAGGCCGGCGGCGCGCATCCGGTCGGCCAGCGGGCCGAGGTCGGCGATACCGGGCGCCGGGTGCAGCGGAGCGATGCCCGGCTCCTGCTCCTGGCCGACGCCCTGGCCGATGCCTCCGTCAACACCTCTGTCAACACCTCTGTCAACACCTCCGTCAACACCTCGCTCGACGCCCTGACCGGCGGATCCGTCGGCGGCTCGGTCGGCGCTTCCGTCAGTGGCTTGATAGGTGGCTCGGTCGGTGTCCTGGTCGGTGCTGAGGGAGCGGCGCATGTCGCGCAGCGCCTGGCGGCCGGTGTCGGCGATCTGCGCCATCGCGGCCACAACCTGACCGGGCGCACGGTCGTGGACGTAGGCGGCACTGTCGGCCAGCGCCACCATGACCGACAGGTTGTGGGTGACGATGTCGTGCATGTCGCGCGTCATCCGGGCACGCTCCTCGGCGACCGCCAGACGTGCCCGCTGGTCGCGGTCGCGTTCCAGGGAGGCGACGTACGCCCGCCGGGCCCGCGCCCACAGCCCGGCTGCCAGGGCGGCGGCCGACATCGCGCTCAGCGCCGCCACCGTCAACGGCATCCGGCCAGGCGGCGCCCACCGCGCCGCGGCCGCCACCACCCCGGCCTCCAACACGAACGCGGCGGCCAGCGTCGCCCCCCACGAACGGCGGGCCGCCACCGTGTAGAGCGCGACCAGCAGCGCCGCGTCGGCCGGAAGTTGCACGTCGATGGCCCACTGCAGGGCGGCCGTGCCGCCGATCGCGCACAGCGCCAGCAGCGGGGCGCGCCGCCGCCATGCCAGCGGCGCCACCAGAGCCACCTGCAGGGCCAGCACCGCAGGGCCGCCCTCGGCCACCCGGCCCGGCCCCAGCGTGACCACGAAGATCACAGCAGCCAGCAACGCGTCGGCAGCCACAGGCGGCACCGAACCGATTACTGAGCCGATCAACGAACGGATCACCGAACGGATCGCCGAGCCGACAGTCGAGCCGCTCACTGGGCGAACCGTCGAACCCATCACCGAACCCATCACCGAACCCATCACCGAGCGAACCACTGGGCGGACTGCCGAGTCGACCGTCGAGCGGGGCGGCGCGGTCGGGCGGGCGGCCGGAGTCATGCGCCCACCCTAAAGGCCGCGCCCCGGCGCCCCCCATCCTCCGCAAGGAGGAACATCTCGGCCCCTCATCCGAAAGTCGTACCCGCAGGTCAGTCCCTGGCCGCTGGCCCGCCCGCCAGCCCGCCTGCCAGCCTCGGACCACACCCCCCGCCTTCCGTCCCGTTCGAGGAGAACACCGGCATGCCCGTGAAGACGTACGCGGCCCCTCTGGCCGTCGCCGCCCTGACCCTCACGCCCGTCACCGTCCCCCTGCACGCGCAACAGGCACAGCAGGCGCGGCAGGCGGTCACGGTCGCCCTGCCCGCGCCCGGCGGCCCCCACCCGGTGGGAACCGTCGCCCTGCGCCTGGTCGACCGCTCCCGCCGCGACCCCCTGGTGCGGTCGAAGCCGTACCGCGAGCTGATGGTCAGCCTGTGGTACCCGGCCAAGGGCGGCACGCAGCCGCTCGCCCCCCACATGGCGCCCCTGGCCGCCGCCGACTGGGACCGCCGCTCCGCGCCGCCCATGGGCATCGCCAAGGGCGCCGTCGACTGGGCCGCCACCCGCACCGCCGCCCGTACCGGCGCGCCGGTCGAGCGCGGCGCGGGCCGGCTGCCCGTCGTGCTGTTCGGCTCCGGCGACGGCGGGCCGCGCACGCTGGGCACCACGCTCGTGCAGGACCTGGCCTCGCGCGGCTACCTCGTCGTCACCGTGGACCACACCTACGAGGCCGACCAGGTGGAGTTCCCCGGCGGGCGGGTCGTGCGCGCGCTGCCGCTGCCGGCCAAGCTCACCCCGCGCGTCATCGCGGCGCTGCTGGAGCGGCACGCGCGGGCGCGGCTGGCCGACATGCGGTTCGTGCTGAACCAGGTCACGGCCCTGGGGCAGGGACGGGCCATCGGTGGCGGGGAGATGCCCGCCGGGTTGCGCGGCGCGCCCGACCTGACGCGGGTGGGGGCGCTGGGGCAGTCCCTGGGCGGGTCGGTGGCGGCCCAGCTCGTCCACGACGACCCGCGGGTGGACGCCGGGGTCAACCTCGACGGCGGCTACGTCGGCCCGGTCGCCGCCACCGGCGTGCCCAGGCCGTTCCTGCAACTGGCGGCCCAGACGCACACACGGGACAGCGAGCCGAGCTGGAAATCGTTCTGGCGGGCCTCGACCGGGTGGAAGCGGGAGCTGCGGTTCAAGGGCGCCGCGCACGGCTCGTTCACCGACCTGCAGGCGCTGCTGCCGCAGATCGCCGCGGCGCTGCCCAAGGCACAGGACGAGAAGCAGGACGAGAAGCAGAGCGGGGTGCCGGTCGCCGACTTCGTCGGCACGATCGATCCGCAACGGTCGGTGGCGGCCCAGCGCGCCTACGTCGGGGCGTTCTTCGACCTGCACCTGCTGGGCAAGCCCACCCGCCTGTTCCAGGAGCCCGACAGCCGTTTCCCCGAGGTGTCCCGCATCCCCTGACCTGAGGCCGGCTTGGAGGTCCGCCCGGGGGCGATAACAATACCGGTATAAGTATCCCGCGGGTGTAGGGTGGGCGGCATGGTGCGATCCCCGCTGACCCCCGAGGAGCGGCTGCGCGGCGAGCAGCTCGGCCACATGCTGCGCCAGGCCCGAGGCGAGCGCAGCATCGTCGAGGTCGCCGCCGCGGCCGGCATGTCCGCCGAGACCCTCCGCAAGATCGAGACCGGGCGCATCGCCACGCCGGCGTTCTTCACCATCGCCTCACTGGCCGACGTGCTGGGCATCTCCCTCGACCGCCTGGCCGTCCGCGCCACCCCCGCCCGCACCTGACCCGTCCGGGCCTGACCGTCCGGGCCGGGGTCATTCCGTACGGGAGCGGCGTACCTCGTCCAGCACGTCCTCGATGCGCCGCCAGGCGTCCTGAGCCGCGGCCGGGTGGAAGGTGTCACGCTCGTCGGCGGCGAACCCGTGGCTCGCCCCCGGATACACCACCGTCTCCAGCCGCTCGGCGATCGCCCGCTGCTGGGCGCCGTCGATGATCGGGTCGTCGGCGCCGAGCAGCACCACCAGCCGCCCCGGCGACCGCGCGGCCCGCTCCAGCGTCGGCTCCGGCCGGCTCAGCGGCAGCTCGGTGCCCGTCAGCCAGCCCGGGTAGAGCGCCACCGCCGCCGCCAGCCCCAGCTCACCGGCCACCGAGCACACCACGTGCCCGCCCAGGCTGAACCCGACCGCCGCAGCGGGGCCGGCGCCCACGCGCCGCAGGTGCTCCGACGCGGCGCGCGCGTCATCCAGCACCTGCTCCCGGCGCAGCAGCCAGGCCAGATCCAGCCCCCGTTCCCGGCCGGCCGCATCGACCGGCAACTCCACCACCCGCCCCAGCGGGCCACCCGTCACCGCATCCACGGCAACCCTCACCCCGACCCCCTCCCGCACAAGCCCCGCCGAAGAGCCCGCGGGGAAGGACGCTGACAGATCCCCTGAGGGGCCCGCTGACGGGCCCGCCGATGTCCCTGTTGACGGGCCTGTTGACGGGCCCGCCGGGTCTACCCCCGAAGGAGCCCCCGAAGGAGCAGGGGAGGGCCGCAGCTCGTGCCGGTGGTTGAAGTCGGGCACGACGGCCGCATGCCCCAACCCCGCCAGCCGGTCGGCCATCCGCCGCGCGTACCCGCTCACCCCGAAGATCTCACCGGCGACCAGCACGCCCACGGGCCGCCGCACCCCCACGGGCAGGGCCGTGTAGGCCGCCATGCCCGCGATGTCCACCCATCCGGTGGTGATCTGTCCGTTCACGCGGCCGAGCTAACCAGCCCCCGCCCGCCCCCGGCCAATCACGACCCCGATGGCCGCCATCACGACCCCGATCGCCCCCTGGGGCCCAGGCCCTATCGCGACGGCTTGTCACGCAACAGCGGGTGCGACCGCATCGCCACCTCCAGCTCCCCGGGCAGCTCGTCACGGTAACGCCCCAGCGTCGACAGGTCGCTGTGCCCCAGCACCCGCCGCACCGCGTCCATGTCGACCGCGTCGGCCAGCAGATGCGTGGCCGTGGTGTGCCGCAGCCCGTGCGGCGTCACCGAACGCCGCTGATCGGGATCGACGTGCCGCTGCACCCGGTCGATCACCGCCTGCACGTCGCCCCGCGCCAGCCGCCGCCCCCGCCACGACAGCAGCAGCGCCTTGCCGTCGTCGGCGCCGGCCACCTGGCTGCGACCCCGCGCCAGGTAGGCCTGCAACACCTCGGCCACGTCGTCGGGCAGCGGCACGTCACGCGTACGGCCGCCCTTGCCGAAGATCCGCCAGTAGCGCACCCCGTCGTTGGTGTAGAAGTCCTCCACGTTGGCGCGCACCAGCTCCGACACCCGCGGCCCCACCGTCGACAGCAGCAGCACGATCACCGCGTCACGCAACTGCGTGCGCTGGTCGCGGCGCTTGCCCTCCTGCTCGGGCGCCTCCCGCAACTGCCGCGCCGCGCCGATCAGCCCTTGGGCCTGCTCCCGCGTCAGCGCCCGCCGCTCCGGACGCAGCCCGCCTCGCTGCTTGGCCGTCACCGTCGCCGCCGTCATCGGGTTGATCTGCACCCACCCGGCCAGGGTGGCGTGCTTGAACAACGCCGAGATCGACCGCCGGAACCGGGCCTGCGAGGACGGCGACTGCCCCGCCCCCGACCCGCCCGCCTGCCGCGCGTCGGGCTTGCGCGCGAACGCCAGCAAGATCGCATCGACGTCCTCGCCGGTCAGGTCGTCGAGCACCACGTCGGCGCCGGCCAGCGCCACCAGCGTGGCCACGTCACGCGCGTAGACCTCGGCCGTGGCCGGGGACAGCGCGCCCGTCGACGTCTTGGCCACCACCAGCTCCACGTAGCGGTCAGCCGCCTGTCCCACCGTCAACCTGTCGAGCTCCGCGGGCCGCACCGGCTCCCCTCCTCACATCTCGGCGACGCACCGAACGCACCCACCCGCGGACGACGCCGCGCGCAGGGATGCAGCTTGCAGAGGAGACGGTAGCGGCCGCCACCGACGAAAATCAGATGTCGCGGAAGGTCTCGATGCGCGCGCCCAGCGCGTTCAGCCGCTCGGCCAGGTCCTCGTAGCCGCGGTTGATCACGTACACGTTGCGCAGCACCGACGTGCCCTCGGCCGCCATCATGGCCAGCAGCACCACCACCGCCGGGCGCAGCGCCGGCGGGCACATCATCTCGGCGCTGCGCCACCGCGTGGGCCCCTCCACCAGCACCCGGTGCGGGTCCAGCAGCTTGACCGAGGCGCCCAGCCGGGTCAGCTCGGTCAGGTAGATCGCCCGGTTGTCGTAGACCCAGTCGTGGATCAGTGTCGAGCCCTGCGCCGCGGCCGCGATCGCGGCGAAGAACGGCACGTTGTCGATGTTCAGCCCCGGGAACGGCATCGGGTGGATCTTGTCGATGGGGGAGACCAGCTTGGAGGGCCGCACCGTCAGGTCCACCAGCCGGGTACGCCCGTTGGCCGCCCAGTACTCGCCCGTGCGGTCGCAGTCGAGCCCCATCTCCTCCAGAACCGCCAGCTCGATCTCCAGGAACTCCACCGGCACCCGGCAGATCGTCAGCTCCGAACTGGTCACCACCGCGGCCGCCAGCAGGCTCATCGCCTCGACCGGGTCCTCGGAGGGGGAGTAGTCGACGTCGCGTTCGATGGAGGCCAGCCCGTGCACCGTCAGCGTCGTGGTGCCGATGCCCTCCACCCGCACGCCGAGCTGCTCCAGGAAGAAGCACAGGTCCTGCACCATGTAGTTGGAGGAGGCGTTGCGGATCACCGTCACCCCCGGATGCCGGGCCGCGGCCAGCAGCGCGTTCTCCGTCACGGTGTCGCCGCGCTCGGTCAGCACGATCGGCCGCGCCGGGGCGGCGCCGCCGTCCACCTTGGCGTGGTAGAAACCGCCCGTCGCGGTGATGTCCAGCCCGAAGTGCTTCAGCGCCGACATGTGCGGCTGGACGGTACGCGTGCCCAGGTCGCAGCCGCCCGCGTACGGGATCTGGAATTCCCCCGTACGGTGCATCAACGGCCCCAGGAACATGATCACGCTGCGGGTACGGCGGGCCGCCTCGGTGTCCATCGCCTCCAGCTCCAGCCGGGCCGGCGGCACGATCTCCAGGTCACTGCCCTCGTTGATCCACCGCGCCCGCACCCCGATCGAGGCCAGCACCTCCAGGATCCGGTAGACCTCCTCGATCCGCGCCACCTTGCGCAAGATCGTGCGGCCGTTGTTCAGCAGCGACGCGCACAACAACGCCACACAGGCGTTCTTGGACGTCTTGACGTCGATGCTGCCCGACAGCCGGCGTCCACCCACCACCCGCAGATGCATCGGACCGGCATACCCCAGGGACACGATCTCGCTGTCGAGCGCCTCCCCGATCCGGGCGATCATCTCAAGACTGATGTTCTGGTTGCCGCGCTCGATCCGGTTGACCGCGCTCTGACTCGTCGCCAGCGCATCGGCCAGCTGAAGCTGCGTCCAACCGCGATGCTGACGCGCATCCCGGATGAGCCGGCCGATCCGCACAAGGTAATCATCTGCCACAACACACGACCATATCTCACATATGAGATGCCGCCGCGACCCCGGGGCCCGACGCGCCGGACAGCTCCCGATGACCCGCCAGATGCGGGGGAGTGGCCTGCGCCCGCGCCTTGCCCACGAACGCCCGGCGCGCCTCCCGGAACCCGTTGCGGTCGTCGAACATGTCCCGGCTCATCTCCGCCAGCTCCTCGGCCCGGTAGGCGTCCAGCGGCTTGCGCCGCTCGTCGGCCTCCCGCGCCTGCCGCCGCGCCGCCAGCAACGCCTCGTAGGAGGAGTCCTGGGCCAGCCGGTGCGCGAAGTCCACCACCCGCCGCTCGAACTCCTGCCGCGACCCGCCCGCCACCCGATCGGCCAGCCCCAGCTCCACCGCCTCGGCGGCCCCCACCGGCAACGCCCGCCCGGTCAGCTCCGCCGCCGCCTGCGCCCCCACCCGCCGCGGCAGCACGTACGTCCAGAACTCACTGCCGAACAACCCCATCGTCCGGTAATGCGGATTGAGCACCACCGGCTCCCGCACGATCACCCGGTCGGCGCCCAGCCCCATCATCACCCCGCCCGCCCCCGCGTTCCCCGCGATCGACGTCACCACCAGCTGCGACGTGCACGCCACGATCTCCCGGCACACCGCGTTGATCGCGTTGATGTTCATCCACGCCTCCAGCTCCGGATGACGCGCCGCCTCGATCACGTTCAGGTGGATGCCGTTGGAGAACACCTCGCCGCCGCGCACCACCAGCACCCGCGTGTCCTGCGCCGCCGCGTACCGCAACGCCGCCGCCAGCCGCCGGCACTGGTCGGTGGACATCGCGCCGTTGTAGAAGTCGAAGCTCACCACCCCGACCTCCTCGCCGCGCTCGTAGGTGATCTCGCTGTAGCCGGCCCGCTCACCCACACCCGCCAGCCGCTCACCCAGCACCATCGTCGCCGGCAGCTTCACCCCGCTCACCTGCGAGCCCGCCTCTGCGCCCGCCTCTGCGCCCGCCTCTGCGCCCGCCTCCAGGCGCAGGTGGCCCACCCACACGGTCCCCTGACCGGTGTGCACCAGCACCGCACCCTCACGCCGGGCCGCCACCGCCCCAGGCGCCCCGGCCAGATCCGGCCCCCGGTGCACGTCGAACACCCGCACCGGCAACTCGCACAACCGGGCCCGGCCGCCCGGCGCCCCATCAGCCGCCCGCACCAGCCGCACGATCTCCTCGGCCGGCTGCTCCCAGGAGAACTCCCGGTCGGCGTGCCGCATCGGCCGCCGCAGCCGCCCCGTCACCTCGGGGGAGCGGTAGTCCAGCGGCGCCGGCGCGAACAACGGATCGGCCGCCTTGCCCGCGACCTCGGCCACCAGCTCCACCGCCGCGTCGGCCACCGGCCCGTTGTACAGCGCCGACTTGCGCGGCGGCTCCGAGGGCATCGGGAACGTCCGCCACCCCCAGATGGGGCCGGCGTCCATCTCCTCCACCGCCTGCAGCGCCGTCACCCCCCACTCGCGCTCGCCTTCGGCGATCGCCCAGTCCAGCGAGGACGGCCCCCGGTCCCCGGGCGGCCCCGGATGGATGATCACCGTACGGTGCCCGCGCCACAACGCCTCCGGAACCCGCTCCTTCAGGAACGGGCAGATGACCAGGTCCGGCTTGACCAGCTCGGCCGCCTCCACCATGACCCGCTCGGAGATCGCCAGCTCGACGCTCACATCATGGCCGGCCCGCCGCAGCTCCAGCCAGGCACGCTGGGTCAGGCCGTTGAACGAGGAACACAGGAGCAGGATGCGCAACGCGGAACTTCCTTCTCAAGACGTCAAGGGCAGCGGGCAGGGGAGAGGCGTCAACCGATCGCGAGCGGACGAACACCACCAGTACCGGCATTAACGGCAGTCCCATAAGGCCCAGGCATCTCTAGATGTTGACACGAATCTTCCACCGATGCTGACAAATCACCACAGACAGCCAGGCTGAGCAGCCAAATTGCCCTGATATGCCCGGAAAAATCCTGGCGGGGGAGACACCTCAACCCCGACCAGGAACCCCACCCGAAACCCACCGCAAGGGACAACCCACCCCACAATGGATCACATGGACACCCGCGCCGCCGCCCAGCACTTCGCCGACACCTGGCAACACGGCTGGACCCACCACGACACCACCGCCATCATCGCCCTCTACAGCGACGACGCCACCCACACCAGCATGCCCTTCCGCCCACCCCACCACGGAAAAGACGCCATCGCCGACTACATCCGGCAATCCTTCACCGGCGAAAGCGACCCCCACGTCACCTTCACCACCCCCATCGTCGACGGCGACCAGGCCGCCATCGAATACCGGGTCCACGCCCTCGACAACGGCCACCCCATCACCCTCGCGGGCTGCGTCTTCGCCCGCTTCAACCCCGACGGCCTGGCCGTACAGACCCGCGACTACTGGCACACCACCCCAGGCCACCGATAAGCAGAGAAATCAGCGCCGCCCCATCGGCACCGGCGCCACCACCCCCGGCACCGGCAACGGACGCGCCACCTGCCGCGTCTCCTCAACCTCCGCCACCTCCGCACGCCGCTCGGCGTGCCCACCCCCGCAATACCCGTTCGTCAGGATCAACCGCCCCCGCAGCGGGGTGTACGCCTCCCTGTCGGAAGCAGGCAGAACCCCCTGACACACCGGACATAAAACCGACTGGTTCCCCACGTGCTGCTCCTCTCGCTGAGCGAATAGCAGGAGCTCTACCCTAAAACCCCCGAACATGACAAAGACAGTGAATCAACACGCCGTCAAAGCCCCCGTCAGCCCCCAGGAGAGCCCCACAACACCACCCCATCACCCCGCAAAACCCCAGATCACACCCCCATCCACAATTCACCCGCCAAGATCACAATGAAGGCGGAAACGCCCGAAAAAACTTCCCACCAACCCCACAAGCAACGCCAGGGAACCACCGATGACGAGCCACCCCTATCCACCCCAGTCCTGGCTCACGCCACACGCCCACGCCACCACCTCACCCATCCACAGCACCGGCCTGTTCGCCCGCGAACACATCCACGAAGGCGAAATCGTCATGCGGCTGGGCGGCCACCTGATCGACAACCACACCCTGGCCACCCTCACCCCGCCCTACAGCAGCCTCACCGTCGAGGAAAACCTCCACCTGCTCCTCGACCCGGACCACCCGGCGCGCTACGGCAACCACTCCTGCGAACCCAACCTCTGGCACACCGACGCCACCACCCTGACCGCCCGCACACACATCACCCCCGGCCAAGAGCTCACCATCGACTACGCCACCCACAGCGGCCTCACCACCTGGTCCATGACCTGCCACTGCGCCACACCCAGCTGCCGGGAAACCGTCACCGGCGACGACTGGCGACTGCCGCACCTCCAACTCACCTACGGCACCCACTGGAGCCCACCCCTGCCACCCCAGCACCCCTCACGGGATGAACAAAGACCCACTCACCCCCACCGGCTCCCACAGGCCGAGCGCCCGCAGCAGATTCCTCGCCAACGCCCGATGCCCGTACTCATTGGGATGACACCCGGACCCCATCCAATGCTCGCCACCGTCCCAGGCCGCATGATGATCCACCAACACATCCGCCTCCAGCGAGCGCACCACCTCGGCATAAGCCGGCAGATCAGCCCAGCCGGACTCCGGCGCCCGATTCGGCGTCTGAAGCACCACCTTCGCCCCCGCCTCCCGCACCCGGGAAACCACCGCGGCATAGTCACGGGCAAAAGCCGCAAGACCCGCCGGCCCCGCCACACAGTCGTTCAGCCCGAACATCAGCACCACCACATCAGGCCGATGACGCAACACCGCGTTCTCCACATCGAGCTGACAGACCTTCTGACCACTCACCCCGGTGTTGATCACCACATCGGACGGCCGGTTCAGCTCGAACCGCACCCGCTCGGCGAACAACTGCGTGTAGTCACGCCACCCGAACGTGTGCAACGCCCCCTGAGTCACGCTGTCACCCGTGAACAACCACACCGTGCTCATCCCGATCACCACACCCCAGACGACGACAATGCCGCACGAAAGGCTAGACGATCACCGCCCCCACCACCCTGCACGGGGGAGTAGCGCCACGAACCAACGATGGACAACCATCGGAAGGCAGCGCCGCCGACACAACCGCCCATCGGTCTCGTCCGCAAAGGGGAGGCCGAACCGCGCCGCCAAGCCTCAGGCGCCAGAAGCGGGTCGCCCATCCGCCCCGTACGCGCAGACCCCCGGCGGGGAGCACGACAGCGATCGCACCCGAGTTCGATCACACAGCTGCCGTACGCAGCCGACCCACCCACCGCGACGGCACACCCACCCGCGACCGGAAGCGCGGAGGAGGCCCTCGATCAGGTCTACTTGACATAATGCTCATTATCGAGCAACCAGCCAACGCCACGACGCGGCAAAAACACCCCGCATGAACAGTCACCCGCCGGGCAGATTTCCACCATGCCCAGCCTGACGTCCAGCCAGTTCCTCGCCGCCCCGCCGGCTCTGGCCGCCTCGACGGCCGGCCTCGTCGCACTCACCGCCGTCATCGTCGCCGCCGCCATCTGGCTGATCATTCTGGCCGTACGGTTCACCAAAAGCCCCCGTAATCGCCCCAACCCCAGCGTCGACCTGGTGGACCAGGCCCGGGAGCTCAAGGCCCTCGGCCAGATCCAGGAAGCCGTCTTCCTGGTACGCGGCGAGACCGGCATGAGCCAGCGTGCCGCCTCCCGCTTCGTGAACCGCCTCTAGCCGGACAAACTGCTCATACCGTACAGAACGTGGATTCTGTGTGGTTTGTGTAATTCGTCCGCAACAGGGCTGCTCGGGGGGCTCTGGAGATCCCCGTGATTACGCACGGCGGTCGGACGGCTGCTCTATGCTGTCGGGGTGCGGGTGTGTGAACAGGGGGCGTGAAACCCCTCCGGCCTCGGCGGGGCCGCCTTGGTCCAGGGGGGTCGGCGGTCCCGGCGCATGTCACCGGCCGCACGGTCCACGGTCCACTCCCCCCTTCCGACACCGGGCATGTGAGAGCCCGGGAATGGCGGCTTGTCGTGAATACCCCGGACCCCCTCGGGCGTGCGTCCCTCCCCCATCTGCTCTATGTCGATCACCAATTGCGCATCACGTGCTGCCCGATGCCGGGTCCGTCGATCATCCGGTTGGTGGGCGAGGTGGACGCGACGAATCAGGTGGCGCTGGCCGAGACGTTGGGGCGGGCGCGGCGGATCGACGAGTCGCTGGTGGTGGATGTGAGCGGGCTGGATTTTCTGGGGGTGGAGGGGGCGCGGTTGCTGGTGGTGTCGTGCCGGGCGGGGCGTACGCAGTTGGTGGGGACGCCGCCGCATGTGTTGCGGTTGTTGCGGGCGATGGGGTGGACGGGTGGTCAGGGGGCGTAGGGGTGGGTGGCGGTGACGGCGGTGACGGGGAGGGGGCCGTAGAGGTGGGGGTAGCCGTTCTCGGTGCGGATGTCGAGGCCGGTGGGGTCGATGTCGAGGATGAGGAGGGGTTGGGTGACGGCGGTGTAGTAGGTGTCGTGGACGGTGCGGAGTTGGGTGTGGTCGTGGCTGAGGTGGATGAAGCCGATGTCGTCGAGGGTGTGGCCGAGGGTGGAGATGCGGTACTCCCCTGCTTGCTGGGCGTGTTGCCAGTCGGTTTGCAGGGCGAGGTGGTGGAGGACGGTCATGGGGTCCATTCGGTTTCGAGGATGGCGTAGATGGTTTCGCTGGTCCATTCGCCTTTGACGATTTCATTGTCGAGGAGGGTGGCTTCGTGGCGCATGCCGAGTTTTTCCAGGACGCGGGCTGAGGCTTTGTTGCGGGCGTCGAGGCGGCCGGTGATGCGGTGGAGGCCGAGTTGGGTGAAGCCGAGGTGGATGAGGGGGCGGGTGGCTTCGGGGGCGTAGCCGTGGCCGTGGTGGTCGGGGTGCAGGACGTAGCCGATTTCGCCTTGGCGGTGTTGTGTGCTGGTCCAGATGAGCAGGGCGTTGCCGATGAGTTGGCCGGTGGTGCGCAGGGTGATGGCGAGGTCGAGGGCGTCGCCTTCGTCGTGGAGGGTGTGGCGGGTGATTTTTTTGTCGAGGGAGGTGCGGGTGGTTTGGCGGTCGCGGGGTTCCCAGTAGAGGTAGCGGGCGACGTCGGGGCGGGATTCGTAGGCGTGGAGGGCGTCGAGGTCGTCGGGGGTGAAGGGGCGTAGGTGGAGGCGGGGGGTGGTGAGGGGGTATTCGGGTGTGAGCACGGGGGCAGTGTAGGGAGGGGTTGGGGGGTGTTCAATGCGTTTTTGGTGGGGTTAGTGGCTGCCGGCGAGGTTGAGGACGATGACGCCGCCGATGATGAGGAGGATGCCGCTGATCTTGAGGGGGGTGAGGGTTTCGCCCATGAGGGTGGCGCCGATGAGGGCGATGGCGGCGGTGCCGGCGCCGGACCAGATGGCGTAGGCGGTGCCCATGTCGAGTTGGAGTTTGAGGGCGCGGGCGAGCAGGACGAAGGAGGTGATGTAGCCGGTGGCGACGGCGATGGTCCAGCCGATGTGGGTGAGGCCGTTGCTGAGTTTGAGTGCGGTGGTGGCGAGGACTTCGGAGGCGATGGCGAGGGCGAGCAGGATCCAGGCCATGGGGGGTTCCTTCGGGGTGTGGGTGTTGCGGGTTCCGCTTGAAAAGGTAGTCGAATGCGTGTTCCACTGGTTGGGTGGGTTGGGATGCGCTGGCGCTTGTCGAGGCGGTCGATGAGCGGCCGCTGATCGAGCGGCGCGCGGTGGTGCGTGACGGTTTTTATGAGACGCAGGCCCGTACGGTGATCGAGCGGGTGCCTGGGAGTGCGGGCATCGTCGAGCGGTGGGCGGTTTCGCCTTATCGGGGTTGTGCGCATGCGTGTCTGGGGTGTGGGGCGCGGGCGGGTCATCGCAAGCTGGGGTTGGATGCGGGGGCTGATTTCGATGCGCGGATCGTGGTCCGTGCGAATGTGGTGGAGCGGTTGCGGTCGGAGTTGGGGCGGTGGGAGGGCGAGCCGCTGGCGGTGGGGGTGGCGGGCGATGGTTATCAGCCTGCTGAGGAGAGGTATCGGTTGATGCCGGGGGTGGTGGCGGCGCTGGGGGCGGCGGGGGTGCCGTTCACGGTGTATACGCGCAGTGCGCTGGTGTTGCGGGATGCGGAGGTGCTGGCGCGGGCGGGTGCGCGGGTGGCGGTGTCGATCGCGTTCGTGGACGAGCGGATCAGGCGTGCGGTGGAGCCGGGTGCGGTGGGGGCGCAGGCGCGGTTGGAGTTGGTGTCGGCGCTGGTGGAGGCCGGGGTGGAGTGCCGGGTGTTGATGGCTCCGGTGTTGCCGTTGCTGAGTGATGCGGCTGATCAGTTGACGGCGACGGTGCGGCGGATCGCGGGTGCGGGGGCGGTGGCGGTGGAGCCGGTGGTGTTGCGGTTGCCGCCGGGGACGCGGCAGTGGTATTTGCGGTGGTTGGCTGGGGCGCATCCGCATCTGGTGGAGCGTTATGAGGAGCTCTACGATCGGGCGGGGTTCCCCTCCCCCGGCTATGAGCAGCGGATCACGGGGCAGATCGCGCAGTTGTGCCGGGTTTATGGGATGCGGTGCGGTGCGCCGGAGCCGGTGGGTCGGGGGCCGTCGGTGGCTCAGTTGTCGCTGGTGTGATCTGCGGGGTCAGGGGCGTTGGTGGAGGATCATGCCGGGCCACTCCCCTACGGTGAAGGGCTGGTCGCGGGTGAATCCGCAGCTTTCGTAGTAGGAGACGAGGCGTTCGTCGTCGCCGGCGTAGCAGTCGACGCGGAGGAGTCCGAGGCCGCGGTCGCGGGCTTCTTGCAGGGCCCATTGCAGGAGGTGTCGTCCGACGGATCGTCCTGCGTGGCGTTGGTCGATGACGAGGACCTGGACGTAGAGCTCGGGTTCGGTGGCGGGGGTGACGTAGGGCAGGGCGTCGCCGACGACGATGCAGCCGGCTGGTTGGTCGTCGATCTCGGCGATGCGCATGCCGCCGCCGGCGAGCCAGTCGGCGGCTTGCTGGGTGCGGCGGGGGTCGCCGGTGAAGGGGCGGGTGCCCCATTGGCCGGTGCGGTTCTGGCTGACGAGCCATTGCACGGCGCTGTCGAACATGGTCAGGAGGACGGCGTCGTCGCCGGGGCGGCCTTCTCTGATCTTCACCGGTGACACTGTAAGGGGTGGTGGGTGGGTTGGGTGCTGACGGGGGCCGGGTTCGTGGTGTGGTTCCCGCTCCCCCGTCTGGGGGTCGTCTCTATGGGGCGTTCGTGGTTGCGGTTTTCGGGAGTGCGAGCATCACGAGTGCGGTGGTGAGGTAGAGCGCGGTGGAGGCGATCAGGACGATGCTGCGTGTGACTGTAGGCGGGCAGCGCCGGTGGTGTGGCGGCTGGTGGGGTGGCGGTGGCGGTGGTGAAGAAGATGGTGCCGAGGACGGCGATGCCGGCCGCGCCGCCGATCTGGTTGACGGTGGACAGGACCCCGCTCGCGGCGCCTGCGTTGCGTCCGGGGATGCCTGCCAGGACGACGTTGACGAGGATGGGGGCGGCGAGGCCGAGGCCGAGTCCGAGGCCGCCGGCGAGCAGTGCGAGGGCGAGGGGCCAGTAGCCGGGCTGGTTGCCGTCTTTGACGTTGCACGCCGCACCCGCCCACGCACGTCCCTTTCGACCGGCGTGACGTCCCGCACGGTGATCCTGTCGTCTTCGTGATGACGGCGCACGACCGTGGGGATGCCGCCGCTGAGTGGCCGTGTCGCGGTTCGGCTGTTCTGGCTCTGCCCGCTGCCACGGTCGCCCGGTTCGCTCCGGGCGGGTCGACGGTGGAGTACGTCTCCGAGGGCGCGTGCCGGCTCACGCTCGGCGCGTGGTCATGGCCGGGGCTGGCGGGGCTGCTGCTCACGTTCGACGCCGATCTCGCACACATCGAACCGGCCGAGCTCAGGCAGGCTTTGTGCTCGCTGGGCGCCCGGATCGGCAGGGGGCTCGACTCCGCGGCGCCGCCTCGGCCGTCCGGGAACGCCATCCGCGCATGTGCCGTGCGCGAGGGTTGCGACATCCCTGATGGCGATTGGCCACGCGGCACATGAGGTTTCCTTCACAGGGTGCTGCTGTGCGGAGGCGCCCACTGCGAGCAGGGCGGACGCTGGGAGTTGTTCGGCAAGTGGTTGATTCGGCGCAAGAAGGGGGGCCCAGTTCGCTGGGGACGGCACATCTGTAGGCTCTTGATCGGCGAAGCGCGATCTGACGCCGCTGTGCTTCTCATCGCGATTTCGTCTTGCTCGTGGATCAAGGAGTGCCGTCGTGGCGATCGGCAAGGCAGTGCATGTCGCAGCCGGGTTGTTCCTGACCGGAGTCGGTTCGCTGATGTTGCTGGCGTTCAGTAGCCTGGCCGTCGGCGTGCCCGTCGGGTTCCTGCTGGTTTGCGTGTTTCTTCTGGGCGCGGGACTGGTGGGCCTGTTCCGAAGTCAGTACAAGGACTTCTTCGCAGGCTGGCTGCTGTGGGCTGCGACATTGACCACGTTCACAGGGGTCGTGCTCTTCTAGGCGTCTTCGGGGCATCGGGAGTCGAGCGGGCAGCTACGCAGGTCTCCACGACCAGGTCGGATCCCGGGTCGTCTCGTCGATGACGCCGGTCGGCGTCGCACCGACCTTGTCCTGGTAGCCGGCGCGCACGGCCTTCGACTCCGGGCCGTGGACGCCGTGGACGCCGTGGACGCCGTCACGTCGTCTGACCGGGGTCCCGCTTCACCCGCGCGCGTACAGCTCGTCCCCCGGGGCGCGAGGCGGAGCCCGGGGCGGGCCGTCGCGTCTGTGCCCGTACGTGCAGCCCCGGAGTTCATTCGCCCTGTCCGGGATCATTATGCGCAAATATGCACGCCTCCCCCTATTTGCCGCTAAATATCTGAAACGATTGCTTTTTATTTGTCTTTCGATACTCCTTACCTTCCGCAGAAAACATATGCGCTTTATCGCTTCATCGAAGGGGTAGTTTCAAATTTGCAACCATTTAGGGGCGGCTATTGGCCCCTTTCGTTCGAATCTGGCATCTACAGGGGAAACACGTGGCTCTATACCAGAGCGGGCGCGCTTCGCACCCACTCGGCATCACACGCGTGCTGGCGTTTGCTCTAGCCGCTACGGCAACCAGCGCACTCACGGCTCTTTCAGTTCCAGCGCCAGCCTTTGCCGGCGTCCACACGACATCGGTCGCCGGCGTTCACGGCCTCGCGGATGCCAAGGTCGTGAAAGCAAAGAATCGCTCCTTCCCCGGCGGGATGGACGACGACAACGCTGTCGCGATCGACTCGGCCTTCCAAGGGGACCCCGAGGACGAGGAGAGGCCGCCGACCAAGTTCGTCGGGGTCGTTCGGGAGGACAAGGTACTGATCAGGGACCCGCGGACGACGCCACGATGGCACGACCTGTCCTCGCGGCTGCCCAGAAACTTCGGCCGCCTGGTCGACATCACCCTGGCTGCGCCCGACGAGGGGACGACCGTGCATATCACTGTCCTCAACGCGCACTCGCGCATAGCGCAGAGCACGTGCACCGTCTTCCCGCCTCCGGGCACCATGGCGACGCGGCCTTGGCCCGCCAACTGCAGCCCCTTCCTCGACATCACGCCGCCCCACTGAGTCGACAGGGTCTGATCCGCTGACGCCGCTTGCCGTGCCCTGAAACCTTCGGGGCACGGCACTCGCATTGATCTCGACCGTTTCGGCCCATGTCGGGCCAGGTGAGTAACTGGCATGGAGGCGTACAGCAGCACGTTGGCCGCCGCACGCCGGTGGTGCGTCAGAGAGGTGAGGGTGCCCCCTCCGAACCTGCCGCGGTCCGGTCCGGGGCGAGTTGACCCCCTGCCGAAGTTCCCCGGGCGTGCCATCGCCATGGCGGTGCCGCAGAGCTGTCACTTCTGACCTGCGAGGACGTCGGCGATGAGATGGTGGTCGACCTCACCGAGGGCGGCCAGTTCCTCCACGATCGGCCCGCCGGGCGCGAATGCGGCCCGTGCGGCCTCTTCGGGAGACAGGGAATCTCGGCGCGGGTCCTCGTGATCACTATCGTTCTCATACGAGTCACGTGATCGACACAGAACCACACAAGCCCGGAGGCGCAGGGCTGCCGGGGGTGCACGCGGCTCCCCCGTCCTTGTCCGCCTGCTGCTCTACCCTTGCCTTCAAAACAGGCAACAGAGGGGTTTGCGTGAAGCCTGACGCCAACGGTTCGCTCGGTGTGTCCCTCGATGCGGTGCTTGAGCGCATCACCTTCGCCAGCGAGGAGACGGGGTACACGATCGCGCGGGTGGCCACCGAGCGGTCGGGGGCGGAGTTGCTGACCGTGGTGGGGCCGCTGCTGGGGGCGCAGGTCGGAGAGTCGTTGCGGTTGCGGGGGCGGTGGACGTCGCATCCGCGGTACGGCAGGCAGTTCGAGGTGTGGTCCTACACCACGGTGTTGCCGGCCACGGTTCAGGGCATCCGGCGTTATCTGGGGTCGGGGCTGATCAAGGGGATCGGTCCGAAGATGGCCGAGCGGATCGTCGATCATTTCGGCACGGGGACGCTGGAGGTGATCGAGCAGGAGCCGCAGCGGCTGGTGGAGGTTCCGGGGCTGGGTCCCAAGCGGACGAAGATGATCGCGGCGGCGTGGGAGGAGCAGAAGATCATCAAGGAGGTGATGATCTTTCTGCAGGGGGTCGGGGTGTCCACCTCGATCGCGGTGCGGATCTTCAAGCAGTACGGGGAGTCGTCGATCTCGGTGGTGCGCGGGCAGCCGTACCGGCTGGCCGACGAGGTGTGGGGCATCGGGTTCAAGACGGCCGACACGATCGCCCAGGCCGTCGGGATCCCCCATGACAGTCCCGAGCGGGTCAAGGCGGGGCTGCGGTACACGTTGTCGCAGGCGGCCGACGACGGCCACTGCTATCTGCCGGCGCCGAACCTGGTGGCCGACGCGGTCAAGATCCTCGACGTGCCGGCCGAGCTGGCCACGCGGTGCATGGAGGAGCTGGCGGCCGAGGAGGGGGTGGTGCGCGAGCAGGTGCCCGCCGGGGACAACAGCGTGCCGGCGGTGTATCTGCCGCCCTTCCACCGGGCCGAGCTGTCGCTGGCCGGCGGGTTGTTGTCGTTGCTGAACAGCGGCCATGACCGGCTGCGGTCCTTTGCCGACGTCGACTGGGAGCGGGCCGAGTCGTGGCTGGCGGCCCAGACGGGCGCCGAGCTGGCGCCCGAGCAGCGTCAGGCGGTACGGCTGGCGCTGACGTGCAAGGTGGCGGTGCTGACGGGCGGGCCGGGGTGCGGCAAGAGTTTCACCGTGCGGTCGATCGTGACGCTGGCCAGGGCCAAGCGGGCCAAGGTGATCCTGGCCGCGCCGACCGGGCGGGCGGCCAAGAGGTTGTCGGAGCTGACCGGGCACGAGGCCACCACGGTTCACCGGTTGTTGCAGCTGAGGCCGGGCGGGGAGGCCACCTTCGACCGTGACAACCCGCTGGACGCCGACCTGGTGGTGGTGGACGAGGCCTCGATGCTGGATCTGCTGCTGGCCAACAAGCTGCTCAAGGCGGTGGCGCCGGGCACGCATCTGCTGCTGGTGGGCGACGTGGACCAGCTTCCCTCGGTGGGGGCCGGGGAGGTGCTGAAGGATCTGCTGGCCGCCGTGGACGTGCCGCGGGTGCGCCTGACGCAGATCTTCCGTCAGGCGCAGGAGTCGGGGGTGGTGACCAACGCCCACCGGGTCAACACCGGGCACCATCCGGTGCTGGCCGGCATGTCGGACTTCTTTCTGTTCCCGTGCGAGGAGCCGGAGGAGATCGCGGCGATGACGGTGGACGTCGTCGCGCGGCGCATCCCGTCCAGGTTCGGGCTGGACGCCCGGCGTGAGGTGCAGGTGCTGGCGCCGATGCACCGCGGCGCGGCCGGGGCGGGGGCGCTGAACATGGCGTTGCAGGAGGCGCTGACGCCGGCCCGCGAGGGCATGCCCGAACGCCGGTACGGCGGGCGGGTGTTCCGGGTGGGCGACAAGGTCACCCAGTTGCGCAACAACTACGACAAGGGCGCGGCGGGGGTGTTCAACGGCACGGTGGGGATCGTCACCGGCATCCGTCCCGACGACCACAGCCTGACCGTGCGCACCGACGAGGACGAGGAGGTCGACTACGCCTTCGACGAGCTGGACGAGCTGGCCCACGCCTATGCCGTCTCCATCCACCGCAGTCAGGGCAGCGAGTATCCGGCGGTGGTGATCCCGCTGGCCACCAGCGCGTGGATGATGCTGCAGCGCAATCTGCTCTACACCGCGATCACGCGGGCCAAGAGGCTGGTGGTGATCGTGGGGTCGCGGCGGGCGCTGGCCCAGGCCGTACGGACCAAGGGCGCCGGACGGCGGCACACGAGCCTGACCCACCGCCTGGAGCGGCGCTGAACCCCTCACGGGCAAGAACGTTGATCGTCGCGTTGACGCAGGTTGACCTGGGGTTGACAGCAATTAGTGATGCAAATGTGACCGAACTCTCCTAAATGCTTCTGCGTCATACATGCAGGAGCATTAAAGTCTTTGGGGTGGGTTTGCCGCCCTGGGGGAGAGGACAGTCTTGAACGTTGCGCCCGCATGGACGAAGTCTGCCGCCGGCCTCGCGCTGCTGGCGGTCGCGGCCCTGACGGCATCCTGCTCGAGCGGGAACGCCGCTTCGCGCGGGCCGGAAGCGCCCGAGGCCACCACCGTGGCCACCCCGCAGGCGCCCACCGTCACCATCAGCCCCGCCGAAGGCAGCGCCAAGGTCAGCCCCGACAAGAAGGTCGTGGTCACCGCCGCCGGCGGCGCGCTGGAGGAGGTGACCGTCGACGGCGGCGGCCACATGGTCGAGGGCAGGTTCAACGCCGACAAGACCAAATGGGTCTCCCGGACGCCGCTGAAGCCCTCCACCAACTACAACGTCTCGGCCAAGGCCGGCGTCACCGCCGCCACCAGCACCTTCACCACGGTCAAGCCCGAGCGGGAGCTGCAGGTCGCCGACGTCACCCCCAACGCCAAGGGCGAGACGCTCGGCGTCGGCGCCCCGATCATCGTCACCTTCAACCAGCCCGTCACCGGCAAGGCGGCCGTCGAGCGCGCCCTGGAGGTGGAGGCCGAGAAGCCCGTCACCGGCGCCTGGCGGTGGATCAACGACACCACCGTCATCTACCGCACCGCCAAGTACTGGCCCGCCCACCAGAAGGTCACCTTCAACGCCCGCATCACCGGCGTCAAGGCCGGCAAGGGCCTGTACGGCGTGAAGGACTACTCCGCCAGCCTCAAGATCGGCGCCAAGGTCATCAGCAAGGTCAACACCAAGACCCACATGATGTACGTCTACAAGGACAACAAGCGCGTGCAGACCATGCGCATCAGCGCCGGCATGGCCACCACCCGCGAGTACACCACGACCTCCGGCGTGCACCTGACGATGGAACGCGGCAACCCGGTGCGCATGATCTCCCCCGGCCGCAAGAAGGGCGACCCCGGCTACTACGACGTGATGATCGACCACGCCGTGCGCATCTCCAACTCCGGCGAGTACGTCCACGCCAAGGACAACGTCTGGGCCCAGGGCGTGCGCAACGTCAGCCACGGCTGCATCAACTCCCGCCCCGACCAGGCCAAGTGGTTCTACGACAACTTCCAGCGCGGCGACGTCGTGGAGATCACCGGCACCAACCGCGAGCTGGAGTGGAACAACGGCTGGGGCTACTGGCAGTTGCCCTTCTCGCAGTGGAAGAAGGGCAGCGCCCTGCACGCCAAGTCCTGACCGCTCCCCCGCTCCCCCTCCCTTCTCGGGCCGGCTTCCAGCCGCTCACCGCCGCCGGCAGGCGCGGCGGTGAGCGGCTTTTTCGACGGCCCGGACCGCTGCCGTGGACCGTCCTCGACGGCCCCTCGCCCTCGCCATCAGCGAAAACGCCTCGACGTGTACGAAGGGTTGCCATACGATTACCCACCGTGGGCATTCGTCAGGAACCCTCGAAGGAGTACACGTTGAAGAAGATCCTTCTCGTCCCCGCGATCACCGCCGGGTTCGTCCTCGCCTCGGCCGGCGCCGCGTACGCCTCCCAGTACGTCGCCTACGAAGGCCCCGGCTTCACCGGCCGCTCGGTCGTCCTGGACGCCTGCGGCGTGTCCAACATCCCCTACCACGGCTCCTACAAGTGGTACGGCGACGGCCAGAGCGGCCGCATGTACAACCAGCCCAACGCCTCCGGCGTGATGCACTTCGAACTGGCCTCCAACCGCAACGCCGAGCAGCGCACCCCCGTCGGCTGGAAGAGCATCTTCATCGTGTGCTGACCCGCCGCCCCTGACCGGCCGTCCCCCGGGCACAGGGGGCGGCCGGTTTCGGCATGCGCGCGTACGGACGGCCGTTCGAGGCACACTTGCCAGTACGACCATCAGCACGCGCGGGGGGGCGAGATGGGCAAGAGCGCAGACACCACCGCGAGCAGCAGCACGGCCACCAGCGCAAGCATCACCACCACCAGCGCCGCGGGCACCACGGTCTTGGCGTTGATGTCGCTCCTGGTGATGGCGGTGTTGTCCGGCTGCGCGGTGCCCTCTCTGCCGGGCGCAGGCGAACGGTCGCCTTCGGCCGGCGGGCGGGCCTCCTCGCCGCCCTCCGCAGTGGCACCCCTTCCTCGATCGTCCCAGGAGGCGACTCCCCCGCGGACGCAAGGCCCGGCGCAGGACCGCGCGCTGGGCCGGATGCGGGGGCGGGGGCGGGGTGCGGCGAGCAGTGGATGCGCGGCCACGGCCCGCCGGCTCACCTCCGGTGCTCACCAGCTGACCACCGCCGGGCTGACCCGCCGCTACCTGCTGGCCGTGCCCGACGGGCCCGGCCCCCACCCCGTGCTGCTCAACCTGCACGGCCTCGGCTCCAACGCCGCCGAACAGGCCGCCTACAGCCGCCTGCCCCAGATCGGCCCGAGCCGCGGCTACATCGTCATCACCCCCCGATCGGCGCCCGGACGGCTGGCCTGGACCCTGCCGCACACCGCCGGCCCCGACGACACCGCCTACCTGGCCGCCCTGCTGGACGAGGTCGAACGCCACCAGTGCGCCCACCCCGGACGCGAGTTCGCCGCCGGCCTGTCCTATGGCGCGGGCCTGGCCGCCTCGCTCGTCTGCGCCCTGGACGGACGCCTGAGCGGCGTGGCCGCCGTGGCCGGGATCCCCATCGCCCAGCCCTGCGCCCAGCCCGTCCCCACCACGATCGTCGCCTTCCACGGCACCGCCGACCGCCTGGTCCCCTACGACGGCGGCCACCCCGAGCCCGGCGGCCAGCTGCGGCACCTGGCCGCGCTCGTCGTGCTGCCCCCGGTCGAGCAGACCATGGACGCCTGGGCCGCCGCCCAGCACTGCTCCTCCCCCGCCACCAGCCACCCCCTGCGCCGCGTCCGCCTGCGCCTGTGGACGTCCTGCGCGCGGGGAGCCACGCTGCGCCTGTACACGGTGGACGGCGGCGGCCACACCTGGCCCGGCCCCATCGAGGTGCCCGGCCTCGGCGACACCGCCCGCGACCTGGACGCCAGCCGCCTCATCCTCGACGCCTTCGACCGCGCCCCCACCCGCTGACCGGCCCCGGAGGCGATCAGGGGGAGGCGGCGGACGGGGAAGGCGGCGCGTGCGCCTCCCGGTGCCGGGTCACGGGTTGTGGAAGCCGACTTCGGGGTTGTCCGGGGTGGGCCCGTCGAGCAGGGGCCGTCTGATGTTCTTCAGGTGCTGGTCGAAGAAGGCGGCGACGTAGGCGCGGGTGAGCGCCAGGCCGCGTTCGGCGGCGATGACGCCGGAAGCCGGCGGGCCGATCCTGCTCTGCGGGATGGCCAGGTCGGTGAAGCTGCCGTGCTGGGCCTGGGCGAGGGTGAGCCAGCGCTTCCAGCCGCGCAGGGTCCGCCAGGCGCTGTCCCAGGTGTCGTCCTTGCCGGGGCTGTGGTCGCTCTGGCTGCCCATCAGCAGGAACGGGCGATCGCCCAGGCCGGTGGCGGGGAGGGTTGCGCTGATGGTGCCGTCGAGGTCGATCCCGGCCTTGACGCGCTTGTCGGTCGCCATGGTGGTGGAGGCGGCCTCGCCGCCGAGGGAGTGGCCGGCCATGCCGACGCGCCTGGAGTCGATCAGGTCGGCGCGTTTCCAGGCCGGGTGGCGGCCGGTCAGCCGGTCCAGGACGAAGGAGACGTCCTTGGCGCGGTTCCGGGCGATGGCGGCTTTGCCGCCCTCGGGGGGTTTGGGCTGGTCGCACAGGGGTGCGCAGGTGAGCAGGCCGACTCCGGGGAAGACGGTCCCCGACGATTCGTAGGCGTGGTCGAGCGAGGCGACGACGTAGCCGCGGCTGGCCAGGTCCTCGGCCAGGGAGGTGAGGCTGGCCCGCGGCAGGCCGAGGCCGGGTGAGAGCACCACCAGCGGGCGGCGGCCGCGCCTGGGGGGCGTGCCGGTGTGGGCGTAGGTGCGGATGCCGCTGACGATCTCGGCGGGCAGGTCGGCGCCGGGGGCCTTGCGCCGCAGCAGGGACGCGGCCTCCTCCACCGTCATGAAGGGCGCCGGGGCGCCGGTGGCCGAGCGAGCGGGGTAGTACATCGAGACCATCAGCCGGCGCGGGCCCGATCGCGGGACCCACGGGTCCTTACGGCTGGTGTCGACCAGGTACAGGACGTCGCGGCCGACCGGATCGGGGCCGGTGGGGCGCGGCAGTTCCAGCCGGCGAACGGCCGGGGACGCGGTGGCGGCCGGGCCGGCCGGGCCGGCCGGGCCGGCGGGGTTGGCGGGGCCGGCGGGGTTGGCGGGGCCGGAGGGAGTGGCCGAGGCGGTCGGCGTGGCGCAGGCCGTGACGGCCAGGGCCAGGCAGGCGGCCAGCGGCCGGAACAGCAGGGAGTTCATCGGATTCCTCTCAGGAGCGGTCAGACGTCGCGGCGGTGCACGAGGAGCACGGCCAGGACGGCGGCGGCCAGCGGCCAGGCCGCGAACACGGCCCAGGATCCGGCCACCGTGGGCAGGGCGGGATCGTCACGGAGCTGGGGCAGCCCCAGGCAGGTACGCCAGACGTAGAAGGGCACCAGGGCGTAGAGGTCGTTGAGCCACTGGTGGACGGTCGGCCGGAAGAACGTCGGCACGATGACCAGCACCGCGCAGACGGACACGACGGCGGCCGCGGTGTGCCGAACCAGCGCGCCGATCCCCATGCCGACCAGCCCTGACACCGGAGCCAGGAGCGCGTTGGCGGCCAGCACGCGCAGCACGCCGGGATCGCCGAGGGCGACGGCGACGCCGCGGCCGGACAGGATGGCCTGGCTGACGCCGAAGGTGGCGGCCGAGACGAGCACGCCGCTGGCCAGCAGCACGCCGCCGACGACGGCGAGCTTGGCGGCCACGACGCGGTGACGGGCCGGGACGGCGGTCAGGGTGGTGCGGATGAGGCCGGTGGCGTACTCGCCGACGATCGTCAGCGCGCCCAGGCCGCCCGCCCCGATCATGAACATGGTGGCCGACAGCCCGCTGAACGCCTCGTTCAAGGGGCTGAACGTGGCCTTCTGCATCGGCGGGAAGCTCGGCCACTCGCGGTAGGCGTTCAGGCTGCTCTGGGCGGCGAAGGCGACGATGGCCAGCGGGCCGAGGCCGAGCAGCCAGCGGGTGGAGCGCAACGACCACAGTTTGATCCACTCGGCGGCCAGCAGGTCACGCAAGCGGGCGGTCGTCATCGCCGGTCACCTGCCAGGGAGTCGGCATGGGAGTCGGCATGGGAGTCGGCGCGGTGGTCGGCGCGGTCGGCGGTCAGCTCCATGAACGCCTGTTCCAGCGAGGCCCGGCGCGGAGCGAGTTCCCGCAGCACGATGCGCCGCTCGAAGGCGAGCTCGCCGATGCGGGCGGCGCTCAGCCCGGTGACGGTCAGCGCGCCGTCGTCGCCCTGCTGCGCGCGGGCGCCTGCCTGGGCCAGCACGGCGGCCAGTTCGGCGGGGTCGCCGCAGCGTACGGTCACCGACGAGCCGGTGCCGCGGGCGGCGAACTCGGCCACGCTCTCCTCGGCGATCAACTCGCCCCGGCCGATGACGACGAGCCGGTCGGCGGTGTGCTCCATCTCGCTCATCAGGTGGCTGGAGACCAGCACGGTGCGTCCTTCGGCGGCCAGGCGGCGGAACAGGCCGCGCACCCAGCGCACGCCCTCGGGGTCCAGGCCGTTGACCGGCTCGTCGAACAGCAGCACCGGCGGGTCGCCCAGCAAGGCGGCGGCGATGCCGAGCCGCTGGCGCATGCCCAGGGAGAAACCGCCCACCCGGCGGCGGGCCACGCCCTCCAGGCCCACCTCTCGCAGCACTTCGCCCACCCGGCGGCGCGGCAGGCCGTTGCCGCGGGCCAGCGCCGACAGGTGCGCCGCCGCGGTGCGCCCGCCGTGCACGTCGCCGGCGTCCAGCAGCGCGCCGGCGTGCCGCAGGCCGGCGCGGTGACGGGCGAACGGGCGGCCGCCGATGGTGGCGGTGCCGCTGGTGGGCCTGTTCAGCCCGAGGATCATCCGCATCGTGGTGCTCTTGCCGGCGCCGTTCGGGCCGAGGAACCCGGTGACGCAGCCCGGCCGCACGGTGAAGGTCAGCGCGTTGACGGCCCTCACCGCGCCGTAACGCTTGGTCAGTTGGTTGACTTCGATCACCCGGCCAACGGTGTCGCAGGCCGGGCAGGCGGCACATCTGGCCGCAGGCCGGTTCGCCTGCCGGTGGGGTGGCCCGCGGGCATAGGCCGGCGGGCCGATGCCCGCGGCGGCGACCGGTGACTACGATCGGCCGGGTGCGCGAACCAACGCCCAGGCCACCCTTGACGCAGCGGCTGCCGCACGGCGTGCGGACGGCGCTGTCGTGGTGCGCCGTGGTGGCCTGCCTGCCGCTGCTGTACGTCGTGACGCTGACCGACGGCGAGAGCCCGCTGCCGGTGGGCGCGGCACACATCGGGTTCGCCGCCGCGATGGCGGTCCCGATGGTGTGGGCCCGGCGGCGGCCGTGCGCGGTGCTGGCGGTGCTGCTGGCCGAACTGGTCGTGGCGGTGGCCTCGGCGCAGCCCGCCGAGCGGATCTGGCCGCTGCTGCCGGCGGCCGACCTGCTGGTCTGCCTCATCACGGCCACCCGTACGCGCCGGAGGGGGCTGGTGGCGGCGGCCGCCACGCTGATCGTGCAGCAGGCGGTCTGGCACGGGACCCTGCTGGCCCAGGGGCTGCGCGCCGCCGCGCCGGGCTTCCTCGCGCTGTCGCTGCTGCTCGGCCTGGGCGTCGTGGTCGCCTGGACGGCGGGCACGACGCTCCGGCAACGACGCGAGTACGGGCAGGCGCTGCGTGCGCAGGCCGAGCTTCAGGCGGTCACGGCCGACCGGCTGCGCATCGCGCGAGAGCTGCACGACATGGTCGCCCACAGCATCGGCGTCATCGCCATCCAGGCCGGCGCGGGCGCCCGGGTGATCGACACCCGGCCGGACCAGGCGCGCCAGGCGCTCGGCGCGATCGAGGCCGCCGGCCGGCAGACCTTGCAAGGGCTGCGGCACATGCTCGGCGTGCTCCGCGAGCCCCCGGCCGCCGGAGAGCCGGAAACGTGGGCGGGGCCAGGGGCGGGGGCGGGGCCGGGGTCGGGGTCGGGGTCGGGGTCGGGGTCGGAAACGAGGGCGGGGTCGGGGTCGGGGTTGCCGGCGGGGCTGGCGGACCTCGACCGGCTCGCCGCGACGACCACGGCCGCCGGCCTCCACGTGGACGTGCGCCGCCGAGGCACGCCACGCGAGCTGCCCCCGGCCGTCGACCGGTGCGCCTTCCGCATCGTCCAGGAGTCGCTGACCAACGTCGTCCGCCACGCCGGCGCCCGCCACTGCCAGGTCGTCCTCGACTACGCGCCCGGCGAACTACGCCTCGACATCACCGACGACGGACGCGGCACCGCCTCAACCGGCACCGCCTCAACCGGCGCGGGCTCGCCCGGCGGCGGGTACGGGATCGCCGGCATGCGCGAGCGAGTCGCCCTGCTCGACGGCCGCCTCAGCGCCGGGCCGCGCCCGCAGGGCGGCTTCCGCGTCACCGCCGCCCTGCCGCTGCCGCAGCACGCCCCGGTGGGCGAGAGCGGCCGCAGCACGCACGAGGAGGCACGGTGACCGTCCGCGTCCTGCTCGCCGACGACCAGCCGCTGATCCGCGCCGGTCTGCGCATGGTCATCGACGGCACCGCCGACGTCGTCGTCGCCGGGGAGGCCGGGACGGGGGCCCAAGCCGTCCAGCTCACCCGGCAGCTGTGCCCCGACGTCGTCGTGATGGACATCCGCATGCCCGGCATGGACGGCATCGAGGCCACCCAGAACATCACCGCCGAATCCCCCGCCACCCGCGTCATCATGCTCACCACGTTCGACGACGACGCCAACGTCCACGCCGCGCTGCGGGCCGGAGCCAGCGGGTTCCTGGTCAAGGACATGGCGCTGGAGGACATCCTGTCCGCCGTCCACGTGGTCGCGGCCGGTGACGCGCTGATCGCGCCCAGCGTCACCCGCCGCCTCATCGCCGAGTTCGCCGGCCGCCCCGAACCCCGCCCGCTGCCGCGCGAGCCGCTGGGCGTCACCGCGCGCGAACGCGAGGTGCTGACCCTGACCGGGCGCGGCCTGTCCAACGCCGAGATCGCCGCCCAGCTGCACATCAGCCCCGGCACCGCCAAGGCCCACATCGCCAGCCTGCTCACCAAACTCGGCGCCCGCGACCGGGTCCAGCTCGTCATCGCCGCCTACGACGCCGGCCTGGTCACCCCGCACCACGATCGATGACAGCCCGGCGGCCCGGCCGGCCGCGGCGAGGCGGCAGGTACGCACCTGGCGGCCACCCGACGCCGCTAGTGTTGTCGCCCATGAGTCAGGTGGGACAGGTGACGGCCCGCGCGCTGCTGCGCAGGCTGGCCGTCGAGCAGGCCGAGTGCAGGGTGCCGTCGCTGACGGCGGCGATCGTCCGCGACGGGCGGACGGTGTGGTTCGGCGGCCGCGGCCGCGTCGGCGACGGCCCGCCGACCCCGGCCACCCAGTACCGGCTGGGATCGATCACCAAGTCGATCGTGGCCGTGGCCGTCATGCGGCTGCGCGACGAGGGCAGGATCGCGCTGACCGACCCGCTGGAGCGTCACCTGCCCGGCACCGCCGCCGGGCAGGCCACCATCGCCCAGCTGCTGTCGCACACCTCCGGCCTGACCGCCGAACCGCCGACCGACTGGTGGGAGCGCACCCCCGGCCTGGAGCTGCCCGACCTGCTCAAGCGGGTGGGCCCCGACCAGGTCAGGCACCGGCCCGGCCGCCTCTACCACTACTCCAACGTCGGGTTCGCGCTGCTGGGCGAGCTGGTGGCCCGGCTGCGCGGCACCGACTGGCAGCAGGCCGTGCGGCAGGAGGTGCTGGCGCCGCTGGAGATGAACGCCACCACCGCCCGCCCCCGCGCCCCGCACGCCACCGGCTACGCCGTCCACCCGTGGGCCGACACGGTGCTCACCGAGCCCGAGCACGACGCCGTGGCCATGGGGCCGGCCGGGCAGCTGTGGTCCACCCCGCACGACCTGGCCCGCTGGGCCGCCTTCGTCGGCGGCGACACCGGCGGCGTGCTGTCGCCCGACACCCTGGCCGAGATGCGCGAACCGGCCGGCGTCGCCGACGGCGACTCCTGGACCGCCGGCTACGGGCTCGGCCTGCAACTGGCCCGCGTCGGCGGGCGCCGCCTGGCCGGGCACACCGGGTCCATGCCCGGCTTCCTGGCCACCGTTTGGGCCGACCCGGCCGAACGCGTCGGCGTGCTGTTCATGGCCAACACCACCAGCGGCATGACCGGCTCCCTGCCCACCGACCTGCTCGACATCCTCGACGAGCACGAGCCGCGCCTGCCCGAGGAATGGCAGCCCGCCCCCGCCGACCCCGACCTGCTGGCGCTGACCGGGCTGTGGCACTGGGGGCCCAAGCCGTACGCGCTGCGGCTGCTGCCCGACCGCGGGCTGTCGCTGGCGCCCGTCGACGGCAGCGGGCGCGCCTCCCGGTTCGTGCCCCAGGACGACGGCACCTGGCTCGGGCTGGACGGCTACTACGCCGGCGAGAGGCTGCGCGTGGCCGCCGACCACCTCGACCTCAACACGTTCGTCTTCACCCGCGAGCCCTACGACCCGGCCGCGCCGGTGCCGGGCGGGGTGGCCGGCTGGCACGCCTGACCCGCCCAGCCGCCGCACACGGACCGGGCCGGACGCCGACGGCGTCAGCCCGCCGGACGGGGATCGGCTCGCGGTGTCAGGCCGGCGGACGGGGACCGGCCTGGGGTGTCAGGCCGGCCGGGCCGGTCAGGGCCTTTGCCAGGGTGGCGGCCGGGCCGGGCGGCAGCGCGCCGTGCACCAGCTCCACGCGGTGCACCAGGCGCGGCGCCACCAGCGGCACCCCCCGCCCGGCCGAGGCAGGCAGCAGGGTCAGCCCGTGCCCGGCGGCCACCAGGTTGAGCACGGTGTGCACGTCGTCGCCCTGGTAGACCAGCGCGGCGGCGAACCCGTCACCGGCCAGGTCACGCAGGCGCGGCAACGGGCACAGCGGCGTCTGCAGCCAGCGGGCGTCGACGAGGTCGGCCAGCCGCAACGCCCGGCGTCCCGCCAGCGGATGCCCCGGCGGCAACGCCACCACCAGGTCCTCCTCGCTGACGCCCACCGTGGTCATCGGGCCCGACTCCGGCAGGCGCAGCGGGTCGCTGGGCGCGGCGATGCCGTCGGCCAGCCCCAGATCGGCCTCACCCTCGGCCAGCAGCTCGGCCAGCAGCTCCCGGTCACAGGTGCGCACCTCCACCCGCAGCCGCGGCTGGGCGGCGCGCGCCTCGGCCAGCCGTCCGGCCAGCACCGCGTTGACCGCCAGCGGGGTCGCGGCCAGCCGCAGCCGGTGGGCCGGTTGGGCCGCCGCGCGCAGCACGTCGGCGCGCGCCGCCCGCAGGCGCAGCAGCAGCGGCCCCGCGTGCTCCAGCAGCCGCTCACCCGCCGGGGTCGGCTCCACCGGGCGGCGGCCGAGCAGCGGCAGCCCCAGATCGGCCTCCAACGCCGCCACCTGCTGGGAGATCGCCGACTGGGTGTAGCCGAGCTCGTGGGCGGCGGCCGAGAAGGAGCGCAGGCGGGCCACCGTCACGAATGTGCGCAACAGATTCGGGTCCATCAGCAATGCTTATAGCAGGTGCAGACATCATCGTTGGCGCTTAAGGATGGGGGGAGGTCACGATGGGAGGCATGAGAATCGCCCTGGTCGCAGACCGTTCACCCGGCGTCCGGTCCCACGCCCGCGTCCCCCGTCTGATCGAGGCGCTGCGCGAACGCGACGGCATCGCCCTGGACCCCTACTGGATCCCCACCACCGAGGCCGACGACCTCGACGGCTTCGACGGCATCTGGATCATGCCCGGCAGCCCGTACGCCAGCGAGGCCGGCGCCGTCAACGCAGCCCGCACCGCCCGCGAGCGGCGCATCCCGTTCCTGGGCACCTGCGGCGGCTTCCAGCACATGCTGCTGGAGTACGGCCGCAACGTGTGCGGGCTGGACGTCGAGCACGCCGAGAACACCCCCGGCGCCGGGGCGTTCCTGCTGGAGCCGCTGTCGTGCTCGCTGGCCGGGCACGAGGGGCTGGTGCGCCTGACCCCCGGCTCGCGGATCGAGCAGATCATGGGCACCACGTCCATCGTCGAGGCCTACAGCTGCTCCTACGGCCTCAACGACGCCTACCGCGGGACGCTGGCCGCACACGGGCTCGTCTTCTCCGGCCACGCCGAGGACGGCATGGTGCGGGTGGCCGAGCTGCCCGGCCACCCGTTCTTCGTCGGCACGCTGTTCCAGCCGGAGCTGGCCGGCGACGGGCGGCGTCCGCACCCGCTGATCGCCGCGTTCGCCGCCGCCGTGCAGCGCCAGGCCCAGCCCGCCGCCGCGGCCCGCTGAACGTCAGTCCGTACGGCGCTGCGGGTCAGCGCGTACGGGCCGGCGGTGTGAGTCGGCCCGTACGGCGGGCCAGCAGCGCCAGGAGAGCGGCCGTCACCAGGCCGAGCACGGTGAGCGAGACCCGGTCGGCGGCTGTTTGGCCGTTGGCGAGCACGCCGAAGGCGGTGTGCCCGATCAGCGCGCCGCCCGCCAGCGCCAGGCTGTGCCGGTCGCCCCAGCCGCCGTGCGCCGCCCACCGCCGTACCAGCAGCGCGGCCACCACGGCCAGCAGCGCCGCGGCCGCCATCGGCGCCGCCACCCAGCCGCCCTGGGTGAAGGCCGGATGCCGGGCCCCGCCGAAGGGGAACAGCAGCGCCAGATACCCGAACGCGACGACCCCGGCCCCCACCGCCACCAGCGCAGGAGCGGGCGCGCCCGCCGACCCCCCGGCCGCCTGCGCCGACCCGGCCGGCGGCGGGGGGACGACCCGCAACGCCAGGACCGCCAGCGCCGCCACCGCCAGCAGCAGCCCCGCCTGCACCGGCCACGGCGCCAGGTAGCCGGGGTCCATGAAGGCCGCCGTCCAGCGCAGCAGCAGCACGCCCAGCACGAACACCACGCCCGCCACCACCAGCCCGGCCCGTCCCAGGTAGGGGCGGTGGCGCAGCGCCGGGAACAGCAGGTCGGCCAGCAGGATCGGCAGCGCCACGCTGAACACCGCGTGGTAGGGGATGTTCAGCTCGGTGTAGGCGCTGTTGAGGCCCAGGACGCGCGGCGCCCACCCCGCCGCGCCGTACAGGGTGGGGCTGGTCAGCGCCTGCAGCGCCAGCCCCTCCTCCACGATCCCGTACGCCGCCCCCAGCAGCAGCACCGACCCCCACCCGCGACCGGCACGGCGTACCAGCTCGCGGATCAGGACGGTGCCCGCGCCGTAGATCGGCGTCCACACCAGCAGCAGCCACGCCTGGCGCAGCGGCGGATTGCCCAGCGTGAGCTCGGCGACGACCGGGGTGAGCCCGGCCAGGACGAGCGCGGCCCACCGGCCGCGTGCCTGAAGGGAGACCATGCCTCCACGTTCCCGTCCCGCGCGGGGGCGGCGCTGCTGCCTTGCGGCCGGTCCGTGGCCACCGCGGTCGCGCACCGGGCACGACTTTGGTTGCCACGGCCGGTGACCCCGGTTGCCGCCCGGCACGGCGGGTGCGGGCTACGATCGGCCATGGTGTTCGGGGCGAACAGCCCGCAGACGGGCGACGAGAATCAGGGCGGGCGGTCGCGGCGGGAGCGGGTCGCGGTTGCCGGAGGGGTCGTGCTCGCCCTGGCCGGCGCCGTCTCGGTGGTGTGGGGAGACCTCGCGTCCGGCACGCCCCGCTGGCACCTGTGGGCCGACGTGATCGGCGGGGCGGCGGCGTGCGCGGCGCTGTGGTGGTGCCGCCGCCGTCCGGTGGCCGCCGGGCTGGCCGCCGTCGCGCTGGCGATCCCGGCCGCCGCCGCCTCGGTCGCCGCCGGGATCGCCACGCTGGTCGTCGCGCTCCACCGGCGTCCGCCCGCGGCCGTGGCCGTCGGGGCGGCGTGGGTGGCCGCCTCACTGGCCAGGTTCGCCCTGCGGCCGCCGGGGCTGGCGCCGTACCCGGTGTGGGCGCTGGTCGCGGTGCTGTTCGGCGGGGCGGTCACCGGCTGGGGCATCCTGGCCAGGACCCGCCGCCAACTGCTGGCCTCGCTGGCCGAACGCGCCCGCCGCGCCGAGGCCGACCAGCGGCAACGCGCCGAGGAGGCGCGCCGCGCCGAACGCCTGGACATCGCCCGCGAGATGCACGACGTGCTGGCCCACCGGCTGTCGCTGCTGGCCGTGCACGCCGGCGCGTTGCGCTTCAACGCCGCCGCCACGCCCGCCGAGGTCGCCGAGGCGGCCGAGGTCATCCGCGCCAGCGCCCACCAGGCGCTGCAGGAGCTGCGCGGCGTCATCGGCGTGCTGCGCCGGCACCCCGGCGACCAGCCCGCCTTCGCCGAGCGGCCCTCCGCCGAGCAGCCGCCGGCCGGGCTGGAGCCGCTGGTGACGGAGTCACGGCGGGCCGGGATGCGCATCGACCTGCGCGAACACGGCATACGCTTCGCCGACCTGCCCGAGCCGACCCGGCGCACCGCCTACCGCGTCGTCCAGGAGGGCCTGACCAACGCCCGCAAGCACGCCCCGGGCCGGACCGTCACCGTCGAGGTGCGCGGCACGGCCGGCCGGGAGCTGACCGTCGAGGTGCGCAACCCGCCGCCCGCCGGGCCGCGGGCGGAACTGGCCGACACCGGCGCCGGAGCGGGGCTGGCCGGCCTGGAGGAACGCGTCACCCTGGCAGGCGGCAAGCTGGACCGCGGACCGGCCGGCGACGGCGGGTTCCGGCTGGCCGCACGGCTACCATGGCCCCGTGGAGGAGTCGCGGAGTGAGCCCGGCCCGATCCGGGTGCTGATCGTCGACGACGACGCGCTCGTCCGCACCGGGCTGACCCTGATGCTCAAAGGCGCACCCGACCTGCGCGTGGTCGGGGCCGTGGCCGACGGCGGGCAGGTCCAGGCCGCGGTCGCCGAGCACTCCCCCGACGTGGTGCTGATGGACATCCGCATGGCCGGCCTCGACGGCATCGAGGCCACCCGGCGGCTGCGCGCCCGCACCGGCGCCCCGCAGGTCATCATCCTGACCACCTTCGACGCCGACGAGCACGTCTTCCGGGCGTTGCGCGCCGGAGCCGGCGGGTTCCTGCTCAAGGACACCCCGCCCGAGGGCATCGTCGAGGCCGTCAAACGGGTGGCGGCCGGGGAGCCCAGCCTGTCGCCCAGCGTCACCCGCCGCCTGATCGCCCACCTGATGCCCGAGGAGGACGACCGGCGGCGCGCCGAGGCCCGCCGGATGCTGTCGGCCCTCAGCGAGCGGGAGCGCCAGGTGGCGCTCGCCGTCGGGCAGGGCAAGCCCAACGCGGTCATCGCCGGCGAGCTGCACATGAGCGTGGGCACCGTCAAGGGCTACATCTCGCGCGTGCTGACCAAGGCGGGCCTGGACAACCGGGTGCAACTGGCTTTGGTCGTCCACGACGCCACCTAACGGGCCGGCGCCTCCAGCAGGCGCGCCAGCCTGCGCAGCGAATGCCGGCCCAGGGCCGTCACGACCGGACGTCCCGCCGGCCACAACGCCCGGCCGGCCGCGCCCAGCGGCAGCAGCAGCTCCTCGGCCCAGATCACCCGGCTACCGCCCCGCCACGGCCGCACCCGGATCGCGCCCCGCCCGCGCACCAGCCGCCCGGTGTGCTCCATCAGCACGTACGACGGCGGCTCGAAGGCCACGATCGTCATCGTGTCCAGGAACCCCACCGGCCGCACCCCGGTGTAGGCCTCCACCCGGCGCTCGCCCACCTGCCGCGCCGACGTCATGAACATCCATTCGCGGTGCCGCGACCAGTCGGTGATCAGCGCGAACACCTCCTCCGGCCGCGCGGCCACCTCCACCGCCGCGCCCGCGTACACCGGTCTCATCCCTGGCCTCCTCGTGTGCCGGCTCCTTCTTCGGGACATGAGATACGTGCTCATGATCCTGCCGGACGAACCCGGCGCGGGCGCAGGGGTGGGCATGAGAAGGTCCCGCCGCCGGGCTGAGGACTGGGGAAGTCAGACCCGGCGGCGGGACCGGCATCGGGATCACGACCCCGGCGAGGAGCTCCCGCCGTGGCCGGCCATGCCGTACGCGGTGGGGTACGGCCTTGCGTGGCCGGCCGGGCGGTACGCGGTTGCGCTGCGGACAACGGCCGGCCCCGCGTCATGGGGGTGACCGTCGGGGTGACCGTGGTGACCGCAGCGGCTCGCGGCCCTGACCGGGGACGTGCCCGTGCCCGTCGCGGCCCGAGCCGCGACTCCGCCGCCGGCGAGCGTGACCGTCGGCACCTCGACGACGGCCCCCGGCCCGCTGACGGCTGTGCCTGTCATGCGCTCCTCCTCCCTGCCCGAGCGGGCGACTCTGCACCGTGACTACCCCATGTCACTCTCCGTGAAGCTCGATGGCCGGGTAAAATCCCCGGTCAGCAGCCCAAAGGCAGGGCTGCGATCACGTTGGGTGAGGGAACGGCGGCGCTGAGAGGCGTGTCCGCCGGAACTGTCGGTGCCTGGTGGCACACTCGGCGGGCATGAGCGATGACGTGCGGCTGCGGCCCGTCCTGCAGGCCGATCTGGAGGTGTTCCTGGAGCAGGAGCACGACGAGGAGGCCGTCCGGCGGTCCAGGTTCGCCCCTCGCGAGCGGGCGGCCTTCATGACCCACTGGACCACCCGGGTGCTCGGCGATCCCACCGTCCTGGTGCGCACGGTCACGGTCGGGGCTGAGGTGGCCGGGAACGTGGTGTCCTGGTGGGAGGGTCAGCGGCGGTTCGTCGGCTACTGGCTGGGCCGCCCCTTCTGGGGGCGCGGCGTCGGCACCGCGGCTTTGGGGCTGTTCCTGGCGGAGGAGAAGACCAGACCCCTGTACGCCGACCCGTTCGCGGGCAACACCGGCTCGGTGCGGCTGCTGGAACGCCACGGGTTCCGGCGCGCCGGAACGGTCCGGCACGGCGAGGACGAGCATCTGCTGCTGGTGCTGGGCGACGACCCGTCCGCCTGACCGGTCAGGCGGGTGGCGGCTGGGGTCAGCTGCGGCCGCCCGTGAAGGGGGGTTCGCCGTCCTTCAGTACGCGGAAGCGCAGCGCCGACCACGTCTCGTCCACCGCGACCTGGCCGTTGGGGCGCAGCCCGTACTCGCCGACGATGGGCCAGAGCGTGTCGCGGTTGATGTCGGACTTGTTGCCCTTGGGGTAGGCCACCCAGACCACGGGCGGCGCGGTGATCTCGTCGCGGTGCTCGTCCAGGGTCCGGCGGGCCGCGGCGGCGTCGGGGGCGAAGATCAGCGCGACGTCCGCCTCCTTGACGGTTCCGGCCTCGCCGGCGCCCTCGGGCAGCGGCCCCAGGAGCGGCCGATGGGCGGGGTCGGAGACCCATACGGTGGTCGCCGGCTTGATGAGCAGCTTGTCGGCGACGGTCTTGGCGGCCATGTCATGCCCTCGTGTAGATCAGGTTCAGCACGCCGGTGCTGAAGGTGGTGGAGGCGGTCAGGGTGAGCGGGATCTGCTCGCGCGCGTCGTCGAACAGGCGCTTGCCCGAGCCGACGACGATCGGGTGGAGCAGCAGGTTGAGCTCGTCGAGCAGGCCCTCGCGCAGCAGCGAGACGACCAGGGTGCCGCTGCCGACGACCGAGATGTTCCCGCCGGGGCCCTCGCGCAACGCCGCCAGGTCGGCCAGGCTCACGACCTCGGTGTTCTGCCAGGACGGCGAGGTCAGCGTGGTGGAGACGACGTACTTGGTCGAGGAGTTCATCGCCTCGGCCATCGGCTCCTTCTCGGGGTCCTGGTGCGGCCAGTATCCGGCGAACTCCTCGTAGGTGTGCCGGCCCAGCAGCATGGCGTCGGCGGCCTGCATCTGCGCGCCCACCGACTGGCCCATCTCGTCGTTGAAGTACGGGAAGTGCCAGGTGTCGGGGGCCTCGACGACGCCGTCGAGGGAGATGAACAGGCCCGCGGTGATCTTTCGCATGATTGTCGCTCCTTGAGTTCCTGAGGTGCCTCAACCTTCCCACCGACAAATGAAGTTGTCAAGACGACTTCCGTTGTCCGAAGTGCGCGTTCGTGCCTGCTGGGCACGTGATGGCCGGGCCGGAAGGCGAGGGCTGCGTGCCGAAGGAACGGAGCGGTAGAGCCGGCACGGCTCCGGCGCGGGTCGCCCCCTTCAGGAGGGAGCGGATCTGCGCACCCCCCGGCCGGGCGGCGGCTCTCGGGCCGAGGGCGCCGGGGGTGGTGCTCCGGGCATGTGCCGCCATCGCGACGGGCGGGGCCCGGGCCACGGGTCACGGAGGATGCCTCCCGGCCCGGTGTGGCGAGCATGCCCCAGGGGCGGGCCTGAGGGCGGCCCCTCATGCCGCAAGCCGCCTCCACCACGGATGGGGTTCCCGTGTGGGGCTGTGGGAACGGCTCGCCGGTGGACGGGTCTCCGGTCGCCGGTTGCCGCGGAACGCTCTGGATCAGTCGTGCGGAGCGCCTTCGGTGTCGGTCGCGGGGAACGTTCCGGCCTTAGGTGGAAGGGCTTCCAGGGGCGGGGGCGGAGGGCGTTCAGGGGGTGGTGGCGGACAGGAGGGTCAGGGCGGCCTGAAGGGCGTGGTCGGCGGCGGCTGGGCTGTCATGATGGGCCGCGACGACGGTCGCGCCCTCGACCAGCATCAGCAGCTGCCGCCCCACCAGCCCTGGATCGCCGGCCCCGGCACGTTCGGCGATGCCGGTCAGCAGCTCAAGGTAGCGGTCCAGGTGGCGGGCGGTGATGGCCCGTACGGGGTCGGCGTGGTGCTGGGCGGCGGCGTTCAGCAGGGCGCAGCCGCGGAAGCCCGGGTCGGCGTACCACTGCCGCAGGGCCTCGAACACCGCGGCCAGCTGGGCGCGCGGATCGTCGCCCGCGGCCTGGACGCGGCCGGCCAGCCAGCGGGCGACCCGGTCGCTGCGCTCCCGGAGCACGGCCTCGACCAGGCCCTCCTTGGTGCCGAAGTGCCGGTACAGGGTCTCCTTGGAGATGCCGATCCCGGCGCACAGCCCGGCGACGCCGATGCCGTCGAGCCCACGCTCGTACAGCAGGTCGGTGGCGGCGCTCAGGATGGCGGCGCGGGTGCGGGCGGGGTCGATCGTGGAGCCTTTGGCCACGGGCATGGCTTGGATAGTACCGGTCGGTTCGATCGGCTGCTAACGTCTCGGGTCGTACTGATCGGTTCGATCTCGGGGAGTTCACCCATGTTTGACCCGCTTGCCGCTGACCCGCCGCGCGACCCCGACTTCCCGGCCACCACGCCGCACGTGACGTTCGACAGCGGCGGCGAGCGCCTGCTCGGCGTGCTGCACCTGCCCGCCGGACGCGGCCCGCACCCCGTCGTCGTGCTGCTGCACGGATTCCCCGGCAACGAGCGCAACTTCGACCTCGCCCAGACGCTGCGCCGTGCCGGCTACGCCGCCCTGGTGTTCCACTACCGCGGATCATGGGGCGTGGGCGGCACCTGGTCCTGGGGACACGTGCTGGAGGACGCCGCCGCCGTCGTCGCCGCGCTGCCCGGCCTGGCCGCCGCCCACCGGCTCGACCCGCGGCGCCTGGCGCTGGTCGGCCACAGCATGGGCGGCTTCGCGGCGCTGACGACGGCCGCGGCGGACCCGTCCGTGACCGCCGTCGCCTCCGTCGCCGCGTTCGACCTGGGCGTGGCCGCCGCGCTGTGCCGCGCCGACGCCGAGGTACGGGCCGGGTACGTCAAGGCGTTCGACGGCGAGCTGGCCCCCCTGCGCGGCACCAGCGGGCAGGCGCTGGTCGACGAGATGGAGGCGAACGGCGACGCCTGGCGCCTGGCCCGGCTCGCGCCCCGGCTGGCCGGCCGCCCCGTGCTGCTCGCCGGCACCGGCCACGACGTCGTCACGCCGCACGAAGTGCACCACGAGCCCCTGGTCGCCGCGTACCGGGCACACCCCGTCGAACGCCTCGAAGACCACCTCTTCCCCACCGACCACGCCCTGTCGGACCACCGCGTCACCCTGGCCCGCACGATCCTCGGCTTCCTCGAACGCTCCCTGTGACGGCCGCGCCCTGCCTCGGGCGGCGGCCCGTCAGGAGGGACGGGCCACGTACGCGTGCTTGGCGTCGCCGGAGAAGCCGCAGGCGCGGTAGAAGGCGTGGGTCGCAGGCCGGCGCGAGCTCGTCATCAGCATCGCCTTGTAACAGCCGGCCTCCCACGCGGCCTGGAGGGTGGCGGCCATGATCTGCTTGCCCAGCCCGGCGCCCCGCCGGGACGCCTCGACGACGACGTTCTCGATCACGGCGTACGGCGAGGCCGACCGCGTGAGGTTGGGGATCACGTTGAGGTAGGTCGTCGCGACGACGGCCCCGTCCAGTTCGAGCACGAACAGACGCAGCGCGGGGGACGCGAGGATCTGCCGGAAGACCGCCGCGTCCGACCCCTCCACGACCTCCGGGTCATCCGGCTGCAACTGCCGGTAGAGGCGGACGATGTGCTCGAAGTCGTCAAGGCGGGCCTCGCGGAACATGCGGGGAGCATAACAACATGCCGTGCACGCGGCCGGCCCCAGGTCAGCGGGTCAGCGGGGCGGCGGGCGGGTCAGCGCGGCAGAGCGGCACGGATCAGCGCCGCGTCCTGGTCGAGCCGGGCGCGCGAGCGGCTGCGCCACTCGGCGCTGACCACCACGCCGTCGCCCGCGAAGCGCGGCACCACGTGCAGATGGAGGTGGAAGACGTCCTGACCGGCGGCCTCGCCGTCGGCCAGCGACAGCCGAACCCCCTCGCAACGCAGCCCCGAGGCCCGCAGCGCGGCCGCCACCCGCCGGGCCGCCCGCCAGATCGGCCCGCCGACCGCGTCGCCGGCCTCGGCCAGGCCGGCGACGTGCGCGCGCGGCATCACCAGGACGTGTCCGGGCGTGGCCGGGTGATGGTCGAGGATCGCCAGGACGTCGTCGTCGCCGTAGACCACGCTGGCCACGGTCCGTCCGGCGACGATCTCGCAGAAGACGCACGTTCCCATACCGGTCATGATCGGCGACGACGGGCGGCGGCCGCACCCGGATTTCCCCGCGGCCCGTCAGCGGCTCACAACGGTCTCGTGTCCGATCCGCGACAACTTGCCGGGATTGCGCACGGCGTACAGGCCGCTGATGAGGCCGCCGTCCAGGCGGATCGCCACGACGCTGTCGATCTCGCCGTCGAGGTCGACGAGCAGCGCCGGATGGCCGTTGACGTGGGCCCGGCGCAGACGGGCCGTGCCGGCGATCCTGGACAGCACCGCGGCCACCGTGGCCGCGCCCTCGACCGGCGCGAGCGCCGCCCGCACCACGCCGCCGCCGTCAGTGAGCAGGACGACGTCAGGAGCCAGCAGGTCGAGCAGACGCTGCAGGTCGCCGGTCTCGATCGCGCTCTGGAAGGCCGCCAGCGCCTGACCCGCCTGCTCGGCCGACACGCTCGCCCGAGGACGCCGTGCGGCCACATGCCCCCGGGCGCGGTGGGCGATCTGCCGCACCGTCGCCGGGGTCTTGCCGACGGCCTCGCCGATCTCGTCGTACTCCAGGCCGAACACCTCGCGCAGCACGAACACCGCGCGCTCGGTGGGATGGAGGGTCTCCAGCACCAGCAGCATCGCCATCGAGACGCTCTCGGCCAGCTCGACGTCCTCGGCCACGTCCGGCGAGGTCAGCAGCGGCTCGGGCAGCCACGGCCCGACGTAGGACTCCTTGCGCCGGCGCATCGTGCGCAGCCGCGTCAGCGCCTTCCTGGTGACCATGCGGACCAGGAAGGCGCGCCGGTCACGCACGGACCCCAGCTCGACCGACGCCCACCGCAGCCAGGTCTCCTGCAGGATGTCCTCGGCGTCGGCGGCCGAGCCCAGCATCTCGTAGGCGACGGTGAACAGCAGGTTGCGATGCTCGACGAACGTCCGGGTCGCACTGTCGGCCTGGTCCGCCTGGTCGGCCGGTTCGACGCTGGTGTCCATCTCGTGCTCCCGCCTGTCGGTTCTCGACCTTGCCACACGCACCAGACGCCGGTCGCCGCCGCCGCGTGACATCCGGGGACAGTGGCGCCCGTCACATCGCGCGGGCGGTCAGCGGGACTCCGCGGCGGCCTTCAGGTCGCGCAGCCATGCCTCCAGCCCCGCGCCGAGGAGCTCGGTGGCGGTGGCCACGTCGGCCTCGACCTGGCCGCCGGTCCAGGTCTCCTCGGTGTGCACGCGCACACCGTCCTTGACCTCGGTGAACGTCCACAGGTGCACGCCCCGGTCGATGCGCACGCCCGTGCCGACCGCCGGGCCGCTCCACAGCAGGCAGGCGTCGCGCTTGACGCGCCGGAGGGTGGAGGTGATGTGCATGGTGGTGGCCGGGGTGGTGGCGGTGGCCGGAGCGGGCGTGGTCCACCGCCACGACGAACCGGCGCGCAGCGGGCCGTGGTCCAGCCGCTTGCTGGACAGGACGGGCTGCTGCCAGTCGGGCCACTGCTCCACCCGCGTCTGCAGTCCGAAGATCCTGCTCAGCGGAGCCTTGATGACGATGTCGGCCCGATAACGGATGCGGGCGGAGGCGTCGACCCCCTCCCCCCGGCACTGGGCCGCGCCGGCGGCGGCGTGGGCGGCGGCGTGGGCGGCCGGGACGTTGCCCACCAGGACGCCGGCCACGGCGAACGGGATCAGGATCGAGGCGACGCGGACGTTGCTGAACATGGTGTTCCTCTCGTTGAGGGATCGTAGAAAAGGGCTGCCAGGCCGGGGACGCCGTCAGCGCCGTCCGGCCCGCACGATGGCCGCGACGAGCGCGGCGCAGGCGGCGACGATCAGCACGGCGAAGGCGGGGTGCATGTCCTTCGACAGGCTCGGCGCACCGCCGGGCCGGGCCACCCACACGGCCAACGGCGCCGCGTAGGCGAGGGCCACCAGCACGGCCGCCCACCGGACCAGCCGGTCCCGGGCATGGCGCAGCGCGCCGACCAGCACGACCGCGACCGGAACGATCGCCAGCAGCGCGAACTGGCCGACGATCATGACGGGGACCGCCCAGGCGGCGACGCTCACCGCCACCGGCGTACTACGACCGGGACGGGTGGACGGCTGGTACGTGGTCATGACGTTCCCTTCACCTGGACGGACACGAACGGCTAGACGCTCGTGCTTTCGTTAGAAGTTATAACCGCACAGGAAAAGAAGTGTCAACAACGTTCGTGATAGCCTCTAACTAAATCTCTGGGGTGTAGCGACGGAAGGCGGCACGGCATGGCGGACACCGGCACGGCGACCCCGCGCGAGCGCTACCGCGCCCAGATCCGTGCCGAGATCAAGGAACACGCCTGGCAGCAGATCGCCACGACGGGGGCCTCCGCGCTGTCCCTCAACGCGATCGCCAAGCAGATGGGCATGAGCGGCCCCGCGCTCTACCGCTACTACGCCAACCGCGACGAGCTGATCACCGAACTCATCCGCGACGCCTACCGCAGCCTCGCCGACACCCTCCGCTCAACCGCCGAAAAGGCCGCCGAAGGGGGCGGGCTGGCCGGGCTGGCTCACGCCGTACGCGGCTGGGCCCTGCGCGACCCCCAGCGCTACCTGCTCATCTACGGCACCCCCGTCCCCGGCTACCACGCCCCCGACGACATCACCGCCATCTCCGCCCAGATCATGACCCTCCTGCTCGACGCCGCCTCGGCCGCCCCGCCCCGGCGCCCCGAAACCCCGCTCGACCACCACCTGGCCGCCCACCGCGACTGGGCCGGCGACCACCCCGCCCCGCCCGCCGTCCTGCACCGGGCGCTCAGCTTCTGGACCCGGATCCACGGCGTGCTGTCCCTGGAACTGGCCGGCCACTTCGCCGGCATGGGCTTCGACCCCGCCCTGCTCTTCACCGCCGAGCTGGACGACCTGCTGTCCCCCAGACCCGCTGACCCGCTGACCCGCTGATCCCGTGCGCACGAAAGGCCCGGCCCGCCGCGGAAGGCGAGGCCGGGCCTGTCGCAACAGGCAGAGCGCGTTACCGGACGTCCTGGGGCAGGTGGGTCTTGGCGTCGTCGTAGGAGCCCGCACCGGCCGCCCCGGCCGGCCGGTAGACCAGGTACAGCACGCCGGTGGTGAACGTCTGCGAGCTGACCAGCTCCAGCGGGATCGAGCTGTCGCCCTCGTCGAACAGCCGCTCGCCCTTGCGCACCGCGATCGGGTGCACCAGCAGGTGCAGCTCGTCCAGCAGCCCGGCGGCCAGGAGCTGCCGCACCACCGAGACCGAGCCGCTCATCGCGATCGGGCCGCCCGGCTCGGCCTTCAGCGCCGTCACGCCCTTGACCAGGTCGCCCTGCAGCAGCTCGGAGTTGCGCCAGGTGAACTCCAGAGGCTGGCGGGAGACCACGATCTTGCGCGCGTCGCCGATCGTCCTGGCGAAGTCGGCGTCCTCGCCGCCGGCCGCCTCGCGCTCGGGCCACGCCCCGGCGAAGCTGTCGTACGTCTCGCGCCCCAGCAGCAGCGTGTCGGCCATCTGCGCCGTCACCGCCGCGCCCATCTCGTCGTTGAAGTACGGGAAGTGCCAGTCCGCCGGGTCCTGGACGACGCCGTCGAGCGAGATGAACAGGTTCGCGCTGATCTTCCTCATGATGGTTCTCCATGCGTCTCGGGATATGCCTGAAGTCTCGCCGGACCGGCTTACGGATCTCTTAAGGTCTTCCTTTCCGGCTGAGCCCGGCGACCAGGAGCCCGACCAGGCGGCGGGCGTCGTAGCGGGGATCGGCCTCGGCCCCGATGCACAGGTTGCCCACGCCGCGCATGAGCTCGAAGGCGTCCAGATCGCCGCGGATCTCGCCGGCGGCCGCCGCGGCCTCCAGCAGCTGGGCGCACACCGGCACCAGGCGGTCCAGGAAGTAGGCGTGCAGCGCCTGGAAGCCGGTGTTGTCCGGTTGCAGCACCGCGGCCAGCCCGTGCTTGGTGACCAGGAAGTCGACGAACAGCCCGATCCACTCCCGCAACGCCGCGTACGGGCTCGGACCGGCGCCCAGCAGGGCCGGACCGGCCTGCGCGCAGGACTCCACCTGGTGGCGGTAGACGGCGATGACGAGGTCGGCCCGCGTGGGGAAATGACGGTAGATCGTGGCGGTGCCGACGCCGGCCTCGGCCGCGATGTCGCGGATCGGCGCCTCCACGCCCGAGGCGACGAACACCGCGGCGGCCGCGCGCAGCAGGTTCTCCTCGTTGCGTCGCGCATCGGCCCGTTTCGGACGCGACTCCTCCACGCCGTTCCTCCCAGGGTCGGATTGCTAAACGGGACACGGTCCCGTATCGTCAAAAACGGGACACGGTCCCGCTTGCACCATCATGCCAGAGCGAAGGCCCGACGGCCAAGCCCTGCCCTCTCCCACGCCCACCTGCGGCAACTCCACCCGGAAGGCACCACCATGCCCGCATCGCCCACCGCCCCCGTCGTGTCGGTCCGGCCGGTCGTCCTGCCCGCCCCCGGACGGGGCCAGGACCTCCAGGTCCGCGTCTCGGCCCCCGCCACCGGCGACCACCTGCCCGTCGTCGTCCTGTCCCACGGCCACGGCTGGTCCATGGACGGCTACGCCCCCCTCGCCGACTTCTGGGCCGCCCACGGCTTCGCCGTCCTGCAACCCACCCATCTCGACTCGCGCACGCTCGCCCTCCCCGCCGACGACCCCCGCACCCCCCACATCTGGCGCATCAGGGTCGAAGACCTCAAGCGCGTCATCGACGGCCTCGACGTCCTGGAGAAAGCCCTGCCCGGCCTGGCCGGACGCCTGGACCGCGGCCGCATCGCCGTCGCCGGCCACTCCTGGGGAGCCCACAGCGCCAGCATGCTCCTCGGCGCCCGCATCCTGGACGCCGCCGGCCACCCAGGGCAGGACCTGTCCGACCCGCGCGTCACGGCCGGCGTGCTGCTCGCCCTGCCCGGCACCGGCGGCCGGGACCTGTCACCGTTCGCCGCCGAGCACTTCCCCTTCATGAACCCCGCCTTCGAGTTCATGAAGGCCCCGGCCCTGCTGGTCGCCGGCGACAAGGACGACTCACCCCTGTCGACGCGAGGACCGGACTGGTTCACCGACGGCTACCGCCACAGCCCCGGCGACAAGAGCCTGCTGACGCTGTTCGGCGCCGAGCACACCCTCGGCGGCGTCGCCGGACACCACGTCGCCGAGACCACCGACGAGAGCCCCGAACGCCTGGCCCTGCTGCAGTGGCTCACCACCGCCTACCTGCGCACCGCCCTGAACCCCGGCGACCCCGCCTGGCCCGCCGCCCGCGCCGCCCTGGAAGCGGCCCCCCACCCCCTGGGCCGGATCGACGGCAAGCAGGCCGATCAGCCGGCCGGACGGCGGTAGCCGTAGGTCTCGTGCCGGCGGACGAAACCCAGCGAACGGTACAGCTCGCGGGCGGCCACGTTGTCGGCGTCGTGGTTCACCGTCACCGCCGTCATGCCCGCCGCCCGCATGCGGCGCATCGCGTGCAGCATCGCCGCCCGCGCCAGACCCCGGCGCTGGAACGCCGGATGGGTGCCGACCGGCTCGAAGTGACCGGTCGCGTTGCGGCCGTCGAGCCAGCCGACCGCGAAGGCCGCGATCCGGCCGTCCGGCGCCTGGACCACGATCTCGTCGGCCGGGTCGTAGCCGGGCCGCTCCATCACCGCAGAACGGTGGAGCGGCCCGGTCCAGTCGTCGCCGAACGCCGCGTTACGCGCCTCGGCCAGGCCCGGCGCGTCCTGCGGCACGGCGCGCGGTGGCGCCGGCCGCCCACTCCAGCATGTCCAGTTCCGCCGGCCCGCCGCGCAGCCGGGGCGCGGCGAAGACGTCGAAGGCGCAGCCGAACCGCAGCAGGATCGCGATCCCGGCCAGGCCGCCGGCGTCCTCCCACAGCCGGACCAGCTCGGCGGCCGGACGGCGGTCGCGCAGGTTGTCATAGACCCGGTGCGGCAGCTCACCGGCGTGGTCGTAGCCGCACCGCCCGGCCTCGGCGATCCACCCCGACAGGACCTGCCGCAGCCGCGGCAGGTCCTCATGACGAAAGACGCGCGGACGCACGAAGGTCCCCCTTCAGGACTTCAGGAAGTGCAGGACGGCCAGCACCCGGCGGCTGTACCCGCTGGCGTGCGACAGGCCCAGCTTGTCGAACAGCGAGTTGACGTGCTTCTCCACCGCGCTCTGCGACACGTGCAGCTGCCCGGCGATCGAGGCGTTGGTCATGCCCTGGGCCATGCGCTCCAGCACCTCCCGCTCGCGCGCCGTCAGCCGGGCCAGCGGATCGACCTGCGTGGTACGGGCCAGCAACTGCCGCACCACCTCCGGGTCGAAGGCCGCCCCGCCCGCCGCCACCCGCTCCAGCGCGTCCAGGAAGTCGCCGACCTGCGCCACGCGGTCCTTCAGCAGATAGCCCACGCCCTCGACGTCGGCGCTCATCAGCTCGGTGGCGTACCGCTTCTCCACGTACTGCGACAACACCAGCACCTTGACCTGCGGCCAGCGCCGCCGGATCTCCAGCGCCGCCCGCAGCCCCTCGTCGGTGTGGGTCGGCGGCATGCGCACGTCCACCACCACGACGTCGGGGGCGTGCTCGGCCACCGCCGCCACCAGGGCCTCGCCGTCGCTCACGGCGGCCGGCACCTCGTGGCCCTCCTCGCCCAGCAGGCGTACCAGACCCTCGCGCAGCAGCGTGGAGTCCTCGGCCAGGATCACCCGCACGGCAGCCCCGCCGCCACCGTCGTCGGGCCGCCGGGCGGGCTGACCACCTCGAAGGCGCCGTCCAGCGCCGCCACCCGCCGGGCCAGCCCCGACAGGCCGCCTCCCGAGGGGCGCGCGCCGCCCGTGCCGTCGTCGCTCACCCGTACGAGCACCCTGTCGTCCTCCTGTCTGACCTCGACCGTCACCATCGTGGCGGCCGCGTGTTTGGCGGCGTTGGTCACCGCCTCGCTCACCACGAAGTACGCCGCCGTCTCCACCGCCATCGGCGGCCGGTTCGGCAGGTCGCACACCACCTTGACCGGCACGCCCGCGCGTTCGGCCACCCCGGCCAGCGCCTCACCCAGCCCGAGGGAGTCCAGCCCGCTCGGGTAGACCCGCCAGGCCACCTCGCGCAGCTCGGCCAGCGCCTGCTGGGCCTGCTCGTGCGCCTGCTCCAGCAGCTCGGGACGCCCCCGCCGGGACCGCCCGATGAGCATCGACAGCGCCACCAGGCGCTGCTGCAGCCCGTCGTGCAGGTCACGCTCGATCCGGCGGCGCTCGGAGTCGACCGCGGCCACGATCCCGGCCCGGCTCTCGGCCAGCTCGGCGATCCGGCGCTCCAGCGCCTCGGTCCGGTCGGGCCCCAGCAGCCGCCCGGCCAGCCGCCGCTCCAGCGCGTGCACCCCCACCAGCCCCGACACGGCGATGAACAGCAACACGCAGCCGCCCACCAGGAAGTACAACACCAGCGGCGGCGTCGGCGTCATCCCGTCGTACGGCTCGCCGCGGGCCCAGGCCCCCAGCAGCAGGATCGCGGTGCGCGCGCCGAGGACCAGCAGCGCCACCACCAGCCCGCCCAGCACCCCGGCCGGGATCCTGGCGGCCAGGTAGCGCGCCGGCCGGGTGTCCCAGCCGGACAACGCGTCCAGCGCGGCGGTGTCCAGGCGCAGGCGGCGCGCCTCGAACCCGGCCAGTCCCGCCGCCAGCGCCCGCATCCGCGGCCGGCCCAGGAAGGGCAGCGTGAGCAGCAGGAACAGCGCGCCGGCGAGGGCGGTCAGCCCGCCCAGGACCACCGCGCCCAGCACCCTCAGCCCCTCAGCGGCGGTTCGCATGCCTTCCCTTACGCCGTTCCGTCAGCCGTACCGCGACGAAGACCGCGATCGCCAGCGCCACCAGGCCGATCACCACGTAGGTGCCGATCCCCACGTACGCCTCGACCAGCGACCAGTTCTCGCCGAGAAAGTATCCCGCAAGCACGAAGATGGTGTTCCAGATGGCGCTGCCGGCCGTCGTGAGCAGGGTGAACGTCACCAGCGGCATGCGCTCCACCCCCGCCGGCACGGAGATCAGGCTGCGGAAGATGGGGATCATCCGGCCGAAGAACACGGTCTTGCGGCCGTGCCGCAGGAACCACGCCTCGGTCTTCTCGATGTCGGTCACCTTGACCAGCGGCAGCTTGGCGGCGATGGCCAGCGTGCGCTCGCGGCCGAGCAGCGCGCCCACCCCGTACAGGGCCAGCGCCCCGACCACCGAGCCGAGGGTCGTGCACACCAGCACGTCGAGCAGGTCCAGTTCGCCCTGGCTGGCGGTGAAGCCGGACAGGGGCAGGATCACCTCGCTGGGCAGCGGCGGGAACAGGTTCTCCAGCATGATCGCCAGCCCGGCCCCGAAGGCGCCGAGGTTCTCCATCAACGCAATCAACCAATCCGTCATGTCCCCCAGGCTACGAATGATCCGTTATGGCGGTAATGAGGCGGACGGCCGATGTGCTCTGTGGTAAACCACACCCCGATGTACCGTACACTGTACGGCCTATGAGTGCTCTTCCGGATCTGGCGCGACACCCAGCGATCTTCCGTCCCGGCGATCCCCCCAGGTCCGGCCACCTGGTCTTCCTCGACGACCAGGGCGACGGCACGGCCACGGTGATCGAACAGGACGACGACGGACAACCTCGCGCGCGCGAGCGCGCCGTCACCGAGATCCCGGTCGCCGACGCCGTCGCCGTGCTGGCCAGGGCCCGCGCCGACGCCGCCGCCCACCCGGCCACCCGCTTCTGGGGCGCCGTCGCGCTGGTCGCCCTCCAGCTCGTCACCCGTGGCCGCATCCTGCCCGCCGTCTCGCCCGACGGCCACGACTCCTGGCGCGCCGGCCCCCTCGACGCCGCCGACGCCCGCCGCGTGCGCGAGCTGGCCGCGGCCATGCCCGCCGCCGCCCGCGCCCTCCCCGTGGGCGACCTGCTGCTGCCCGACGCCGAGCCTCTGGTGCGCGCCTTCCTCGACGCCGTGGCCGACGCCATGCCGCGCTCGCCCGGAGCCGTACGCGCCACCGGCACCACCGCCTTCGCCGCCGTCAAGCCCGTCAAGGTGCCCCACCTGCGGCCCTGGGCCGAGGAGGTCTCGGCCGGGCTCGACTCCGGCGTGCGGCTCTCGCTCCGGCTGGAGGCCGACGACCTGGCCCAGGCCGAGTTCCGGGCCGTCGTCCAGGTGCACGGCCTGGCCGACCCCTCGCTCGTCGTGGACGCCGCCGACCTGTGGCAGGGCCGCGACCCCGGGTTCGGCCTCCGCGCCAGGATCGAGGTCACCCTCTCCCTGCGCCGCGCCGCCCGCTCCTGGCCCCGCCTGGAACGGCTGCTGGAGCACGCCGTGCCCGACGAGCTCGCCCTCACCGACGGCGACGTGGCGGACCTGCTGACCGGCGCGGCCGACCGGCTGGCCGCCGCCGGCGTCGAGGTCCACTGGCCGCGCTCCCTGGTCCGCGGCCTGAGCGCCCAGGCCGTCGTCGGCGACCGCGACAGCGCGCCCTCCGACCTGCCCTCCTTCCTCGGCGGCCACCACCTGACCAGCTTCAACTGGCGGCTCGCGCTCGGCGGCGCCCCGCTGACCGCCGCCGAGATGGACCTGCTGGCCGAGTCCCACCGGCCCGTCGTACGGCTGCGCGACCAATGGGTGCTCATCGACCCCGCGCTGGCCCGCAAGGCCCGCCAGCGCGACCTCAAGCCCCTGACCGGCCTGCAGGCGCTCGGCGCGGCCCTGACCGGCACGGTCGAGATCGACGGCGGGGACGAACCCGAACAGATCACCGTCGAACCCACCGCCTGGCTCGCCGACCTGCGCGACCGGCTCACCGACCCCGAACCCGTGCCGGCGCCGCCCGGCCTGGCCGCGACCCTGCGCGACTACCAGCTCCAAGGGCTGCGCTGGCTGGCCAGGATGACCTCGCTCGGCCTCGGCGGCTGCCTGGCCGACGACATGGGCCTGGGCAAGACCATCACCCTGATCGCGCTCCACCTGCACCGCGCCGGCACCGGCCCCACCCTCGTGGTCTGCCCCGCCTCGCTGCTGGGCAACTGGGAACGCGAGATCACCAAGTTCGCGCCCGGCGTCCCGGTCCGCCGCTACCACGGCAACGCCCGCACCCTGGCCGACGACGGATTCGTGCTCACCACGTACGGCACCATGCGCCTGGACGCCGCCACCCTGGGCGCCCACCCCTGGGGGCTGCTGGTCGCCGACGAGGCCCAGCACGTCAAGAACCCCGCCTCCGGCACCGCCAGGGCGCTGCGCGAGATCCCCGCCGGCGCCCGCGTCGCCCTCACCGGCACCCCCGTGGAGAACAACCTGTCCGAACTGTGGGCCATCCTCGACTGGACCACCCCCGGACTGCTCGGCCCCCTGGCCCGCTTCAGGGCCCGCTGGGCCAAACCGGTCGAGTCCGGCGACGCCGACACCGCCGCCCGGCTGGCCCGGCTCGTCGGGCCGTTCCTGCTGCGCCGCCGCAAGAGCGACCCCGGCATCGCCCCCGAACTGCCGCCCAAGACCGAGACCGACCGGCCCGTCCCCCTCACCACCGAACAGGCCGCCCTGTACGAGGCCGTCGTCCGCGAGAGCATGACCCAGATCGAGAACGCCAAGGGCATGGCCCGGCGCGGCCTGATCGTCAAACTGCTGACCGGGCTCAAACAGGTCTGCAACCACCCCGCCCACTACCTGCACGAATCGTCCCCCCGCCTGACCGGCCGCTCGGGCAAGCTGGAACTGCTCGACGAGCTCGTCGACACGATCGTCGCCGAGGACGGCGCCGTGCTGGTGTTCACCCAGTACGTCGCCATGGCCAGGCTCCTGGAACGCCACCTGTCCGGCCGCGGCGTCGCCACCCAGCTGCTGCACGGCGGCACCCCGGTCGCCCGTCGCGAGGAGATGGTCGCCCGCTTCCAGGACGGCCACGTCCCCGTCTTCCTGCTCTCCCTCAAGGCCGCCGGCACCGGCCTGAACCTCACCCGCGCCGACCACGTCATCCACTACGACCGCTGGTGGAACCCAGCCGTGGAGGACCAGGCCACCGACCGCGCCTACCGCATCGGCCAGACCAGGCCCGTCCAGGTGCACCGGCTCATCGCCGAAGGCACGATCGAGGACCGCATCGCCGCCATGCTCGGCGCCAAGCGCTCGCTCGCCGACGCCGTCCTGGCCTCCGGCGAGGCCGCCTTCACCGAGCTGACCGACGCCGAACTCGCCGCACTCGTGGAGCTCAGATGACCGCCGTACGCGGATTCGCCGCCTTCCCCCCGCAACGCGCCGGCGCCCGCTTCGCCACCACCTGGTGGGGCCAGGCGTGGATCAAGGCCCTGGAGGACACCTCGCTCGACCAGACCCTGCTGCGCAAGGGCCGCGCCTATGCCAAGACCGGCCAGGTCGGCCCGATCACCGTCAGCCCCGGCCGGCTGGCCGCCGTCACCGAGCACGAGTACGACACCGTCGTCCGCGTCGAACAGCTCACCGACGCTGCCTGGGAACGCTTCCTCGACCAGGTCGCCGCCAAGGCCGGGCACATCGCCGCCCTGCTCGACCGCGACGTCCCGCACGACCTGGTCGAGGCCGCCGAGGACGCCGCCGTGCCGCTGCTGCCCACCGTCGGCGACCTGGAGCCCGAATGCTCCTGCCCCGACTGGGGACACCCCTGCAAGCACGCCGCCGCCCTGTGCTACCAGGCGTCCTGGCTGCTGGACGGCGACCCGTTCGTCCTGCTGCTGCTGCGCGGACGCGGCGAACAGGAGCTGATCGAGGCCCTGCAGAACCGCGACCTGCCCCTCCCGGCCCCCGCCCGCGCGACCGGCGGCGGAACCACCGAGCAGGACGCCGGCGGCGGGGTGCCCGCCGCGCAGGCGTTCGCGCTCGGCGAGCCGCCGCTGCCCGAACCGCCCCCGCCGGAGACCGCCTTCACCCCCCTCGCCCTGGACCCCGCACCCGGCGTGGACGTGGCCGCCCTGGCCGTGCTGGCCGCCTCCGCCGCCGCCCGCGCCCGCCAGATCCTGCTGCACGGCCACCTGGAACCGCTGACCGAGTACCAGGACCGCGTCCGCCTGGCCGCCGAGCACGACCTCGACCTCGGCCTGGACGCCGCCGTCCGGGCCTGGCGGTACGGCGGCGCCCCCGGGCTCGACGTGCTCGAAACCCCCTGGGCCCCGCCCCGCCAGGAGCTGGCCAGGGCCCAGGCGCTGCTGGAGTCCGGCTGGGACGGCGACCCGCCGCCCCAGCTGGAGACCTGGCGCAACCGCTGGACCCTCGGCCCCCGCCAGGTCCGCTACGGCCGCGACGGCCGCTGGTACCCCTTCACCGAGCACGACGGCCACTGGTGGCCCGCCGGCCCGCCGGAACGCGACCCGTCCACCCTGCTCACCTGACCCCGGCAGGCGGGAGGCGAGGTCAGAGGCCGGACTCCTCGGCCTCGCCCGCCGCGGCGACCACGGCCAGCAGCCGGTCCAGGTCGCCCGGCCTGGCGTGCGGGTTGAGCAGCGTGAGCTTGAGCCGGACCCGGCCCGGGCCCGTCCCCGGCAGCTCGGTCCGGCCCACCACCGCCCGGCCCTCCCGCAGCAGCCTGCGCCGCAGCCCCGCGTTCACCTCGTCCGAGCGCGCCGGATCGGCCGGCACGTACCGGAACAGGAACGCGGTCAATACCGGGTCGGCGTGCAGCTCCAGCCGCCGATGGGCGCGCACCGCCGCCGCGCCGTGCCGGGCCAGGTCGTGGCAGGCGTCCACCAGGCAGCCCAGCCCCGACCGGCCCAGCGTGCGCAGCGTCACCAGGATCTTGAACGCGTCGGCCCGGCGCGTGGTGCGCAGCGACAGCCCCAGCAGGCTCGGGTAACCGGCTTCCTCGTCGTCGGCCGGGTTGAGGTAGACCGCCCGCCGGGCCAGCGAGGCGTACGTCTCGGCCCGGCGCACCAGGAACACCCCGGCCGCGGCCGGCTGCCAGCCGAGCTTGTGCCAGTCCAGCGACACCGAGTCGGCCAGCGCGAGACCGTCCAGGAGCGGAGCCAGCCGGTCCGACAGCAGCGCGCCACCGCCGTAGGCGGCATCGACGTGCAGCCAGGCGCCGTGCTCGGCGGCCAGCGACGCGCACGCACGCAACGGATCGATCGCCCCGGTGTCCGTGGTGCCCGCCGTGGCCACCACCGCCACCGGCAGCTCACCGCGCCCGGCGCTGGCCCGCAGCGCCCCGGCCAGCGCTCCGGCCTCCATCCGCAGCTCCCGGTCGACCGGGACCGCGACGACCGCGTCCTCACCCAGCCCGAGCAGCGCCGCGGCCCGCCGGGTGGAGAAGTGCGCGGCCTCGGAGGCGAAGATCCGCAGCCGCGGACCCCCGCCCGGCAGGCCCGACAGCTCGGCCCGGACGCCCGCCGACCGGCCCACCGCCAGATCCCTGGCCAGCATCAGGCCCATCAGGTTGGACTCGGTGCCGCCCGAGGTCAGCACGCCGGCCGCGGCCGCCCCGAACCCCACCATCCGGGCCAGCTCGGCCAGCAGCGCCGTCTCCAGCGCGGTCGCGGCCGGCGCCTGGTCCCAGGAGTCCAGCGACGGGTTGAGCGCCGAGACCGCCAGATCGGCCGCCACCGCCACCGCCAGCGGCGGACAGTGCAGGTGCGCCGCGCAGAACGGATCGGCCGGATCAGCGCTCCCATAGGCCAGCAGCTCGGTCAGCGCCCCCAGCCGCTCGCCCTCCGGCGCGAACACTCGCGCCACCTCGGCGGCCAGCTCCTGGGGCGTGCGGGCGGGCAGCGGGCCGCCGCGCCGCCGCGCGCCCTCGGCCAGGGCGGCCAGCACCTCACGCAGCAGCGGCTCCAGCGCGGCCGCCCCGCCCACGCCACCGGACAGGGCCCAGCCCTTCGTCGCATCGCTCATCCGGCCACTGTGCGGCACCGGCGCCGCCGCGGCCAGCGGACACCGCGATGGAACGCCATGGAACGCCCTTGAGGACAGGCACCCCGTCGACCACAAGGAGACCCGCATGCGACACCCGCTCCGGATCGTGTCCGCCCTGGGCGTGGCGCTGGCCCTCGGCCTCGTCCCCGCCGCCGCACAAGCCGCCACCCCGGTCCACGTCAAGGAGGCCGAGCAGGGCAAATGCCTCGACATCCGGACCGAGGACGACATCTTCGTCCCCGGCGCCCGGCTGCAGCGCTTCACCTGCCACGACGTCAACGAGCAGCGGTGGGAGATCGTCCCGCTGGCGAGCGACTCGTTCCTGCTGCGCAACCCGCTGACCCGGCTCTGCGTGGCGGCCGACTCGGCCGGTTTCGGCGCGCAGGTGGTGGAACGGGCCTGCGGCGACGCCGACCCCGCCGTCCGCTGGTTCACGCTGGGCGGGGTGCCGTTCGTCAAGGGGTCGGGGTTCAACCAGATCCGCTCGTCCCTGGCGCCGGGCAGCTGCCTGGACACCCTGGACACCTTCGTCAAGATCTTCCCCTGCTCGCCGGGGCTGACCAACAAGGCCCAGCTGTGGGCCGCGGTCTGACCACGCGGTCTGACCACGGGCTCAGGCCGGCGGCCAGTTCCTGAGCACCGCGTCCAGGGCGTCGAGGGCCCTGGACCAGGAGGCGTCCACCTCGCGGGGATGGCGGCGGAACCCGCCGGCCATCTCCAGGGTCACGTAACCGTGCAGCGTGCTGCTCAGCATGCGCAGCGCGTCGGTCTGGTCGGGCTCGGCCAGGTCGTAGCCGCGCAGGACGGCCCGCGTCAGCTCCGCGTGCTGGCGGCCCGCGCTGACGTCCAGCGACTCGGAGTCCAGCTCCAGCTGGGTGGCGGCGTATCGGCCCGGATGCTCCTTGGCGTAGGTGCGGTAGGCCGCGGCGAAGGGCACCAGCGCCTCCTTGCCCGACCGGCCGGCCAGCGCGGCGGCGGCCCGGTCGGCCATCTCGCCCAGAGCCAGCCCGGCCACCCTGACCCGCAGCTCCTGGATGTCCTTGACGTGTGCGTACAGGGCCGCGGGCTTGACGCCGAAGCCGCGGGCGAGCGCGGAGACGGTCACGTTCTGGAAGCCGACCTCGTCGGCCAGGTCCGCGGCCGCCCTGGTCAGGCGGTCGACGGTCACTCCCGCGCGGGCCACGGCAACACCCTTTCTTACAGCCTTTAAGTATTTGCATACTACCGTTAAGAAAAGCTAGCCTCCACACTCATGAGACCCCTGACCGAACACGACATCCGCACGTCGTTCATCAACTGCTCCAAAGGCGAGGCCAAACGCGCCGGCCTGCCCCGGGATCTGGCCGACCTGCCCTGGGACGACCTCGACTTCCTCGGCTGGCGGGATCCCGGCGCCCCCGAGCGCGCCTACCTGGTGGCCGAGGCCGACGGCTCCCTGGTCGGCGTCGCCCTGCGGGTCACCTCCGGCGCCTCGCGCTCCTTCACCGCGCGCAGCATGTGCTCCTTCTGCCTGACCACGCACACCAGCGGCGGCGTCGCCCTGATGACCGCCCGCCGCACCGGCGAGCCCGGCCGCCAGGGCAACACCGTCGGGCAGTACCTGTGCGCCGACCTGGCCTGTTCCCTCTACCTGCGCGGCAAGAGGGAGGCCGCGGGCGCCGGCGTCGTGGAGGAGTCGCTGACGCCGGCCGAGAAGGCCGCCCGCGCGCACGCCAACGTGCGCGCCTTCCTGGACAAGGTGACCGCCTGACCCGCCCGCTACTCGTCGTCCCAGGCCATCGAGCTCATCCGCCACCCGGCGGGCGTCCGGACGAACTGGGTGGTCTTGCGGCCCGCGCCCGCGAACCGCACGCCGTCCCGGACGCCGGACTTGCGGTAGTCGCTGAACCGCTGGGCGACCGACCCGAAGATCTCGGTGCGCTCGGCCACCTCCCACTCGCGGAACTCCGTCAGCGTCCCGTCGGTGAGCATGCGCTGCCGGGGCTCGACGAAACCGTCCAGATCGTGCACCACGGGCTCGGGCCCGGTGTTGTTGACGATCACCGCCTGCGGGACGAACAGCTCCCGGACGGCGCCGACGTCCGGGCGGCGCCCGCCGGTGTTGGTGAAGGCGTCCAGGAAGGCCGCCATCAGCCGGTCGAGCTCGGCCTTGACGCCGGAGGCGGGCGCCTCGCCGGCCAGCAGCGACCAGACCTCGCTGTCGTGCCGTTCGCCCCGGTGCGGGAAACGCCTGCGCAGCACGCCGTCGCGGGTCATGCCGAGCCGGCGCGCGACCTCGATGCTGCGCGTGTTGCCCGGCGAGACCCACCACTCCACGCGCGCCATGCCGCGCTCGGCGAACGCCCAGTCGATCAGCAGCCGGCAGGCCCGGGTCACCAGCCCCCGGCCCTCGCCGGCCGGCTCCAGCCAGCAGCCGATCTCGCACACCCCCGAGACCGCCTCGAACCGGGTGAACATCACGCCGCCGACCAGCGTGCCGGCCAGCCAGATCCCGTAGATGCGGGCGCCGTCGGCGGCCTGGTCGTCGGCGTAGCGCTGCAGGACGGCCGTCGCCGAGGCCAGGTCGGTGCTGCGCTCGGCCCACGGGATCCACGGGTCCACCGACGGGCGGGCCCGGTCGATGTGATCGAGGAACTCCTGGGCCCGCCAGGGCTCCAGCGGGCGGAGCTCGGCCTCGTCGCCGAGCGGAAGTGCGAACACGGACACCGTCCCAAAGTACGTAACGAGCGTTCGGTATGTAAGGTAGCAGCATGCCGCCCGCAGCAGGAGACCGTGAAGCCCGCCGTGAGGACGTCTCGCAGGCGGTCTGGCAGGTGCTGGCCGACAAGGGGTTCGGCGGGCTGACGCTGCGCGCCGTCGCCGCCGCCATGGGCGTGTCGACCGGCCTGCTCATGCACTACTTCCCCACCAAGCGGGCCCTGGTCGGGCACGCGCTCGACCAGCTGGAGCGGCGCACGGCCGCCCGTCCCCGCCGCGAGCCCCCGGCCCCCGGCCTGGCGGCGCTCAGGGCCGCGCTGCTCGACATCCTGCCGCTGGGCCCGGCCGACGTCGCCCGCAACCGCATCTGGGTCAGCTCATGGGACCTGGCCCTGGCCGACGACGACCTCGGCGCCGGCCAGGCCGCCCGCTACACCCGGCTGCGCTCGGCGCTGCGTGCCCACCTGGAGACCGCCCGCGACCTCGGCGAACTGCCCCAGGAGGCCGACCCCGAACGGCTGGCGGCCGGTGCGGTGGCGTTCACCCATGGGCTCGTCGTCCAGGCGCTGTTCGACCCGGGCCGCTTCCCCGAGGACGTCCAGGTCGCGTTGCTCGACGACTTCCTCTCCTCGATCGCGGCCCGCCCTTAGGTCATGGCCTTGAGCTTTTGGGCACGAAGCCCGTGGGGTTCAGGTCAGCCGGCGGTCGGAGGGACCTGCGACCCGGCGGGCGTCATGCCCGCGATCAGCGTCTGCGGGTCACGGATGCCGGCGAGGTGGCCGAAGCCCTCCGCGTACGCGGAGATGGCGGACTGGAGCAGGCGCAGATGGGCGCGGCACTCCTGGTCGCCGGGCCAGGCCGACTCCGGTTCGCCGGGATGCGCCCGTTCCCAGGCGGTCAGCAGCGGGTGCCACTTGGACAGGAACGGGCGCAGTTCCTTGTTGAGCATCGAGATCGCGAAGTACTCCACGGTCTGCCCGCCTGGCACGGGGGCCGAGGGGCGGCTGGTCTTGAGGGCGTCGCGGGTGGTGGCGAACAGGCCGTACAGAGAGTTCATGGCCTCCCTGACCAGGCCCTCCTCGTCGTCGAGCGACTGAACGGAGACCCGGGTGACGGTCTCGACGAACAGGTGCCAGGCCACCTGGCGGCTCTCGTTGTTCACCAGGAAGGTGAGCTCGCTGAGCTGCGGCACGGTGACCTTCACCTCGGTCAGCCTGGCCGTCCTGGCATAGAACTGGACCATGATCACGGCGGCCATGCCGGCGACCGCACCGGTGACGACGAAGATCCACCGGCCGCCCGCCTCGGTCATCTCGAAGATCGCCAGGCCCACGACGGCGCCGACGAGCGCCGACGCGAGCAGCCGCACCCACCGCACCTGCATGATCGCGACGACACGTGCCTTCATCCGGGGGGTCCCATTCCTCGGCCGACTGCGACGATCAGACTTTACGTGTGATCCCCCTCCGGCTGTAGAGGGTCGGCCGTGGTTTCAGCAGACCTTCTCGAAGGGGGTGCCGGACGGCAGGTAGCGGCCCCACTCCTGCTCGGTGAGCGAGCGACCGGCCGCCGCGCAGAGCGAGGGGAACGGATCCGCCGGGACGTCCACCTTCCATTGCAGGATCGTGCCCTTGTCGTAGGAGCCGGCCAGGGTCCGGCCGTCCGGGCTGAAGGCCAGCGACGAGACAGCGCTTTCGCCGCTCTTGAACGGGTTCCCGATCGGCTTCGTCGTGGCCGCGTCCCAGAGCTGGACGCCCGCGGCGGCGTCGGTGGCCAGCGTTCTGCCGTCCGGGCTGAACTCGACGGTGGAGACGGTGCCCGTGCGGTCCTTGAAGGCGCCCTTGGGGCGGCGGCCTGCCGTGTCCCAGATCCTGACCGTTCCCTGCTCTCCCACGGTGGCCAGGAGCTTGCTGTCCGGGCTCAACGCCAGCCAGGTGACGCTGGAGTCCCCGATCGGGGCGCCGATCGGCCGCCGGGTGGCGGCGTCCCAGAGCCTGGCCGTGCCGCCTCCCACGGTGGCCATGATCCTGCCGTCCCGGCTGAAGACGATCCGGTGGAGGACGTCGCTGTGGGCCTTGATCGGAGCGGTGACCGGACGGCGGGCGGCGGGGTCCCATAACTGGAGGATTCCCTTGCCGGAGGCGACGGCCAGGGTCCTGCCGTCCGGACTGAATGTCAGCACGGAGATGGTGCCGGCCGCGGCCTTGACGGGGGTGCCGATTTGCTGCCGGGTGGCCAGGTCCCACAGGTGGAGACCGCCGTCGTCGTCACCGACGGCCAGCGTCCTGTCGTCCGGGCTGATCGCCACCGGCCATGTGTACGGGTACCTGCCGCGGATCGGCGGACCGAGTCGCCTGCCGGTCACCCGGTCCCAGACGCGGATGGTTCCGTCAGCTCCGCTGCTGACCAGGATGTCGCCGTTCTTGCTGTACGCCAGCTGCGAGACCTCGTCCTCGTGGCCGATGAGCGGGTCGGTGACCGGCCGCCGGGCGGCGGCGCGCCAGAGCCGGGTGGTCCCGTCCCCGCTGACGGTGGCCAGGGTTGCGCCGTCCGGGCTGAGCGCCACGCCGTAGACGAAGCCGCTGTGGCCGGTGAACGCGTCGCCGGCCGGGCGCCGGGTCGCCAGGTTCCACAGCCGGGCGGTCCTGTCCCAGCTGCCGGAGGCCAGGGTCCGGCCGTCCTTGCTGAACGCGAGTCCGGTGACGGCGCCGGTGTGACCTGTGAGAGGTCGTCCGACGGGTTCCCCGGTGGCGGGGTTCCACAGCCGGATTTCTCCGTCGTAGCCGCCGGTGGCCAGCGTCCGGCCGTCCGGGCTGAACGTGACGGCTCGGATGTCGTCGGTGTGGCCCTTGAGGGGCTTTCCGACGGGGCGTCCCGTGGCGGCATTCCACAGGCGGGCGATCCCGTCACGGCCGGCGGTGGCCAGGATTGCGCCGTCCGGGCTGAACGCCACCCCGCTGACCTCGCCGGTGTGGCCTTTGAGAGGTCGTCCGACGGGTTTCCCGGTGGCGGGGTCCCACAGCCGGGCGGTGTGATCCTGGCCCGCGCTGGCCAGGGTCCGGCCGTCCGGACTGAAGGCCAGGGCCCACACGACGGACCGATGACCCGTGAGCGGGACCGCTGTCCTGGTGGAGAGGTCCCACAGCCTGATCGTCCCGTCGAAGCCGGCGACGGCGAGGGTCCGGCCGTCCGGGCTGAAGGCCAGGGCGAGGCCGCCGTCCTTGATCGGATCCCCAGCGGGCCGGCCGGTCTCCGGATCCCACAGGCGGGTGGTGCCGTCCGTGCCGCCGGTGGCCAGGGTCCGGCCGTCCGGGCTGAAGGCCACCGCGCCGCCGTGGTAGGAGCCGCTGTCCAGGATGGCGCGCACCGGGGAGGCCAGGGCGGCCACCATGCCGTAGCGGGCCTCGGGGGTCTGGGCGAAGTGCCAGGCGGTGGCCGCCAGCAGGCCGGAGACGACCGGATCACTCTCGCCGATCTGGATGCCGCGATCACTGGCCAGGTACGACAGGGCCTGGTCGCGCTCGGCGTCGGCTCTGACGCGTTGGGCCTCGGCGACGTCGGCCGCGTGGACGGCCACGGCGGCCGCGACGACCGCCGCCGTGGTGAGGACGGACAGCCCGGTCCACGAGAGCCGCCGGAAGCGCCGGGCCAGCCGGTGCTGCCGGACGTCGTCGCCGACGAGCTCGTCCTTGGCCCGGCCGTGCAGGGTGGCGGCGAGCGTCGCGACGGCGTCGAGGAAGGCCGGGTTGCTGAGCGAGAGGTCGCTCTGGCTGCGGATCGAGCGCAGGTCCGCCCACAGGGGGACCTCGGTGAACGACGTGAGCAGCGACTCGGGCAGCGCCGTGGTCAGGGTCTGGTCGAAGTGCCCGGCCGCGTGGTCCCAGACGAGGTCGCCGCCGGTGAGCATGAGGAAGACGGGCCGTCCCGGATCGAGCGAGCGCCAGTGCTCGATCTCCCGCCGCACCCACACCGAACGCGCCGACTCGGGGGAGGCCAGCAGGACGAAACAGCGCGAGGCATCGAGCGCGGCCTCGATCGTCGTCCACAGTCCCGGGGACGCCGACAGGCTGCGCGTGTCGCAGAAGACCCGCAACGCCCGCAGTTTGTACCAGGGACGGGCGAACTGGTGCAGCCCATCACGCAGAGCGGGGCCGAGCAGCCCGTCGGCGGCCCGGCTGTAGGAGATGAAGGAGTCGTACGGAATCGGCGTCGAAGTCCCGCGGATGCCAGGCACGTTCACGATGATAGAGACGCGCGGCTTGAGTACCCGGTTACTCACGCGCCTTGTTTCGCGCCTTCGCATACTGAGCGGGATACACAGTCTGGAGGGGACGCGGAATGAGGAGCATTCGTGCGTTAGCCGCATCGTTACTGGTGCTGGCCTGGTTGGCGTATCTCGGTCCGAGCCCGGCCCAGGCGGCGACCGTGGAGGTCACCGTCAGCCTGTACCGGGTGGTCGAGCTGTCGTGCGACGAGGGCGCGGGCGAGTCCTGCGGCAACGACTACTACCCCAAATTCAAGATCGGGAACGAGGACCTGTACGACGGCGAGGACGATTACTGCTGTGCCCACGGCCCCGACTTCCGGACCAACTGGGTCCACAAGGCCACGGTCGACACCAGCCGGAATCCCGTCGACATCCACCTGGAACTGTGGGACCAGGACGACCTGAGCCAGAACAACGTCATTCACTGGGCCAAGAACGGCGATTACCTGGATCTCAAGTTCGACCTGAACACGTGCGTCTTCACCGGCGGCGGCCTGACCGCCGAGCAGGGCGCCGGCGCCCTGACCCTGTCGGGGGAGAGCGAGACCACCGGCCCTGACTCGGCCCGCGGCTTCTTCACCATCACCACACCCGCCTGCATCACGCTGGCCAGGACCACGGGCGGCGCCGCCGACAGCGACGGCGACGGCATCATGAACGCCTGGGAGACGCCGGGCGTGGGCTACGACGTCAACAACGACAACCACGTCGACCTGGCCCTGGGCGACCCGCCGTACAACGCGCTGCCCTACCGCAAGGACCTGTTCGTCGAGGCGGACTACATGAAGGACAACGAGCCCGACTGGTTCGGGCTCGGCGACGTCGTGGACGCCTTCGCCGCAGCACCGGTCGACCCCTATCACCCCGACCCGGCCCATCCGGCGGCGACCAAATACCTGGGCGTCAACCTCCACGTGCTGAAGGACGAGGAACTGCCGAAGACGTCCAACATCCGGTTCGAGAGGTCCGATCCGGTGCTCGTGGACTTCAACGAGCTGAAGAACGGCGAACCGGCCGGCCCCTGCACAGGACACTTCGGCACCCGCGCCGACCGTAACGACGGGAACTGCGCGAACATCCTGAAGGCCAAACGCGACGTGTACCGCTACATGATCTTCGCCGAGAGCTACCTCGAAGATCCCGACTCCTCGGGCAACTCCGAGTGGTACGCCGTCGGCCCCCAGGGCGGCAACGACTTCGTCGTGACGCTCGGCACGTGGAGCGCCCAGGCGATCAACGACGTCGGCGGACTGAGGGTCGCCCAGGCCTCGACCTTCATGCACGAGCTCGGGCACACGCTCAGCCTGGGCCACGGCGGCGACGAGGACGTCAACTGCAAACCCAACTACCTGAGCGTGATGAACTACGCGCTCCAGTTCCCCGACATCAACTTCACCCGGCCCATGGACTTCAGCAGCACGGCCGCCGGCACCGCGCTCGGCACCACCGAGCCCACCCGGCTCGTGGAGCAGCACCTCAACGAGAACCTCGGCGTGCGCGGAACGCCGCACCCCGACCGCTACACCGTGTACGGGATCAAGGGCAAACCCCACGTCGAGCCCGCCAACAGCGGCCCGATCGACTGGAACGGGGAAAAGGGCAACACAGAGGGCGACATCCCCGCCGACATCAACTACATCGAGTCCATCGGCGTCCCGGGCAAGGGATGCCACATCACCGATGACACCCAGACGCTGCACGGCTACGACGACTGGGCCCACCTGCAGTACAACCCCAGGCTCAACGCCGACGGCTTCAACGACGGGGTGCCGCGGAGCACGCCCGACGAGATGACGGAGGAGATGGTCCTGGCCCTGTCGCAGCAGGCCGACCTGAAGGTCACCAAGTCCGCCGACCAGGCCGAAGCCGACGGCGGGGACACCGTGACCTACACCGTGGACGTCACCGACCTCGGACCGGGCAAGGCCACCGCCGTCTCGCTCACCGACACGATGCCCGACGGCACCACCCGGCAACGCCCGGTGCCCGACCTGAACAAGGACGACGTGCACACCGTCACGCCGAAGTTCACCTACCAGGTGCCGTGCGACACGACCGACGGCACGGTGCTCACCAACACCGTCACGGTGACCGGCAAGGACACGAACGGCGTGCCCGACCCGTACACCAGCGACAACACCGCGCGCGCCACGACCACGGTGCGCGCCCCGGTGCTGACGGTGAACGAGACGGCGACCGCCACGGTCAACGCCGGTGAGGCGATCACGTACACCATCGCCTACGCGAACACCGGCGGTGGCGGCGCCTCCGACGCCGTCGTCACCGGCACGCTGCCCGCCGGCGTCTACTACAGCAAGGCGCTCGACCTGGGCGCCGGGCCGAAGCCGGACTCGGTGACGCTCAACGCCGACGGCACCAGGACGCTGGTCTGGAACGTGGGCGCCCTGCCCGCCAGGTCCGGCGAACGGAACATCGTCTTCACCGCGCGGCCGACACTGCTGGCGACGGCGGGCACGGCGTACGCGAGCGAGGTGTCCGTGACCTACAAGAACACCGGCGGGGCGTGCACCTTCGACCCGGTCTCGGACTCGGCCACGACCACGGTCACGGCCGTTCCGCCCACCAGGGATCCGCTGTCCAAGGGCTACTGGACGAACCATTCAGGACAGTGGACGGCCGAGTCCCTGGCCCGCATCCAGGCCACCGACCAGCGCTACGACAGCGACCAGAGCGGCGCCCTGTCGGCGGCCGAGATCGACTCCGCCTTCCACGACGCCAACGGGCCCAAGACCGTGCTCCGCGAGCACGCCCTGGGCACGTACTTCAACCTGGCGACCAGGCGCGTCAACGCCGGGACGGCGATCGACTCGGCGACGACCAGGCGGCTGGGCCTGGGCACCGTGCGCGCCGCGATGATCTACGCCCAGGAGACGATGGCGCTGCCGATCGACTCCGGCACCTCGGCTCGCTACAGCGACATCATCGGGGTGCTCGACGACGTCAACGCCAACAAGATCGAGGTGTACTGACCCGACCCTGACGGCCACCACGCGCGTCGCGTGGTGGCCGTCAGGACCTCACATGGCCTTGGCCCTCAGGTGGCCACCGAGACGACGTGCCCCGCCGAGGCCGGGTCGGCGGCCAGCTTCAGCATGCAGTCGGCCAGGTCGGCGCGGGTGGTGGAGCGGCCGCCGCGCAGGTTGAGGTCCAGGGCGGTGCGGTAGCGGCCGGTGGGCCCGCCGTCGAGCAGGCGGGAGGGGCGCACGATCGTCCAGTCCAGGCCCGAGGCGCGCAGCAGGCGCTCGGACTCGGCCAGGTCGGTGTAGGAGTTCCTCAGCAGCGGCTGCAAGACGAGGGGCTTGAGCACGTACCGCGTGAACGGGCCGTCGCCGGCGTCGGCGACCAGGCCCGCGGCGCTCACCAGCAGCACCCGCCGGGCCGAGACCCGCGCCATCGCCTGGAGGATCGAGCGCATGGCGGTCGTGTGCACGGTCGTCGGGCCGCGCCCGCGCGGGCCGAGCGCGATCAGGACGGCGTCCCCGCCCTTGATCGCCGGGGCGACGGCCTGAGGATCGGCCAGGTCGGCGGTCACGGTCTCGACCCGGTCGCGCAGCCCGGCCGGCAACCGGGCGGCGTCGCGGACGACGGCGGTGACCTCGTGCCCCAGGTCGAGCGCCTGCCGGACGAGCTCCAGCCCCGTGCGGCCGGTCGCGCCGAAGATGACGAGCCTCATGTCGGGCCCCTTCACGAGAGGGTGGGTAAACACTTACTCACCCTACTCGTCGTCCGGGGCGGCCCTCAGGCCAGGTTGAGCTGCCAGGAGACGCCGAACCGGTCGTTGACCCAGCCGAACCTGGTGCTGAAGCCGTACGAGCCGATCGGCATCAGCGGCTGGCCGCCCTCCGCCAGCGCCGCGTAGAGCCGGTCGATCTCCTCCTCGGTGTCGCACGCGACCCAGATCGACATCGAGGGGGTGAAGCCGAACGCGTGCCGCTCACTGCTGTCGATGCACATGTACTCCTGGCCGGCCAGGGTGAACGTGGCGTGCATGACGGTTCCCTCGGGCCCCGGCCCCTCCGGGCCGTAGTGGGAGACGGCCACCACCTTGGAGTCCTCGAACAGCGAGACGTAGAAGTTCATCGCCTCCTCGGCGTCGCGGTTCTGGAACATCAGGAACGTGGTGGTCTTCTGGCTCATGACTGGTCCTCCGTCGGTAGGTAGAAAGCGGTGGTGGCGGCGACCGCGGCGGCGGCGGCCTCGGGCGGCGCCCCGGCCTCCTCGAAGGCCGCGCCCCACGCCCGGCTGCTGGCCGTGATGTAGCGGCGGCCGTCGGCGGTCAGCTCGAAGCCGGCCTTGTCGGGCATCGGCAGCCCGGACAGATGCAGCCGGAGGCCCAGGAGCCCGAGGTCCCAGCCCACGCCGACCGCCCCGGGCCCGAACCGGCCCCACATCTCCGGCGGCACCTCGGCGGTGTGGCGCAGTTCGAACCGGGTGCCCCCGTCCTCGGCCGACAGGCGCACCTCGACCTCGGAGAAACCGGGGTCGGGCCCGAACAACCAGCTCACCCTGAGGTAGGAGGGCGGCTCGCAGGCGAGGATCTGCCCGCCCGCGTTCCCCTCCAGCTGGTACGTGCCCCCCAGCCGCAGGTCGCCGGAGACCGGCATGAACCAGCGGGCTATGCGCTCACCGTCGGTGCAGGCGTCCCAGACGTCCGCCACCTCCGCGTCGTAGTGGCGGGTCAGGGTCACGGACTTGCGCTCGCCGTCCGTGAGCTCGCGCCTGATCCGGGATATCTCGTCAAGGCTGTCCATCGTGCTTCTTTCTTCTGCCCCGCGCCAGCTCGGTGGCCAGCGCGTCGAGGCGCTGCTCCCAGAAGCCGCGGAAACGGTCGAGCCAGAGGTCGACCTCCCGCAGCGGCGCGGGCTCCACGGCGTAGAGCCGTCGCGTGCCCTCGGCCCGCACGCTGGCGAACCCGTTGTCGCGCAGCACCTTCAGGTGCTGGGAGACCGCCGGCTGGGAGACGCCGAACTCTCGCTGGATGACTGCGGTGACCTCGCCGGAGCTCTGCTCGCCGCCGGCCAGCAGCTCCAGGATCCGGCGGCGGACCGGATCCCCGAGGACGTCGAACGCGTGCACGACCTCAGTGTTTCAGGTGCGACTTATATAAGTCAAACCTGGGATAGGTGGTGGCGGATGAAGTCCAGCTCCAGCAGCAGCAGGTTCTCGGCCACGTCCTCCTGGGGGGCCATGTGCGTCACGCCGCTCAGCGGCAGCACCGTGTGCGGACGGCCGGCGGCCAGCAGCGCCGCCGACAGGCGCAGCGTGTGGGCGGCGAAGACGTTGTCGTCGGCCAGGCCGTGCACCAGCATCAGCGGACGGCTCAGGCCGGGCGCGTCGGCCAGCAGCGAGCAGCGGTCGTAGGCCTCGGGATGCTCGTCGGGATGGCCCAGGTAGCGCTCCTGCCAATGGGTGTCGTACAGGCGGGGATCGGTCACCGGGGCGCCCGCGACGGCCACGTGGAAGACGTCGGGATGACGCAGCACCGCCGCCGCCGACAGGTAACCGCCGTAGGACCAGCCGCGGATCGCCACCCGGCCCAGGTCCAGGTCGGGATGGCGGGCGGCGGCGGCCTGCAGCGCGTCGGCCTGGTCCTCCAGCGCGGCGCTCAGCTTGTCGAACCGGACCGCGCGCTCCCAGGCCGGCCCCCGGCCCGGCGTGCCCCGGCCGTCGGTCACCAGCACGGCGAAGCCCTGGTCGGCGAACCACTGCTCGATCGCGAAGCCGTCCAGGCCGCGCAGCACCCGCGCCGCCATCGGCCCGGCGTACGGCGACAACAACACCGGCAACCGCCCCGCCCCCGGCACGTGCCCGGACGGGAACAGGACCGCCGAACGCAGGTCGCGCTTGCCCAGCGACACCAGCTCCACCCGCGGCCGCAGCACCGGGACCGCGCCGTGGGAGGCGATCGTCCGGCCGCCCACGCTCACCCGCACCCCGTGCTCCTCCAGGGAACGGCGCACCACGACCGTCGCCCCGCCCGCGCGCGTGCCGGTGTGCACGCCGGGCTCGGCGGTCACCCTGACCAGGCCCTCGGCCCTGGACCAGGTGCACAGGTGCCGTTCGGTGGGCTCCTCGCAGCAGTGGAGGAGCACGGTGTCGCCGTCGACGGCCAGCACCGCCAGCACCTGCAGGCCGGGCGGGGTCACCACGTCCTGGCCGACCATCAGGCGGCGGGTGTCGTCGCGGTCGACCGTCCAGACCAGCTCGCCCGCGGCCGTGCGCGACGGCACACCGGGCACCAGCTCCAGCCAGGCGTCGTCGGTGTCCTCGCGCACCGGCGTGGTCGCCCCGGTGGCCGGATCGACCTCCAGGACGCGGGTGGTGCGCTGGTCGCGGCTCTGCACCAGCACCAGCAGGCCCTGACCGGTCCATGACACCGCCGCCACGTACTCGAAGGCCGCGCGGTCCCACACCACCCGGGTGCGCCGGCCCTCCAGCGTGACCAGCCACAACGACACGTCGGCGTTGGCCGTGCCGGCCGGCGGGTAGGCCATGGTCCGCGGCGGCCGGCCGGGCTCGGCCGGCTCGGCCAGGCACCACTTCTGCACCGCGGCGTTGTCCACCCGGGCGGCCAGCAGGCGGGTGCCGTCGGGCGCCCACCAGTAGCCGCGGTGACGGCCCATCGACTCGCCCGCCACGTGCTCGGGCAGCCCCCACGTCACGTCGGTGCCGTCGGGGACCAACAGCGGCCGCTCCCCCACGTGCAGCGCGCCGCCGGAGACGAACGCGACGTGCTCGCCGGTGGGGTCCAGCCGCGGGTCGGAGCCGGTCAGGCCGAGCGCGGTCACCTCGCCGGTCAGCAGGTCGACGGTGTGCAGCGCCCCGTCGGCCGCGTAGACGGCCTTGGTGACGGCCGCGTCGGTGGCGTAGGCGACGATGCCGGAGGCGCGCTCACGGGTGCGCTCCCGGCGGGCGCGCTCGGCCTCCGACAGCCGCGAGCCGGGCACGGGCGCTCCCGGCTCGGCCAGCAGGCGCTCCTCCCCCGTGGCCACGGTGAACGACCACAGCCGGTGCACCGGATCCTCGCCCGAGGACGACCGCAGGAAGATCACCCGCGCGCCGTCCGGGGAGATCGTGAAGTTCCGCGGGACGCCGTAGGTGAAGCGAGCCGTGCGGGCGTGCTGGCGGGGAAGCGTCAGGGGAGGCATGGCGCGATCATAGGCACGGCCCGTCGAGGCGGCGCAAGGCAGGCCACGGTGGCGGCGCGGGCACGCTCCCGCGCCGCCGCGCGAGGTCAGCGGTCCTCGAACCGCACGTCGTCGAACAGCGCCTCGTCGCCGGTCGGAGCGGTGCCCGCGCTGCTGAAGGCGTAGCCGTCCATCGAGGTGACGGCGGCCGTGCGGGGCAGCGTGGCGATCTGCCGGTCACCGGCGTACAGGGTGGCGGAGGAGGCGGTGGCCTCCAGGCGGATCCTGGTCCAGCCCTCGCCGACCGTCCCGGCGGGGGCCAGGGGCGTCCACTTCTTGGCGGCGGCGTCGTAGCGGCTGACCGCGCCGGCCCTGCTGATGCTCAGGTGGTAGGCCGACGTCGTCCCGCTGGTCACCGTGAACAGGAAGGAGTTGGTCACGCTGACCGGCTTGTAGCGGAACTCCAGGGTCTTGCGCGCGCTCGCGGTCGTGGTGCGGGCGGCCTTGGCCATGAGGGTGGTGGACTTGTCGGACAGGGTCAGCGCCCGGTCGGCGCCCACCTCGTACGGCGACACCCACGCCGCCGACAGGCTCTGGTAGCCGCGCGGGCGCAGCCAGATCGGGTCGTTGTCGAAGGTGTCGGTCGTGGAGTAGAGCTCGACCTCGTTGAGCATCGCGCAGCTCGGGCCGATCTCGGCGTCGCAGTCCGGTGTGGCCTCGACGACGATCTTGACGTGCCGGCCGGTGGCGTTCACCGGCTGGTGGCGCAGCGCGTAGTCGGTGCGCCCGGTGACCGTGGCCGCCGGGCGGCCCCAGTCGGCGCCGTCCTTGGAGACGTAGACACTGGCCGAGGCCGGGTGTCCCGGGCGCAGGCTGAGGCCGATCCGGTTGAAGGTCTGCTCGCGGTCCAGGTGCAGGACGTACTCGCCGGGGCCCTGGGAGACGGCGCTGGACCAGTACGCGGTGCTGCCGTCGAAGGCGCCGTCGGGGCGCACCCGCGGCCGCCGGGCGTCGGCCCAGGTCATGTTCGTCTCGACGGTCAGCTCGCCGGCGCGCTGCTTGGCGGCCAGGTCGATCCGGCCCGCGCCGGGGGCCAGGACGTCCAGGTGGCGGCGCTTGACGGCGTACCAGCCGCCGTTCTCGAATTTTCCGCTCGCCGGGCAGGCGGTCTCGTTCAGCGTGCCGTCGGCCTTGACGCCGGGCAGCTTGCAGTTGTCGAAGAGCTGGACCAGCCGGTTGGCGCCGACGGCGGCCAGCGCCGTGTAGCCGGACGAGCCGTGCGTGTCGTAGACGCCGTCGCGGTTGTGGTAGGTCACGCGCTGCTGCGTCCAGGAGTCACCGCGGCCGTCGGGGGAGATCGCCAGCCAGTCGTCCGGACGGCCGGCGCTGAGCACCAGCACGCCGTTGGGCATGAGCAGCAGGCGCGGGGCCACGCCGCGCACCGTGCAGCTCTGGCCGGACAGCTGCAGGTCGCGCACCGCCGACCAGGTGCGGCCCTCGTCGGTCGAACGGCTCCAGGCCAGCGTGGAGTAGGTGCCGCCGTCCTTGCGCATGACCGCCAGCAGGCTGCCGTCGGCGGTCTGCTCGACGGCCGTCTCGTTGTACGTCGCCTCGCCGGCCGGGCGGGCGACGACGCCGCGGCGGGCGAAGGTCCGGCCGCCGTCGGCGCTGGCGTACACCTCGGCCTGGTTCTTCCCGCCGGTGGCGGCGTAGCGGGCGTAGACGGTCACCAGGACGGTCCCGTCGGCCAGCTGGATCGGCACGCCGTGCGCCACGCCGCCGCCGACCAGCTCGTCCGGGCTGGTGAAGGTGGCCTTGGCGGTGTCCCAGGTCTGGCCGAGGTCGGTGGAGGTGTGCACGTCCAGCTCGTTGGTGTGGGCGTCGACCTTCGACAGGTAGTAGGCGGTGCCGAACAGGCGGCCGTCGTGCAACTGCACCGGCGCCTCGCGCAGCGGCGTGCTGCGCGCCGGGCCGAAGGTCAGGCCGCCGTCGTCGGAGACGGCCATGCCGCTGGTCTGGGCCATGACCGCGTCCACGTTGGTGGACCAGGTGGCGATCAGTTTCTGGCCGGGCGTGCCGTCGGGCCGGACCACGTCGATCGCGGTGAGGTTGGGGAAGCCGGCGTAGTCGCGGCGCTGGGCCGCCGTCGGCTCCTTGGCCGCCGGGCGCGGGCTGGGGTAGACCCAGTCCACGAAGGCGTCGCTGCCCGATCCGGCCAGGTAACCCTCACGCGGCCCCGACTCCTGGGCGGTGAGGGCGGGCGTGTCGGGAATCGAGCAGTACGCGGCCGCGTGCGCCGTCCCCTGCAGGACGACGGGAAGGGGGGCCAGCAGGCAGGCGGCGAGCAGCGCTCTTGTGGGCAGCACGGGGGAAGGACTCCTTGCGCAACGAACGATCGACGTCCGTTTTGTCGTTTATTTACGCAAGAAGGCTATATTTGACCAAAAGTGGAGGTGTAAGTTGTAACTGCCTTATGTCCGCTTTGTGATGAAGTGCGGGTCAGTCGTCGAGCCCGCGGGCCGACAGCGCCTCACCCAGCGCGTCCGCGTGCCGCAGAGCGCCCACCACCAGCGGCACCGCGAACGCCCGCATGCTGCGCTCGACCCCCCGCGCCCGCTGCGCCTCCCGGATCCGCACCGCCAGCGACGCCACCACCGGCACGCTGCGCACGGTGAGCGAGAGCAGCAACGACAGCCGGAACGGGTCCAGCCCCACGAACCTGACCGGCGACAGGACGCGCTCCAGCGCCGCCAGCATGTCGGCCGTCCGCGTGGTGAGCGTCACCAGCCCCGCCAGCGCCACGGCCAGCACCACCCGCAACGTCGAGGACACCGCCGCGTCCAGGTCCGCGAACACCAGTTGCAGCACGAACAGCATGACCGCGAACCAGCGCACCGGCCGCACCTGCGCCCACGCCGCCCGCCCCCCGACCCGCGCCGACGCGTACAGCGCCGCCGCCACGACCGCCGCCCCCGCCAGCGCCGCCGGCGGCCGCACCAGCACCAGCGCCGTGCACGACATCGCCAGCCCCGCCAGCTTGACCCCGGGGGGCAGCCGGTGCAGCCACGAGCCGCCCGGGACGTACGCCCCGGTGAGCCCGTTCACGCCATCAGCTCGGTGTAGTGGCCGATCGCCTCGGCCGGCGTGCCGTCGGCGACCACCCGGCCCTCGTCCAGCACCAGCACCCGGTCGAACCCGGCCAGCAGCGGCAGGTCGTGCGTCACCGCCACCACCTGCTGCGGCATCTCCCGCAACAACGCGGCCACCTGCCGCGAATGGCGCAGGTCGAGCAGCGTCGTGGGCTCGTCCATGACCAGGATGTCGGGTTCGAGCACCATGACCGCGCACAGCGCCAGCAACTGCTTCTGGCCGCCGGACAGGTGGTGGGCGGGATGGTCGGCGTGCCCGTCCAGGCCGTGCCGGGCCAGCACGTCGTGCACCCGGCGCTCGACCTCCTCGCGCGGCAGGCCCTTGCGGCGCAGGGAGAAGGCGACGTCCTCGGCCACGGTCGGCATGACGATCTGCGCGTCGGGGTCGGTGAACAGGAACCCCACCCGCCGCCTGATCCGCGCGGCCTGCCGGCGGGCGTCCAGGCCGAGCACGGTGACCTCGCCCGAGGTGGGCACCGCCAGGCCGTTGATCAGCCGGGCCAGCGTGCTCTTGCCCGAGCCGTTCGCGCCGACCACGCCCACCCGGCGCTCGGTCAGGCTCGCGGTGACGCCGCGCAGCACGTCGCGGGTGCCCAGCCGGACGTGCACGTCGGCGAACTCGATCACGCGACCACCTCGAACAGCGCGGCCACGCCCAGCCCGCCGCCCACCGCCGCGGCCGCCAGCCCCAGCGTGCCCACGGGCGCCCCGGCCCGTACCAGCCTGGAGAAGAGCCTGGTCACCACCACCGCACCGGTCGCGCCCCACGGATGCCCGAGCGCCAGCGCGCCGCCGCCGGCGCACACCCGATCGCGGTCGGCCTCCAGCGGGTCGAGGCCGAGCGCGTCGGTGACGGCCAGCACCTGCGCCGCGAACGCCTCCACGATCTCCACCGCGGCCACCCGTCCCATGTCCACCCCCGCACGTGCCAGCACCCGGCGGACCGCGGGCACCGGCCCCCATCCGGGCAGCGCCGGATCGCACCCGACGACGGACCCGGCCAACAGCCGCAACCCCGGCAGGCCGGGCCGCTCGGGCGCCAGCGCCACGGCGGCCGCGCCGTCGCTGACCGGGGAGGAATTACCGGCGGTCACTGTACCGCCCGGTACGAACGCCGCGGGCAACCGGGCCAGCGACGCCGCCCGCAGCGCCCTGGGACGCTGATCCTCCGACCGGCCCCCGACCGGCACGATCTCCTGGTCGAAGGCGCCCGCCGCGCGGGCGGCCAGCGCCTTGGCGTGGCTGAGGCGGGCGTAGTCGTCCTGGCGGGCGCGGCTGATGCCGTACGCGCCGGCCAGGGCTTCGGCGGCCGGGCCCATGTCGGGGTCGGGATGGCCCTGGGGGGCGAAGGGCGCCCGGTCGTAGGGACGGTCCGCGCCCCGCGGCGTGCGCAGCGGCGCGGTCGAGGCGCTCTCGGCTCCCCCGGCGATCACCAGGTCCATCTCCCCGGCGGCCACCGCCTGCCCGGCCACCAGGATCGCGGCCAGCCCGCTGCCGCACTGCCGGTCGACGGTCAGGCCGGGCACGCCGTGACCGAGCCCGGCGGCCAGCGCCGAGACCCGGGCCACGTTCCCGCCGGGGCCCATGCAGTTGCCGAGCACCACGTCGTCCACCGGCCGGCCGGCCTCGGCGGCCACCGCCTCGATCACGGGGGCGGCCAGCCGGTCGACGGTCACGTCCTTGAAGGCGTGCCCGGCCGTGCCGATCGGCGTACGGCGGGCCGCCACGACGACGGGTCGTCCAGCCACCTCAGACCAGCCTCCGCAGCTCGGGGTCGCCGCCGGCCAGCCGGTCGGCCACCAGGCCGCGCGCCGGCTTGCCCGACCCGGTGCGCGGCAGGACGGGCACGGCGTACCAGCGGCGGGGCCGCTGCGCCACGTCCAGCCCGCTGCGCGCGACGGCCTCCAGCAGCGCGCGCGGCGGCGGCGAGGCGCCCTCGACCACCGCGGTCACCACCGAGCCGAGCGACGGGTGCGGCGACCCGATCACCACGATGTCCCCCACCCCCGGCACGTTCCGCAGCACCGCCTCGACGTCCTCGGGCACGACGGTCGCGCCGCCGGTCTGGATCGCGCCGTCGCCGCGCCCGCGCACCCGCAGCACCTGCCCGGCCCGGTACGGCTCGGCCAGGTCGCCGACCGTCAGCCAGCCCGCGCCGTCGCGGCGCAGCGGACCCCTCGCGCCGCCCAGATAGCCGTCGGCCAGCCACGGCGAGCGCGCCCACACCTCGCCCAGCGTGCGCCCCGGCTCGGCCCTGACCTCGATCTCGACCTCAGGAAAGGCCCGCAGCCCGCTCCCGTCGGGGTCGAAGGCCACGAACGACAGCTCGGTCGCGCCGTAGTAGGACATCACCCGCACCCCCGCCCGCTCGGCCAGGTCCCGGGCCTGCCCGCTCAGCGCCGCGCCGCCGACGACGGCCGTACGCAGGCGGGGCGCCTGCTCCAGCACCTCGGACAGCCGGTGGGGCACCAGATGGATCGCGGTCGCCGCGCGCAGCGACGCCGCCGTGGGCCGCCCGCCCGGCACGACGGCGGTCGCGCCGACGGCCAGCGTGTGCACGGCGGCGAAGGCGTACAGGGAGGAGACCAGCGGGCCGGGCACCAGGACGACGTCGGCCGGGCCGATGCCGGTCAGCTCGGTCAGGTGCGGGAAGGAACGCGTCCAGGACGCGCGGGTGCGCGCCACCGCGCGCGGCCGGCCCGTGCTGCCGGAGGTGAAGCACGCCCACGCCCGGTCGCCGGGACGGGGCTCGGGCACGAGGGGCGCGCCCGGCGCGGAGGGCAGCGGCTCCTCGACCCGCAGATCGGCGCCCGCTGCCCCGGCCACCCGCGCCAACCGCTCCGCGCTCCACGCCGGATCGCCCACCAGCGGCGTCACCCCCGCCAGATCGGCCGCCAGCACTGCGATCAGCAGCTCGACCGGGTCATGAAGGGCGATGGCGGCCAGCTCGCCGCGCCCGCGAAGATGCCGCGCGCCGCCCTGGACGCGTCCGGCCAGCTCGCCGTAGGTCAGCGAGCCGCCCGGGCCGCGCAGCGCGACCCGGGACGGGCCGTCGGCGGCGTGCCGCAGGACGTGCTCGGCGACCGGCATCAGCGCACCCGTTCGCGGTGGACGGCCGGCACGGCGTCGGGATAGGCACGCTGCGTGCCTCTGGCCACCAGCGCGGCCACCACCGCCTTGAGCGCGTCGCCCGGCAGGAACACCGCGCTGAGGGCCAGCGCCTTGGTGAGCGGCAGCCCGGTGACCAGCGCCTGCACCGGCACGCCGACCAGGTAGACCACTCCGATCCCGCCCACCGCGCACGCCACCAGCAGCCGCAGGACGCTCGGCGTCCGGCCCGCCCGCTCCACCAGCAGCCCGGTGACCGCGGCCCCCGGGACCCAGCCGAGCAGGAACCCGGCGGAGGCGGCGGTGAACACGCCGAGCCCGCCGCGCCCGCCCGCCAGCAGCGGCAGCCCGGCCGCGACCAGCACCAGCAGCACGACCACCGCCAGCGCCCCCCGCCGGCTGCCGAGAATGGCCCCGGCCAGCATGACGCCGAGCGTCTGGAGAGTGATCGGCACCGCGTTGCCGAAAACGTTGACCGCCCCCGGCGCGCCCAGCACCGCGATCAGCGCGGCGAACACCGCGATCCTGGCCAGGTCACCGGTGGGGAACCGCCGCCGTCTTCCTGCGTTCGTCATGAGGACGATCCCACACCAGAACGGGTCGATCCCGCATGCAGGGTTCCCACAACACCGGCGGCTACGCCTTGTCAGAGGCGCTCATGCAGTGCGCCGTCCTGAACGCGTTGGTGATCTTCGTGTGCCAGGAGTCCAGCTCGCGGGCCGACAGGGTGGCGTTCGGGAAGGTGACCGTGACCCGCCGGGACACCCCGGAGATCGTCGCCGCCATGGAGACGTGGATGCGGTCGGGGATCACCGTCGTGCCGTCGGGGTAGTGCACCTCGACGCGGTAGTCGGCCACCGCGCCGCCCTTGGCCTCCAGGCAGGCGCGGGCGCCGTTCTCGACGCGGAGCATCAGGCCCTGGTTGATCTGCCTGCCGCGCATGGGGACCAGGTTGTAGCGCAGGCTGGCGCCGGAGAAGGAGGAGGCGATGAGATGGCCGCCCTGCCAGTCGCCGCTGCCGCCCCAGTTGCCGACGGTGGCCTCGCACCCGCTGCGCGCGGCCGCCTTCCTGGCCAGTCGGGGGGCCAGGGCCTGGGCGGGCCGTCCGGCGCCGTCGGTGGTGTAGGTGCGGGAGCCGTCCTTGTAGGTGTGGTTCTTGGCCAGGTGCCGGATGCAGGCGGCGGCGTCCGTGCCGGCGCTGGGGCCGGTGCTGGGGCTGGTGCTGGTGCTGGGGCCGGCCGCCTGGGCGGGGGCCGTCAGGGTGGCGGCCGCCAGCGCGGCGGCGCACAGGACAGGGGGGAGCCGGGTCATGGGCATGAGAAGGCAGTCCTCTCGCGGGGGACGCACGACGGGCCCGCGTCGGCGGGTTGCTTCGCCCTGTCGGCGAGCGCGTCGGCTTTGTCGCGATAGTGATGCCCCGACGGCGTTGTAGCGGAACGTTGCTGGAACGCTACTGTTCGTAGTGATTACAGGTAGGTCGCCCTGTTCAGGGTTCGACGACGGCCCAGCCGTGCGGGGGCAGGGTCAGCAGCGAGCCGTCCAGGACGCCGTCGCCGGCGGCCAGGCTCCCGGAGAACGGCAGCGTGACCTGCGACGGCTCGTCGGCGGTGCTCAGCGCCACGGCCAGCGCGTGGCCGCCGGAGCGGCTCTCGTAGGCGTAGAGCTGGTTGGACAGGACCAGGTCGGTGGTGTGGGCGCGGGACAGCCACCGGTGGCGGCGGCGCACCGCGACGAGCCGCTTGTGCAGGGCGAGGACCGGCAGGCCGGTCGGCGGCATCTCCAGCGGGGAGGCGGGGAAGGCCGGGCGCACGGCGTCGTCGCCGCCCTCGCGTTCCTCCTTGACGCCGCGCAGGGCGTACTCGTCGCCGGCGTACAGCGAGGGCGTGCCGGCGACCGTCATCAGCACGGCCAGGGCGTGCGGCAGGTGGCGCTCGTCGGCCAGGCGGCTGGCCAGGCGGGTGACGTCGTGGTTGCCGACGAACGTCATCGGCGCGAAGGACTCGGCGAACGCGGTGTGGCGCTTGAGCGCCCAGGCCAGCTCGAAGGCGTTGCGGTCGTTGAGCGAGCTCCAGATCGCCTTCCACAGCTCGTACTGGGTGACCGCGTCCACGCCGGTCTCGGCCACGAACGCGGCGTAGTCGCCGTGGATGACCTCCCCCACCACGTACGCCTCGGGCCGCCCGCGGCGCACCTGAGGCAGCACCCGCGCCCAGAACTCCGGCGGCACGGCGTAGGCGGCGTCCAGCCGCCAGCCGTCGGCGCCGCGGTCGAGCCAGTGGGCCATCACCGCCGCGACGTGCTCGGCGACGGCCGGCTCCGCGTGGTCGAGCGCGACCAGCGACTGGTGCCCCTCGAAGTCGTCGTGCGCGGGAGCGCCGCCGCCGGCCGGCCAGCGCAGCCGGAACCAGCGCGCGGCCGCCGAGCCCGGCCCCTCGCGCAGGGCCTGCTGGAAGCGCGGGAAACCCTGGCCCACGTGGTTGAAGACGCCGTCGAGGAGCACCCGCAGCCCGCGCTCGTGCGCGGCCGACACCAGAGCGTCGAAGTCGCCGTCGTCGCCCAGGCGCGGATCGACGCGGAAGTGGTCGAGGGTGTCGTAGCCGTGGGTCTCGGCGGCGAAGATCGGGCCGAGCTGCAACCCGTCGGCTCCCAGCGCGGCCGCGTGGTCGAGCCACGGCGTCAGGCCCGCGAGCCGGTGGGTGACCCGCGGCACGGCGGCCCGCTCGGCGCCCAGGAAGCCCAGCGGGTAGACGTGCCAGAAGATCGCCTGCTCTGCCCAGGACGGCACGTCAACCCCCCGATGAAGATCCGAAGCTCATTCTAGGCGGGGCCCCGCCGGGAGCCGCCCGCCGGGGCCCCGACCGGCTCACGCGCCGGTCGGGAGGCGCTTGTAGAAGAAGCTGCAGTCGAGCAGGGTGCCGTCGGGGGCGCCGGCGTAGCCGGGCACGACGCCGTAGCGGGTCCAGCCGCCGGTGCGGTAGACGTGCTCGGCGGCGCTGCCGGTCTCGGTGTCGAGCACCAGCAGGCCGGCCCCGGCCGCGACGGCGCCGTCCTCGGCGGCCGCCAGCAGGAGGCGGGACAGGCCGCGCCCGCGCGCCCGGCGGTGCACCAGGAGCTTGACCAGCTCGGCCCGGTGCCGCGAGTTGGGCTTGCGGGCAAGGACCAGGCTGACCGTGCCGGCCAGGGAGCCGTCGGCGTCGCGGCAGGCCCACACCGCCATGCCGCCCTCGGCCACCGCCGCCGCCTGTTCCCGCCACCAGGCCGCGGCCTCCTCCGGGCCGAACGGTTTGAGGAAGCCGACCGAGGCGCCGCCCTCGACGGCGTCGGCCAGCAGCACGGCCAGCTCCTCGACGCTGCCGGCGAACTCCTGCGCGGACATGCGGGTGACGGTGTGCACGACAGGGCTCCTTCGGGTGCTCACGGCAGGACGACGACCAGGGCGTAACGGACCGGCGAGGGCCCCGGGCAGCGGAAGCGCGACCGCCCCCACAGGCGGAACCGCAGGCAGTCGCCCGCCTCCAGCCGATGGACGCGGCCGTCGGCGGTGATCTCCACGACGCCCTCCAGCACCCAGACGTGCTGTTCGAGCCCGGGGACCGGCGGCTCGTCGTAGGCGATGTCCGCGCCCGGCCGCAGCCGACCCTCGACGACCTCGCCGCGCAACCCTGGATGCGGCGGCGAGACGGAACGTCGCTCGAAGCCCGAGCTCTCGTCCCGCCACACCGCCTGGGACGCCGCCCGCACCACCTGCGCGGGCTCCGGCTCCACCTCGGCCAGCAGGCGCGACATCGTGCGCCCGTAGACCGCGCAGAGCTTGTTGAGCAGGGCGGCGGTGGGGCTGATCTCGCCGCGCTCCAGCCGGGACAACGTCGAACGGCTGATGCCGGCGCGCCCGGCCAAGTCGTCGAGCGACCAGTCGCGCTCGACCCGCAGCTCGGCGAGCCGCCCGGCCAGCCGCTCGTCCAGATCCTGTCCCATGTTCGGGACGATATCCCAGATATGGGATCAGCGGCGACCCTTCCGGCGGATCCTGATGTCCCGCATGTCGGTCACCGCCACCTGCAGCACCCGGTACGGCACCCCGTACGCCTCCAGCGCCGCGACCGCCCGCCCGGTGGCCTCGTGCTCACCGTCGTCCGGCCCGGCGGGCACCTGGCAGCGGAAGGTGAACGCCGACACGGTGCCGTCGTGGGTGAACGTGCCCGCCTCGGTGAACGCCGTGTCGTGGGCCGCCAGCACCGCGGCCCGCCCCTCCTCGTCGATCCCGTCGAACTTCCCGCGGATGGTCACCCGGAACAACGCTCAGCCCTCCCGTACGGCATAGGTCAGCAAGGGCTCGCCGAGCAGGCCCTCGGTCACGTCGAGCAGCTCCAGCACGGCCTCGGCGATGGTGTCGGGCCCTTGTCCGGCCGCCACCCGCCTGCCGACCTCGGCGTACACCAGCGAGTGCAGGCAGCCGATCTGCCAGGCGACGGCCCGCGGCAGCGGATCGCCCGGCTCGGCCCCCGTCTCCTCGGCCAGCGCGTCGGCGAGCGCGTCGGTCATCTGCCGGCCCAGCTCCTCCAGGCGCGCCCGCAGCGTGGGAGCGGCCAGCATCATCTCCAGCACCTGGCCGAACCCGGCCGTCAGCCCCAGGCTGCGCTCGCGCTCGCGCACCTCCTCGCGCAGGCGGCCCAGCACCGCCCGCGCCGCCGACACGCCCGGCGCGCGCTCGCGCACGATGTCGGCGAGCCGCTGCGGCGAGGCCTCCTCGGGCGGCAGCACGAGATCTTCCTTGGCGGTGAAGTAGTTGTAGAGCGTGTTCACCGACACCTCCGCCGCCGTGGCGATCTCGGCGATCGTGACCTGGTCGAAGCCGCGGTCGACGAACAGCCCGATCGCCACGTCGGAGAGGTGCCGGCGGGTCTTGCGCTTCTTGCGCTCGCGAAGCCCTTCGGTCATGACAGGACTCTACTGCAAAAATGAAATGGATTGCAGTTTTGTGGAGGTCATCGGGATTCGACGTCGGCGGCGAACCGGTCCCACGCCGCCTGGCGGGTGATGCCCAGGGCCTCGCCGATCCTGGCCCACGTCACGTTGCGGGCGCGCAGGATGGCCACCCAGGCGCGCAGGTCGCGTTCGGCCTGCTCAAGGGTGAGCGCCTGGCGGGGCAGGGAGGCCAGCACGTCGTCGTCGGACATGCCGGTCACGTACTTGTCGTCCGGGGCAGGGCCCCAGTGGACGCGCCCGCCGTCGCCGGCCGGCGCCTTGAGGAGCTCGGCGTGGACGATCTGGTGGCTCAGGTCGACGCAGGCGTCGCAGATGTAGACGCCGGGCCCGGCGACCACCTTCCTGGCCTCCTCGTGCGGCTTGCCGCAGAACGAACACCTCGTCGCCAGCTGCTCGACGGGCGTCATCTCCCGGGTGCTCTCGCTGCGTGTCATCATGCTGTCAGCCTTCCCTTGACGCGCCGCCGTGTCAAGGGAAGGCTGACGGAGATCGGGCTCGCCGTCGAGGCCGCCGGCGAACGCGCGGCGGGCGTGCGGCACGAGCGCCCGCACCGCCGGGCCGCCGCCCTCCCGCCAGACCAGGGCGAGCAGCGCGGGCGTCCGCACGTCGTCGATGAGCAGCGCGGTGAGCCGGTCGCGGTGGAGCGCGGCCATCGACTCGCTGAGAATCGCCACCCCGAGGCCGCGGACGGCCAGGCCGGCGATGGCGTCGGCGGCGCCGGCCTGCAGTGCGATCGGCGGCCGCAGCCCCTGGGCCGCGCACGCCTCGTCGAACACCGCCCGCAGCCCCGTGCCGCGCGGCATGCACACGATCGCCTGCTCGCCCAGGTCGCGCAGGGCGATCCGCCCCCTCCCGGCCAGCGGATGCTCCGGCGGGACGGCCGCGACCAGCCGCTCGCTGACGATCGTCAGCGCCTCCAGGCCCTCGGGAACGCCGTTCGCGACGCCGATGAGCGCCAGGTCGAGCGCGCCGCCACGGACCCCCTCGACCAGCTTGTCGGAGTTGTCCTCCAGCAGGGACAGTTCCACGCCCGGATGCGCCCGGCGGAAGGCGGCCAGCGCGTCGAACAGGGGCGTGACCGTGCAGCCGAGCACCATGCCGACCGTCAGCGTGCCGCGGATGAGGTCGGTCACCTCGCCCACCGCCTGGCCCACCGCACCGGCGGCGGCCAGCGCGGCGCGGGCGTGTTCGAGCGCCGCCTTGCCCGCGACGGTGAGCGTGGCCACCCGGGCCGACCGGTCGAACAACTCGGCGCCGAGCTCGCGTTCGAGTTGCCGGATCTGGGCGCTGACGCCCGACTGGCTGATGTGCACCCGCTCGGCCGCGCGGGTGAAACTGCGCTCCTCGGCCACCGCGACGAAGTACTCCAGCTGCCTCAGTTCCATAACCTCAGATTGTAGTAGCCATCACAATCATCTGTTGGACTTCTGGAGCGAAAGTCGGCAGGCTGGCACCATGACCGCATACGAGAAGGCCATGCAGCCCGAGGACATCACCCGCCTGTTCGTCGAGCGTTCCAACGCCGGCGACGCGGCCGGCGTCGCCGCGCTCTACGAGGAGGACGCCGTGCTGGCCTACCCGCCCGGCAGCCGCACCGTCGGACGGGCCGCCATCCAGGAGCTGTGGGAGAAGGTGCTGGCCGGCCGCCCGCGCTTCGAGCCGGAGCAGCCGCTGCCGACCCTGGTCAGCGGCGACCTCGCCCTCACCTCGACCCCGCCCAAGGACGGCTCGGGCGCCCGCGCCCAGGTCGTGCGGCGCCAGCCCGACGGGAGCTGGCTGCGCGTCCTCGACCAGCCCGAGTTCGTCCAGCCCGGCGAGCGCGCCTAGGCCGGGACGGCGCCGCTGACGGTGGTGCCCTCGCCGGGCACGCCGCGCACCGACAGGCGCCCGCCCAGCTCGGCGAACGCCTCGCGCATCCGGCCGAAGCCGCCGCCCGGAGCCGTGGAGGCGAAGCCGCGGCCGTTGTCGCTGATCGTCAGGCGCAGGCCCCGGGGCCCGGCGGTCACGGCGAGCGAGGCGGTGCTCGCGCCGCTGTGGGCCTCGACGTTGGCCAGCGCCTCTTCCGCGACCGCCAGCACGGCCCGCCGCCACGCCGCCGCGACGGGACCGGCGGGCAGCGCCCAGATCTCCACGGTGATCCCCGTGCGCTCGGACCACCGGCCGCACAGGCTCTCCAGCTCGCCGGCCAGAGCCGGCCTGGCCTTGTCCATGATGCCTGTCATCGCATCTCCTCCGGACGCCCTTCCCCTTGAACGGGTGGGACTGCCCTGAGCATGGCGATCGGGGCGTTGAGCCTGTGTTGAGCCGTCGTTGAGCCCTCATCCGGGCACGATCGTCGAAGCGTAGCACCACGGCGTCAGCGACGAGGGGACGCTGGTCACCCGGAAGGCGTGCGGCCGGGCGCGAAGGGGTCCAGGCCGGTCAGGGCGGTGCTGGCGGCCCACAGCCGGGCCGCGAGCTCGCGGTCGGCCATGTGCCCGCGCACCGGTTCGCGGGCCGGCAGGCCGCGCATCCCCAGCACCCTGGGCCCCCACAGCTCGCCCCCGCGTACGGACGGATCCAGCACGGCCCGCACCGCCGGCCACGCCGCGGCCTCCTTGCCCTGCAGCAGCAGCCCGGCGGGCAGGCCGCGCAGCCGCTCGCCGGCGGTGCGCGGCCGGATCGGCCGTGAGGGCGTCAGGGAGTCCAGCGCGCCGCCGGGATGGGTGACCACGCTCGCCGTGGTGGCGCCCGCGGCGCGCAGGCGGCGGTCCAGCTCGAAGCCGAAGAGCATCTGCGCCAGCTTCGAGCGCGCGTACACCCGCTTGGGCCGGACGTCGCCGCGGCTCTGCAGGTCGTCCAGGTCCAGGGTCTCGGACCTGGCGGTGAGGCTGCCGGTGGTCACGACGCGGGCGGCGGGGGCGGCGGCCAGCAGCGGCGCCAGGTGCGCGACCAGCGCGAAGTGGCCGAGATGGTTGGTGGCGAACATCAGCTCGTGGCCGTCCTTCGTCTCGCGCCGCGGCGGGTCGTCGAGCAGCACGCCGGCGTTGCACACGACGGCGTCCAGGCTCGGCAGTCCAAGCGCCGCGACGACGGCCCCGACCGAGGCGAGGTCGGCCAGGTCGAGCGGCACCTGCCGGACGCGCGCGCCGGGGACCCGGCCGCGGATGGACAGCGCGGCGGTCTCCGCCCTGGCGGGGTCGCGGCTGCCCAGGATCACGGTGGCGCCGGTGCCGGCGAGCTGCTCGGCCACGAAGTAGCCGATGCCGGCGTTGCCGCCGGTGACCAGGAAGTGCCTGCCCTGTGCGGACGGCAGGCGCCGGACGTCCCAGGGCGCGGAGGAGGAGGACACGGGAGCGCTCATTTCTGTAGTCGCTATGAATTCAGAATCATTCTAGTTTTTGCTACGATGAGAGCATGACGACAGGACGCCGCGAACGCAAGAAGGCGCAGACCCGCAAGGCCCTGGCCGAGGCCGCGGTGCGGCTGTTCGCCGAGCACGGCTACGACGGCGTCACCGTCGCCCGGGTCGCCGACGAGGCCGACGTCTCCATCGCCACCCTGTTCGCGCACGTGCCCGACGGCAAAGACGCGCTGATCTTCGACGACGGCGACGAGCGGCACGTCTGGCTGGCCGCCGCCGTCCGTGAGCGGCCCCCCGGGCAGAGCGTGCTGGCGGCCCTGCGGAACTGCCTGGCCGAGCGGGGGCCGTTCGCCGGCGACCTGCCGCCCGAGCAGCGGCGCAAACGCGACCTGATCGTGGGCACGCCCGCCCTGCGGGAGTACTCGCGCCGGCTCTGGATCGCCGCCGAGGGCTCGCTGGCCGAGGCGATCGCGGCCGAGACAGGGCGCGACCCCGCCGACATGACCGTGCGCGCGCTGGCCCGGTACGTGCTGGAGATCCCCGAGCTGGCCGGCGCCGAGCCCGACCCGCGTGCCGCCCTCGACGCCGTCTTCGATCTGCTGGAGTCCGGCTGGCCCGAGCGCGCCTGACGGCGTCGGGGCGTTGACGCGGCGGACCCGGCTCTGGTCCGCTGTACGTCACTGATCATCGACTTCGGGGAGCGAGCCCGTGTGGTTTCCCAGGCGCCTGGCCGCTGTGATCGTCTCGTCGGTCCTGGCCGTCTCGGCCGTGCCCGGCGCGGCCCGAGCCGCCACGCCCGTCACCGTCTGGCACTGGAACGCGGCCGGCAACACGCTGAACCACGGCTCGACCGGCAACGGCATGGTCCGGGCCGCCGTGGGCTCGATCGTGGCGCGGGGCGCGACCCTCGTCTCGTTCAACGAGCTGTGCGCGAGCCAGTACCAGTCGCTGGTCACCGGCCTGCGGGAGGCCGGCTGGCCCGCTGACGACGGCAACTTCGCCCGGTTCGTCGCCACCTACCCCGCCCAGACCGGCGGGCCGTGCGGCGGCGGCGAGTACGGCAACGCCCTGTTCAGCAAGCAGCCCCTCGGAGCCGCCGAGCGGATCACCCTGCCCGACGACGGCAAGACCGAGAAACGGAAGATGCTCTGCGCCCCCCTGCAGTCCCGCCCCGGCCTGCGGTTCTGCGTCACGCACACCACCTACGTGGACGCCTACCGCGCCGCCCAGCTCGACGCCGTGCTGACCAGGCTGGAGGCGTACCACGCGGCCGGTGACACGGTGGTCGTCGCGGGCGACTTCAACCTGCCGCCCGACGCCGCCCGCCTGAACGGCTACTACTCCCCCACCGTGAACACCCCCAACAACCGCGGCAACACCGGCCGCTACCACGAGCTCGACGACGCCGACGCGGGCAACTGCCCCGGCTACGGCGAGCTGACCGTCAGCACGCCGGACGGCAAGGGCCCCTGCGGCTCGGGCACGAAGCTCGACATGATCTTCGCCAGGGCCGACCGGATCAGCGGCGCCTACGCGGCCGACTCGCTCGCCCCCGCGACCACGTGCACCGGCAACCCGGGCGGCCTGTGCTCCGACCACCGCGTGCTGGTCGGGACCGTCACCCTGTCGTGAGCACGGCCGTGGCCCACCCCGGGGAGCTCGGGGCGGGCCACGGCCTTTCCGGCAGGCGGACGCTCACCGCTCCGGCCGCACCCCCTGCTGACGGGGGGCTGTCAAACAGCGGCCATCCACCTTGTCGGGCAGGTCGCGCGGGCGCACAGTCAAGGCACATCACCGCCCAGGAGGATGGATGAACGGAAGACCTGCCCCCCACCGTCACGCCACGACCGCGGTAAGACGTCTCTTATCCGCTGGTCTGGCCGTGTTCGCCGCCGCCTTCCTCGTCGCGACCCCCGCCGGGGCCCTGGCGCTGCCGACGGCCAAGGAGTTCGTGTCGAGCCTCGACCTCGACTGCTTCAAGACCACGACGTACCAGCCGCCGGCCGTCGCGCTGACGCTGAAGCACATCAATCCGGTGCTCGCCAACCAGCCGCCCGTGCAGGTCACGCTCGGCCCGCGTGAGCAGGTCTGCGTGCCGGTGGCCAAGAACAACGTCATCCCGCCGTCGCCCGCGCTCGACTTCGTCAGGTTCGTCGACCTGTCCTGCTACCGGGTGAGCGGCCCGCAGATCAACCTGCCCCTGTCGCTGCGCCACCTCAACCCCGTCCTGCAGGGCCTGCCGGGCCTCAGCGTCACGCTGAGCTCGCCGCAGCAGCTGTGCGTGCCGGTCAGCAAGAACGGCGTCGTCCCGCCGCCGGACGTGCTGAACGTCGTCTCGCACATCGACCTGCTGTGCTACGCGCACACGCCGAACCCGTCGATGAACAAGGCGCTGAACCTCACCCAGCTCAACCCCGTCCTGGTCAACCAGATCCCGCCCAGGACCGTGCAGGTGGCCGCCGCCCGTCAGCTCTGCGTCCCGGTGCAGAAAGGCGGCGACCAGATCCCGGCGGACGTGTTCGCCCTCGTCCGCTGGGTCGACCTGGAGAAGTTCGACGCCTCCAGCCCGGCGACCCCCATCGTGTCGCTGACGCTGAAGCACCTGAACCCGGTGCTGGCTAACCTGCCCGCCGAGGAGCTGCGGCTCACCGGCCCCTCGCAGCTCGCCGTGCCCGTCTCCAAGAACGGCGCGGTGCCGCCCGCCTGACGCACCCGGCCGGGCCGCGACCACCGGCCCGGCCGCCTTCCGCCCGATCCCCCAGGACAAAGGATTCCCCAGCTTCGGGTCGTCCGAGAGTGGCGTCCGACCGCAAGCGGTATGACCTGTTTCCGATAGGTCGTGGAGCATTCGGGGGAACGGTGGGGATGTCCTGGCGAGCGGCGGTGACACTGCTCGCCGCCGTGGCGCTGACCGGCGGTTGCGGCGACGGCGGTCCGGACAGCTCCGGAGCGGGCGAGGCCGGGCCCGGCGCGCCCAGGCAGGCCCGGCCCGTGATCACGCCGGACACCCCGATCGTCCCCGACGACGCCGGCGACCTCCCCGACCCCACCGCGCAGGTGGGACTGGACTGCCAGAAGATCCTCCAGGACCGGGACTTCGCCGGACCGGCGGCGCGGAAGATCGACGAGGTGGCCGCCGACCCCGGCAGCTCCGACAGCCAGAAGGCGGTGGCCAACGCCTGCGGCGCGGTGATCAAGGCGAACAGCGGGAAATGGGACGAGTCGATCAAGCGGGCCGACGCCGCGAACCGTCACCGGAAGGACATTCCCCGGCAGATGCGCGCGCCGTTGTTCGCCATGATCGACCAGGCGGAACTGGAGAGCGCCGCCGCGCTGGGCGAACGCGACAGGGTCAGGCAGGTCATCGCCCGCATCAAGCGGGAGGGCGGCCAGCTCCCGGACGGCTACCTGAGGAACGCGTGCGCGGTGGTGTCCGGCACCGAGACCCTTCCGGAGTGCGCGACGCTCACCGCCCCGCCCGGCCCCTCGCAGCCTTCGTCCGAGCCCTCGTCCCGGCCCTCGTCCGAGCTCACGTCCGGGCCCGCGCAGCCGTCGGAGCCGGGCGAGCCGTCCTCCGAAGCGCCTGGCACCGAGCCGCCCGGCGAGCCCCCGGACACCGGCGGCGGGACCGGGCCGCCCGGCGACCACTCCGAGCCGCCGCCGGAGGAGACCGGCCCGGCGCCGGGCCCGTCGTGACCGCCCCACCGCCCGCCGCCGAACCCCCGGACGACGACGGCGGCACCGGGCAGGACGTGTCCCGCCTGTGGCGGATCCTCGCCCACGTCGTGACGCCGACCACCTTCATCGCCGCCATCATGGTGTACTTCGGGGCGGTCCGTACCAACACCATGTACGCCCGCCTCGGCGTGGACCAGAGCATGCTGGGCCTGTCCCTGGAGGACTACGCGTTGCGCAGCGTCACGCTGGCGGCAGAGCCGCTGATCCTCGTGCTGGTGACGGCCCTGGTCGCGCCGCCGGCGCACGCGTGGCTGACCCGGTCCGCCGAGCGGCATCGCGCCTTCGCCAGGTGGGCGGTCAGGATCATGGCCGTCCTCGGGGTGGCGGGGGCCGCGGTGGGCATCGCGAGCCTGGCCGGATGGCGGCCGCTGCCGCCCTACGCCATGCCCCTCTGCCTGGGCCTGGGCGTCTTCTTGCTGGTCTACGGCTCCTCCCTGCGGCAACGGCTCGATGCGCGTCTCACGCCCTCCGCCACCGACCGGCTCGTCCGGCGCACGCTCTGCACGGCGCTGCTGCTGTTCCTGCTGCTGTGGGGGATCACCCTCTTCGCGCAGTCACGCGGTGAGCGGGAGGCCGACCGGACGCTGGCCGACATGCGCAGGCTGCCGAACACGGTGGTCTACGCGGCCCGGCGCCTGAACCTGCAGGGGCCGGGCATCACCGAGACCGTCCTGCCCGACCCCGGCGCGATGTACCGCTTCCGCTACGCCGGCCTGCGCCTGCTGATCAACTCCAACCAGCGGTACTTCCTCCTGCCCGCCTGCTGGATGTCCGACCTGTCGGCGCGGGCGATCGCCCTGCCCGCCGACGACTCGCTGCGCCTGGAGTTCGGCGTGTTCCGGATGCCCCCCGACTGCCCGCCCTGACCGCCCGCCCCGGCCGACCGCTGGTCGCGGTTACACGCCGATATGCACGTACGGGGCCCAGAACATCGGGCTGCCGAAACGGGCGGTGCCGCGCAGCCGGGTGACGGCCCGGTGCAGCGCCACCGCGGGGTCGGCGGCGCCCGCGGCGAGAACGGCGTACACGTCCGCGGCCACCTCGGCGGCCGAGGCGTCGTACATCGACCACAGGGTGCCGATCACGTTGCGGTAGCCCGCGAGCTGGAACGCCGCGGCCAGGTGGATGGCCTCGTCGGTGAGCGCGGCGTCGCCCTGCGCGGTCTCGCAGGCCGACAGGAAGGCCAGATCGCCCCCGTCCACGCCGACCGTGGTCAGGTCGAGCACGGTCAGGTCGGCGTCGTGCAGCGCCAGGCGGCTGGCGGAGGGGGCGGCGTCGTCCTGGTCGCCGTGGCAGGCGAAGTGGACCCGCCGGTAGGCGGGAATGGCGTCGAGCACGGCGCGCCGGGTGGCGGCCGAGTCCTCGATCACGACCGCCCGCGGGCCCAGGGCGTCGCGGATGGCCCGTACCTCGGCGGGGACCTGGGGCAGGTTCGCGTACTGCCGGTCAGGGCGCGAGGTGGCGGCCAGCGCGGCCACCAGGACCGGCGCGGACGGCGGCGCCGACGGCATGGCCCTGGCGCGGAGCAGGGCCTGAAGGGTCGGCGTGTAGGAGGACACGACGTGGTCGCCCGCCCACGGGCCGCCGTCACGGTGCCGTCCGGCGGCGTGCAACGGCAGGCCCGCCAGCGGCCCGGTGGGGCACCACCAGAGCCTGGGCGGGTCTCCGTCCGAGGCCACGGGCAGGCCGAGCTCGTGCAGCACGGGGCCGGTGACGGCGTCCCACAACCATTCCAGGGTGGCCAGCACGGTCTGGGCGGCGGAGATGCGCGCCGCCATGCCGCCGTGCGCCGCTCCGAGCGTGCGGCGGAACTCCCGGGCCCGCCCGGCGGCCTCCTCGCGGCTCAGCCGCGGCAGCGGCAGCACGCGCAGCCCGCCGGAGGTGAGGAGCAACGCGTCGCAGCGCCGCCGGTCCAGGTTGACCAGGACGACGGGACCGCGGTCGGCGGCCGTGCGCAGGGCTGTGAAGTCAGGTGGCCGGAGGAACGACGCGAAGCCCGGCAGCTCCCTGATCCGGTCGCACAGCTCGGTGAAGCGGGCCGTCGCCCGGCGCCGCAGGTCGGCTTCGAGCCGCCGGTCGGGACGCCCGATCGAGCCGAGTTCGTCGGGTTGCAGTGACTCGCCGGCCGACGGCCTGTCCAGGACGGCGCTCACCTCGTCGAACTCGGCGGCGAGCCCGGGATGACGGGCGCGCAGCTCGCTCCGGTCGCTCCTGGTCTGGAGCAGCTGGGCCCACAACACGCTGCGTCCCTGTTCGAGCAGCTGGACGGCGGCCCTCGGCGCTCCCGCGACCAGCGCCGCGGCGGCCGCCTCCGTGGCCAGCCCCGCCGCCTGCCTGAGCTGGTACTCCTGCGAGCCCCGGTCGAGCCCGCGCCAGGCCGCGAGCGGCAGCAGTTCCTGCACGCACACCCGGTACTGCTCCAGGGCCTCGACCGGGTGGCCGTGGCGCAGGTTGTAGCCGGCGTACATGCGGGTGTTCTCCAGCCGGGCCAGGGAGTCCTGCGAGGTGACGCCGGCGGAGAGCCGGAAGGCGGCCATGGCGCGGTCGCGGTCGCGGCTGCGGCGGCGGCGTTCGTACCTCTCGTTCAGGGCCAGCCCGAGCTGGGAGGCGCGGGCGGCCAGCAGGGGGTCGTCGGGCGGGGTCGCGTCCACCGACGCCTCCAGGTGCCGGATGGCGGCGCGCAGGTCGCGCATCCGGTCCGTACGCCAGAAGCGCAGCAGCCGGCCGTGGCCCACCAGGTGCTGCTGGCCGGCCCACGACGGGTCGTCCCTGGACGTGGCGGCCAGCCCTTCTCGGCCCAGGCGGACGATCTCCTCCAGGTCGCCGGGGTGGTCGTCGTAGCGGCTGACGTACAGCAGCGACAGGCCCTTGGTGAGGACGGGCCGGAAGGCGTGGCCGGGCGGGAGCATCGCCAGGGCCTCGCGGCCGGCCGCGATCGCCTCGTCGAGGTCGCCGGGCCTGCCCCGCACGTCGGCGCGGCGGCGCAGCACGCCCGCCTTGTGGTACAACATCGGCGCCCGTTGCGTCAGGTCGGCGGTGGGAGCGGCCAGGGCCCGTTCGATCGTCTCGGCCGCCTCGTCGAGGTCCCCCCTGTCGCCGCGGTGGTCGGCCCGCTTCCACAGGCCGCCGCTGAGCGCCTGGAGCGTGGGGCCCGTGAGCGGAGAGCGCGACGGCAGCGCGGCCAGCGCGGAGCGGGCGAGGTCGACGGACCTGTCGAGGTCGGCGACCTCGCCGAGCATCGTGTACCGCTGCGACAGCACGATGGCCAGCTGGGTCTGGCAGGGCGGCCGTTGCGGGTGGTCCTCGGGCAGCTCGTCGAGCGCCTGCGTGAGGGTCCGCGCGGCAGACTCGACGTCGGCGCGGTCGCCGGTGCGCTGACCGCGGATGCGCTGCGCCTCGGCCAGGTTGAGCATGGCGTTCGCCCGGACGGATCCGCGCACCGGCAGGCGCAGCGCCTCCTCGCCCGCCGCGATCGCCGCGTCCAGGACGGCCGGGGACCCGGTCGACTCGGCCCGCGCGGTGAGGGCCTGCGACAGCACGTTCAGGGCGAAGGCCCGGTTGGGGTGCCCGTCCGGCAACTCGGGCAGGGCCCGGCGCAGGGCGGAGATCGCCTCGTCGAGCGTGCCGGGGTCGGCGGCGAGCCGGGAGTTCTGGGCCAGGGCCCGGCCCAGCGCCAGTTGCGCGTTGAAGCGCCGCTCGCCGGGCGGCGCCGAACGTGCGGCCTGCCGGGCCAGGTCGAGGGCGGCGTCGGCGCCGGCGCCGGCGGAGTGGGCGGCGCCGTCCTGCAGCACGATGCTGAGCTCCGACTCGAGCACGCTGCGGTTGGGGTGGGTCGCGGGCGTCGCGTCGAGCGCCGCCCGGTACGCGTCCACGGCCGCCTTCAGGTGGGCCGGATCGCCGTCCTGGCGGTGCAGGCGCGACCTCGTCATGCCCCGGACGTGCTCGACGAGCCTGCGGTCGTCGTGGCCGGGCGGCATGAGCGCGTCCGCCTCCGCGACGAGGGCGAGCGCGTCGTCGAGGACGGCCCGCTCGCCGGTCAGGTCGTGGACGGCGCACCGGACGAGAGCGAGCTGCACCTTCAGGTGGCCGGTGACCGGAAGGTCGGTCCGGGTCAGGTCGGCGAGCATGTCCGCGGAGCGGTCGAGGTCCCGGCGGTCGCCGCGCGCCGCGTAGCGGGCGTACAGGGCTCCAGTGAGGGTGAAGCGCAGCAGGTGGAGCCGGTCCTCGTCGTGACCGGGCGTGGTCAGGGCCCGGTCGGCCTGGGCGATGGCCGCCTCCAGCTCGTCCGGATCGGCGGTGATCGCCCTCATGACCCTGGCCGTGGCCCGGCTCACCTCGTCCTGCAGGTCCTCGCCCGAGCCCAGATCGGCCTGGTCGCCGGTGACGGAGAAGCGGGCGGTGCTCGTCGCCTGCAACTCCTCGCGCAGCTCCTGGTCGTCGGGCCGGTCCCGCAGGAGGGCGCGGACGCGGGCGGCGAGCTCGTCGACGTCATCCAGACGCGCCCCCTGGGAGATGCGGTTCCACAGCAGGTTGCGCAGCACCTGGTCCGCGAACCGGTCGAGTGCGGACAACCCCGGGCGCGGGTCGCCGAGGGCCCGGCGCAGGAGGGTGATCGCGTCGTCCCGGTCGGCGGGCAGCCGGGTGGCGCCGAACCGGGCGTACAGCATCAAACCGTGCTGGAGCACGGCGAAGCGGCGGGCAGGCAGGTCCGCGGGCAGGTCGTCCGCCAGGGCGGCCCAGCCGGTGAGCAGGTCGTCGAGGTCCTCGGGGCGTTCCAGCATGGCGTAGCGGTTGCCGACGATCGTCAACCGGCCGATCTCGTACCGCCGGCGGTGCAGCCCTGTGTGGGGCAGGAGCGCGATCGCTTCGTCCATGGTCGCGATCGCCGTCCGGGCGAGCTCCGGGTCCCCGGCCTCCGTCGCCCGCACGCTCAGCACCACCGACAGCCTGTTCAGATCCGCCGCCCGGTCCAGGTCGGAGTCTCCGTCGGGACGGCCCAGGGCGATCGCCCGGCGGCACAGCTCCAGCGCGCCGGCGAGGTCGCCGGTCTCTCCCCCGCCCATCATGCGGCGTCTGGCGACGGTCAGTCCCAGCTTCGACAGCGCCGCGGCGGAGTCGGGCGCGAGGTCGGCCGCCTGCCGATACCGGACGATCGCGGCGTCGATGTCGGCCGGGGCGGCGGTGAGGTCCCACTTCGCGACCAGCGCGTCAGCCGCGGCGATCAGGCCCGTGAGTCGTTCCCGCACGTCCGCGGGAGGATTCTCCAGCGCGGTCAGGCAGGCGGCGACGGCCTGGTCCAGGTCGTCCCGGCCGCCGGTGCGGCCGTGGCGCATCAGCAACGCCCTGCCGTACGGCGTGCCGCCCTCCCGGGCGTACAGGTCTACCGCCTGGTCGAGGGCTTCGAGGTCGTCCTCGCGTTCGAAGCGGGCCAGCAGCTCGGCCGGGTCGGGTTCCATGTCCGCTCAGAGCGGCCGGAGGAATCGCGGGATACCGGAGAGGGCCGTCCATCGTGGACGATGTGATCATGACCGAGGACGAGGCGCGGGCGTACCTCTGCGCCGAACTTCCCTCTCTGCGGCGGGACGCCGCCGCCGGCGGCTGGACGGCGGCCCTGGCCGACGCGCTGACCGTGCTCGACGAGGGCGGCACGGCCCGCGACGTGCTGACGCTGCTCGACCCCGCCACGGCCGAAGACGCCGACGAGTCGCGCGGAGATCCGCATCCGCAGCCGTATCTGCTGTTCGGCGCTGCCGGGCCCGAGCTGCGCGGCGTGTACGTCTGCCCCGACGGCTGGTGCCCCCGCCGGTCGGGTCGCGACGCCGCGAACCGGCCCCCCGTCTGCGCCCTGCGCCGGCGGCCCATGCGTTTCACGGAGTCGTGACCGCCGTGCTCGACGGGTTGCTCACCGAGGTCGGCAAGAAGGCCACCGAACGCTGGCTGTCCCCGGCCTGGCCGCTCGGTCTCTGCTTCGCGGCGGCGGCCTGGTGCACGGTCACCCTCGGCCATGCCCACGCCCTCGATCTGGGCCTGCTCGTCCGGCGCACCCGCGCCGGCCTGACCCGGATCGGCCTCGACCCGGTGGCGCTGGTGACGGTGGGGGTCATCGCGGTGCTGGCCGCCGCCGTGGCGGCGGGCCTGGCCCGGCTGGCGGTGGGCGCGGTCGAGCGGTTGTGGCTGCTGGAACGGCGCGGACGCAGGCTCACCTGGCCGGGGCGGCGGCTCGCGCTGCTGGAGGAGCGGGTGCGGGCCGAGTACCACGGACTGCGGGTCTCCCTGGTGTGGCCCCGGTTGTGGTCGCTGCTGGAGGATCACCAGCGCGTACCCGTACGCGACGCCCGCGCGGCGCTCGACACCGCCGCGCTCACCGTGAGCTGGGGCCTGCTGTACGCGCTCCTCGGCTGCGCCTGGTGGCCCGGCGCCGTGGTCGCGGCGGCCCTGGTGACCGGCGGCTGGACGGCCGGCCGGCGCCATGCCCACGCGTACGCGACCCTGGTGGAGAGCCTGGTGGACGTCCGCCAGCGCGACCTGGCCACGGCGCTGGGCGTGGAGCTGCAGCACGGCGTGATCACGGCGGAGGAGGCCGGCCAGATCAACGCCCGGCTGCACAAGGGCGGCCCCGACCTCCCGGCGCGCCGCCGCCCGGAGTGAGGGCCCGACTCCGGGCGGCCCGGTGCGGCCCGTGCAGTTACGGCAGAGAGGCGACGAGCTCGGCGAACTCCTCCGGCGTGGACGATGCGCACGCCCAGGATCTAGGTCTTGGCCCGCTTGGACCCGGCCTTCTTCAGCTTGGCCACCCGCGCAGTCTGGCGATCTTGATTCTCCGCTCTTGGGCGTTCGTGGTGGTGTGCCCTCGGGAGGCTGAGGCCCGCTGCGGAGGAGGTCGTACCGTCAACTCGCCGGGTCGTCATGGGAGAACCGTTCCGGGCGGAAGTCGGCGAGCGTCTCGTCCCTCCTCCCGCTGACGATCTCCGACGCGAGCAGCCGGCCGATCACCGGCCCGAGCGTGATGCCGCTGTGGGAGACGGCCTCGTAGTAGCCCGGCACGGACGGCACCGCTCCCACCGAGGGGTATCCGTCGCCCGGGATGGGCCGGTCGACCACCCGTGTCCCGGCGATGCGGGAGTCCTCGAACCCGCGAACGACGTGCCGCGCCGACTCGTGCAGCAGCCGTTCGAGCGCCGCCGGCTCTTCGCCGGTGTCGATGAGCGCGTCGACCTCGCGGCTGTGGAAGACCACCGAAGCGTCTCCGTCAGGACGGATCGCGACGCGCGGCGCGTGCATGGTCCGGCGGATCGGCACCTGGGCACACTCGATCCGGGTGACGAGGCCGGGCTCCCGGCGCATCGGCAAGTGCCGCGCGACGAGCCCGGCGACGTGGGCGGCGCCGGGTCCCGCGGCGTTCACGACGGCGTCGACGTCGAGACGGCTGCCGTCGGACAGGACGACGGCCCGTATGCTCCCGTCGGCGCCGGTGCCGACGTCATGGACCGTGGTGCCGAACCGGTGCTCGGCGCCGGCCGCGACGGCCTGGCCGACCAGGCGGCCGACGAGATGGCGTCCGTGCACCCAGGCTTCGTCGGGAAAGAACACGACCGGAACCTCGTCGGACAGCGTGAGCGCGGGTTCGAGGTGGCGGCGTACCTCGGCTCCCGTGCGTACCTCGGCCCGGTAGCCCCAGCCGGCCAGCAGCCCGGCCGTTTCCAGGAGGCTCGCCTCCGTCGCGGGGTCGTCCGCCCAGCGCAGGTGGCCGCCGGGGTGCCACCATGGGTCCGGCCCGATGATCCCGGCAAGCTCGCGGTACGCCGCCATGCTCGCGACGTTCAGGTCGAAGTAGGACCTGCTCGCGGTCTTGGCACTGGCGTTGACCCACGAGAACGACCAGTCGGTGACCCCTTCACCCGGCCGGCCGGCGTCGACGAAGACCACCTTGACGCCGTGCCGTGCCACATTCCAGCCCACACAGGCTCCGAGAACGCCCACCCCGATGACAGCAACACATCCAGGCCGCTCCACGACCCGATTCTCGCACGAACACTCGTCTCCGGCCCCATGGCAGCGGCGCCCACCGAGCCATCCGATCAGGAGTGCGTCGCTTGGATCGCCCACCAGCCGAGAACAACGGGCAGGCGTTTCACGGCCTTTGGGCTTGCTCGGACAACTAACGAGGAGATCTCATGCTGAGAAGACTCATCCCGGCTGCTGTCGCTGCCATCTCTCTCGCAGGGCTGGCGTTCGTGTCACCCGCGAGCGCGGCAAGCCTTCACGATCGCCTGTATGGCTGCGGGCGGGGAGATTTCTGCGTGTATTCGACAGAGGTCATCTCGGAAGCAACGAAGATCGGCATCGGCCGGGGCGAAGACTGGTCGGCCATCGGGGTGCTCTTCAGCCCCTACAAGAACGTCCGGTCCTTCTTCAACTACGGCTGGCCCGCCACCGAGGACCACGTCGTGGTCTCGTTCGTCAATTCGGCCGGCCAGAGCGGGTCGATGTGCGTTCACCGCGCTGAGGACGGTGACGTCGGGGGGGACATGAGACCTACCCTCTGCCCGTGACCGTCACCAAGATCGACTGGGTCGACAGCGCCCAGGGTCCGTGCTGGGGGTAGCCCGCATCCGCCGGGAATCCGGCGGAACCGGCGGCCCGGCGCCGGTGCTGTCCGCTACGAAGCCGCCATCCCCGTCGCTGCCCTCAACGACTGGCTCGTCATTCTTTGACCGTGGGATACGTGGTGGTCACGGCGCTGTCGGCGTCGTAGGAGTCGGACAGTTCGATCGTCGATGGTTTCAGGTCGTGGACCGCGTGTTCGCACTCGATCTCGAAGGCGATCTCGGTGGGGGTGCTGCCGACTTCCTTGAGGTAGAGCTCCAGTCGCTGGTTCAACTGATCTGTCTCATCTATGTCGTACAAGGTGACGAGGCCGCCTGCGACGAGGGCGTCGAGCGAGTCCGTGACCGGCGTGAATCCGCGGAGCATTTCGCACTCGATCATCGCCAGGTCCGTGGAGGGCTGCGACGAGTTGAGAAGGCGGGCAGTGATGTGCAGGGTCACTCTCTCCCCCTTCTCCGCTGTGTCGTCCGGTCCGGGCAGATGCCACGGCTCGCCGTCCTGGGTGAGACATTTGGCTTGGACGCTGAATCCCTGAACTGTCTGAGTCATTGACGCCTCGTCACTTCCTGTGGTTGCTGACATTCCCGCGTTCAGTTCTCGGCGTCATGGGCGATCGACAGTCTCGGATCGACCAGGCGCTCGTTGCGCGGATGGTGAACGTGGAAGTCCGGCATCGGCACTGCGGGCCCCTGGCCGAACACGCCGGCCATGTAGTCCACCAGTTCTTTGCATTTGTCGGGGTCGAACACCTCGTGGTCGTTCTCCTCGACGGTGCCCCCGATGACGACATGGTCATGACGCGGGAACATGTACCCCTTCTGCCCGTACAGGTATTCCAGGTTCACCTGCGGCCGCAACATCGCGAGCTGTCCTCGGTACGAGATCATGTCGTTGTCGTTCCACAATTCCTTCGCGCCGAGCCCGGTGCAGTTGATGATGACTTTCTGCGTCAGGGACGTGAGCACGTCCGTGCTGTTGATGAATCTCCGGCTCACGAACATGACGCCGCGCGCCCTCAGGTCGCGTTCCAGCCTGGGAATGAGGATCGGCGGTTCGACGAGCAACGTCCGGTACCTGTATCCGGAGGTGTTGTGTCCTTGGAACGGCAGGCGCGGAAGATATTCGCGCGGCGGCAGCAGTCCCGGCACGAGTTCATGCACCACGTCGATGCCCGAGGTGGGGCGGACGCTGTAGTTGTCGACCTCGGACACGCCGAAGCCCTTGCCGATGCTGGCCTTGAACATCGTGTAGGCGGTCGCGAGGATGTACTGGAACTCCTGCACCTTGGCGAAGTCCTTGGAATACTCCAGGATCGACGCGGCCCATTGGCCGCCGGCCTTGTACGACGTGGTCTCGACCGGCTTGCGGTCGGAATAGATCGTGACGTTCAGCCCGAGGTCGAGCAGCAGGGTCGCGGCGGTCATTCCCATGACGCCTGCGCCGATCACCGCGATCTCCCTTTCGATGATCTTGGTGTCGGCCTGACGTTTGAGGACCATGTCTCGTACCGCGGCGGCGCAGCCCCAGCTCAGCGTGATGCCTCCACCGCCGTGGCCGTAGTTGTGGATGACGAACCTGTCGCCAAGCTCCTCTCCTTCGAGCCGATACGAGTGCGTGCGGTAGGGCCTCAGACCCGCGAGGCACGCGCCCGGCTGATGGGGATCGAAGGTGAAGTCCGGAGTGGGCAGGTTGGCAGGTGTGCTCACTCCACGCTCGTCCAGCAGCATGTCGGGCTCCGTTGATCAGATGCTTGGCCACCGGTACGCATACCCGTGCGGGCGTCCGGACCTTCCCCGGACTCCAACGCTTGACCGGCCTCAGGACGACTGTTTCCAAGGCGGCGACGACGTCCGGCCGTGCCGCACGTGGACGCCTTGACCTGTGGAAACACCCGCCCTGAGTAAGGTCAAGGCACGGCTCCCGCGCGTTCGCCCGGCCGGCTGCGCGGGTAGGCGTCCCAAACGGCCGGACGATCCGCGCCTATCCCTTTCGACTGATCTGCCGTACGGCGGGCATGCCCAGGAGCGTCATCGTGCCCTTCACCGTTGCCGACTACATCCTCGAGCGGCTGAGCCAGCAACAGGTCGACACCTTGTTCGGTGTGCCCGCCGCATATGGTGCCCCGCTGTTCGACGCGGTGGGCGCGCACCACATCACGCCGGTGGTGACCGCCACCGACCTCGAAGCGGGATACGCGGCCGACGGTTACGCGCGAACGAAGGGCCTGGGCGCCGCCGCGGTGGCCAACGGCGTCGGCATGCTCAGCATGATCAACGCCATCGCCGGCGCGTTCGTCGAGCGCAGCCCGGTCGTCGTCGTGAACGGCGGCCCGAGCGCCGCGAACCTGGCCAACCTGAAGAACCTGGACGTCCTGTTCTCGCACTCGACCGGCCAGCCCGACGGAGACCTCAACGCCTACCGGCTGGTCACCGCGAGCGCAGCCCGCGCCGGGCAGGCCGCCGACGTGCCCGCCCTGGTCGACAGCGCGATCTCGACGGCGATCAGGAAGAAACGGCCGGTCTACATCGAGATCGATCGGACCATCTGGACGGCGGCCTGTACGCCCCCGGCCGGGGCGCTGCCCGTCACCAATCCGGCGGCGGGCACGGAGCAGCAGCTCGCCACCACGATCGTGGGGCTCGTGCGCGCCGCCACGAAGCCCGTGCTCCTGCTGGGCGTCGAGGTCCAGCGTTACGGACTGGCCGACGAGGTCGCCGCCCTGATCGCCAAGCTCGGTGTCCGCTGGTCGACCCAAGTGCTGGCCAAATCGGTGCTGTCCGAACAGGACGACGGCTGGGTCGGGGTCTTCGCCCCGCCGAGCTGCCAGCCCCCCGAGGTCCGGGACGCGGACCTGATCGTGATGCTCGGCTGCGTCTTCCCCGGCAGCTACGCCGCGTTCATCCGGGACAACACCGACCACCTCGTCACCGCCTACGACGGCAAGGTGAAGATCAAGAACGGGAGCAAGCAGAACGCGGACATCACCGCCCTGGTGACCGCGCTCGTGGCCGAGGCGGCGAAGGAGGCGCCGGTTCCCGTCTCCGCGGCCGTCGACCCGGCCCCGCCCGTCGCCACCGGCCCGCTGACCTACGCCCAGGTGTTCGACCGCGTCGGCGCCGCCCTGGACGCCTCATGGCTGGCGATGCCTGACACCTTCCTCGGTGGCGCCTCGGCGGCGAGCCTGCCGATCAAAGGCCGCGACGGGTTCCTGAGCAGCGCCGTGTGGGCCTCCATCGGCCATTCCGTGGCCGCTGCCGTCGGTGCGTCCTTCGGGTCGAGCAGGCGTCCTCTGGTCATCTGCGGCGACGGCGGCTTCCACATGACCGCCCAGGCACTGTCCACGTTCGTACGTTATGACCGCGACCCCGTCGTCGTGGTCATCGACAACGGCATCTACGGCCTGGAGCAGTACCTCATCGACTCGGACTACTTCACCGACCCCGGCGTGACGCCGAAGCCCTACGTCCTGCTCAACCAATGGGACTTCGTCAAGTTCGCCAACGCTCTGGGCGTGCGGTCCACGTACTCCGTGGACACGGCGGCAGAGCTCGACCAGGCGCTCGCCGCCGTGAAGGCGTCGTCCAGCGCCCCGGCGCTGATCGTCGCGAAGGTCGACTCGCGCGGCCTGCCCGCAGTGCTGCCCTGAACCACCGCCCGAACCCACCTCCTGACGCAATGAGGAAGGTGGGTGGGCGGGCGGGTCCTCTGTCTGACTGTTCGGCTGGGCCGCCAGGCCGTCCTAGGAGGGGCCGGGGGGCTGGGGCCCTCCCGAGCAGATCCCAGCTGCGGAGCCGAGGCCACCCGCGACCGCAGCTCGCCCCCACAGAACCTGCTCTGGCTCATGAAGCTACAGAAAGGAGCTGACAAGTTCGGCGAACTCCTCCGGCGTCACCATCCGCACGCCCAGGCTCTCGGCCTTGGCCCGCTTGGAACCGGCCTTCTCCCCGGCCACCAGCAGCGACGTCTTGGCCGAGACGCTGGAGGACGCCTTGCCGCCGGCCCGCTCGATCAGCTCGTTCATCTGGTTGCGGCTCAACGCCTCCAGCGTGCCGCTCATCGCGCCGGTCACCACGACCGACATCCCGGCCAGCGGCAGCCCGGACCCGCCGCCGGTCTCCGGTGCGCCGGGCTCGGCGGGGGGCGTCCAGCCCGGCTCGGCCATGTTCACGCCCGCCTGGACCAGCTTGTCGATCAGCGGCCCGACCTCGATCAGCTCGGCCACCACGACCGGCGCCTTCTCCGGGCCGATGCCCTCGACCGCCTGGATCGCCTCGGCGTCGGCGGCCCGGATGGCCTCCATCGAACCGAAGTGGCGGGCGATCCGGCGGCTCATCGACCGGCCGGTGCCGCGGACGCCGAGCGCCGCGAACACCCGGCTCAGCGGCCGGCCCTTGGCCTGCTCGAAGGCGGCCAGCAGGTTGTCGGTGCTGGTCTCGCCCATGCGCTCCAGGCTGAGCAGCTGCTCGCGGGTCAGGAAGAACAGGTCGGCGAAGTCGGCGATCAGACCGGCGTCCAGCAGCTGCTTGATGCGGTTCTCGGCCAGGCCCTCGATGTCGAGCTGGTCGCGTCCGGCGGCGTAGATGATGGACGCGATCGCCTGGCAGGCCCGCCCGCGCACGCACCGCCACCGCTCCTGCGAGCGGTCGATGGCGTCGCCGCAGATCGGGCAGACCTGCGGGATCGGGATCGGCCGCTCCTCGCCGGTGCGCAGGTGCACCACCGGCGACTCCACGCGCGGGATCACGTCGCCCGCCTTGTAGACCACCACGCTGTCGCCCAGCATCAGGCCGCGCCGGGTGATGTCGGCGACGTTGTGCAGGGTGGCGTAGGTGACGACGCTGCCGTCGAGCTCGACCGGCTCCAGCACGGCGCGCGGGGCGATGACGCCGGTGCGGCCGGTGTTCCACTCCACCCCGACCAGCTTGGTGATCTTCTCGGTGGCGGGCAGCTTGTAGGCGGTCGCCCAGCGTGGCGCGCGCGAGCTGAACCCGGCCTCGGCCTGGTCGGAGGCCAGGTCACACTTGATCACGATGCCGTCGATGCCGAACGGCAGCCCGGCGCGGGCCGCGGCGATCTCGCCGACGCGCTCCTGCACCCGCTCCAGCGTGTCGGTGACGATCCCGGCGACCGCGGTGGCGGCCGTGGTCTGCACGCCCTGACCGGCCACCCACTCCATGACCTGGCTGTGCGGCAGCTCGCGCAGGCGCGTCGCCAGCTCCGAGTCGTCGCCGGGCGCGGGCAGCGCGCCGTAGCCGAAGAACGTCAGCTCGCACACGTACGGCCGGTCCTGGGCGCGCAGCGTGCCGGCGGCGGCGCTGCGCGGGTTGGCGAACGTGGTGCCGTCGTGCGCCGAGCGCTTGGCGCACGCCTCCTCGAACTGCGACGTCGTCATCATGACCTCGCCGCGCAGCTCCACCGTGACCGGCTCGGCCAGCCGCTCGGGCAGGCCGACGATGGTGCCGACGGCGTGCGAGACGTCCTCGCCCGCGGTGCCGTCGCCCCGGGTGACGAGCTGGGCCAGCCGGCCGCCGCGGTAGCGGGCCGAGATGGCCAGGCCGTCGAGCTTGGGCTCGACGCTCCACGCCGTGACCGGACGGCCGAGCCTGCGCTCGACCGAGGCGGCCCAGTCGGCGAGCTGCTCGGCGCCGAACACGTTGTCCAGGCTGAGCATCGGCACGGTGTGCGGCACGTCCCCCACGACCGCGCCGCCCGCGACCTTGCCCGTCGGCGAGGTCGGCAGCACCTGCTCGGGATGGGCCTCCTCGTACGCCTGAATGCCGCGCACCAGCCGGTCGTAGGCGTCGTCGTCGAGGGTGGAGGTGCCGTCGGCGTAGTAGGCGGCGGCGGAGTCCACGGCGAGCTGCACGGCCTCGGCGTAGGCCGTGTCATCAGCGAGGACGGTGAAAGGGGGCGTCTCGGTCATGCCATAACAATGCCGTTCGCAACCGACAATCCGCGACTCGTGGCACTTCCAAGCGACGATCGGGCAGCGGCGTCACGACAGCCGGGCAAGCATCGCGGTGACATCGTCGGCGAGTGACTCGTCGACGGGCGCGTGGCGGTTCATCAACCGGTACCACATCGCGCGATCACCGCGGACGCGTTGCGCCAGGCCGGTGAAGGCAAGCTGATCCCTGGGCGGGAGGAATCCGGCTGCCCTCCCCGTCGGGATCTTCTCCCGCACATGACCCAGCCGCCAGGTGGCTTTGCGGTGGTTCACGATTGCGGTTCATGATTGTTACGAGCCGGGCCCACCGCCCGTCGTGCCGGCTCGATGTCCGGCCGTGTTCCCCGGAAGCGCGTCCGGGCAGGCGCGTGCACGAAGGAGGCCTGCCAGCTCCTCAGAGGCCGAGCAGGGGCTCGTAGTTCGACGACAGTGCCTGGGGTGACCCCTGACCCCGGACACATCAAGCGGCATGAACGGGAAACCATGGCAGCGGAGTTCGCGATCGGTGAGTACATCCTGGTGCAAGACGGGAGGACCTTCGAAATTTTCCATTGCCTGACGGAGGCCAGGCGATACCACGTGGCGTTCCTCGGCGTGGACGCGAAACCACACGGTGACGGCTTCAAGGTCACGATCGGCACCCGGTACAAGGACCGGATCGTCAACGGGGTGACGCTGAAGATGGATCAGCAGCAGTTCGCGCGTTTCCAGGACTTCATGGCCGCGGCCATCGCAGCGCGCGACGGCACGAACGCCCCATAGCCGGTACGCACGGGCGGGAGCGGACGAGTTACAGGGTTCTCCTACCCGTACTCGTGAGCAGTGCATCGAGGGCGGCTCGGCCCTCTTCGGCGCGATGCGGGATCAGCAGGAGGGTATGGGCCCGTTCCAGCCGGGCGTCGATGCCCTCCCACCGGGCGACCGAGGCCGCCAGCGCGTCCGGGTCCGCGTGGAGCCTGCCGCCGGCGCGAGCCAGGCAGGCCGAGGCCCAGTGGTTCTCACCGGCTGTCAGGAGCGCGGTCGCGAGCCGGTCCGGGGCGTCGGGCAGCCCGGCGACGACCGCGAGCTCGGCTCCCGCCGCCTGCGCGTACGCCGCGTAACGTCCCATCGAGAACGTGCCGAAAGCCCGCTCCACCAGGGCGGTGGCGTCGCTCAGGTCGCCGGAGTGCAGCGCGGCCCGGGCATCGACGAACGCGCCGAAGGAAGTCGGCCGGGCATGCCCGGCCTGCGCGTGGCCGACCACCACGCCGGCCCTGTGACGCCAGAGCCGGAAACGGACCTGGTCGTCGAGAAGCCCATGGGCGAGCGCGATGGCCGACACGGAGGGCAGCAGCCATCCGGCCGGGGGCCGGCCGGCTCGTTCCCAGCCCTCCCACATCCGTTCGCCGTAGCGCAGGGCCGCGCCGAGGTCTCCGGTGAGGACGAGCGCGGGGATCAGCCTGCTGGCCGAGATGTAGGGGTGGTCCCCGACGAGGTCGTCGGCCATCATGAGCCGACCGGCGTTGATCGCCGCGGGCAGATCTCCCGCGACGATCGCGTCGGTGCAGGCCACGTGCAGGGTGTCCACGATCTCGATGGCCGAACGCGGGTCGTCTCGATCCATCTCCGACAGCAGCGCCAGCCGCTCCTCGGTGTATCGCCGGGCCTCGCGATGCCGGCCGGCCCGTACGGCGGCGGTCGTCACAGCGTCGAGCCCCGCGCTGATGAGCACGGCGTCGCCCGTCGTCCGTGCGACGGCGAGCGCCCGGGCGGCCAAGGCCGGGTCCGGATCGAAGGCGCCCGGCCGATCGGTCCAGGCTGCCGCCGTGGTGAGGGCCGCGGCCACGGTCGGGACGCCCGCGTCTCCGGCCTCGGCGGCCTCGGTGAGATGACGGCGAAGCCGCTCGACGGGAATGCCCTCGGGGAAGGAGGCGAGAAACCTCGACGCTGTTTCCACCGCACGGGCCAGGGCGACCGCGCGGCCGTTCTCGTCGCCCGCGGCGTGGGCCTGCGCCGCCGAGGCGAGCAGCAGGTCGAACATGTATTGCCCGGAGATGTTGTCCAGAGAGCAGTCGGCCGCGTTCCGCAGGTCTTCGGCTGCTTCGGCGGGACCGGGCGCTCGTTCGGCTGCCTGCCGGAAGTGGCCTTGGGCCTCGGCCAGGAATCGGCGGACGAAGGTGAGGTGACCCAGCGAGCGGGCCAGGCTGTGCGCCGCCCCGCCCGGTCCAGGCGGTGCGGCGGCCAGCGCCGCACGCAGATCGTCTGCGACCTCGTCGAACTCCCGCCGCCAGACTTCGGCACCGTCCTGTTCGCCGTCCTGTTCGCTGCCCTCGGTCGGCGCCGCCGCCCTGGCCCGCTGTCCGGCGGCGATCAGCCGTTCCCGCATCGCCGTCGCGGTACCGGCCGCCCACAGCAGGTGGAGTTCCCGAGCCGCGTCGTACTCGCCGGCGCCTCGTGACAAGTCCTCGGCGAAGGTTCTGACGGTCTGCAGGAGCCGCCATCGGCTCGCCGTTCCCGGGACGCGTACGACGAGACTCTTGTCGACGAGTCGCCCCAGCACATGGCTCACGGCGCCGGACGGACGGCCGGCGGTGAGCGCCGTCACGGCGGCCAGGTCGAAGCCGCCGCAGAACATCGACAGTCGTCGGAACAGTGCCTGCTCCTCCTCGTCGAGCAGGTCGTGACTCCATTCGAGCACCGCGCGCAGGGATCGATGCCGCTGGTCGGCTGCCCGTCCTCCGGTGAGCAGCCTCAGCGTGTCGTCGAGCGCGACGAGCAGTCCGGCAAGCCCCAGAGAGGCGCTGCGGGCCGCGGCGAGCTCGATGGCCAGGGGAATGCCGTCGAGCCGGGCGCAGATCTCCGTCAGCAGGGCCGGGTCGGCGTCGAACTCCGGATCGGCCGCGGTGGCCCGGTCGAGGAAGAGCGCCTCCGCGTCGGAGGCCAGGGGCAGCGGGCCGATCGGCACGGTTCGTTCACCGGGCACGCCGAGGCGCTCGCGGCTCGTCACGAGGATCCGGGTGCCCGGACAGGCTGCCAGCATTCGCTCCGCGAAACCGGCAGCGGTGTCCAGGACGTGCTCGCAGTTGTCGAGGACGAGCAGCGCCCGATCGCGGCGAAGCCGTTCGATGACGGCATCCTCCAACGGGTGCTGGGCGCGTTCACTGACCCTGAGCACCTTGGCCGCCGCCTGCGCGACGAACCCGTCCCGTACGGGAACCAGATCCACGAACGCCCCGCCGGCCGGGTAGGAGGAGCAGATCTCCGCCGCGAGGCGGCTCTTGCCCGCGCCGCCAGGACCCAGCAGGGTGACCAGCCGGGAGGCGCCGAATGCCGCCAGGGCCGCCTCGTGTTCCCGTTCGCGCCCGACGAACGAGGTCATCGGGGTGGGGACCCCGGGGGGCGGCCCATCCGGGATGTCGCGGTCCACACCGGCCTGCACCGCCTGCTGTGCCAGCTCCTGCCGGTCGGCCACGCCGTACTTGCGCAGCAGCGAGGCGACGTGGCTCTCGACCGTGCGGACGGAGATGCGCAACCTGTTCGCGATCTGCGCGTTCGACAGCCGCGCCGCCACCGCCGCCAGCACCTCGGCCTCACGCTGGGACACCTTTGCGATCATCCGGACATCATCACGTACGTGCGGACGTCACGGATGTCTCAGTAGCGAATCAGTGGAGACCACGGATGTGGGACAGCCGCCACGTGAAGCATTCTGATCATGCAAGCGACGAACACGAACACGAGGGAAACGACATGGACAAGGTCATCTCGCAGGACGGCACCGCGATCGCCTACGACCGGATCGGACAGGGCCCGGCGGTGATCCTCATCGGCGCCGGCCCCAACGACCGATCCGCGACCGCGCCCCTGGCCGAGCTGCTGGCCAAGGACCTGACCGTCTACAACTACGACCGGCGCGGCCGTGGCGACAGCGGTGACACCGCCCCCTACGCGGTGGACCGCGAGTTCGAGGACATCGAGGCCATCATCGCCGCGGCGGGCGGGTCGGCGCACCTGTACGGCACCTCCGGTGGTGGCATCATCGCCCTGGAGGCCGCCGCCCGCGGGCTCGCCGTCGACAGGCTGGCGGTGTGGGAGGTTCCCTACATCCTGCCCGGCACCCGTACGCCGGTGCCTGCCGACTACCGCGAGCAGCTCGTGGCGCTGCTGGCCGAGGGCCGCAGGGGCGACATGTGCGAGCTGTTCCTCACCGCCGCGGTCGGCATCCCGGCCGAGTTCGTGGCCCCGATGCGCGACTTCCCGGGCTGGCCGGCGATGGAGGCCGTGGCCCACACGCTCATCTACGACGCCACCATCACCGGCGACTTCTCCCTGCCCGCCGATCGGCTGACCGGTGTCACGGCGCCCACTTTGGTGATCGACGGCGAGACCATCCCGTGGATCAGCAGCACGGCGCAGGCCGTTGCCGACCTGCTGCCGGACGTCCGGCGAGCCACCCTCACCGGTCAGCCGCACAACGTGGCCCCCGAGGCCATCGCCCCCGCGCTCGCCGCGTTCTTCACCGAGGCCACAGCATGACCACCATCGTCTCGCAGCTGTTCGTGTCGGTGGACGGTGTCGTGGAAGCCCCTGAGCAGTGGCACTTTCCCTACTACGACGAGGAGATGGCCGCGGCCGTCTCCGGACAGCTCGACGAAGCCGACATCCTCCTGCTCGGACGCAGGACCTACGAGGAATTCGCGCCCGGTCTCCGGCGAACTCGCCGCCCTCAAGCAGGGGCCGGACCGGCACGTCACCATCAGCCGAATGGGCGGCGGCCCGGTCGTCCACGCCGGGCCCACGTCGTGGCCGCCCCCGCAAGCACAACCGTCGGCGCGCGGGACGTTCAGCGGGCGAGGGTGATCTCGGCCAGTTCGCGGAAGTCGCGGCGGCGGCCGTCGAGGTCCGCCGCGGCGAACGCCGTCTCGCCGAGGCGCTCGCGCGCCTGTCCGGCGATGCGGGCGGCGTCCGGCAGCGAGCGGTCCGGCGTGCCGCGCACCGCCTCGCTGGCCGCGATCAGCCGGACGGCCTGCTCGTCCTGGCCCTCGCGCAGCGCGACGTCGGCGATCCCGACCAGCGCCTCGGCGATGGTCGGCGGGAACATGTTCTCCACGGCCGCGTCGAACGCCCTGCGCCGGTAGGCGCGGGCCTGCTCGACGTCGTCGGCGAGGTAACCGTACAGGTCCATGATCGTGGAACGGACGGAGCCGACCATCTCATCGTTGGGCAGCACCGCCTGGACGGTGGCCAGGTGCTCGCGCACCCGGTCCGCCTCGCCACGCCAGCGCGCCAGCTTCGCCTGCCCGAGCGCCAGCTCGGCGAGGGAGTCCGGCCAGACGATCCCGTCGGCGTGCCGCTGGGCCTCGGCCATGGCGGCGGCGCTGGCCCGCTCGTCGCCGAGCAGCCAGTGCAGCTGAGCCAGCCGGGCCCACACGCCCACGACGTCCTCGGTCGCGCCCACCTCGGTCTGCGCCACGGCGCCCTCTTCGTAGTACTCGCAGGCACGGGCGAACTCGCCGCGCATGGCGAGCCGATCGGCCAGGAAGGTCAGCGCCAGGGAGATGCCCATGCGGTCGCCCAGCGCGCGGAACTCGGCGAGGGCGGTCTCGGCGTCGAGATCGACGTCGGTCTCGTCGCCGCCGAGCGTGAGCCGGAACCGGCCGCCGGCCAGCCTGCCCTGCGCCCGCACCCAGGGGTCGGCGTCGGCGATCAGCGGCTCGAACGCGGGCAGGAACGCCGCCGGGCCCTGCAGCGTGCGCTCCAGCAGCGCGGCGAACCCGAGCAGCGGCTTGCGGGACCCGCTGCGCAGGGCCAGCCGGTGGGCCTCCTGGATCCACTCCCGCGCCTGGAACTGGTCGCCGCCCACGCCGGACGTCACGAACATGGTCACCATGAGGTACGCCATCGCCCGCACCTCGTCGGGCACCTCGCCCTCCAGCCCGGACGCGGCGATGCTCAGCTCGGCGCCCTCGGCCCGGTGGCCGCTGAGGAACCAGTAGTAGCCAGCCGCCCCCACCAGCCGCATCGCCTCGTACGCCCACCCCTCGGCGATCGCCCCGCGCAGAGCCGTGATGATGTTGTCGTGCTCGGCGTCGAGCACGGCCAGCCACTCCAGCTGCTCGGCCCGGCGCAGGTGCGGGTCGGCGGTCTCGGCCAGCTCGGTGAAGTGGGCCAGGTGCGCCCGCCGCGCAGCCTCGGACTCCCCGGCCTCGGCCAGCCGCTGGGCCGCGTACTCCCTGATGGTGTTGAGCATCCGGTAGCGCGGGGCGCCCTCGTCGTCGGCCAGCAGCAGCGACTTCTCGGTCAGCGCGGTCAGCACGTCGAAGACCAGCTCACCGGCGGACGTCTCGTCGCCGCACACGCGTTCGGCCGCCTCCAGGCTCGCCCCGCCGGAGAACACCGACAACCGGCGCAGCACGCCGCGCTCGGCCTCGCTCAGCAGGTCCCAGCTCCAGTCGACGACCGCGCGCAGCGTCCGGTGCCGGGCAAGCGCCGTACGGCTGCCGCTGGTCAGCAGGCGGAACCGGTCGTCGAGACGGCGGGCGAGCTGGTCGACCGACATCGTGCGCAGCCGGGCCGCGGCCAGCTCGATCGCCAGCGGGTTGCCGTCGAGCGCCCGGCAGATCCGCGCCATGGCCGCGAGGGTCGGGGCGTCGGAGCCGAGGTCCTTGCGCACCAGGTCCGCGCGGTCGCGCAGCAGCCGCACCGCGGGCGAGGACCCGCTCTCGGCCGGCGAGGCGCCCTCGGCGGGCAGCGTGAGCGGCTCGACCTGCCACAACACCTCTCCGGTGATGCCGAGCGGCTCGCGGCTCGTCGCCAGGACGCGCAGGCCGCGGCACTCGCCCAGAAGCCGGTCCGCGAACGACGCGGCGGCCTCGATGACGTGCTCGCAGTTGTCCAGGACGAGCAGGATCGAGCGGTCGCGGATGGCGGTGATGAGCCGGTCCATCGGGTCGCCGCCGCGCCCGCCGCCGAGCATGCCCTGGTCGCGCAGGCCGATCGTGGTCAGGGCGGCCTGCGCCAGCTCGCCGCCGGCCCGGACCGGGGCCAGCTCGACGAGCCAGGCGCCGTCGGGCAGCTCGGGGAGCATCGTACGGGCGGTCTCGGTGGCCAGCCGCGTCTTGCCGGAGCCGCCCGCCCCCGTCAGGGTGACCAGGCGGTACCTGGTGGCCAGGTCGGCGACCGCGGAGACGTCGTCGTGCCGGCCGACGAAGCTCGTCAGCTCGGCGCGCAGGTTCGTCCTGCGGTTGTCCGTCCGCTCGCCCACCTCGCCGCGCAGCAGCGCGGTGTGCAGCTCCGACAGCTCGGCCGACGGGTCGGCGCCCAGCTCGTCGGCCAGCCGCTCGCGGGTGCGCTGGTAGAGGGTCAGCGCCTCGTTCCCGCGGCCCGCCTCGGCCAGCGCCCGCATCAGCGCCGCCACGAACCCCTCGCGCAGCGGGTACGCGGCCACCAGCCCGGTCAGCTCGGTGACCAGCTCCGCGCCCCGGCCGAGCCGCAGGTCGGCGTCGATGCGGTCGCCGAGCGCGGCGACGTGGAGGTCGTCGAGCCGGGTGACCACGGCGTCGAAGGCGTCGCTGTCCTGCATCGCGATGTCGGCCATGGGGGCGCCGCGCCACAGCTCCAGGGCACTGCGCAGCAGGTCGGCGCGGGCGGCGGGCGCGGCGGCGCGGGCCTGGACGATCAGCTGCTCGAAGCGGCACACGTCCACCGCCTCGCGCGGCACGGCCAGCCGGTAGCCGCCGGAATCGGCCTCGATCACGCCGTCGGGCAGCACCCTGCGCAGCCTGGACACCAGCGCCTGCAGGGCGTTGACCTCGTCGGCGGGCGGCCGCTCCCCCCAGATCCAGTCGATCAGCCGCGCGCGCGTGACGATCCGGCCGGGCTCCAGGGCGAGGGCGGCGAGCAGCGCGCGCAGCCGGACACCGGGAACCTCGACCACGTCCCCTTGGGCGTTCCGGACCTCGAAGGGCCCCAGCAATCCGACTCGCACACCGCAATTGTGCCGGAACCAGGACAACGCCCGGCCCATCCCCGCCCGTCCGCCCCCTGGAACCGGTCCCCCGGGGTCAGCCGTCGGCCTTGCGGCTGAGGTGTTCCCAGGCGCGGTACTCCGCGGTGCGGGCCTCGTCCATCTGCTGGACGAGGTCGTACGAGCGGCTGCCGACGATCAGCCGGCGCGGCGGCTCGGGCAGGTCCACGAGCTCCATGACGACGGGCGCGGCGTTGCTCGGCGGCGGGCCCGCGTCCTCGCCCCACATGGCGGCCAGCTCGGCCCGCAGCCCGTCGTAGACCGGGTCGGGCTCGGTGGCCGTGGTGCCCAGCGTGAACAGGCCGGTGTCGTAGCCGCCCATCTGCAGGTTGGTGACCTTGACGCCGAACGGCGCGAGCTCCATGGCCAGCGCCTGGGTGACCGAGTCGAGCGCCGACTTGCCCGCCGCGTACAGGCCGACCGAGGCCATGCCGCCGCCCGCGCCCATCGAGGTGACCTGGAGGATGTGCCCCGACCCCTGGGCCCGCAGGTACGGCGCCACCGCCTGGGTGACCCAGATCGCGCCGAACAGGTTCACGTCGAAGTGCGCCCTGATCTGCTCCTCCGTGGCCTCCTCCAGCATGCCGAAGAGCATGCCGCCGGCGTTGTTGACCACGACGTCGAGCCTGCCGAACGCGGCCGCCGCCTGGTCCACGCCCTTCCGCACCGCGGCGCGGTCGGAGACGTCGAGCGGCAGCCGGACGAGCGCGCCCGGGTGCCGGGCCTCCAGCTCGGCCAGCGGGCCGACGTCGCGGGCGGCGGCCACGACGCGGTCGCCCCGGTCCAGGGCCGCTTCGGTGAACGCCCGGCCCAGCCCCCGGGACGCACCCGTGACGAACCATACGCGCATGCGCTCTCGCCTCCTTCTCCGTTCAAGACGAGACGGTCCGTCTCGCCGTAGGTCCATCAGTGTGCCAGCTAGGGCCGGTGACCTGTCAAGACGGACCGTCTCGTCTCGTTGATGGGCTATGATGGGTGGCGTGAAGCAGCCCGATCCCGCGCGCCGCAGCGAGCGCTCCCGGCAGGCGATCCTCCAGGCCGCCAGGGAGCTGGTGTCCGAGGTGGGTTACGCCAAGGTCTCCGTCGAGGCGATCGCCGCGCGGGCCGGCGTCGGCAAGCAGACGATCTACCGGTGGTGGCGGTCCAAGGGCGCCGTGGTCTTCGACTCCTTCCTCGCGCTGAGCGAGGGCGGCCACGGCGACCAGGGCGTGACGCTGCCCGACACGGGCGACATCGAGGCCGACCTGAAGACCGTCATGCGGGCGACCGTGGCGGAGTTCGCCGACCCCGGCTTCGAGGCGCCGATCCGGGCGCTCAACCTGGAGATCGTCGCCGACCCCGAGCTGGCCGCCCAGTACCGCGAGAAGCTGGCCGGCCCGGTCGACGAGGCCAAGAAGGCCCGCCTGCGTAGCGCCCAGCAGGCCGGCCAGCTCGCCCCCGACGCCGACCTCGACCTCGCGCTCGAACTGCTCTACGCCCCCCTCTACCAGCGCTGGCTCCTGCGCACCGGCCCGCTCACCCCGCAGTACGCCGACGCGCTGGTAGACCTGGCGCTCAAGGCCCTGCGTCCCTGAGCCGCGGCCGGGTCCCCGAGCCTCACCGGACCCGCAGCAGGTCGGCCAGCGCCTGGAGCACGGCGTCGGGCCGTTCCTCGTGCAGCCAGCCGTGCCCGGCGTCGTCCAGCACCCGGTGCTCGCCGCGCGGGAAGGAGGCGGCCAGCTCGGCGTGCAGGGCGAGCTTGCCGGCGTTGATCTCCCGCAGCACGTCCTCCGGCCAGAGCTGGGACTGGGTGGCGTCCGCTCCCATGGCCGACAGCACGATCACCGGCACGTCGGGCGCCGGCGGCGCGGCCCTGAACTCCGCCGAGACCTCGTCGTAGAGGTTGCGGCCCTCCAGCCAGCCGGTGCGCCAGGCGGTCAGGTGATGGTCGACCAGGGCCTCGCGCACGCCGTCCGGCCAGGCGGCCAGCAGCCGCTCGACGGCCGGGCGGGCGGCGTCGAGCTGCTCCGGCGTCGGCTCCGGGAGCGCCTGCTCGCGCATCTGGTCGAGCATCTCGCGCGCCTGCCGGGGCGCGCGGGCGGCCATGTCCTCGTGGAAGGGGTCGAGCAGCAGCAGCGCCGCGACGTCGCCGGGGAAGCGGCGGGCGTAGTGGCGCGCGTACGCGCCGCCCAGGGAGTGACCGGCCAGCACGTACGGGCCGCGCACCCCCGCCGCCTCCAGCGCCGCGCGCAGTTCGTCGGTCACCTCGGCCGCGGTGCGGGGCAGCTCGACCGGCTCGCTCCAGCCGGTGCCCGCGCGGTCGTAGAGCACGCTGGTCGTCAGCTCGGCGGCGCGGTCGTGCACGTTGAGGTAGTCCAGGCCGACGGCTCCGGCGCCGGGCAGGAACACCACGGGCGGGCCGCCGGCGCCCGAGCGGTGCAGCATGATCCGGCGACCGCCGACGTCGTGCAGGCGGCCCAGCGGAGGGGCGTCCAGGGCGTGGTGGGTCATGATTCATCCTTTCTCAGGTTTGAGAAAGGTAGCAGGTGTGAGATCGTACGTCCATGGACACGGTGGACCTGCTTCTGCACCCCGTACGGCTGCGCATCGTGCACGCCATGGCGGGCGGCCGCACGCTCACCACCTCCGACCTGTGCGACCTGCTGCCCGACGTCTCCAAGGCCACCGTCTACCGGCACGTCGGCCTGCTGGCCGAGGGCGGCCTGCTCGACGTGGAGGGCGAGCAGCGCGTGCGCGGGGCCGTCGAGCGGCGCTACCGGCTGCGCCCGGCGCGGGCGGCCATCGACGCCGACACCGCCGCCGCGGCCTCGCGGGACGACCACCGCCGCGCGTTCGCCGTGGCCATGGCGGCCCTGCTGGCCGAGTTCGGCGCCTATCTCGACCGCGACCAGGCCGATCCGGCCGCCGACCTGGTCGGCTACCGGCAGCACGCCATCTGGCTCACCCCGGACGAACGCGCCGCGCTGATCGCCGACCTGCGCGCCGCGCTGCTGCCCAGCATCGCCAACCCGCCCACGCCCGAGCGCACCCGCCACCTGATCAGCCCGATCCTGTTCCCGGCCGAGGAGCCGTCCGCCTGAGCCCCGTTCTCCCGGACGAGCTCAGCGGTAGCCGGTCAGGCCGTCCGCCAGTTCTTCCTCGTCACCGTCCCGGTGCGCGGACAGGGCCTGCTGCAGGGCGAAGGACGCGCGGATGACGGCGATGCGGGCGGCCGTCGCGCCGTCCGACCAGCCCCCCAGCCTCAGCACCCGATCCAGGAACGGCGTGCCGTAACCGGCCCCGACGGCCGCCAGGTCCTCGGCGGGATCGCCGATCGTCACCTCGTCCCAGTCGATCACCCCGCTGAGCACCGGCAGCCCGTCGTCGTGCTCCCACAGGACGTTCTCCGCGCCGAGGTCACCGTGCACCACGGCCTCGGTGATGTCGGGAAGGCCGTCGAGCGCCGCGAGCTCCCGCTCGGCCCGCTGACGCCCGCGCCCGGCCATGAGCCCGAACAGCTCGGCGCGGACGCCCGCCGTGAACTCCCGCCACCGATCCCGCGGTGCCGGCAGCGCCGCCCGCACCTCGTCCTCCGCGCCGATCCTGGCCAGTGCGCGCAGCAACGTGACGTACTGCGCCGCCGCGGCCGCGGCCACCCGGGGATCTTCGAGTTCTCCCGCCTCCAGCGGGGCTCCGGGAACGCGGCTGAGGACCAGGAACGGCGGCTCGTCCGGGCCGGGAGCGCCGGCCTCCGGCAACGGCCGGGGCGTGCGGAAGCCGAGATCGAACCCGGCGAGCAGGCGCAGGACGGCCGCCCGCTGCGGCAGCCGGGCGGCCGCGGCCCCGGTGCGCGGCAGGCACACGACCCGATCCGCGCCGATCACCACCTGGTGGAACTGCCCTTGGCGAACGGTGAGCCGCTCCGGTTCGACACCCGGCAGCAGCCGGCTCAGCAGAGCACGATCCATCTGCGGAACCTGCATGTGGTGCGAACCGTCCTTTCCGCGGCACGGGCGCGATACCCGCCGACCCGGTCACAGTACTAGCGGGGCGGCGGAAGGGCCGTGAAGCGTTCGTGAGCGGCCTGGTCGCCCAGCCGGTCGAGGGCGGCCAGCCAGCACGCCCCGGCCGTGGCGTCGCGGGCGGTCGTCACCCGCCGCCCGGCCAGCCGGGCCAGGACGGCGGCGCGCACCGGGCCGTCCGCGGTCAGCACCCCGCCCGCCAGCACCAGCGGCCCGTCGCCGGACAGCCGGGCCGCCGTCGCGGTCAGCCGCCGGGCGGCCTCGGCGACGATGCCGGCCGCGCACTCGTCCCCGGCGGCGGCCGCCCGCGACACCAGCGGCGCGGCGGCGGCCACGAGCATCCGGTCGGCCTGGGCCAGCCGGACGATCCGGTCCGCCCGCCGCCGCGGCTCGCCCTTCACCCCGAAGTGCGCGCCCACCAGATCCACCAGCGGCCCGTACGGCAGGTCCGCGCCCAGAGCACGGCCCATGCGGCCCTCGGCGCGGTCCCGGGTGTGGTCCGGGAGGCGGGCTTCGGGGGGGTCAGCGGGGCGGTCCAGGGCGCGGACGGCGGCGCGCACCCCCGCCCGGCCGATCCAGAACCCGCCGCCCTCGTCGCCCAGCAGCCAGCCGAGCCCGTCGGCCACCGCGGTCACCGTCCGGCCGGAGAAGCGGGCCGCCGCGGCGCCCGTCCCGGCCAGCAGCAGCGTGCCGGACGGCGCGGCGGTCCCGGCCGCGTAGGCGATCTCCACGTCGCCGACCACGCGCGGCGGCGCGGCGATGCCGCACTCGGCCCAGGTCCGGCCCAGCGTCGCGGCGAAGGCGTCGTCGCCGCCCGCCACGCCGGCCACCGAGGCGGCCACCAGCGAGGGGTCCAGGCCGTCGAGCGCGCGGCGCAGGGCCTGCCCGATCGCCAGGCGGGCCGCGGCCGGCCCGTGCGCGGCCGGGTTGCCGGGACCGGCGGTGCCGTGCCCGAGCCTGGTGCCGTCCGCCGCGTGCACGGCGGCGCGGGTGGTGGTGCCGCCGGCGTCCACCCCGGCGAAGAGCGTCACCGGACCAGCCGCGCCGCGCCGGGCGCCAGCGTGAGGGTGGCGCCGCACGCCTGGTAGGAGCCGGTCGCCGGGTCGAACGCCTGCGTGATCCCGTCGAGCGTGACCTCCGCCGGCCGGTCGAAGCGGGCGTTGCACACCAGCCGCCGCTCGCCGTAGTGGCCGACCAGGACGTCGCCGGCGTGCTCGGCCGACGTCCACCCGGTCAGCTCGGCCGCCACCGGGCGCAGCCAGCGGGTGTTGAGGTCGCGCACGACGTCGTAGCGCTTGGTCGGCACGCCGTCACCGCCGATGAGCGCCGGCTGGAAGCCCTCGCCGCGCGCCGGGTCGGGCGTCCAGTAGGTGAAGTACTGGATGCCGGTGTACCCGTAGGCCAGGGCGGTGTTGACCTGCCAGGCCAGCTCGGCGGCCGACGGCTCGCGGTGGCCGTCGTAGGCCAGCGTCTGGACGTACATCCAGGCCGGCAGCCCGGCCCTGCGGGCGTGCTCGCGCACAGTGGCCAGGTCGGCGAGGTAGCCCTCGTCGAACCCGCCGGTCAGGAACGGGTACCGGTCGAACGACAGCACGTCCGGCCGGACGACCCGGGCGAACTCCCCCACGTACGCGTCGTAGGGGCCGGTGGCGTGGCTCGGCAGCAGGTTGGCGTAGGCGAACGCGCCGGCCGCCCGCGCGGCGGCGACCCCGGCCGCCAGCCGCGGGAACTGCCCGGCCACCGGCTCGTCCATGAGGCTGAGGCCGCGGAAGGAGCGGAACGGGCGGTAGTCCTCGACGACCTGGGCGATCAGCGGCGCCGGGTCCACGTCCAGGTCGCGCATGAGCACGTCCACCCGCGGGTCGGAGGCGACCAGCATGCCGAGCCCGGCCTCCTCGGCGCGGGCCAGGGCGTGCCGCAGGATGACCCGGTCGCTCAGGTAGTTGCCGGTGATGACCAGGTCGATCCCGGCCTCGGCGATCTCCCGGTAGCGGGCGGCCGTCGTCTCGTGGGGCGGGGGCGGCCAGAAGGCGGCGATCGTCAGGGTCACAGCGCGCCCGTCCTGATGCGGCCGGCGTAGCGGGCCACCAGGGCGTCGTTGTGCGCGTCGGAGCCGGGGATGTTGGCCGACAGGTAGACCGGCGGGACCGTGCCGTCCGCCTGGAGCTCGCCGATCGCCTCGGCCACCATGAGCTGCACGATCAGCGCCGAGGTGATCGAGGAGATGCCGCAGACCGGGCCGTGCTCGGTCGGCAGGACGGCGTCGCCGTACGGGGCCAGGTTGTCGATCACGATGTCGGCCAGCTCGAACAGCCGCTCCCCCGACGGATGCCGCGAGGTGATGGCGGTCGAGTGGGCCAGCGAGGTGATCGCGACGAGCGGCAGGCCGCGCTCCTTGACCAGCCGGGCCATCTCCACGGTCGAGCCGTTGCCGCCGGAGTTGGAGGCGATCACGAACGCGTCGGAGTCCTGCACCGTGTGCAGGGCCAGCACCTGGTGGGCGGTGCGCGGGTCGCGCTCGGCCAGCGGGTCGAACGCGCCGGGATCGGCCGAGCCCAGCACCACCGGGTCGCGCAGGGTGAGCCGGTTGGTCGGGATGAGCCCGCCCGCGCGCCCCGCCACCTCCAGCGCCACCGCCTCCGAATGTCCCGTGCCGTAGGCGTGCAGGACGCCTCCGGCGCGCACGGTCGCCGCGACCAGCGCGCCCGCGCGCCTGATGGCGGGCAGCTGCTCGTCCATCAGCCGCTCCAGCCGCGAGCGCGTCTCGTCGGCGAAGGCCATCACAAGATCCATCAAACTGTCCTCAACGGTTCATGCCGGCGGTGAGCCCGGCGACGATCTGGCGGGTGGCCAGGATGAAGAGCACGACCAGGGGGATCGTCGTCATCACCAGGCCGGCGAAGAGCGTGCCCCAGTCGTTCTGGAACTGGCCGAAGAAGTGGGTGAGGCCGACCGGCAGGGTCAGCTTGCTCTCGTCCCGCATCAGGACCAGGGGGTAGAAGAAGTCATTCCAGATCGGCACGAACTGGAAGACCACCACGGTCGCCAGCGCGGGCCGTACCAGCGGCAGCATCACGTGCCAGAAGGTGGCGAACGGGCCCGCGCCGTCCAGGGCGGCGGCCTCGTCGAGCTCGTGCGGGAGCTGGCGGAAGAACGCGGTCAGCACGAACACGTTGAACGGCACCGACCCGGCCGCGTAGACCAGCACCAGCCCGGCCAGCGAGTCCACCAGGCCCATGCTCTCCAGCAGGTAGAACAGCGGCAGCACGCCCAGATGGGCGGGCAGCGTCATGCCCGAGACGAAGTAGGCGGCGAACAGCCCGCGCCCCCGGAACTCCCGGCGCCCCAGCGGGTACGCCGCCAGCAACGACACGACCGCGCCCAGCAGCACCGAGCAGACCACGACGATCGCCGAGTTCACCACGTACGTGGAGAAGGAGGCGTCGGTCCAGGCTTTGGCGTAGTTGCCGAGCCCGCTGGGCCAGCCGAGCGGCTGGTCGAAGATCTCGCTGGTCGGCCGGAGGGAGCTGAGCAGCATGACCAGCAGCGGCGACATGGACAGGACGGCGTAGCCCCACAGCAGGACCCGGATCGCCACGGCCTTCACGACTTCCTCCTCAGGACCCGTTCCAGCAGCAGCGTCGAGCCGAAGATGAAGGTGAACATGAAGACCGCCAGCGCCGAGGACGTGCCCAGCGCGTTGACGTCGCCCGAGGCGAAGGCGGTCCGGTAGAACAGCAGGCCGAGCACGTCCGTCGCGCCCGCGGGGGCGCCGTTGGAGCCGCCCAGGGCGTAGACCAGGGCGAAGGTGCCCATGCTGCCGATGAAGCTGAGGATGGTGACGGTGGCCATGGCCGGCTTGAGCAGCGGCAGCGTGACGCGCCAGAACACCTGCCAGGAGCCGGCGCCGTCGGTCCTGGCGGCCTCGGCGTACTCCTGCGGGATGCCGCCGAGCGCGGCGCTGAACAGCAGCATCGGGAAGCCCACCCACTGCCAGCTGGTGATCAGGATGACGGTCGGCAGCGCGGTGGCGGGGTCGCCCAGCCACGGCATCGCCAGGCCCATCGGCTTGAGCAGCGCGTTGACCGGGCCGAAGGCCGGGCTGAGCAGCAGGGTCCACAGGTAGCCGATGACCAGCGGGTTGACCAGGTACGGCAGCGCGAACATGGTCTGCAGGGCCCGCTTGCCGCGCCGGACGCGGAACAGCGCCAGCGCGAAGGCCAGGCCCAGCGTGTTCTGCACCAGCATGGTGCCGGCGAAGAGCAGGAAGTTGTGCCCGAGCGCCGGCAGCAGCTGGTCCAGGAAGGCGCCGGACAGCAGGTTCGCGTAGTTGTCCAGCCCGGCCGGCTGGTCGCGCAGGGTGCCCTTCCAGGAGAAGAAGCTGTAGGTCAGCCCGGTGAACAGCGGATAGACCACGAACGCCGAGTACAGGAGGAAGGCGGGGATCAGGAACAGGTACGACGATCCCCGCCGTGCGGCTAGAGCCATGTGGCCACGCTCTTGTCGAGCTGCTCGGCGGCCTCCTCGGCGCTGATGCGGCCCAGCAGCATCTCCTGCAACGCCTTGGAGAACACGGTGGCCGAGGTCGGGTTGCCGTAGGCGAACTCGTTCATGAAGTAGGTGCCGCCGCGCTGGGCGAAGGTGGCGGAGACCTCGTTGAGCAGCGGATCCTTGGGGGTGACGCCGGGCACGGCGGAGAAGATGCGCAAGGTGTCGGTGTAGAGCTGGCCGTAGTCCTTGGAGGCCAGCCATGCGGCGAACTTCAGCGCCTCGGCCTTGTGCCTGGTCTTGACGTTGACGCCGTACGAGCCGTCGGTGAAGCCGGGCATGACGCCCTCCCCCTCGGGCGTGGGCGGGGTGAAGACGCCCAGGTCGACGCCCTTGGCGTGCTCGCCGAAGAAGTTCAGCTCCCACAGGCCGCCGGGGAACATGGCCGCCTTGCCGGAGGAGAACAGGATCTGCGCGTCGGTGTAGGAGACGCCGGCCACGTCGTCGGGGAAGTACGGCTTGAGCTTGTTGAGCTGGTCGATGCCCTCGACGAAGCGCGGGTCGGCGAACTTCTTGCGCTTGGCCTTGACGTCGGCGATGAACGCGTCGCCGCCCCAGTGGGCGGTGCCGAAGATGCCGGCCACGATCGGCAGCATCCAGTCGTCCTTGCCGCCGAAGGCGAACGGCACGATGCCCTTGGCCTTGAGCTTGTCGGCCGCGGAGATCATGTCGGCGTACGTCTTCGGCGGGGTGAGGCCGTTGTCGGCGAAGATCTTCTTGTTGTAGATCACCTGGAGGGTCTGGACGGCGAACGGCACGCCGTAGACCTTGCCGTCCTTGTCGCCCTTGGCGTAGCGCAGGACCTTCTCGTCGTAGGCGGCCAGGCCGGGCACGTCCTCGGTGTCGAGCGGGAGCAGCCGTCCGGCCTCGACCAGCGGCTGGAGGTTGGCGCCGGCGCGCAGCCAGGCCAGGTCGGGTCCGCTGTCGCCGGCCAGGCCGGTGGACAGGATGGTGTCGTACTCGGTGGCCGTGGTGAACGAGCGGGCGTCTACGTCGATGCCGGGGTGGAGCTTCTCGTACTCGGCGAACATCTTGTCGTAGTTCGCCTCGGGGCCCCAGCCCCAGACCGAGAGGGTGATCTTGCCGGAATCGGCACTCGTCGTGGCGGAAGGGGCACAGGCGGTGACCGCCATCGCCAAGGCGACAGCGGCGGCGGCGAGACGCATGGGGACTCCTAGCGTGGGGGCAGGCGGTGCTTGCCGACCGCGTCGGTGGCCGCGGTGAGCAACTGGTTGCTGGTCTCGTGGGTGCGCTGGACGACGCCGATGTAGAGGCAGTCCAGGACGAGCATCTGGGTGTGGCGGGCGGCCACGCCGCCGGCGCGGAAGGGGGTGTCCTGCGCGGCGGTGGTCAGCACGATGTCGGCCACCTCGGCCAGCGGGCTGCGCGGGAAGTTGGTGACCGCGACGGTGGTGGCGCCGCGTCGCTTGGCGATGGACAGCGGCTCGACCACTTCGGCCGTGGTGCCCGAGTGGGAGATCCCGAGCGCCACGTCGTCGCGGTCGCGGGCGTTGGCGCTGCAGACGGCGCTGTGCACGTCGGTCCACAACGCCCCGGGGCGGCCGATGGCGTGCAGGCGCAGGTGCAGGTCCATGGCCACGCCCGCGCTGCCGGCGACCGCGAAGAAGTCGATGAACCGGGCCCGCACCAGGGCCTCGACCGCCCGGTCCACGGCCTGAAGGTCGAGCTGGGCCGCCGTCTCCTCCATGGCGCGCATGTCGCTGGCCAGCAGGCTGCGCAGCACCAGGCTCGCGGGGTCGTCCGGGGAGAAGGCGATCAGGCCCTGCTCGCGCGGGGCGGCGTCGTTGCGGCCCAGTTCGGCGGCGAGCGCCAGCCTGAGCTCGGGGTAGCCGGCCAGCCCGAGCTGCCGGCAGAAGCGGGTGACGGTGGTGAGCGAGGTGCCGCACCGCTCCGCCAGCTCGCCGATGGTCGAGGCGGCCACGGTGGCGGGCTCGGCGAGGATCGTCTCGGCGATGCGCCGGTGGGTGGCCGTGAGGGTGGGCTCGATCCCTCGGATTCTGGCCAGGATCGGTGACATGGGAGGAACCCTCCCGCTTCCCGCAAGGTATGTCAATAGTTCACATTCGACGTCCAATGTTAGAAAATTTCCCTCTTGTGGGAATCGATGGGACTATGTCACTTTCGTGGCCATGCGCAACCTCCTCATGGCGCTGGTGCTCGGCAGCACCAGCCTGCTGCCCGCCCGCGCCGACGCCGTGGACATCCAGTTACTGGCCTTCAACGACTTCCACTCCGGCTTCCCGACCAGTTTCGCCATGACGCCGTCCGGGCCGGTCGAGGCGGGCGGGGCCGAGTACCTGGCCGCCCACATGGACCGGCTCCAGCGCGACAACCCCGACGGCACGCTGCGGCTCTCGGCCGGCGACAACTACTCCTCCAGCACCATGAACGCCACCGCCCTGCACGACGAGCCGGGCGTCCAGGCGCTCAACCTGATGCGCCTGGACGCCTCCAGCGTCGGCAACCACGAGTTCGACGAGGGCATCGCCGAGTTCCGCCGGATGGAGAACGGCGGCTGCCACCCGATCGACGGCTGCGCGCTGCCCGGCTTCAAGGGCGCCGCGTTCCCCTACCTGGGCGCCAACATCGTCGACACCACCACCGGCAAGCCCGCGCTGACGCCCTACATCGTCAAGGAGGTCAAGGGCGTCAAGGTCGGCATCATCGGCGTCGACTACAAGAACGCCCTCAACGAGGCCCCCGGCCCCACCAAGCCGCTGGAGGGCCGCGACGAGGCCGAGGCGGTCAACGCCTACACGGCCGAGCTCAAGGCCAAGGGCGTGCGCACGATCGTCGTCCTGATCCACCAGGGCGGCGGGCAGACCGGCGGCGGCCTGCCCAACGAGTGCAACAACCTGGCCGGGCCGATCAAGGACATCGTGCAGCGGTTCGACCCCGAGGTCGACGCCGTCATCTCCGGGCACACGCACAACCCGTACAACTGCGTGGTCAACGGCATCCCCGTCACGCAGACCTCCGCCCACACGCGCGAGCTCACCAAGGTCGTCCTGACCGTAGACCGGGCGACCGGCAACCCGACCTCCGCCAAGGCCGAGAACATCACCGTCACCCACGACATCAAGCCCGACGCCCGGATCGCCGCCCTGCGCCGCCGCACCGACGAGCAGGCGCAGAAGCTGCTCGACCGGCCGGTCGGCCTGCTCGCCCGCGACCTGACCGCCCAGCGCAACGCCGCCGGCGAGTCCACCGTCGGCCACGCCCTGGCCGACGCCCGCCTGTTCGCCACCTCCGCCGCCGAGAACGGCGGCGCCCAGATCGCCGTCCAGCCGCCCTACGGCGGCGGCATCGGCGGCGATCTGATCGTCAACCCCACCGGCAACGAGATGTCGAACCTGGTGACGCACGGCAAGGCGCTGCGCGTACAGCCGTTCGGCAACATGCTCGTCACCATGACGCTCACCGGCGCCCAGCTCGAACGGCTGCTGGAGCAGCAGTGGTGCGGCCAGAGCACCGCGCGCGTGCTCGGCGTCTCGCAGGGACTCACCTACACCTACGACAACGCCAAGCCCGCCTGCGACCGCGTCGACCCGGCGAGCATCAAGCTCAACGGCGCCGTCGTCGACCCCGCCGCGAAGTACCGCCTGACCGCCAACTCCTTCGTCGCGACCGGCGGCGACGGCTTCTCGGTGCTGACCGAGGGCACCGAGCGGGTGGAGAAGGTCCGCGACATCGAGGCGTTCGAGTCCTACATCCGGGCGAGGAGCCCGCTGCCCGCCCCGGCCCTGAACCGGGTCACCCGGGTGAACTAGCCGCCTCCGTCCCGCCCGCCGCGCTCCCGGCGAGCGGGGTCGCCGGCTGCGCGTTCGGCCTGGCCCTGACCGGCGGCGGCGAGGCGTACGGCTGGGGGCAGTACAACTCGGGCCAGACGGGCACCGGCGTCCCGGTGCCGATGCCGCCGCGGCCGAACGCGTGGGGGCCGGGGCTCACGTTCATCGCCGCCGGCGGCGACCACGGCCTGGCCATCCGCAAGACGGGCTGAACCCATCCGCAACCCGGACGAACCCGCCGCGAATCTCACGGGCCGACCGATGACATCTGCATCTGTTCGCCGCCGTCCTCCGGGTGCAGGCTGAGTCCCTCGACATCCCCCGAGGAAGGCGGCGACGACCCCTCATGACCCTGCCGCTCACCGTGGTCCGGCCCCGGCGGCCGGGCCGCGCCGCCGTCCGGCCGGGCGGCCTACCCTGGTCAGCCGGGGAACGTCGACGGGTGGTGGGCAGGGTGGCGGACAAGGCGGAGTTCTGGCGGTCCGGCCGCGTCGTCCGGCTGGCGCCGGTCGTCGCCGTCGTGTGCAGCGCCCTGCTGCCGCTGCTGCAGGTGACGCTGTCGTTCGGCTACGAGGGCAACGACAGCCGCACCGGGCTGTGGAGCCTGGCCGCGACCGCGGCCTACCTCCCCCTGCACCTGCGCCACGTCTGGTACGCCGCCCACGCCCGCCGGCCGCCGGCCGGTCGCTGGACGTTCGCGGTCATGGCCGTCGTCGTGCTCGGCGTGACGCCCCTGGCCGGGAACATGTGGCCGCGGGCGTACGCGGGGCTCGTGGTGTCGGCCGTGCTGGTGCTGCCGGCGCGGTGGTCGTACCTGGCCTGCGTCATTCTGGTGGCGGCGGCCGCGCCGGTGGCGCTGCTGCTGGGCCTGCCGTGGCAGGTCGCGTCGTGGCCGGCGTTCTCGGTGTTGTGCGGCGGCGGGGCGTTGCTGCTGCTCGTCTGGCTCGCCGCGGCGCTGACCCGGCTGCAGGCGGCCAGGGAGGCGCTGGCCCAGCAGGCGGTCGCGCAGGAGCGGCGGCGCATCGACGACGACCTGCGCCGCACGCTCGGCGGCGCGCTGGAGTCGATCGCCGCCCGCGGCGAACGCGCGGCGGCGGCCCTGACCACTGGAAACAGCCCTGGCCCCGCCCCCGGGCTGGCGGCGGAGCTCGCCCAGCTCGCCGACGACTCGCGCCGCACGCTGGCCGAGGCCAGACGGCGGGTGCGCGGCTACCGGCAGCCGTCGCTGCGGGCCGAACTGGAGACGGCCGCCACGCTGCTGTCGGCGGCGGGCGTGCCGACCCGCCTGGAACTGCCCAGACAGGGCGTCCCGGAGACGATCCCGCCCGGCCCGCGCGCGGCCCTGCGCGCCACCGTCACGCGCCTGCTGCGCGCCGACGGCGTGCGCGCCTGCACGATCGCCGCCACCGTCGCGGGCGGTCGGGTGCTGCTGGAGGTCCGCGCCGACGACGTGACCGAGACGATCGAGGTGCCGGCATGACCGCGCAGATCCCGCCGGCCTGGGTGCTGCGGCATCCGCACCGGCCGTTCGTCGCGCTGCACGTCCCGCTGGCCGCGCAGGTGCCGGTCTACATCGGCATGGGCATGGAGGGGCCGCCCGGGAACCCCGTCCTGGCGGGACTGGGCGTCCTGGTGGCCCTCGCGCTCCAGCTCCGCCACAGCCTGGCCGCCGCCCGCGGCGCGCGTCCGGCGGGCTGGCCCTGGACCCTGGCGGCGCTCCTGCTGCTGGCGAACCTGCCCCTGTGGTGGCTCGCCACGCAGTGGGAGGGCATGACCATCTTCGCCCTGGCCTCGATCGTCATGCTGCTGCGCGGCCCGGCGCGGGCGGTGGCCGCCGTCGCGCAGGTCCTGCACCCCGCCGCGCTGGAGGTGGCGCAGATGTTGCACGACGGCGACACGGTCCCGCACGCCCTCCTGCTGGCCGTCTACCCCGTGCTCGGCCTGATCGTGTTCGGCGGGGCGCTGGTCGCCGGGGCCCGCCTGGTGCTGCTGCTGGAGGAGCTGGAGGCCACCCGGGCCGAGCTGGCCGCGGCCGCGGTCGGCGAGGAACGCGTCCGGGTCTCGCGCGACCTGCACGACCTGCTCGGCCAGAGCCTGTCGGCCATCTCCCTCAAGGGCGACCTGGCCCTGCGGCTGCTCGTCAAGGACGCCGGCGCGGCCCGTGCCGAGATCGAGAGCCTGACCGGAGTCGCCCGCGACGCCCTCAGGGACGTGCGCGCGATCACCCGCGACGAGCTGGCCGTGTCGCTGCGCACCGAGATCGACGGCGCGGCGGCCCTGCTCGGCGCGGCCGGGGTGGGCACCCGGCTCGACGTGGCCGCGCTGCCGCCGCTGTCCGGCCCGGCCCACGACGCGCTGGCGTGGGCCATCCGCGAGGGCACCACCAACCTGCTGCGGCACAGCGAGGCCACGACCTGCGCGATCACCGTGGCCCGCGGCGGCGGCAGGGTACGGTTGCAGATCGTCAACGACGGCGTGCGCGGCGTCGGGCGGCCGGGGTCGGGGCTCGCCGGGGTGACCGAACGCGCCCGCGCGGCGTCCGGCTCGTCGTCCACCGCCGTCCACGACGGCCGTTTCCGGTTGTCGGTCGAGGTTCCCGAGGAAGGCCCGTGATCCGCGTACTGATCGCCGAGGACATGCACATGATCCGCTCGGCCCTGGTCGCCCTGCTCTCGCTGGAGGACGACATGGAGGTCGTGGCCGAGATCGAGCGTGGCGACGAGGTGCTGGCCGCCGCCCTCCGGGTGCGCCCGGACGTCGCGGTGCTCGACATCGACATGCCCGGCCTGGACGGCCTGTCGGCCGCCGAGCAGCTGTCGCAGCGGCTGCCGGACTGCCGCACGCTCGTGCTCACCGGGCTCAGCCAGCCGGGGAACCTGCTGCGCGCGCTGAAGGTGCACGCGCGGGGGTTCATCGTCAAGGACGCCCCCGCCCAGACCCTGACCGACGGCATCCGGCGCATCGCCCGCGGCGAACGGGTGATCGACCCCGAGCTGGTCGCCGCCGCCCTGGAGACCGGCAGCAGCCCGCTCACCGCCCGGGAGACCGAGGTGCTGCGCGCCGCCGCGTCCGGCATCCGCACCGCGCAGATCGCCACCCAGCTCTCGTTGTCGCAGGCCACCGTGCGCAACTACCTGTCGAACGCGATCAGCAAGGTCGGCGGGCGCAACCGCATCGACGCCATCCGCATCTCCCGCGACGCGGGCTGGCTCTGAGCCGCCGGGGTCTTCGGCCACGGCCTCAGAGCGCGTACTCCTTGAGCGGGACCGTGTCGTCGACGTCGTCCGGCATGGGCTCGTCCGGCGCACCGAAGAACCAGCGGGCCGCGGCCCGGCCGTGCCGCTGGTTGCGCTCGACGTAGTCGCGCATCCGGTGCTCGTAGGCGGCCAGGCCCGCGGCGTGGTCGGGCGCCTCGGCCAGCTCCCCGGCCAGCACGTACGCGCCGATCAGGGCCTGTGAGGTGCCGCGGCCGGAGGTCGGCGCCGCGCAGTAGGCCGCGTCGCCCAGCAGCGTGACCCGGCCGTTCGTCCAGGTGTCCATCACGACCTGGCCGGAGGAGTCGAAGAAGAACTCCTCGGCCTCCCGCATGGCCGCCAGCAGCCTGGGCACCTGCCAGCCCGCTCCCGCGTAGTGCTCGGCCACCAGGCGTTCCTGCTGGGCGCGGTCGCGCCGGTCGTAGACCAGGTCGTCGGCGGCGAACGACAGGCCGACCCGCAGTTCGGTGTTGCCGTGGGCGGTGAAGGCCAGGGCGCTGCGGCCGGGGGTGTTGTGCATCAGGCCCGCGTCCCGCAGGTCCAGGATGTTGCCGGTGGTGAACAGCGCGCCGTAGATGCCGAGGTCGCGCACGTAGCGCGACTCGGGGCCGAAGGCGAGCGCGCGCACCTTGGAGTGCATCCCGTCGGCGCCGACCACCAGGTCGAACGTGCGCGGCGCGGCCTTCTCGAACCGCACCCGCACCTCCGCCGCGTCCTGGTCGAGCGCGGTGACGGTGTCGTCGAACAGGTACTCGACGGTGTCGCGGGTGGCCTCGTACAGGACCTTCGTGACGTCGGACTTGAGCACCTCCAGCTCGCCGGAGATCGCGTCGGCGGGCAGCACCGCCAGCGCGTCGCCGGCCTCGTCGACCAGCGTCATGGAGGTCATCGTGGTCGCGTGCCGGCGCATCTCGGCCAGCAGGCCCATGCGGTCCAGCACGTCCAGGGCCGAGCTGCGGAAGTCGATGGCCGCGCCGCCGCCGCGCGGGGCCGGGGCGCGCTCGACGACGGTGACCTGGTGGCCGTGACGGTGCAGCCAGTAGGCCAGGGCGGGGCCGGCGACGCTGCCGCCGGAGATCAGGATGCGCATTGCCATGTCCTCTTTCGTCGGTGAACGCTCCACACCGTACGCAGATTTGGGCAAACGCGCAAGACGGGCGTCTAAGGCGTGCGTGCTAGGCTTCCGGCCATGGGAAATCGCGAAGACCTGCTGGCCGGGGCGCGGCGCTGCCTGGAGGAGAAGGGCTGGGGCCGCACCACCGTCCGCGACATCGCCACGGCCTCGGGCGTGAGCATGGCGGCCATCGGCTACCACTTCGGCTCGCGTGAGGCGCTGCTCAACGCGGCCCTGGTCGAGGCCATGGGCGAATGGGGAGAGAAGGTCGGCGCGGCCCTGGCCGCCCTCGACGACCCCGGCAGGTCACCCGCCGAGAGCTTCGAGGCGCTGTGGGCGCAGCTGATCGGCTCGATCAACGAGCACCGCACGTTGTGGCTGGCCAACCTGGAGGCGCTGGTCCAGGCGGAGCACTCGCCGGAGCTGCGCGAGCAGCTCGTGGCCGGTCAGCGCGAGGGGCGGCGGGGCATGGCCGCGCAGCTCACCGGGGTGCCGGAGGAGGCGATCGGCGACGGCGAGGTGCGCGCCGTCGGCTCGGTGCAGCTCGCGCTGCTGCTCGGGGTGATGGCCCAGTGGCTCAACGACCCGCAGGCCGCGCCCTCGGCCGCCGACGTGATCGAGGGGCTGCGGGCCGTCACCACCCGGTTCGGGCTGGTCAGGTGAGCGAGGCGACGATCACCCGGGTGGCCTCGGCGATCAGCGCCTCCCTGGGCGGCGTGCCGTGCTCGTAGTGGTCGATGCGGCTGACCCGGTCGCCCAGCCCGCGCAGGGAGGCGGTGAGCCGGGCCGGGCCGCCGGCGTCACGCATCAGCAGGTTGCCCGCGGTGCCGTCGCTGTGCCGGATGGCGGCGTCGCAGAGCTGCCGGACGGCCATGCCGGTGACGACGTGCCGCCGGGTGATCGGTGAGACGGAGTCGATGTCGGCCCAGGTGTAGGTGATGCGGTCGTCCAGGTGGCCGAGCGGGTTGCGGTGCAGGACCGCCGCCGCGGCCAGGGCCTTGAAGGCGGAGCAGAACGCGAAGCGCCCGTCAGCAGGGCCGCCACCGTCAGCAGGGCACGGCGCGATGGCTCGTGGGACATTCGGTGCTCCCTGCTTCCCCGGCCGGTCGATCGTCGCCAAGGAGCTGCGCACCTGGTCACGTGATCTGGTGCGCAACCACCAGCTCACGTTCGCGCTGTCGTACGCCGTCTGCTTCGCGGCCGTCCCGCTGGTCGTCGGCTGGAACGGCATGCTGCCCTACGCGGGCCCGATCTTCGTCGTGATGGCCGCGGCCATGGCCGCCAACCAGTACGGCGCCGACGGCACCGCGCTCTGGCTGACCCTGATGACCCCCGGCGCGAGCGACGTGCGCGGCCGGCAACTGGCGTGGCTGACAGCGCAGACGCCGGTGGCGGCCGTGCTGACCGTGGCGTTCACCGCGATCACCGGCGGTCCGTGGCCGCTGGTCCTGGCGCTGCTGGCGGCCGTGCTGGGCGGCGCGGCCGGGCTGGTGCCGCTGATCTCGGTGTACGGGCTGGTGCCCGGCACCGACCCGCACCGCCGCGCCGGCAACCCGCTGCGCACCAGCGAGGACGACAGCGGCCTGACCGGGCTGGCCTACCTGCCCCTCGCCCTGGTGGCCCTCACCGGGCTGCCCGCGGCGCTGGTCGTCCTCCGGTACGGCTGGGCCGGGGTCGCCGTGGGCGTCCTGACGGGGGCGTTGTGCGTCTGGGGCCTCGGCCTGCTCGCCGAACGCCGCCTGCGCGCGCAGGGCCCCGAGCTGCTGGACCTGATGCGCACCGGCCGCAGGCAGCAGCCCGCCGTGGCCTCCCGCTTCGACCGGCTGTCCACGACGCAGCGCATGGTCACCTGGTGGTGCTTCGGCCTCGGCGCGATCCCGCTGGTGCCGCAGGGCATCCTCGCGGCCGTCTTCGTCTCCGACGACATGCTGCGCCACTCCTGGTTCCTGGCCACGTACATGCCGGCCGGGCTGCGCTATCCGGTCGCCGCCGGGTTCGTCCTGCTCGGCCTGGCGATGTACGGCCTGGGCCTGTGGATGATCAGGCCGCGCCCGTCCCCGTAGGTTTTGACACCTCCTACGGATAACCGCTATCTATTGGCTAACCGTTAGGGGGTGGGGCCGTGCAGGACGCGGTGCTGGCGATGCTCGCCAAGGAGCCGTCGCACGGCTACGACCTGCGCGCCCGCCTGCGGCACAGCCTCGGCCCGCTGGGCGAGTCGATGAACCCGGGTCAGATCTACGTGACCCTGGCCAGGCTGGAGAAGGCCGGGCTCGTCGCCTGCGAACGGGCCGACGGCCTCCCCGAGCGGCCCGACCGCAAGGTCTACGCGCTGACCCCCGACGGCCAGCGCCGGGTGGCCGCCTGGCTCGCCGAGGTCGGCTGGCCGAAACCGGACCTGGCCGAGTTCCATCTCAAACTCGCCGCCGCGGCCGCGGCCCGGCTGGCCGACCCGGTCGAGCTGGTCGCGGCGCAGCGCCGCGAGCTGCTGCGCCGCCTGCGCGAGGTCCAGCGGGCGGCGCTGGACGAACCGTCCGGCTCACCCGCCGGCCTGCTGCTGGAGGGGGTCGTGCTGCGGTTGCGGGCCGACCTGCGCTGGCTGGACGCCTGCGAGCGCAGCTGGTCCGGGGCCGAAGACGAAGACGAGGGCGCATGAACGTGTTACGGGCCCGCGGCCTGGTGAAGACGCACGGCCAGGGGCAGAGCCGGGTCCGCGCGGTGGACGAGGTCGACCTGGAGGTCCCCCAGGGGCAGACGCTGGCGGTGACCGGCCCGAGCGGCTGCGGGAAGTCCACCCTGCTCCACCTGCTCGGCGGCCTGGAACGGCCCACCGGCGGAGAGGTGTGGCTGGCCGGCCGGCGCGTCGACACGCTGAGCGAGCGGGCCCTGGCCCGCCTGCGACGCCGGTCGGTCGGGTTCGTCTTCCAGGCGTTCCACCTGGTGGAGGAGCTGTCGGCGGCCGAGAACGTCGAGCTGCCCGCGCTGCTGGCCGGCCGCTCACGCCGCCAGGCCAGGCGGCGCGCCCACGCGCTGCTGGACCGGGTCGGGCTCGCCGCCCGCGCCCGGCACCTGCCCTCGCAACTGTCCGGCGGCCAGCGCCAGCGCGTCGCCGTCGCCCGCGCGCTGGTCAACGACCCGCTGGTGGTGCTGGCCGACGAGCCCACCGGCAACCTCGACACCGCCGCCACCCTCGACGTGCTGAGGATCTTCGGCGAGCTGCGTTCCGCCGGGCAGACCCTCGTGATCGTCACGCACGACGAGCGGGTGGCGGCGACGGCCGACCGGCTGGTCTCGATGCGCGACGGCATGTTCGTCGACGACACCCACCTGGCCGCCGCCCGCCCGCGGGGGCTGGGCGGCCTGATCGGGCTGGAGGACTGAACGCCATGGGCACCGTCGTGCTCGTCACCCGGCTGGTGCTGGCCGACGTGCGGCGGCACCGCGTCCAGGCCGCGATGCTGCTGCTCGCGGTGACCGTGGCCACCGCGACGATGGCCCTGGGCCTGTCCCTGGGCGACGCCAGCCGCTCCCTGTACGAGCAGACCCGCGCGGCCACCGCCGGACCGGACGTGGTGGCACTGTCCGGCGGCTCGGGCCGGGCGGCGACCTCCGCCCTGGCCTCGCTGGCCGACGCCCCCGAGGTGGCCGCCCACCACGGCCCCTACCGCATCGTCTACGCCGACCTCACCGCGCGCGGCTCGACGTCGTCCCAGGTGGTGGTGCACGGCTTCGCCGAGCGGCCCGGCCCGGTCAACCGGCCGCTGGTGACCTCGGGCCGGTGGGTGCGCCCCGGCGGCGCCGTCCTCGAACGCGGCTTCGCCACCGCCCTGGACGTCGGCGTCGGCGACCGGGTCACCATCGCCGGCCGGCCGTACCCCGTCGTCGGGATCGCCGTCACCGCGGCCACCTCCGTCTACCCCTGGGCGGCGCAGATCGGGCCGGGCGGCGGCCCCAGCGACTACGCCGGCCTGGCCTGGCTGACCAGCTCGGACGCCCGGACGCTGGCCTCCGCCCGGCGCCTGCCGGTCACCACGGCCATCGACCTCAGGCTGCGCGACCCCGCCGCCACCGAGGCGTTCCGCGACGCGCACCGCGACCCGGAGCTGCGGGTCAACTTCCACTCCTGGCAGTTCACGGCCGAGCAGGACACCGTCATCCTCAAGGACAGCCAGCCGATCCTGGTGGTCGGGAGCTGGCTGCTCAGCTTCCTGGCCGTCACCGGGGTCGCGGCGCTGGCCGCCGGGCGCGCCGCCGCTCAGACGCGCCGGGCCGGGCTGCTCAAGGCCGTCGGCGCCACCCCTGGCCTGATCGCCACCGTCCTGCTCACCGAGTACCTGGCGCTCGCGCTGGCCGGCGACGCGCTGGGGCTGACGATCGCCCGCCTGGCCGCGCCCGCCCTGGCCGGCCCCACGGCCAGCCGGATCGGCGACGCGGCCGAGCTGGGGGGCTCCGTCGTGGTCGCCGCGACCGTCCTGGCCGTGGCGGTCGCGGTGCTGTCCACGCTGCGTCCCACGCTGCGCGCCATGCGGACGGCCACCGTCACGGCGCTGTCCGCGACCGCGCGCCCACCCCGTCACCGGCCCCTGATCACGGCCCTGTCGGCACTGCTGCCCACGCCGCTCCTGCTCGGGCTGCGGCTGACCGCCCGCCGTCCCGGCCGGGCGGTGCTCCAGGCGTGCTCCACCGCCACCACGGTGATCGCGATGGTCGCCCTGCTGACCCTCCACGTCCAGCCCGAGCGGGGCTACGGCCTGGACGGCTCCTCCGTGCTGCCCAACCTGCGCGGCGAGCAGGACCGCCGGCTGATGCTCGCCGTCACCGCCCTGCTGATCGTCCTGGCCGTCGTGAACACCGTCACGCTCACCTGGACCACCGCCATGGAGGCGCGCGCCACCATGGCCGTCGCCCGCACGCTCGGCGCCACCCCCGGGCAGGTCGCCGCGGGCCTGTCCAGCGCCCAGCTGCTGCCCAGCCTGCCCGGCGCCGTCATCGGCGTCCCCCTGGGTCTCGGCCTGCTCTCGCTCTTCGCGGCCGGGAACTCGGTGCAGGCCCCCTTCTCATGGCTGGCCGCCGCCGTGCCGGCCACCCTCCTGGCGACCGCGGCGTTCGTCGCCCTGCCCGCCCGGCTGGCCGCCCGCCGGCCCGTGGCCGAGGCACTCAGCGCCGAGACCGCGTGACCGGCCGCGCGGGAACCCGGTGGACGGCTTCCATGATCTCCGGCTAGGGTGTGGCGCGTGTCCGGTCCCGAAGCGTCAAGACGCTAGCCACCGATCGTCGGTGGCTTCTCGTGATGTCCTGCGGCCGCGCCGTCCCTGAGACCGCGCGCCCTTCCGGCATCCGATCACCTTCGTACGGACCGGTTTCTCCCGGCTGTTCCGCCACCGTCGTGGCGTCGAACCCGGGCCTTCCCTCCTCGCGGTAGCGCCCGCGCCCCGCTGTGCCGCCGGCGCGCCGCGTTCCTTCGTGCTGCTTTTTGGAGTACCGCTCGTGCCTTTCGCCATCTACGTTCTCGGGCTGGCCGTGTTCGCCCAGGGAACGTCGGAGTTCATGCTGTCCGGGCTGGTTCCGGCCATCGCCGCCGACCTGGGCGTTTCCGTCCCGGCCGCGGGCGCGCTGACGTCCGCGTTCGCCGCGGGCATGGTCGTCGGGGCGCCGCTCATGGCGCTGCTCAGCCTGCGCTGGCCACGCCGGCAGGCGCTGCTCGTCTTCCTCGTCGCCTTCGTGCTCGTGCACGTGGCGGGCGCGCTCACCACCGACTTCGCCGTGCTGCTGGCCACCCGCGTCCTCGGGGCGCTGGCCAACGCCGGTTTCCTCGCCGTGGGCCTGGCGACGGCGGCCGGCATGGCCGCCCCCGACGCCAAGGGCCGCGCAACGTCCGTCCTGCTCGGCGGGATCACGCTGGCGTGCGTCGCCGGGGTGCCCGCGGGCGCCGTGCTCGGCCAGGCGTTCGGCTGGCGGTCGGCGTTCTGGGCGGTGGCGCTGGTGTCGCTGCCGGCTGTCGTCGCGGTCGTGCGGTCGGTGCCGGCCGGCGGGCAGGAGAGCGCCCGTCCGCGCGCCCGGCACGAGCTGCGGGCGTTGCGCGAGCCGCGCCTGCTGGTCGCGCTGGCGCTGGGCGCGCTGGTCAACGCCGCCACCTTCGGCACCTTCACCTACCTGTCGCCGCTGCTCACCGAGGTGAGCGGCGTCTCCGAGGGGTGGGTGCCGGTGCTGCTCGCGCTGTTCGGGCTGGGGTCGTTCGCCGGGGTGACCGCCGCGGGCCGGCTGTCGGACGCGCGGCCGGCGCTGGTGCTGGTCGCGGGCGGGCTCGCCTTGCCGGCCGGGTGGGCGCTGTTCGCGGCCGCGGCGGGCGTTCCGGCCGCGGCGTTCGTGCTGGTCTTCGTCCAGGGCGCGCTGTCCTTCGCGGTCGGCTCGACTTTGATCGCCCGCGTCCTGTACGCAGCCGCCGCGGCGCCCTCGCTCGGCGGCTCCTTCGCCACGGCGGCGCTCAACGTGGGGGCCACCGCGGGCCCGGCGCTCGGCGGCGCGGCCATCGCCGCCGGGCTCGGCTACCGGTCGGCGCTGTGGGTCAGCGCCCTGCTGGTGGTCGTGGCACTTGCCGTGGCGGCCGTTGTCCACAGGTCGCCGGCGAGCGTCACGCGGCGCTGATCGGGGGCGGGAAGATGGTCCGGCGGCGGTGACCGGGCGCGGGCGCCGGACATGCTCTCGTGAATGCGATGGCATGCCCGGCGATCGTGTCGCTGTTGCGTAGCCAAATTGGGCTTCAGGGTGGATTATGCGGAAGGTAGGGTGTGGGCTTGTGACGACGTTCCGGATCAGCGAGGCCGCGGCGCTGCTCGGGGTCAGCTCCGACACCGTCCGGCGGTGGGTCGACGCGGGCCGGCTGGCGGCCGAGCGCGACGAGCACGGCCACCGGCGGGTCGACGGCGCCGACCTGGCGGCCTTCGCCCGTTCGCAGATCGAGTCCGACGGCGAGGGCGGCCGCTCCTCGGCGCGCAACCGCTTCCGCGGCATCGTGACCGAGGTGATCCGCGACGCGGTGATGGCCCAGGTGGAGATCGCCGCCGGGCCGTTTCGCGTGGTGTCGCTGATGAGCCGGCAGGCGGCCGACGAGCTGGGCCTGCAGGTGGGGGTGGTGGCGGTCGCCGTGATCAAGTCCACCAACGTCGTCGTGGAGATCCCCGGCCACGAGCGCGTGGCCAGTCAGGTGTGAGGAGACCCCCTTGGTGTTCAGGCGTCTTTCCCGATGGTCGATCGCCCTGCCCGTTGCGTTCGCGCTGGCCGGCCTGGCCGGCTGCGGCTCGGGCGCGCCGGCCACGTCCGCCTCGTCCGCTCCCGCCTCGTCCGCCGGCAGGGGCGCCGGGGAGGTGACGGTGTTCGCGGCGGCCTCGCTGACCGGCACGTTCACCGAGCTCGGCAAGAGCTTCGAGAACGCCCATCCGGGAACGACGGTGAGGTTCAACTTCGGCTCCAGCGCCACCCTGGCCCAGCAGATCGTCCAGGGCGCCCCCGCCGACGTGTTCGCCGCCGCCAGCCCGGCCACCATGAAGACGGTCACCGACGCCTCCCTCGCGGGCGCCCCGGCCACGTTCGTCCGCAACAAGCTGCAGATCGCCGTGCCCGCCGCCAACCCGGCCAAGGTCGACGAGCTGAAGGACCTGGCCGACCCCGCGGTGAAGGTGGCGCTCTGCGCCGAGCAGGTGCCGTGCGGGGCCGCCGCGGTCAAGGCGCTCGGCGCGGCCGGTCTCAAGGTCACGCCGGTGACCCTGGAACAGGACGTCAAGGCCACCCTCACCAAGGTGCAGCTGGGCGAGGTGGACGCCGCGCTGGTCTACCGCACCGACGTGATCGCCTCCGGTGGCAAGGTGACCGGCATCGACTTCCCCGAGGCCGCCCAGGCGATCAACGACTACCCGATCGCGGCCCTGACCAGGGCCCCGGCCGGCGACCTGGCCAAGCAGTTCGTCGACCTGGTGCTGTCCCAGCAGGGCAAGGACGTCCTGGCCAAGGCCGGTTTCGAGGCCGCGTGAGCGCACGCTCCCGGCGTCCGGGCCCGGCGGACCCGCCCGCCGGGCGTCCGGCCGCGGGCCCCGAGGTCTCGGGCCGTGAGGTAGCAGGCCGTGAGATGTCGGGCCGTGAGATCTCGGGGCGGGCGCCGTGGATGCTGGTCGTGCCCGCGCTGGCGGGGCTGGCGTTCCTGGTGCTGCCGCTGGCCGGGCTGCTGATCCGGGCCCCCTGGTCCACGCTGCTCCAGCGGCTGGCCGAGCCGCACGTGCTGGAGGCGCTGCGATTGTCGCTGCTGTGCGCCACCGTCGCCACGGCCTTCTGCCTGCTGCTCGGCGTGCCGCTGGCCTGGTTGCTGGCGCGGGTGTCGTTCCCGGGGCGGCGGCTGGTGCGCGCGCTGGTCACCGTGCCGCTGGTGCTGCCGCCGGTGGTCGGCGGCGTGGCGCTGCTGCTGGTGCTGGGGCGGCGCGGCCTGGCCGGGCAGTGGCTGGAGTCCGCCTTCGGCGTCACGCTGCCGTTCACCACGGCCGGTGTGATCGTCGCCGAGGCGTTCGTCGCGATGCCCTTCCTGGTGATCAGCGTGGAGGGCGCGCTGCGCGGCGCCGACCAGCGCTTCGAGGAGGCCGCCGCGACGCTCGGCGCCTCCCGCTGGACGGTGTTCCGCCGGGTGACGCTGCCCATGGTGATGCCGGGCGTGGTGGCCGGGGCCGTGTTGTGCTGGGCACGGGCGCTGGGCGAGTTCGGGGCGACGATCACGTTCGCCGGCAACTTCCCCGGCACCACCCGCACGATGCCGCTGGCGGTCTACCTGGCGCTGGAGACCGAGCCGGAGGCGGCGATCGTGCTCAGCCTGGTGCTGCTGGCCGTCTCGGTGGTCATCCTGGCCAGCCTGCGCGACCGGTGGGTGAGCGCGCCGTGACCCTCGACGCCCGTCTGGTGGTCACCCGGCCGGCCTTCACCCTCGACGTCTCGCTGCGGGTCGCCGCCGGCGAGGTGGTGGCGCTGCTCGGCCCCAACGGCGCCGGCAAGACCACCGCCCTGCGCGCCCTGGCCGGGCTCACCCCGATGACCGCTGGGCACATCAGCCTGCGTGGCGCGCCGCTGCACACGCTGCCCGCCGAGGGCCGCCCGATCGGCATGGTCTTCCAGGATTACCTGCTCTTCCCGCACCTGTCGGCGCTGGACAACGTCGCCTTCGGGCCGCGCTGCCAGGGCGTGCCCAAGGCCGAGGCCCGCCGGACGGCCGCCGCGCTGCTGGAGCGGGTCGGCCTCGCCGCCCACGCCGCCGCCAGGCCGCGGCGGCTGTCCGGCGGGCAGGCGCAGCGGGTTGCCCTCGCCCGCGCGCTGGCCGTACGGCCCGAGCTGCTGCTGCTGGACGAGCCGCTGGCCGCGCTCGACGCCCACACCCGGCTGGAGATCCGCTCCCAGCTGCGCCGCCATCTGGCCGACTTCGAGGGCGCGACCGTGCTGGTCACCCACGACCCGCTCGACGCGATGGTGCTGGCCGACCGGCTGATCGTCATCGAGCACGGCACGGTCGTGCAGGAGGGCCCGCCGGCCGAGGTCGCCCGCCATCCGCGCACCGACTACGTGGCCCGCCTGGTCGGGCTCAACCTCTATCGCGGCGTGGCCGAGGGCGTGCGGGTCAAGGTCGGCGGGGTGCTGCTGCACACGTCCGAAGAGTTCGACGGGCCGGCGTTCGTGGCCTTCCCGCCCGCGGCCGTGGCGTTGTACCGCAGCCGCCCCGACGGCAGCCCGCGCAACCTGTGGCAAGCCCGGATCGGGGGCATCGAACGGCACGGCGACAACGTGCGCGTGCACCTCGACGGCCCCCTGACGGCCTTCGCCGACATCACCCCGGCCGCCGTCGCCGACCTCGACCTGACCCCCGGCCAGCGGATCTGGGCCTCCGTCAAGGCCACCGAGACGCACGCCTACCCCGCCTGAACGCCCCGATCCCACAGCCCTTCGCCCGCGCTGATCCGGACGGTTCCTGCGCCGCTCCGCCGCCTTGGCGGAGCGGCGGGCCACCGCGGGAATCGGGCGGAACCGGCTCTGGGCCACGAAGGCAGCCTTACGGAGTGAGGACGACCTTGTTGCACTCGTCCTGCTTGTGCTTGAACAGCTCGAACCCGCGCGGCGCCTCGCTGAGCGGCATGCGGTGCGAGACGACGAAGCTCGGGTCGATCTCGCCCGCGCGGATCCGCTGCAGCAGCGGCTCGGTGTAGCGCTGCACGTGGCACTGTCCGGTGCGGATGGTCAGCGACCGGTTCATGACGGCGCCCATCGGGAACTTGTCAACGAATCCGCCATAGACGCCGATGACGGAGACGACGCCGCCGTTGCGGCAGGCCATGATGGCCTCGCGCAGCGCGTACGGCCGCTCGGTCTCCATCCGGGCGGCCTGCTTGGTGCGGTCGTAGGCGTACATGGCGGGGGTCGGGTGGTGGGCCTCCATGCCGACGGCGTCGATGCAGGCGTCGGGGCCGCGCCCGCCGGTCATGTCGCGCAGTGCGTCCAGCACGTTCACCTCCTCGTAGTTGAGCACCTCGGCGCCGGTGCGCTGGACCCGCCGCAGCCGGTACGGGAACCGGTCGATGACGATGACCCGCTCGGCGCCGAGCAGGAACGCGCTGGCCGCGGCGAACTGCCCGACCGGCCCCGCGCCCCAGATCGCGATGGTCTGGCCCGGCTTGATGTCGCACATCTCCGCACCCATGAAGCCCGTCGGAAAGATGTCCGACAGGAACAGCACCTGCTCGTCGGTCAGGTCGTCCTCGATCTTGATGGGGCCGACGTCGGCGAACGGGACGCGCACGTACTCGGCCTGCCCGCCGGCGAAGCCGCCCAGCATGTGGGAGTACCCGAAGATCCCGGCGGGCGCGTGGCCCATCAGCTTCTCGGCCATGCCCGCGTTGGGGTTGGAGTTCTCGCACAGCGAGTACAGCTCGGCCTCGCAGGCGAAGCAGGCCCCGCACGCGATGGGGAACGGCACCACGACGCGGTCCCCGACGTGCAGGTTGCGCACGCCGGGGCCGACCTCGACGACCTCGCCCATGAACTCGTGGCCGAGGATGTCGCCCTTCTTGACGGTCGGGATGTAGCCGTCCACGAGGTGCAGGTCGGAGCCGCAGATCGCGGTCGAGGTGACGCGGACGATCGCGTCACGCGCGTTGAGGATCTGCGGGTCCGGGACGTCTTGGATCTCCAGGCGGTTGCGGCCCGCCCACACGTTGGCCTTCATGCCCGTCCTCCGATCGGTTGTGCGGGACGCTGGTGGAGCCGGCGCCGGGCGCGGTGGCCCTCGGGGCTGCCCTCGGAGCGGACTACCTCGCCGGTCTCCATGACCTGTTTGAAGCGGCGCAGGTCGTCGCGGAGCTGCTGCTCGGGGTGTTCGCCGAACATGCGGGCGACGGCGGCGGCGAGCTTGCGGCCGGGCGCGCCGTACTCCAGGGAGACGTCCACGACCGTGCCGTGCCCGCTGGGGCCGTCGGTGAAGCTGACCAGGCCGGCGGTGGCGATGCCGGTGCCGGGAACCGACCGCCAGGCGATCAGGTCGCCGAACCGCTCGTCGATGATCTCGGCCTCCCACTCCAGGTCGATGATCGGGCCCTTGGCCTTCCAGCGGGAGTGGCGTTGGTTGATGGTGCGCACCGAGTCCAGGTGGCCCATGAACGTGGGCAGGTTCTCCAGGTCGCGCCAGAAGCGGTAGACGTCGTCGCGGGGCTTGTTGATGGTGATGGAGGCGCGCACCTGGAGCGGGCCCTTGGCCCTGGCGGTGCCGCGCCGGGCGCAGGCGGCGTCCAGGGCGGTGAGGCCGGCGACGGCGCCGAGCGCGGCCAGCGCGCGGGTGCGGCGGGCGCCGGTGCGGCCGGCGGCGGCCCGGCCCAGGACGCCGAGGTCCATCGTGTCGCCGGCGACCCTGGTCCACACCCACTGGGCGGGGTTCTTGGCGCCGAGCAGCAGCGCGGCGTGCAGGAGCTCGCGCCCGCCGACGAGCCTGGCGACGGCCGCGGCCCCGGGCGCGTCGTCGACGCCGCACAGGCGGGTCACGGCCCGTGGTGCCCCCAGTTGCGCCGCGCCCAGCGCGAGGCTGGCCCACCCGAGCGCACGGGCGAATTTGTCGGTCATCATGTGTCCTAACGCAGGTTGCAGTGGTTTATGCGTACGCCGCAGGCGGCCCCCGGTCTGCTGACGCCCCCGCGTCCCTTGCCCCCGACAAAACGGCTGACACCAGCGGATTCAGGCATTGAAGGTGGAGGTCGTCTGGATGGCCGTCCACGACGGACCGGACGTCGCCATGTCGTGCCGGCACGTCGAGCCCGAACGCCACCGATGTCGAGATCGGCGAGATCGCCGGAAGCAGCGTCGGCGCGGACAGCGACGGACGCACGTTCGCCGGCGACGAGGCCGAGGCATCACCCGATACACAATGCATGTGCCGCGCGACTGTGGGTATTCGGTCCCGGGGTCCACCCGGCTACCGGCGAGGAGCGCTCATGGCCATCAGTGAGCGGCATCGGCCGGAGATCGTCGTCGGGCTCGTGGCGACCCCGCCGGACTATCCGGCGCAGGTGGTCGCGCGGCTCGCCGCCGAGCTGGCCGACCGGCTCGCCGAGCAGGTGGACCCGCACGTGCGGTGGACCGTCCGGGCAGGCTGGGGTGACGTGGCGCCGCGCCGCGACGGCGGTGTCGAGGCGCTGCTCGACGATCTCGCCCGCCGGCGCGCCGACGCCCGGTGGGACGTCGCGATCTGCCTGACCGACCTGCCGCTGCACACCGAGCGGGTGCCGCTGGTCGCGCAGACGTCCGGCCGGCGCCGCGTCGCGGCGGTGTCCCTGCCCGCGCTGGGGCTGTGCCAGCTGCGAGCGCTCCGCGCCGCCATCCCGGGCCTCGTGCGCCGGCTGCTCACTGACGCCTCCGAGGAGCGGGTGCCGCCGGCCGACCGGGCACCGGCCGAACTGGCCGCCCAGGTCGCCGCCATTCACCGGGTGGTCGGCGAGGCCGAAGCCGGGGAGCTGGGCTACCTCGCCTCGCGGCTGGCCGGCCGGGTGCGGCTGCTGACCGGAATGATCCGGGCCAACCGCCCGGGGCGCGCCCTATTGGGCCTGTCCAAACTCCTGGTCGGCGCCTTCGCCACGGCCGCGTTCGCGCTCACCACCAACACCATCTGGGAGATGGGTGACGCGCTCGGCGGACTCCGCCTCACCGTGATCATGTTTCTCGGGCTGACCGCGCTGGTGACCTGGCTGATCATCGCGCACGACCTGTGGGAGAAATCAGACCGGGAGACACCGGCCGAGCTGGCCCGGCTGTTCAACCTGGGCACGGTCCTCACCCTCACCCTGGCCGCCGCGGTGTCCTATCTGGTGCTGTTCGCCGGAACGACACTCGTCGCGGCGCTGCTGATCGACACCTCCGTGCTGGCAGAGAACCTGCAGCGGCCGGTCGATCTCACCGACTATCTGAAGCTGGCCTGGATCATCAGCTCACTGGCCACCGTCGGCGGCACGATCGGCTCCGGGCTGGAGGACGAGGACACGGTGCGGGCCGCCGCCTACGGCTACCATCCCGAACCCGGCGGCTGGCGGGACGAGCGGGACGCGTGATCCCCGCCTCGGGCCAGGGCGTGTCCAGGAAGCGCGGCCGGCGGCGTTCAGGCGCTGTGGCCGTCCTGGGACGGGTCGACGTACGTGATCTCCTGGATGGCGGCGACGTCGGCGAAGCCGGCGATCGTCAGGACGGGTTCGAGCACCGGGTTGGCGACGAGCCGGATCCGCGAGGCGTGCGTGAACAGCACGGTCAGGCCCGCGCTGTCCAGGTACTCCACCTCGCTCAGGTCGACGAGCACCATGCTGTCGCCGGTTCGGGCCAGCGCCTCCTCCAGGGCTCCGGCGTTGCTCATGTCGATCTCGCCGGCGGCGGCCAGGACCTGGGTGCCGTCCGGCCGCGTCGAGGCCGCAAGGGTCAGAGGGGTGGTCATGAGCTGATCCTCGCTTGCATGTCGACGGTGGTACCGGCCGCGCCGGGTTCGATGGTGACCTCGTTCATCAGGGCGCGCATGAGCGCCACGCCCCGGCCCCGGTGCGGGTTCGCCTCCGGCTCCGGAGGCTTCCAGCGGCCGGTGTCGGCGACGGTGAGCCGCAGGTCGCCGGGGGTGGCGACGGCCCGCAGGCGGATCGTCCGGCCGGGGGCGTTGCGGTGGCCGTGCTCGATCGCGTTGGCGCACGCCTCCCCCGCCGCCACGAGCACGTTCTGCACCAGCGAAGGGGTGAGCTGGCAGCGGGCCAGCCACTCCCGCAGGGCCGAGCGCACGGGGGCGAGCTGGCTCGACTCGGCCGGGAAGTCCACCTCCAGCGGGGCGGGCTGGCGGTAGAGCAGCAGCGCGACGTCGTCGTTGAAGCCGCCGTCCGGGGCGAGGGAGGACATGACGTCGCTGGCCAGCTCCTCGATCGGGGTGGACCGCCCGACCTGGACGGCGGTGCTGGCCTCGCCGATGCCCGCGGTCAGCGGACGCCGCCGCCGCTCGACCAGGCCGTCGGTGTAGAGCAGCAGGGTGGACCGGGGCGGCATGGTGCACCTGGCCTCGGTGCGCCCGCGGGCCGACCGTACGGCCAGCGGGGTCGAGCGGCCGCCCTCCAGCAGCTCGGTGCTGCCGTCCGCGTGGGCCAGGATGCCGGGGGGATGGCCGGCGCTGGAGTAGACGAGGTCGCCGGTGGCGGTGTCCAGGACGCCGCAGAAGGCGGTGGTGCACTTGGCGCCCGGGATGAGGGCGGCGAACCGGTCGAGCGCGGTGAACACCTGGGCGGGCCCGGCGTCCTGGAGCAGCAGGGCCCGGCAGGCGCTGCGCAGCTGTCCCATGACGGCCGCGGCCTCCAGCCCGCGCCCCACGCAGTCGCCGACGACGATCCCGATGCGCTCGCCGGACAGCGGCACGATGTCGTACCAGTCGCCGCCGACCTCCAGCGGGCTGGTGGCGGGCTCGTAGCGCACGGCGAAGCCGCTGGGCAGCCGGGACGGGCCGAGGATGGCGCGCTGGAGCGCCACGGCCGTCTCGCGCTGCTGGTCGAGCTGGTGCACCCGGTGCAGCGCCTGGCCCAGGTGGCCGGCCAGCAGCGCCAGCAGGGTCTGGTCCTCGTGGGTGAACGGCCGGTTCTGGCCCAGGTCGATCCAGACGGCGAGCAGGCCCTCGGGGTGCTCCAGGGTGATGCCGGCCCCGTCCGTCTCGGAGGCGACGGCCCGCAGGGGCGGCTGCTCGCGCAGGCCCGCCAGCTTGGCCCGCACCTGTTCCGGCAGGTCCTGCCAGGCCGGGCCGGACGGCGCGGCGACCAGGCCGCGGGAGCCGTCCTCGTCCCAGACGACGGCCGCGACCTGCCGGGCGTGCCAGACCTCCTGCAGCGCGTCCAGCCCGCCGGCCAGGGCGTCGTTCATGTTGCCCGCCTGCGAGACGCGCAGGCCCAGCGCGGCGAGCGCGCTCTCGCGCTGCACGAGGTAGTGCTCGGCGGTCACGTCCCGCAGGGTCCCCACGACGCGGCGCCGCCGGGTGTCGGGGTCGGTGACCGAGTTGAACGTGACCGCGACCCACACCTGGTGCCCGTCGCGGTGGGTGACGGGGATGACCGCGTTGCCCCTGCCCTCGCCGACGAGCCGGCCGAACGCCTCGGCGACCAGGCCGTGGGCCTGCGGGTCGCGCTGCTCGTCCGGCCACCAGGGGTGCCGGGGCCGGTAGGGCAGGCCGTCGGGGCCGTAGCCGAGGATGTCGGTGAACGCCGAGTTGATCTCGATCACCGCGCCGTCCTCGTCGGTCACGAAGAATGCCTCCTGCAAGGAGTCGATCATGGCGTTGCGCCAGCGGGTGTGATGGTTGCGCAGCCGCGCCAGCTCCACGTTGGCCCGCGCCCGCGCCAGCAGCTCGGCCGCGGAGAACGGCTTGACCAGGTAGTCGTCGGCGCCCGCCGCCAGGCCCTCGATCGAGGCCTCCTGCCCCGCGCGCGCCGACAGCAGCAGCACCGGCACCCCGGCGGTACGCGGATCGGCCCGCAGGGCCGCGACCAGGGCCAGGCCGTCCAGACGCGGCATCATCACGTCGCTGACCACGAGGTCGGGCTCCTCGGCGTGCACGGCGTCGAGCGCCTGCAGACCGTCGCCGACGGCGGTGACGTGGTAGCCGGCTCCCTTGAGCAGCCGGACGAGGTACTCGCGCATGTCCCGGTTGTCGTCGGCGATCAGCACCCGGGCCGGCGGGCCGGCGCTCGGCCCCTGGGAGCCGCCGCCGTCCGCCGAGACGTCCGAGGACGTCCCCGCGCCGGTGACGTCGTCCTCGGGCAGCCAGCGCAGCGCCTCCTGCACGAACGGCTCGGCGCCGGACGAGACCGGCTCCGCCGGGCGGGCCGGCACCAGGCTCCCGGCCGGGAGGTGGTCGGCGCCGAAGGGCAGCCGGATGGTGAAGGTCGTGCCCTTGTCCTCGGCGCTCTCGGCGGTGATCGTGCCGCCGTGCAGGCCGACGAGCTCCTGGACGAGAGCCAGCCCGATGCCGCTGCCCTCGTTGGAGCGCGAGCGGGCGCTCTCGATCCGGTGGAACCGTTCGAACAGCCGCGGCAGCTCCTCGGCCGGGACGCCGATGCCCGTGTCGGAGACGGTCACCACGGCCTGCCCGTCCCGCATGCCCACCTGGACGGCGATCGAGCCGTCGAAGGTGAACTTCAGCGCGTTGCTCAGCAGGTTGAGCACGACCTTCTCCCACATGGTCCGGTCGATGTAGACCGGTTCGTCCAGCGGTGGGCAGTCCACCTCGAAGGACAGGCCGGCCTTGTCGACCGCCGAACGGAAGACGCTGGCCAGGTCGGCGGTCACCGCCGCCAGGTCGACCGGCTCGTAGCGGGCCTGCATGCGGCCGGCCTCGATCCGGGAGAAGTCGAGCAGCGTGTTGACGAGCCTGCCCAGGCGCAGGGCGTTGCGGTGGACCACCTCCAGGTCCTGGCGCACCTCGGGGGCGGCGCCGGCCAGCGTGTTCCGCAACTCCTGCACCGGGCCCATGATCAGGGTGAGCGGCGTGCGGAACTCGTGGCTGATGTTGGAGAAGAAGACGGTCTTCGCCCGGTCGAGCTCGGCCAGCTCCTCGGCCCGCCGCTGCTGGGCCTGGTAGCTGCGGGCCGAGGAGATGCCGGTGGCGACGTGCCCCGCGGCCAGCTCGACGAACCCGCGGTACCCGTCGTCCAGGGCGCGGTAGCGGTTGAGCGCGGCCACCAGGAACCCGTACGGCCTGCCTCCCTGCTGCAGCAGCGGCATCACCAGCGCGTGCGTGGGCGGCTCCGGCCAGTCCCCCGGCGGCAGCCCGGCGTACGGGGCCGCGTCGAGCGCCACGAGCGCCGGCTCGCCGCGGGCCGGGGCCTGGACCGGCCACACCGCGTCCGGGTCGCCGGGCGGGACGACGGCCGGGGCGGCCGGATGCCCGGCGGGCAGCCCGGTCGAGCCGGCCAGCCGCGCCCGGCCGTCGCCGTCGAACAGGTACGTCAGGGTGAAGGGCAGGTCCCGGAGGTTGCGGCCGAGCTGGCGGCAGGCGAAGGCGAGCATCTCCTGCTCGGTGCGGACCACGCTGGGGTCGGAGCCGAGATCGCGCAGGGTGGCCATGCGGCGTTCGCCGATGACCCGCTCGGTCTCCTCGCTGACCACGCAGAGCATGCCGACCACCGAGCCGTGGTCGTCGCGCAGCGGGCTGTAGGAGAAGGTGTGGTACGTCTCCTCCGGGTAGCCGGCCCGCTCAAGGAACAGCAGCAGCGCCTCGTCCCAGGTCGCCTTCCCGGTGGTCAGGACGGCGTCGATCCGCGGGCCGATGTCGTCCCAGATCTCCGCCCACACCTCGCGGGCCGGCCGGCCCAGCGCCCACGGGTACTTCTGGCCCAGCGTGTCGCGGCGGTAGGCGGCGTTGCAGAAGAACGTCAGCTCCGGTCCCCACGCCATCCACATGGAGAACCGGGACGACAGCAGGATGCTGACCGCCGTCTGGAGGCTCTGCGGCCAGCGCTCCGGACCGCCGAGCGGGGTCGCCTCCCAGTCGACCTCGGCCAGGTCGCGGCCGACCTCGTCGTCCACGGTGAAGATCCCGGCACCGGCCGCCGCCGCTGGCCGCCGCTCACCGTGGTCGTCGTGTGTCATCCGGCTCCCCCTCGTTCGCTGCGGGCGCGCCTACCCCGCGTCGCGCCGGTGATGCCGCCGCGGCCGTGGACCAGCAGGTCAGGTATCACCTCGACCGTAGGTAGAATAGGGCAAATCACTCCGGGGGTCGGGCCTCCGCCCCTGCTCGGCGCCCGTGCCGGCGGAGCTGAGCGGAAGGAGCCGGACGTCAGCACCGCCGAAGACACGCACCGCGCGGCGGCCCTCCAGGGGCACGAACTCCCCGCCGTGCCGGGCCAGGCGACGCTGGACCGGGTGGCCTCGCTGGCGGCGCGCATGTTCCAGGCCCCCATGGCGACCGTGACGTTCGCCGGTGACGAGGGGGTGCGCCGGGTGGCCGCCCACGGCACGCCGGCCGGCCCGTTCCCCGGCGGCTGCGAGGAGAGCCTGTACGCCGCCGTGCTCGCGCGGGGCGAGGTGTGCGTGATCCCGGACGTCACGGCCGACCCGGCGATGGCCGCCGATCCGTCCGGCGGGACCGGCGTGCGCTTCTTCGCGGCGGCCCCGATCACCGTCCCCGACGGCCGCTGCGTGGGCAGCGTCAACGTCATGGACGTCCGTCCCCGGCAGGCCGCGGACGAGGACGTCAGCGCCCTGCGCGATCTGGCCGCCCTGGTCATGGACGAGCTGGCGCTGCGCCTGGCCGCCTCGCGCACCCTGGCCACCGAGCGCGCGTTGCGCGCCGACGCCGAGCGCCTGGCGCGCACCCTGCAGCAGACGCTCGTCCCGCACACCCTGCCGGAGGTGCCGGGCCTGCGCGCGGCCGCCGCCTACCACCCCGTCTCGGTGGACGAGGTCGGCGGCGACTTCTACGACCTGTTCCCGCTCGACGGCAACCGCTGGGCGTTCTTCCTCGGGGACGTCTGCGGCAAGGGCGCCGACGCGGCCGTGCTGACCTCGCTCGTCCGCTACACCCTGCGCGCCGCCGCCGTCTACGACCCCGACCCGTGCGCGGTGCTGGCCAACCTGGACGCGGTCCTGCAGCAGGAGCACGCCGGTCAGGTCATGCCACCGCCGTACTGCACGGCGGTCTTCGGCGTGCTCGACCCGGTGGCGGGCGGCTTCGAGGTCACGCTGGCGGGCGGCGGGCATCCGCCCTCGCTGGTGGTGCGGGCCGCAGGCGCGGTCGAGGCCGTCCATCCCGAGGGCGGGCAGCTCATCGGCATCCTGCGCGACCCGTACTTCGCCCAGGTGAGCACCCGCCTGGGGCCCGGCGACGCCCTCCTGCTCTACACCGACGGCCTGACCGAGGCGCGCACCGGCACCGGGGCCAGGCTGGACGAGGAGGGCCTGGCCGCCCACCTGGCCGCCGCCGCCCCCACCAGCGCCGACGGCCTGCTGGCCACGGTGCACGAACTGATCACGACCTTCGGCGACGGCGTGTCGGACGACACCGCGGTGCTCGCCCTGTCCGTCCCCGCCCGCTCGACGGGCGTCTGTTCTGAGGAGCCCCAGTGCAGCACGACCACGGTCTGACCATCACCTCACGGCCCCACTCGGGACGCGTCCGCATCCTCACGGTGGCCGGCGACCTCGACCACCACACCTCCCCCCGCCTGCACGAGGCCCTGGACGAGCTCGGCCTCGCGCCGGGCGACGGCCTGGTGATCGAGATGTCGGGGCTGCGGTTCTGCGACTCCACCGGCATCTCGGTGCTGGTCAGCGCCCATCAGCGGGCCCAGGACGCGGGCGCCGGCCTGGCGCTGGCCGGGCTCAGCCCGGACCTCGAGCACCCGTTCAAGATCATGGGGCTGACCCGCCTGCTGTCCTTCCACGACGACGTCGACAAGGCCGTCGCCGCCCTGCGGTGAGGCGCTAGCTGGTGGCCCCCCAGGCGAGCGAGAGGCCGGTGACCGCCCGTTCGGTACGGATCTCCATCATGGTGCCCAGGATGGTGGCGTGGTCGGACACGACGGGAACGCCGTCGGGCGTGTAGGTGATCCGGGTGCTGACCAGCACGGCGCTGCCCTCGGGCTCGTGCAGGCGGCGCGCGGCGGCGGCGTCGAGCAGGCCGGGCCCGACCACCTCCGACGCGCGGGCGACCGCCACCCCCGCGTCGGCGAGCGCCGCGTAGAGGGAGACGGCGGTGAAGTCACGGTCGCGGATCTGGTCGGCCACCGGCCTGCGCACCCACGACACCTGATGGACGGCCGGCCGCCCGGCGAACTCCCGCACCCGCTCCAGCCGCAGGGCCGTGTCGCCGGGACGCAGCCGCAGCTCCGCGGCGATCCGGTCGGGGGCCCGGCGCATCGCCCGCCCGGCCACCACGGTCCGCACGTCATGGCCCTGTTCCCGCAGGTCGTCGGCCAGGCTGCGGAGCGAGCCGAGCTGGTAGGCCAGGTGGGGCGGGGCCACGTACGTGCCCTTGCCGGGCCGCTGCACGATCAGGTGCTCGTCGCTGAGCTCACGCAACGCCTGGCGCAGCGTCATGAGGGTGACCCCGTAGGAGGCGCTCAGCTCCCGTTGCGGAGGAAGCGCCTCCCCAGGGGCGTAATGGCCCGACCGGATCTTCGCGGCGAGGTCGGCGGCGATGGCGCGGTATCTCGCCTCGTGCCCGGCGTCGGGGGTCATCGTGGTGCGTCACTCCTGGTCGAGGGCCTTCCGCAGGGTCGCGACGAAGGCCCGCAGGTCGTCCGGCCCGGCGCCGTCGAGCACCCGCCGCATGACCGCGGCCCCGACCACCACTCCGTCGGCGTGCCGGCCGGCCTCCCGCGCCTGGTCAGGCGTGGAAATGCCAAATCCTAGCAAGATCGGCCGGTCGGTGCCGCGTCTGAGCCGGGCGGTGAGCTCCGCCGCCGAGGCGGCCAGGGTGGCCCGCTCGCCGGTGGTGCCCATCAGCGACACCGCGTAGACGAATCCGCGGCTGCGGCGCGCGATCTCGGCCAGCCTCGGCTCCGGCGTCGCCGGTGAGGCCAGCAGGACCAGGTCGATCCCGGCGGCGGCGGCCACGTCCGCCAGCTCGTCCGCCTCGTGCACCGGCAGGTCGGGCACGATCAGGCCGTCGACGCCGGCCCGCCGGAGCGCCGCGCAGAACGCCTCGGGCCCGTCGTGCAGCACGAGGTTGTAGTAGGTGCTGGCGATCAGCGGCACGCCCACGTCCCGCACGTCGGCGAGGTCGGCGAGGATCCGGCGGGTGCTCGCCCCCCGGGCCAGCGCCGCCTGGCTCGCCTGCTGGACGGTGACGCCGTCCAGCGTGGGGTCGGAGAAGGGCAGGCCGACCTCGACGGCGTCCGCGCCGGCCGCGGCGAACGCCCGCAGGTAAGCCGTCCACCCGGGCGTGATGCCGCCGGTGATGTACGGCATGAGCAGGGCGCGGCCGGTGTCCCGGCGGGCACGCAGGTGGCGCTCGACCGCGCCGGGGGTCAGGATGTCGGTCACAGCAGCTCCTTCAGGGCGGAGACGTCCTTGTCGCCCCGGCCCGACAGCGTCATCAGGACGGTCGATCCGGCGGGCAGCTCGCCGCCGGCCGCGCGGATCACCCAGGCCAGGGCGTGCGCCGATTCGAGCGCCGGGACGATGCCCTCGGTGCGCGCCAGCCGCAGCGCCGCGGCGACGGCCTCCTCGTCGGTCACCGTGACGTACCGGGCCCGGCCCAGCTCGCGCAGGTGGGCGTGCTCGGGGCCGACGCCCGGGTAGTCGAGTCCGGCGGCGACGGAGTGGGCCTCGACGATCTGGCCGTCGTCGTCCTGGAGGAACAGCGAGCGGCAGCCGTGCAGGACGCCGAGCCTGCCGCGGGCCGCCCCCGCGCCGCCCTCCGCCTCGACGCCGACGAGGCGCGCCGTGGTGCCGGCGAAGCCGGCGAACGTGCCGGCCGCGTTGGAGCCGCCGCCGACGCAGGCGACGACGTGGTCCGGGACGCCGGTCGGCTGGCCGGCCGCGAACTGGGCGCGCGCCTCCTCGCCGATGACCCGCTGGAACTCCCTGACCATCCACGGGTAGGGGTCCGGCCCGATGACCGAGCCGACGCAGTAGTGGGTGTCGCCGGTGACGCCGACCCAGTGCCGCATGGCCTCGCTGGTGGCGTCCTTGAGCGTGCGGCTGCCCGTGGTGACCGGGACCACCTCGGCGCCCAGCATGCGCATGCGGAAGACGTTCAGGCCCTGCCGCTCGATGTCGCGCTCGCCCATGAAGACGGTGGCCTCCAGCCCGAGCAGCGCGGCGGCGGTCGCGGTGGCCACGCCGTGCTGGCCCGCGCCCGTCTCGGCGATCAGCCGGCGCCGTCCCATCCGCCTGGCGAGCAGCGCCTGGCCCAGCACGTTGTTGATCTTGTGGGAGCCGGTGTGGGTGAGGTCCTCGCGTTTGAGGAGGAGCCGCACGCCCAGCTCTCCCGACAGCCGTCGGGCTGGGGTCAGCGGGGTCGGCCGTCCGGCGTGCAGCGCGAGCAGTTCGGCCAGCTCGCCGCGGAAGCCCGGGTCCGCCCACGCCTGCCGGAACGCCTCGTCCACCTCGCGGCACGCCTCCACCAGGGACTCCGGCGCGTACCGGCCGCCGTACTCGCCGAACCGGCCGCGGGCTCCCGGCTCGCCCATCAGCCCGGCTGCCGGGACGGGCTCGCGCAGTGGCGTCGCTTCTCGCATTCTGCTCACCTCGTTCTATAACTCTGGCAAGAGTTCTATAACAGCGAGTGTGGCATGGCGACCGCTGGCCGCGCCACCCCGGCCCCGACTACGTCGCGGCGAACGGGGAATCTGACACTTTCGAGTCGGAGGAGATCGTGACGAGCACTGAGGAGAGCGAGGGCGTGCGTCACGGGTGGGTGGACGACGTCCCCGTGGCATGGATCGAGCCGCCGGCCGGCGCGGGCGGAGCCACCGTGGCGTTGTGGCTCCCGCACCTGGGCGGCAGCACGCAAGCCTGCCTGCCCGCCATGCGCGAGCTGGCCGAACTAGGCATGATCGCCGTCAGCCTCGACCCGTGGCGGCACGGCCGGCGCGGCGGCGAGAGCGCCGCGCAGCTGACCGAGCGCGTCCTGGGCGACTTCCGCCAGGAGATGTGGCCGTTGCTGGGCCGTACGACGGTGGAGTGCGTCCGGGTCCTGGACTGGGCGGCCGCGGAGCTCGGCGCGGGACCCGGCGCGGTCGCGGGCGGGGTGTCGATGGGCGGCGACTGCGCGGTGGCGCTGGCCGGGCTCGACCACCGGGTACGCAGGGTGGCGGCCGTCGCGGCCACCGCCGACTGGACCCGTCCGGGCATGTGCGCGCTGGACGACCCGGCCCGCCTCCTGCCGCAGGGGCACGCGGGCCGCCATGCCCAGTGGTGGTTCGACCGGCTGAACCCGCTCACCAACATCGGCGCCTACGCCCACGGCCCGGCCATCGCCTTCGAGTGCGGCGCCGACGACAGCCATGTGCCGCCCCAGGGCGCCTTGCGCTTCCGCGAGACGATCGAGCACGTCTACCCGCGGCACGCCGGCCGGATCAGGGTGACCGTGCACCCCGGAACGGGTCACCTGGACGCGGCCCGCGACCCGGAACTGACCCGCCGGTGCCTGGCCTGGCTCGCCCAGCCCGGCGGGCAACCGTAGCCGCGGTCACGCCGGATCGGCATCGGGGACGGCTTCGAGGAGACGGGCGGCGAGGGCGCGGACGTGCCGGACGAGCTCGGGCGGCTCGTGCACCTCGAACGGCACGCCGAGCTGCGCGACCCACATCGCCAGCTCGTCCAGCGAGTGCGACCCGGCGGACAGGACGCAGGAGCCGTCGCCGGCCGGCTCGACCACCGCCATGGTCGGCGGCATCCGGGCGGCGACGACGTCCGCCGGCGCCCGCACCGTGAACCGCCCCTGGTAGCGGTAGGGGTCGACGGAGATCCGCTCGGAGACGTAACGGACGAGGTCGGCGGCGGGCGGCTCGCGGGGCGTGAAACGCGGGCCGTTCGGGGTGTGCAGCCGCAGCCGGTCGACGCGGAACGTGCGCCAGTCCGCCCGGCCGGTGTCCCAGGCCACCAGGTACCAGCGGCGACCCGAGTTGACCAGCCGGTACGGCTCCGCGGCACGGCGATCCCCGACGCCGTCGTGGGAGCGGTAGTCGAACCGCAGGCTCTCCCGGCGGCGGACCGCCGCGGCGATCGCCGTGAGCGCGGCCGGGTCCACCGCCTCCGCCGCCCCCGCCAGCGGGACCGTGACCGAACGCAGATCGCCGACGCGGTGCCGGAGCCGGGCCGGCAGCACCTGTTCGAGCTTGGCCAGGGCCCGGACCGAGGTCTCCTGGATGCCGGTCACGCCGGAGACCGCCGCCGTGCCGAGCCCGATGGCGACCGCGACCGCCTCCTCGTCGTCGAGCAGCAGCGGCGGGAGCCCGGCCCCGGCGCCGAGCCGGTATCCGGCCGTGCCCGGGGTGGCGTCGACGACGTAGCCGAGCTCGCGCAGCCGGTCGACGTCGCGGCGGACCGTGCGGGGCGAGACGCCGAGCCGTTCGGCCAGCTCTGCGCCCGACCAATCCCTGGGGGTCTGCAACAGCGACAACAGGCGCAACAATCGCGCCGACGTCTCCAGCATGCCGTCCATCCTAGGACCGGAACTGTCCTAACCCCCGCCTATGGTCATGAACATGAACGACGACCCGCGCATCCACCCGTTCCGCATCGACATCCCGCAGGCCCAGCTGGACGACCTGCGCGCCCGGCTGGCGGCGACCCGCTGGCCGGACGAGCTGCCCGGCGTCGGCTGGTCCTACGGCGTCCCGGTGGGCTACGCGAAGGAGCTGGCCGAGTACTGGCGCACCTCGTTCGACTGGCGGGACGCCGAGCGGCGGCTGAACGCCTTCGAGCAGTTCACCACCCTCATCGACGGGCAGAACGTGCACTTCCTGCACGTCCGCTCCCCCGAGCCCGGCGCGCTGCCGCTGATCGTCACGCACGGCTGGCCGGGCTCGGTCGCCGAATTCATGAACGTCATCGGCCCGCTCACCGACCCGGCGGCTTACGGCGGCGACCCGGCCGACGCCTTCCACGTCGTCGCCCCCTCGATCCCCGGCTTCGGCTTCTCGGGCCCCACCACCGAGCCCGGCTGGGACCTGGAGCGGGTCGCGCGGGCGTGGGCCGAGCTGATGGACCGCCTCGGCTACCCCCGGTACGGCGCGCAGGGCGGTGACAGCGGCTCGGTGATCTCGCCGATGCTCGGCCGCGCCGCGCCAGGGAACGTCGTCGGCGTGCACGTCAACGGCGCGCTCGGGTTTCCCAGCGGCGACCCGGCCGAGCTGCGCGAGCTCACCCCCGCCGAGCTCGCCCGCCTGGGCCAGTACCAGGACCAGGACCGGGCCGGTTACGCGATCATCCAGGCGACCCGGCCGCAGACCCTCGCGTTCGGGCTGCACGACTCCCCCGCCGGGCAACTGGCGTGGATCGCGGAGAAGTTCAAGGAGTGGACCGACCCCGCCCGCGAGCTGCCCGAGGACGCGGTGGACCTTGACCAGTTGCTCACCGACGTGAGCGTCTACTGGTTCACCGGGACCGCCGCCTCCTCGGCCCGCCTGTACAAGGAGGGGCAGAAGGGCTGGGGCGCGGTGGCCGAGTACTCCGGGCTGCCGCACGGCGTCGCCGTCTTCCCCGGGGACGCCGGGGTGCGCCGGATCGCCGAGCGCGAGCACAACGTCGTGCACTGGTCGGAGTTCGACCGCGGCGGCCACTTCGCCGCCATGGAGGCCCCCGACCTGTTCGTCGAGGACGTCAGGACCTTCTTCCGCCCCCTGCGCTGACTCCTCGGCTCGCCGCCGATTGCCGGGGCCGGGGCGCGCCGCCGACGGTCAGCTCGGGTCGGCGTCGTGCGGGACGGTCAGCCCAGGTCGGCGTCGTGCACGAGGATGGCGGCCTGCACCCGGTTGGCCAGGGCCAGCTTGCTCAGCACCCGGCTGACGTGCGCCTTCACCGTGGCCTCCGTCAGCCTGAGCTCCCGGCCGATCTCGGCGTTCGACAGGCCGCGGGCCACGGCCCTGATCACGTCCTCCTCCCTGGCCGTCAGCGCCGCGAGCCGTCTGCGCGCCGACTCGGCACGGGAGGGCGCCCGGTCCACGAACGAGCCGATCAGCCGCTTGGTGACGGTGGGGGACAACATGGCCTGGCCCGCCGCGACCGTCCGGACGGCGGCGGCCAGGTCGCGCGGCGGGGTGTCCTTGAGCAGGAAGCCCACCGCGCCGAGCCGGAGCGCCTCGTGGACGTACTCGTCCAGGTCGAACGTGGTGAGCATGATCAACTTGGGTGCGTCGGGGGCGGCCATGATGCGGGCGGCGGCGGTCAGGCCGTCGGCGCCGGGCATGCGCACGTCCATCAGGATCACCTCGGGCCTGAGCCGGGCCACCGCGGTCACGGCTCCGTCGCCGTCGGCCGCCTCGCCGACGACCACGATCTCGCCCGCCGCCTCCAGGATCATCCGCAACCCCGACCTGACCAGCGCCTCGTCATCGACGACCAGGACGCGGATCATGCGGCGGGGATCCCGGCCAGCACCTGGAAGCCGCCCTCGTCCCGGGGACCGGCCTCCAGCCTGCCGCCGGCCAGCTCGACGCGTTCGCGCAGCCCCACCAGGCCCCAGCCCGAGCCGGGCAGGTCGCCGTCCGCCGCCGCGCAGGACCGGTTCCGGACCAGCACCTCCAGCTCGGCCGGCCGGTACCGGACGTAGACGTCGGTCTCGGCGTCGCCCGCGTGTTTGTGCACGTTGGTCAGCGCCTCCTGGACCACCCGGTAGGCGGTGCGCTCCGCGGTGGGCGGCAGCGGGCGGGGGCGTCCCTCGTCGTGGCGGTTGACCACGATGCCCAGAGCCCGGGACTGGTCGAGCAGGCGGTCGAGGTCGGCCAGCGTGGGCTGCGGGCCGCGTCCCGGATCTGCTGAGCGCAGCACGCCCAGCACCTCCCGCAGGTTCGTCAGCGCCTCCCTGCCCACGCCGCCGATGAGCGCGGCGGCCTCGGCCGTACGGGCGTCGGGGGCGTTGACCTCCAGCGCCCCGGCGTGCAGCACCATCAGGGACACCCGGTGGGCGACCACGTCGTGCATCTCCCGCGCGATGCGCGCCCGCTCCTGGTCGCGCGCCTGGTCGGCGCGGAGCACCTGCTCACGCAGCAACTGCTCGGACTGCTCGCGCATCGCGTCGAGCACCTGCCGCCGGGCGCCCACCCACAGGCCGGCGACCAGCGGCAGCCCGAGCATCGCGCCGCCCATCAGCAGCACGTTGACGGCAGTGCCCGCGACCAGCGCGCGATACCCCTCGTTCCAGGACGACACCAGCCCCGCGAGCGCGAACAGCACGACCGCGCCGACGACGTAGAGCCACAGGTCGCGACGGCGGCGGAGCCGCGTGCCCGCGTAGTAGGAGGCCACCACCGCGGCGGGCCACATCACCAGCCAGAGGTGGGCCACCGCGCCCACCACGACGAGCGGCCACAACCACCGCCGCCCGAGCGCCGCGGCCAGCCCGCAGCACGTCGCCACCGCCACGAGCACCGGCAGGGGCAGCGCGGACCGCACCCCTGCCGAACCGGTCACCGAGGCCATGGACAGCAGGAGAACCGTCGTGCCGAGCGCCCACGGCGTGACCCGTTCGGCGATCGTCGATGTCCGGTCAATCATGGCCAGAGGCTACAAGTCCCGGCAGGCCGCCCATCCCCTACGAAAGTCGCACGTGGCCTGTGACTTTCGCCGGGGACGGTTCGGCGGGGGTGCGCGGCACGGTGGAGCGCATGGACAAGATCCTTGTCGCGAGTGCCCTCGCGCTCGCCGCCACCACTCCGTACCCCGCCCAAGCCGCGGCTGCTGAAGCCGTGACCACCGCGCCCGTGACCGCTCTGCCCGCGCCGACCGGCCCGTACCCGATCGGCAAGGTGGACCTGCACCTGGTGGACCGCAGCCGCCCCGACCCCTGGGTGACCGGCCGCGACGCCCGCGAGGTGATGGTCTCCCTCTGGTACCCGGCCCGCAAGGGGACGAGCAGGCCGGCGCCGTACCTCACGCCGAAGGAGTCGGAACTGGTCCTCAAGGGCGTGCCGCAGCTCAAGGACCTCCCGTCCGACACGCTCGCCAGGACCAGGACGCACGCCCGCGCCGACGCCCCCGCGGTCGGGCGGAAGGGCGGATGGCCCCTGGTGGTCCTGTCACCCGGCATGACGCTGCCCCGCGCGACGATGACCTCGCTGGCCGAGGAGTTCGCCACCCGCGGCTACCTGGTGGCGGCCATCGAGCACACCTACGAGTCGGTCGCCACCACCTTCCCCGACGGCCGCACCGTCACCTTCGAGGCCGGCAAGGCCGGACAGACCCCCGAGACGGGCGAGAAGGTGGCCCGGGTCAGGGCCGCCGACACCGAGTTCGTCCTCGACGAACTGGACCGGAGCAGGCGCTGGAACGCGCTGATCGACGAGCGGCGCATCGCGATGGTCGGACATTCGGTCGGCGGCCAGAGCGCCGCGCACCTGCTGCCCGCCTCCCGGCGGATCAAGGCGGTGGTCAACCTCGACGGCACCTACAACCCGAAGACCCCCGCCCAGCCGCTGGACAAGCCCTTCATGATGATCGGCAACCCCCGGCACCAGCCGAGATCCGGCGGCCCCGACGGCTCGTGGGACACGTTCTGGCCGCACGTGACCGGCGACTGGAAGCGGTGGCTGACCGTGACGGGGGCCGAGCACATGAGCTTCATCGACTACGCGGTGCTCCAGCCGCAACTCGGCCTGCCCAAGACCCCGATCGACGGCGAACGCGCCATCGCGATCACCCGCGGGTACGTCACCGCCTTCTTGGACCTGCACCTCAAGCACAAGCCCGCCCCCGCCCTGGACAGGCCGTCACCGGACTGGCCCGAGGTGCGCTTCTGGTAACCACAGCCGGAGCTCCGCTTCCGGCGAAGCGCGGCCCCGGCGATCCACGGCCGAGGCACTGTCCCGGCAGTGCGCGGTGCGGGGGGATGAGGGCGCCGGGGACAGCGGCGATCTCCAGGTCGACCGACCGGCAGGAGCCGTCCGGCCCGACGGTGACGGTGTTCGGCGTCAGGTCCCGCGACACGAAGCCCCGCTCGTGCACGGCAGGTTGTCGGCTATCGCCCGGTTCGAGCCGGACCTGGTGCCGGAGGAGCAGGTATTGCTTGAGGTAATTGGTGCTGACGGGCTCGACTCCGGTGGCGGTGAGCCGGGAGATCAGGGCGTGCGGGTTGGCGATGTGCGGCCAGAGCTGGCGGCGCTCGGCGAGGTGGTCGCGCAGGGCTTCGTGGGTCAGCTCGTCGAGAGGGCGGGCGATGCCGTCGAGGATGATGCGCCGGTTGGGCAGGTCGATGCCGTCGAGGGTGAGCTGGCGGATCGCCTGTGGGTGAGCGGCGTGGATCGCGTCCAGAGCGACGATCAGGCGCAGCGCCGGTGTGACGGCGGCACGCATGCGCGTTGACCTGGCTGCCAGAGTCGAGCCGGACCAGGAGTGCGCCGTCCTCGCGGGTTCCGGCCACGGTGCCCTCGGCGCCGTTCGACAGCCGTACGCGCGCATCCACCGCAGGCACGGCGGCGGGCCGCCGCCCAGGTTCCGGGCCACGGTGCCGGTGCCGCCGCCCCAGATCGACGCGGAGGCGCCGGTCTCGATCCAGCGGCCTTTCCGGTCGCGCGGCTGGTCGGAGTCGAAGGCGTTGCGCAGCCTGCGGGCCTTCTCCTCCAGGCTGCCGGTGTAGGTGACTCCGCCAATTGTCCACGTCCGCTTGTTGGCCACCGTGTTCCCTGCTCTGCCCCGTGCCGGTGTGCAGGGCAGGGAACACGGCCGGGCGGGCTAGCGTCTGCGTCCGCCGATCAGGTCATGCCGCCGCGAACAGGTCGAGCTGGTCGTCCTTGGCGGCCCGCGTGGGCCGGAGCTGCTGAACGAGCTTGGGGGCGCGCTGGGCGGCGCGGGCCGGGGTGGGGAACAGGTCGAGCTGGTCGGGCTGGCCGATCTCGCGCCTGGCGTCGGCCGCGACCGCTTCGACACGATCCCACCATGCAAGCGCGAACGTCAGGCAGGTGGCCTCGCTCTTGTGACGGGTGGAGCCGCACCGGGTGGGAGTGCGGCGGCCCGCGAACGACCAGGCCATGCTGTCGGCCGTCACCAGGTAGCGGCCGTACCGGCGCAGGCCGGCGAGGTTGACGCCGAACCCGTGCAGCGGCAGGTCGAGCTGGGCGAGCGTGCGGAAGATGTCGCCGATCTCCGTGCCGGCCTGCCGGCGGCAGACGGAGCCGACGCCGACGATCTCGTAGTCCTCTGCCAGGCGGACGCCGTGCTCCTCGTACAGGGCGACGCAGGCGAGGTAGTCGTCCACCGTCCAGCCCTGGATGACGGGCATGACCGGACAGTCGGTGTCGCCGAACTGCGGCCACAGCTCGACCAGGCGCAGGAAGTCGGCGACGGTGCGCCGCTGGTGCTCGGCCACGGTGAGGCCGGTCTTGCCGAGCATCCACGGCTCGCACATCCAGTCCTGCGGCGCGGCCTTATTCGGGGTGTTGAGGACCGTCCGCTGTCCGCTCCTGAGACTGGTGGACCACCCCTTGACAAAATGATCGGCCTTCGGGGAGGCCGACTTTGACAGCGTTGACAGGGGGTGATCTTGGACATACGTTCCATGAATGCCCAGTCGGTTACTGGCTTCACTGATCGTCCTGTTGCTCTGCTCGTGCTCGACAGCGACACCTGGAGGGCCCGCGCCAACTGCGGCCACAACCGCGCCTGCAGGACGCGCCTACGAGGGCCCCGCTCTGCCGGGACTCGCGACGGAGCAGGCGTGGACGCTGCCCCTCGGCTCCATCCGTGACGCCGTCGCCGTCGGCAAGTCCTTCGCCGTACTTGGGCGGGCCGCCGACATCTTCGCCCTCCAGGTGATCGATGCCGCCACGGGCAGAGAGCTCAAGAGCATTCCGATCGAAGACGAGGACGCGACCCTGCGCGCGGACACTGATCACGGCAAACCGGTGGCAGTGGTACGGCATCGGCGGCAACTGGCCGCATCGGGGCTGACCGCCGAGTCCAGCCAGGTGTCCGACCTGGTGATCGACGAGACAGGCTCGGAGGTCTGGCGCTCGCCAGAGGACGGCGACGGCAGACAGGGCACCTTCTTCATCGGTGGCTACGCCGCCGAAGGCGAGGCGGACGGAGCCGGTCTCAGCAACGTGTCCAAACTGTCCACCCTCGCAGGCGAACAGGCCGTCGCCCTGCCGATCGGCGCCGAGGAAGAAAACTCCTTGCTCGGCGTCATCAAGGACAAGGCGGTGTACTGGCCGAGGGGGATGCTCCTGGACGAGGAGGCGGCGGTCGTTCATGGCTTTGACCTTTCCAAGGGCGGGAGCTTGGCCTGGCGGCTACCGCGAGATGTGCAGGCCCGAACCATCGTCGGCGACTTTCTGCTCACCTGGCAGTCGGACGGGATGTCCTCCACTCACTCGCTCTACGACCTGATGTCGGGTGAGCGGGTGGGCGGGTTCGAGGTTTCGAACTCGGTGGGGGTGCGATGCGCGACGTCCGCCTTCGACGCCGACAGCGATACAGTGCTGTGCGACGAGCCACTGACGCTGATCGATTCCAGGACTGGCAAGCTCCTCGTCCCCACCGTGGAAAACCAGCGTGAGGTGTCGGTCGAGTCGGCCTTCGGTGGAATCGCCTACCTCAAGGTCAAGCAAGAGCAGGGAGCCGAGCCTCTCTACCTGGCCTTGGACGACAGGACGGGCAAGGTACTCGGCGACAATCTGCCCGCGGCACCGCTGGCGGTCAGCACTGATGACTACGCGCTGATCTGGCACAAGCTCCATGCCTTCGGGTTCAAGCGGACTGCCTGACACGGCCTCGTCGGGGACCCACCAGGATCACGGGCTCGGCGGTGCTGAGCGATTCCCAGTCGAGGTGGACGACGTGCACGAAGGCACAGTTGGTGCTGGTCATGCGGGGTGGTTCCTTCCGGCAGGTTCCGCGCGCGCACGCCGCACGGACGGCACACGGAACCTGAAGAGATGCGCTACCGTCCCGCCCCGATGCCGGAACGGGACGGGATGATCAGAGAGGGGGAGGGGCAGCCCGCCGTCTCGTCCAGAGCGCGGACCATGTCGAACGCCTCCGGCTCCGTGAACGCTCTCGCAGCGAGTTCGAGCCGGCCGTGAAGAGGCAGGTACGCGCGTCCACGCCTCCAGCCGTCCAGCGCCGGGCGACGCACGCTTCGCCACCGCCTCCAGCGGGGCGTGGAAGAGCACGCGGGCCTGGTCGGCGTACGGAGCCGAGCTGATGGCGTGCGAGACGTGGGCGGCCACGTCCTCCTCGGACGGCAGGCGCGGCGTGAAGCGCGTCCCCGGCGGCCCGAGCGGCTGCTCGATCCAGTCGGCCCGGAAGGTACGCCAGTCGTCGTTGGCCACGTTCTACGCCAGTACAGCTACCAGCGGCGCAGCCTGACAGGATCGAGACTCATGATTGACGATTTCGCGAAAGACAACCTGCACGAGAGACTGCGACGGGACCGCAAGGCGCTGCTCTGGAAACTCGACGGGCTGTCCGAATACGACACCCGCCGACCTCTGACAGTGACCGGGACCAACCTCCTCGGCCTGGTCAAACACCTGGCCACCGTCGAGGCCAGGTACTTCGGCGAGGTCTTCGACCGCCCTTCCCCGGAACCGCTGCCCCGATGGCAGGACTCCAACGGCAGCGATCTGTGGGCGACCGAGGACGAGACTCGCGATCAGATCATCGGGTTCTACCGGCGCACGTGGGAACACTCGGACGCGACGATCAACGAGCTGCCCCTCGACGCCCCCGGCCACGTGCCGTGGTGGCCGGAGTCAACGCCGCCCTGGCACATGAACCTGTTCGCCATCATGGTCCACGTCCTCGGCGAGTCCACCCGGCATGCCGGGCACGCCGACATCCTGCGCGAGGGCCTCGACGGCCGGACCGGGTCGCGCGCCGAGTACGAGGAGCAGATCGACGAGGAAGCCCGTGCAGCCTACTGCGCGAAGATCGAGCAGGCCGCCAGGACGGCCCGAACCGATTAGGGCTCAACCCCGCATCGCGCCACCGTGGCCGCGCCCTTGGCGGGGCCACGGTTTACCGCCGCCCCCACCAGACCCTCACCCGATCTCGGGGAAGGCGTCCTCGTCGCCCGGGTCCGTCCCGACCCGGCGCCATCGACAGACGTCCTCGGCCGAGGACGATGCCGCTCACAGCCACTCCGTTCGGTGGCCGGGGTAGCCGAACCGGTACGGCACGGCGGCCATCCGCAGCGTCCGGCACGGGTATCCGGGCCGATGAACGGGCTTCGCCGTACTGGATGGGATGTCTGGATGAACCCTCCAGGCCGGCGGGGCGTCCTTTTGGTATGAAGAGATCGCGGTTGACCGTCATCGCGCTGCTCGCGTCGTTGTGCGCCTGCGGCCCGTCCGGTGCCGGCCCGGTGCCTTCTGCGGCCGGGACCGAGACGATCGTGTTGCCGCGGGCCGATCAGCCCAAAGCGCATCGGCCCACCCTGGAGCGACTCAAGCGAGAGGCGGCGTCGTCGGGCCAATCCCTGGAGGAGGTCGTCAAGCGGTACGCGACCCGGGTGGCCGCCACCTCCTCGCCCAGGCCGACGGACTTCGAGGGTTACGACCCTGCCGTGACCGAGCCGGACGTGGTCATCGACGGCATCCCCTACGCCGAACTGGTCGACCTCGGGGCCGTCGCCAGATCGGAGGGCATCTCCTATGAGGAGGCCCTCGACCGCTTCGGCTCACAGTCGTCCAACAGCCAGGTGATCGACAGACTTCATGCGGAGTTCCCTGACGAGATCTCCGGCGTCAGCTACGTCGACGGCCAGCGGGGGCTGCGCGTCGGCTTCAAGGGGCCCATCCCGGCTCGCGCGATCGAGCTGGCCAGGACCCTTCCCATGGAGGTCACCCTGATCGGCGGCAAGGGATTCTCGGCCTCGGAGCTCCGGCAGGCCCAGGACACGGTCGTCTCCTGGCTCCGGTCCCGTCCTGAGGTGGCCACGATGACGGCGCGCCCAGATGAGGAGACCGGCCAGGTCAAGGTCACAATCCAGCCGAAGGTGATGCCGGACGATGCCGAGGAGTTCAAGCGAGGTCTTCAGCTCCCGCAGCCGGACAATCCGCGCATCACCGTCGAGGTCACGCTCTCCGCCGAATCGGTCGCCGTTCGGCCGCAGTGAGGGTCGCCGAAGCCCCCGCGCGCGCACGGCCCGAATTCACCGCCCAGGAGGCCCCCGTCATGACTCCGCTCGATCGCACTCTTGCCAGAGCCCTCACCGAGGTCGTCATCAGGCTGGACCTCAGCGCCAGGCAGCTGACGGCCTGGGAGACACCGGCGACGCCCGGGCTACCGCCTGAATGACGACCCGTTCGCCGAGCCGGCGATCGCGAGCCCTGTGATCAGGGCAGATTCGAGCGCTGCTGCCGGCCACGAAGCCTCTCCAGCGCGGCCGCAACCTCATGGACCTGCTCAGGCTTCCGGGTGCTCCACTCGGAGACCTCGTTGAACCATCGGTTCCAGACCGCGCCCACAGCCTCGGCGGTGACCTCTTCCTCACCGCGCACCAGAGCGGTCAGATCACGCACTTCAGGGTCGTACTCGTCCTCGGGAGCCCCCATGCCCAGCAGACCTTCGGGGTCGTACCGATTGATCAGCACACGGACAGCGGCGGCCACCTGATCATCCTTCATGCCTCCAGCATGCCCCGGCGCCTCCGGGCCTTCCCATCACTTGCCGAACATGCCTGGCGGGCCTTCAAGCGGTCTTCGCGATCGGTGACCGCATGCTCAGTGCACAGACCCGGCCGCTTGACCACTTCCGCCGCGACCTCGTGCGCATTGACCGAACCGCTCCGCTACCGGTCCCGGGATCGACGGTGATAGACATCCGGCGTGGAAAAGAACCTGGAGTTTCCTGACCTGCTGCGGCTGATCGATGAACGGTCGACCGCCTTCCGCGCCACGGTCGCCGCCGCGCCCAGTCTCGACGCGCCGGTGCCGACCTGCCCCGAGTGGAAGCTGTTCGATCTGGTGAAGCACCTGGGCGGGGGAGACCGTTTCTGGGCCGCCATCGTCGGCGCGGGGCCTGCCGACGCTCCCCCGGCCGAGGCCGCCGCCGCGCGCGCCGCGCTGGAGGTGCCGCGGGAGCGCGAGGCCCTGCTGGCCTGGCTGGAGGAGTCCACGCAACTTCTGCTGGGCGTGCTGCGGGAGGCGGGCCCGGACGCCGGCTGCTGGGCGTGGTGGAGTGCCCTGCAGACGCCACGGACCTCCGGCGGAGTCGCCCGGCATCGGGTTCAGGAGAGCGCCGTGCACACGTACGACGCCCAGCTCGCCGCGGGCGCCCCGCAGCCGGTGCCGGCCGAGGTCGCCCTCGACGGCGTCGAGGAGTTCCTGTTCACCTGCGTCGCGACACCCAGCGCCTGGCCGCACAAGCCCACAGCCTTCGACTTCCACGCTGCCGAGGGCCGCTCCTGGCGCCTCACGGTCGACGGCGACGGCGCACGCTCCACCCGCATCCCGTCGCCCACTGCCGCGCCCGGCGAGGACTGGGACGCAGCCGGCGCCTCCGTCCACGGCACGGCCAGCGAGTTGGTCCTCTACCTGTACGACCGTATCCCGGCCGACTCCTTGCACGTTGACGGAGACGCAGGGCTGCTCGACCTGCTCCGCGCCTGGGAGCCGGAGGAGTAGGCCTCCGGGGAGGATCGGACCCGGTCTTTGGCGCCATGACTACCGCGGCGACCTGATCGCCTTCGCCGCCCGCGAGCTACGAGGTCCGAGTCGCGCAGCCCGCGGTCCGAGGTGCGGTCCGAGGTGCGGTCCGGAGTGCGGTTCGGGCAGTCTGCGGTGCAGGTGATGCGCGATGCGGCATGTGGCTCTGGTTGTCTGCGGCCGGGCGGGTGTTTCTGGTTGATGCCCCGCGTCCTCGCTGCCCGCAAGTTCGTTGCCCGGTGTCGCCCGCGGTCAGTCGGCCTGTGTCGCCTGTGGTTCGGGGCCGAGGGCTCGTTGGGTGAGTTCGGCGGCGACCGCTCGTTCCCGTAGCAGGGCGGCCTCGGCGCGTACGGCGTCCAGTTCGGCCCGTACGTCCGCCAGGCGCATGCGCTCCAGCCGCAACTCCCCCAGCAGCTGGTCGCGTTCCTTGACCGCCGCCGCGGCCCGTACCTTCTCCCGGGCGTGTTGTCTGCGCTCCTTGGCCAGCGCCGCGGCGGCGTCCTCCTCGGCCGACGCCAGCTTCCGGGCCAGGTCACCCACCTCGGTCGCGGCCTGGGCGGCCTCCCGCTGCGCGACCGCCCGGTCCCGCTCGGCCTCTGCGGCCGCCCGTTCGGCACGTTCGGCCCGCTCCACGGCTCGCTCCCGCTCCTGCGCGGCCGCCTCCTCCCTGACCGTGGCCGCGATCACCGCCCGCTCCGCCAGCTCGCGCGCGCGCCCGGCCGCCGCCGCCTCCTCACGGGCGCGATCTCTCTCCTCCCGCGCCCGGTCCGCCTCCAGCCCGGCCTGTACGGCCTGCGCCCGCGCCTCCTCGGCCCGGTCCTCGGCCGCCTCCGCCTGCTCGGCCAGCTCCTGGACGACCTGATCCCGGGTCTGCTCGGTCAGCTCCGCCTGGCGCGACGCCTCCTTCACCCGCCGTTCGGCCTGCTCCGCCCGGCGGACCGCCTTCTCGGCGGTCTGCAACGCCTGCCGTTCGGTGCTGGCCGCCTCGCGCAACGCGGCCAGGGCCTGCTCGCGGGCGCGTTCGGCGTCCTGCAGCGCCGTCTCACGCTCGTTCTCGGCCTCCTCCAGCCGGGCTCGCATCTCGGCGGTCTGCCGGCGCGCGTGCTCGGTGGCCTCCCGGGCCAGGCGTACCTGCTCGAAGGCCTGCTCCCGTTCGGTGCGGGCGATCGCCACGCGCGTGTGCGCCTCTGCCTGGACGGCGCTCAGCTTGGCCTCGACCCCGGCCGGGCTCAGCTCGTCGGACAGGGCCTTGGCCAGCGGCTCGATGGCCGCGAGAAGCCCGGTCTCCATCCGGTCGTACAACTGCTCGGCTCTGGCCAGCGCGCCTTCCAGCCCGGGGGTGGCCCGCCGCAGCTCGCGCTCCCGCTTGGCCGCCGCCTGGCACCCCTTCTCCGGACAGTACGACTTCGGCCGCCCGCGCCCCGGCCGCTGCTCGATGGGAGCTCCACAATGCTTGCAAGGCGTCACCACGCCGACCTCCGCAGTCACGGCGACACCCTAACATTTTCTAATTTCTGGAAATTCGAATCCAGAAATTGACCATGCGCATGGGAGGTCACGACGAAGTCGCCATCGCAGTGCCATGCGCGCGAGGTAAGCCCTCGCCACCGCAGGTCAGCCCCCTGCCCGCGTGAACGGCCGGACGTCCGCCACTGAGCACAGCCCCCGGCCGCGCCGCCTCCGGCCCACCGGACGGACATGCAACGTCTCCGGCGTGTCGCCCTCTTCGCGTCTCCGCCGCTCACCACAATGCCGTGCCGCACCGACAGTTCGTTCGTGTCCGCCGCCGTGCCGGCGCGTCGGCCACCGTGCCGGACGTGACCACCAGCTCCACGTTCCCGCGCGCACACTCACAGGACGATGACCAGCTCGTACGATTCGCGCCACCCTCGTCAGGTTCAGCGCCACGTCGCGCCACGCGGTGCGCAGGGCTGACCGACGGGGCAGCGCGAACACAAGTGAAGATCATCTCCAATGGGTTGGTGATTCGTGAGTTCGGGCCGCAGGATGCCGTGCCTGTGGCGGCATTCGTGGCCTCCGGGGATCGAACGGCCCTGCCGCCCGGCTCTCCGCAGATGGTCACCGACGTGCACGGGTGGCTGACCGACACCGCGCACCGGCGACGGCTGGACAGCGAGGGTGTACACCTGGCGATCGTGGAGCAGGCCACCGGCGAGATCGTCGGCAGTATCGGGCTGCGCGACACAGATTGGGAAGCCGGCCGTACCGAGATCGGTTACGGAATTCACACTGGTCAGCGAGGTCGCGGCTACGCGACCGAGGCCGCGCGCGGTTGGACGGTGGGCGCTCGTCAACGGTGGGATACGGCGTGTTCAGCTGCGCTCCCGGATCGACAACGCCGCTTCCCTCCGGGTTGCCGAGAAGGCCGGATACCAGCGGGAGGGCACGGTGCGGGTCGCGGAGCGGGACGGGTGCGAGGCTCATGACCTGGCCGTCTTCTCGATGATCGCCACATGAGCAGCCGCAGAGGCTGAAGAAACCGCCGCTCGTGATCCGGGCGGAGCTTCACCGACCAGCGGTCCGCCCTCGCCGCGCCGATCACTGTGGCGGATCGGCGACGACCTCCAGCCCAGGTGGCGGGTCAAGTCGAGCTCGAAGCGCCCTCGATTACGCAGAACTACCTCACCTCCGACCCGAGTGGCCGGACTTGAAGGCCGGCCACGCCGCACCTGGCCGGGGTTCTGGTCACGGTGGCCTGGACGTCACTTGGCCCGATGCGGGGCGAGGTCGCGGCCAAGGAAGGCCAGCAGCCGCCGGTGGGCGGGTGCGCCTGCGGGCTGATGAAGTTCGAGGCCGAACATTCCGGGGCGGCGGAAGGCGTCGAAGTCCATGCCGCGCATGGTGGCGAGCAAGTCGTCGCAGGCCTGCTCGTCCACCAGCGTTTCCTGGTCGGTGGCGATCGCCAGGTCGACGCCGTGCACCAGGACCTCGGTCAGATGGATGAGTGCGGCCATCGGCCCGGGCACTTCCCCGAATCCCAGCCGCACGGTCGTCTTCAGGGCACCTTCGCGGTGCCAGGCCGCGAGGTCGAGCCGGGCGGCTCCGAGAAAAGCGCCCTGCGGGTCGGTGCCCAGCCAGTCATCCTCGTGCTCGCCGCCGGGGTCGGTGCCGGTGAGCTCGGCGGCGAAGATGCGCATGCCGCCGACCAGGTGGTTGAGCTCGGTACGCACGTCCCATCCCGGGCAGGGTGTGGGGGCGGTGAGCTGCTCGTCGGTGATGCCCTTGACGATGGTCGCGGTCATGTGGACGGCCTGGTCGATCCGGCCGATGGTGTTGGTCATCTGGTTGCTCATTTCGGTACTCATCGCGCTTGGGGATTGATCAGGTCCGCCCGGGTTCACCGCTGAGGTTCACGGGTTGCCCCGGCTTTGGAATCGGGCGGGCGAGTGCGGAGGCGGACGGCGGGGGTCCGCCTTAGCGGCGAACAGGGTCCGCGCCATCGGGTTGGTGATCGATGCGCTGATCACCGCGGTCGGGAACGGAAGGCGACCAGGAGCAGGAACGGCGCGTGCCACCGTGGGCAGGACGAACGCCGGCGCGAACGCCGACAGGAGCCCCGCTGGTCGACCAGGAAGTCCCGCAGCGCGGGCCCGGACTCCCCGTTGCTCCTCGTCCGGGATGGCCCGTGCGGTTCCGATCACCTCGCCCAGGTCGGGCCCGCCGTGGGGGGCGACGCACACCGTACGAAGGGACTCGAAGAGGAACTTCACGGCGGACTCCCCTCACTGAACGAGACGGAACGGGACCGTCTCGACATGTTCGCACCATAGCCCCGGTCCGACCCGAGACGCAACCGTTCCGTCTCGGGTATGCTCGGCGGCATGAGTCGATCGCCAGCAGCTCGCCCGCCCGGCGGGCCCGTGCTTCAGGGCGCCGTCACCGACGCGATCCGCACCGCCTTCTTGGAAGAGCTCGCCGAGGTCGGCTACGGAAGGTTGTCGCTGGAGGCCGTGGCCCGGCGGGCCGGCTCGGGCAAGGCCGCCATCTACCGGCGCTGGCCGTCCAAGGAAGCCGTGACCATCGACCTGATCACCCAAGTCTCCATCGCCGCAACCGACACCCCCGACACCGGAACCCTGCGCGGCGACGTCCTGGCCTTCCTGACCGCGGTCGACGGGGCGCTCCGGCATCCACTGGTGTCGCGAATTCTGCCCGACCTGTTCGCTGCGGGCATCCACCATCCCAACATCGCCGACTCCCTGCGCGACAGGGTCGGTGGAGCTCGACGCGAGAAGGCGGTCAGCGTCCTGCGGCGGGCCGTGGAACGCGGAGAACTCGCGCCCGACACCGACTTCGAACTCGGCCTGGACCTGCTGGCGGGCCCCCTCTACTGGAGCACCACCGTCCGCCAGGCCCCCGCCGACCCGGCCCGCCTGCAGCGGCTCGCGGACAAGGTGGTGGCCGCCCTCGCGGCATGACGAGGTGCCATCCCAGCACCCGCCGACTTCAGCGGCCGGGGCGACGCGACCGGAGAAGGGCCACCGATGCTCTTCGGAAGCCCCCACCGGCGAACCCGGCACGGGAGTCGGTGACGGTCGTCGACCGAAGCCAGGCTGTACCCAGCTCGGAACCGCCGCCGTTGTGACGTCGCTCACAAACTGTCACAGCCACGGAGGGGGTTCCGTCTTAGAGCGCATGACGAACACGGAACGCACCACCGCACTGATCACCGGCGCCAACAAGGGGCTCGGCCTCGAAGCCGCCCGCCGCCTCGGAGCACTCGGCTGGACGATCTTCCTCGGCTCCCGCGACGAGGCCCGCGGGCAGGCCGCCGCCGCCCGGCTGGCCGAGGACGGCATCGACGTGATCATGATCCCCCTGGACGTGACCTCCGACGCGTCCGTGAATGAGGCCGCGCGGCTCGTCCGCGAGCACACCGGCCACCTGGACGTGCTGGTCAACAACGCCGGCGCGCCGGGGAACGCCGTCCCGCCCGCGGAGGCCACCGCCGGGGAGATCCACGCGGTCTACGACACCAACGTCTACGGCCCGGTCCGGGTCACCCACGCCTTCCTGCCGCTGCTCCAGGCCGCCGAGCACCCGCGGGTGGTGATGGTGTCCAGCGGCGGCGGCTCCTTCGCCGTCATCACCGATCCGGACCAGCCCGTCTCGAAGATGCACGAGCTCGCCTACAGCTCCTCCAAGGCGGCCCTGAACATGATCACCGTCCGGTACGCCCAGGCGCTCCCGCACATCAAGTTCAACGTCGCCACCCCCGGCGAGACCGCCAACCACAAGTTCGCCGCCACCGACATGAACCGTCACACCGGCCTGCTGACGGTCACCGAGGGCACGGACTCGATCGTCCGGCTCGCGACCCTGGGCCCCGACGGCCCGACCGGCGTCTTCGTCGACCGCCTCGGCCCGATCGCGTGGTGACCTCGGTGCGCCACCGGACCGGCCTGCCTGGTCACGAGGAGGTCCAGCCGCACGGCTACCCTGCTGCGGGTCGTACACAAGCACCTCCGGACGGGAAGGCCGAGCAGATGAGCCGCGGTACAGGAGCCGACGCGACCGCCCCCCTGGCGGAGGAGCCGGACGTGACCGGATACCGGCCGCTGCTGTTCTCCATCGCCTACGGGATGACCGGTTCCGTGGGCGACGCCGAGGACATCGTGCAGGACGCGTTCCTGGGCCTGACCAGGGCGCGCAACGCGGGCACCGCGATCACCGAGCCGAAGGCGTACCTGACGACCGCGGTGACGCGGCTGGGCATCGACCACCTGCGCTCGGCGCGGGTGCGACGGGAGACGTACGTGGGCGAATGGTTGCCCGAGCCGGTCGTGGCGCACCCCGGCGAGCCGGGGCCGGCCGAGCACGCCGAGCTGGCCGACTCGTTGTCGATGGCGTTCCTCGTGCTGCTGGAGTCCCTGTCGCCGGTGGAACGGGCGGTGCTCATGCTGCGCGAGGTGTTCGGGTACGGCTACCAGGACGTCGCGCGGATCACCGGCAAGACCGAGGTGAACTGCCGGCAGATCCTCGCCCGCGCCAGGCAGCGCGTCGCCGCCGGACGGCAGTCCCGCGACAACGCGCCGACCCAGGCGCGGCGGGCGGCGGGCGAGGAGCTGGCCCGCAGGTTCTTCGACGCGGCCGGCGGCGGCGACCTGGACGCGCTGCTCGGCATGCTCGCGCCCGACGTGGTCCTGCACGGGGACGGCGGCGGCAAGGCCCAGGCGATGGCCAGACCGGCGGCCGGGGCGCCCCGCGTCGTCAAGATGCTGGTGGCGGGGCTGCGCCGGGTCCGCGCGCTCGGCGTCACGGTACGGACGGCCTGGGTCAACGGCCGCCCCGGCGCGGTCATGTACGACGCCGAGGGACGCGTGGCTGGCGTGGTCGAGCTGGACGTCGCCGACGGCGTGATCCAGGCGATCCACTCGGTGGTCAACCCGGACAAGCTCGCCCATCTCGGCCCGGTCTCCGACGTCGCCCGCCTCCCGGAGAAGTGAGCCGGGGGTCAGGAGGAGGAGGCGGCGGCGGTGTAGCGGCGGGCCAGCTGGGCGAAGGCGTCTCTGAGCTCGGCGGGGCCGACGACCTCGATGTCGGCGTCGAACCTGCCGAGCGCGGCCGCCAGCCCCAGCCACGACCACGAGCCCATGACGATCCGGCAGCGGTCCGGCCCCGCCTCCTCGACGAGCCCGTCCCGGACGTAACGGGACACGACCGCCGCGGGCAGCGCGAGGATCACCTCGCCGCGGCAGGGCCAGTCGCCCGCCGCGTCCGAGCCGCGGAAGCGCGCGGTGACGAAGGCGGCCACCCCGCCGCCGGGCAGCTCGCGCGGGGTGAAGCGCGGCCCGGTGGGCGTGCGCGGCCGGATGCGGTCGGCGCGGAAGGTGCGCCAGTCTGCGCGGTCGAGGTCCCACGCGACGAGATACCAGCGGCCGCCCCAGGTGACGAGGTGGTGCGGCTCCACCCGCCGGGGCGGCGGCAGCGCGCCGCCGTCGTCCGCCTCCGACGGGTAGTCGAAGCGCAACACCTCACGGGCATGGACGGCGGCGCTGAGTGCGACGAGCACCCCACCCGCGACCTGCGGCTCGGGCCGTGCGCCCGCCCGTTCGACGGCGGTCACCTGGAGGGTGTCGATCCGGTGGCGCAGCCGTGCGGGCATGACCTGCCGGACGGTGGTGAGCGCCCGCGCCGCGGCCTCCTCGATGCCCGCCCCGGCGGTGGCGGCGATCTGGAGCGCGATGGCCAGCGCGACGGCCTGCTCGTCGTCGAACAGCAACGGCGGCAGCTCGCTGCCCGCGTCGAGCCGGTAGCCGCCGTCGGGGCCCTTGATCGCCGCGATGGGGTAGCCGAGGTCGCGCAGACGGTCGACGTCGCGGCGCACGGTGCGCGGGCTGACCTCCAGCCGTTCGGCGAGCAGCGCCCCCGGCCAGTCGCGGCGCATCTGGAGCAGCGAGAGCAGGGCCAGCAGGCGTGCCGAGGTCTTCTGCATGTTTCCATGGTGCCGCAAGAAGAGGCCACAACCTGACCGCTTCCTCCGCCAGCATGGGCACCGCAACCGGGGCCGGACGGCTCCCGGCGACCATGAGCCGAACCGGCGAGGAGCCTGCCATGTCTATAAATGTCGTGATTCATCTGAACTTCCGGGGCGAGGCCGCCGCCGCGCTCGCGTTCTACCGGTCGGTGTTCGGCGGGGACGTCACCACCGTGACCTACGCGGACGCCGGGAACGTCCAGGACCCCGCCGACGCCGGCCGGGTGATGTGGGGCCAGGTGGCCGCGCCCGGCGGCTTCCGCCTGATGGCCTACGACGTGCCCGCCCACCTGCCCTGGGACCAGGGCGAGAACGCGTTCTTCGTCTCGCTCGGCGCGGACACGGCCGAGGAGGCCACCGCGTACTGGGAGGGGCTGGGCGCGGGCGCGACCGTCGTGCGGCCGCTCGGGCCCGCGCAGTGGGTGCCGCTGCACGGCATGGTGCGCGACCGCTTCGGGGTGACCTGGATCGTCGAGCACGGCGCGTCCTGAGCGCGAGGAAACGGCTGAGCGCGGGAAGAGAAGATGACCGTTCTGAGCACCAGGGCGCTCAACCGCGCCACGCTCGCCCGCCAGTTGCTGCTCGACCGCGCCGGCCTGCCGGTCCTCGACGCCGTCGGGCACCTGTGCGGCCTGCAGGCGCAGGAGCCGCAGGAGCCCTTCACCGGGCTCTGGTCACGGCTGCGCGCCTTCGACCCGGCCGCGCTGTCGGACCTGCTGACCGGCCGGGACGTGGTCCGGACCCACCTGATGCGGCGCACCGTCCACCTGGTCACCGCCGCCGACGTCCTGACCTGGCGATCCAGGCACGACGCGATGCTGCGCCAGCGGGTGCTCGGGGTCTACCGCCGCGAGCTGGCCGGGGTGGACCTCGACGAGCTCGCGGCGGCCGGACGGGCGGTGCTGGCCGACGGCGAGCCGCGCTCGATGTCGCAGCTCGCGCGGGCGGTGGCCGATCGCTGGCCCGGACCGGGGCCGCGGGCGCTGGGCGAGATGCTGGTCGCCGCGCTGGTCCCGATGGCGCAGCTCCCGCCGCGCGGGCTGTGGCGGACGCGGGCGAGCGTGCGCAACCTGCCGTTGTCGTCCTGGCTGGGGCGGGAGGTGGACCCGCCGTCCGCCGACGGCTCCGACCCCGTGGGGCAGGCTCTCGTACGGCGTTACCTGGCGGCGTACGGCCCCGCCGCCACGGCCGACCTGCGCGCCTGGTCCGGCCTGGCGGGCCTGCCCAAGGCCGTGGCGGCGGTACGCGACGAGCTGGTCGCCTTCCGGGACGAACGCGGCCGCGAACTGCTGGACCTGCCCGGCGCGCCGCGGCCCGACCCCGGCACGCCCGCCCCCGTGCGGTTCCTGCCGGCGTTCGACAACGCGATACTCGGCTACGACGACCGCGACCGCATCATCGACCGCGAACACCGTGGCCTGTCGGTCGCCGGCGCCCGGATGGTCCTGGTGGACGGCCGGGTCGCGGCCACCTGGACCGTCGAGGACGGCACCGTGCTCGTCACGCCGCTGCGCGGCCTGTCCCCGGCCGAGCGCGCCGCCGTCGGCGAGGAGGGAGGCGCCCTGGCGTCGTTCCTCTCCGACGGGGCCGGCGACCGCACCCGGATCCTCGACGGCTGAACGCATCCCCATAAGCTCGTCCATACTGTCAGGACCGCAGGCGTCGATGACGGACGGGCCGGCGGGTAGGAGGTGGGGACGAGAGGAGCCGACACCATGAACGTGCCCGAGCACGACGCCGGGCCGCACCGGCCGCAGGACGGACGTCCCCGCGGGCTGTGCGACCTGACCCACGCCGGCGGGTACGTCGTGGACGACCGGGGCCGGATCGTCGAGGTCGCCCCGCGCACCGAGGCGCTGCTCCGCCGCCCCGCCGCCGAACTGCTCGGCGGCGACGCCCACGACCTGCTCCACCGCGGCCCGCGCGGCGAGACGCTGCCGCGCAGCCGGTGCGCGATGCGACGCCCGCTCATCACCGGCGGCACCTCCCAGGGCGAGCGGGAATGGCTGGCGCGCGGCGACGGCTCCCTGCTGCCGGCCTCCTGGCTGGTCACGCCCTGCCTGCTGGCCGACGGCAGGACCGGGGCGCTGGTGCTCTTCCACGACGCCGACGAGCCCGGCGCGCAGATCCCCGAGCCGGCGCACGAGACGTCGATGTCCGAGCTCGACCGGCTGGCCCTGCTGGCCGAGACCACCACGACGCTCGCCGCCAGCCTCGACGTGGACGAGACGCTGCGCCAGCTCGTCCGCCTGGTGGTGCCGCTGCTCGCGGACTGGGTGGTGGTGGACCTGCTCACCGAGCACGGCGGCGTGAGCCGCGCCGCCGTCGTCCACCACGAGGACGGCGTCCTGGTGCACCACGAGGACCTGGAGGGGCCGATGCCCGCGGTCCCCGAGGAGTCGCCGATGCCGCTGTCGCGGGCGTTGCGCGGGGTCACCGCGACGCTGGCCGGGCCGGAGACCTACCAGGGCGCGCCCGACTCCGGCATCGCGGTCTTCCAGCAGGAGCTGTTCCGCAGGACCGGCATGCACTCGGCGGGCATCGCGCCCATCCGCGGCGTGCGCGAGGTGGTCGGGGCGCTGACGCTCGGCCGCGCCGAGCGGCCCGGCGCGTTCACCACCGCCGACCTGCTGCTGGTGGAGGACATCGCCCGGCGCGCCGGGCTGGCCCTGGACAACGCCCGCCTGTACGAGCGGCAGCGCCGGGTCGCCGAGACCATGCAGCGCCATCTGCTGCCGCGCCTGCCGTCCGTGCCCGGCCTGGAGATGAGCGCCCTCTACGTGCCCGCCCCCCGCGCCTCGCAGGTCGGCGGCGACTGGTACGACGCCTTCACCATGCCCGACGGCGCCACCGCCCTGGTGATCGGCGACGTGGTCGGCCACGACCTGGAGGCCGCCGCCGGGATGGCCCAGGTCTGCAACATGCTGCGCGCCTACGCCGGCGCCGAGCAGGACCTGCCCAGCACCATCCTCGACCGGCTCGACCGCGCGGTGGTGCGCATGGCGCAGGCCACCATGGCCACCGTCGTCCTGGCCCGGCTGGAGCACACCGACGACGGCCGCTGGCTGCTGCGCTGGAGCAACGCGGGCCATCCGCCGCCGCTGCTGGTCGAGCGCGACGGCCGTACCCGCTTCCTGGAGGAGGGCCAGGGCCTGCTGCTGGGCACCGGCATCCAGGGGGAGCGCGCCGACGCCGTCGTGGAGCTGCCGCCGGGGTCCACCCTCGTGCTCTACACCGACGGGCTGATCGAGTCCCCGAGGCATTCCCTGGACGAGGGGCTGGCCCGCCTGAGCCGGTACGCCGCCTCCCACACCCACCGGCCGCTGAACGCGCTCGGCGACATGCTGCTGGCACGCGTCCGGCCCGAGGACAACGACGACGACGTCGCCATGCTGACGCTGCGCGTGCCGCCGCGCGTCACGGCCCTGGACGGCCTGCGCGGCGGCGTGCTGAACGGCGACCGGGGCCTGCCCGCGATCTGACGACCGGCGCGCGTCACGACCGTCCGCGCCGCGCGCCCGGGCAGACGTCCCGGTAGGGCACGTCCTTCAGGTGCCGCCGCCACTCCTGCGGGCTCATCGTGCGGCCCGCGCGCTCGCACACCAGGCGGGCCACGGACTCGGCGCCCACCGGGATCCGGATGATCGTCCCGGAGGTGTTGCCCGAGACGTACAGGGTCTGGTCGTCGGGGCTGAAGGCCAGCCGGTCGAGGATGCCGATGGGGAAGGAGCCGATCCGCTCCCGCGAGCCGACGTCCCAGACCTGGACGGTGTAGACGTCGTCGAACGTCTCCCCGATGGACCTGCCGATCAGCGCGAGCAGCGAGCCGTCGTGGCTGAACAGCACGGTCTCGACCTGCGCCCGGGCGGCCACGCGCAGCGCGGGCGGCAGTTCGCGGCCGCCGGCGACGTCCCACAGCTCGACCGTGGCCGAGCCGAGGGCGAGCACCTGCGCCGTGGGGCTGAGCGCGATCGCCAGGCCCGACCGGTTGAAGCCGGGGCCGACGGCCTTGCCGGTGCGCAGGTCGTAGACCTTGCCGGTGGCGGTCACCACGCCCGTGCCGTCGCGGGTGGACACGATGGTCTCGGTGGCCGAGGCCAAGGGGTGGCGGGCGAGCGTCCGGCCGGTGCCGGCGTCGAGGACGACCAGCTCGTTGCGGGCGTCCCGCTGGCTGAGCTCCTTGAGCGACAGCACCAGGCGGCGGCCGTCGGGGGTGAACGTCTTCGACAGCACGAACTGCGTGCGCGGCACGGCGTGGCGCCACAACCGGCGGCCGGTGGCGACGTCCCAGAGGCCGGCCGAGGAGTCCGCGCCCTCGGCGGACAGCCGGGCGCCCGCCGGGTCGAACAGCTGCCCGGTGACGCCCGCGCTGCCGGCCATCGGGACGCCGAGCCGGCCGCCGTCCCACACGCGGACCGGCCCCGAGTCCTTGGTGGCGGCGGCCAGGCGGCCGTCCTGGCTGAAGGCGTCCAGCTCGTAGCCCTGCGGCAGCCGGGTGGAGGGGAGGCGGGAGGTCAGGTCGGCGGTGACGGTCGAGTTGTCGAGCACGTAGCGGACGGTGTGGCCGTCGGCCTCCAGCCAGACGTCCTCGGGCTCGCCCTCGGCCTGGTAGAGGGCCACCTCGTCGCCGTCGTCGGCGTCGAGCAGGTGCAGGGTGCGGCCCTCGACGGCCAGCATCCGGCGGCCGTCGGGGCTCAGCCGCAGCCGTCCGGCCAGCGTGTCGTCCAGGGCCGACTCCTGCCAGAAGGGCCGGTCGGCGTCGGGCACCTTCCTGGCGGTGGCCAGGTCGAAGGCCGCGATGTCGCCGTTCGCGCACAGCAGCCGCCTGCTGTCCGGCGTGAACGCCACCACCGGCCCGCACGCCTTCGGCAGGCGGGTGTCCACGGTGAGACCGGGCAGGCGGATCACCTTGAGGCCGCCCTGGTTCGGCCCGACGCCCGCGATGTAGGCGCCGGAGGGCGCGATCGCCGGAGCGCCGCTCGCCTCCAGCTTCGGGGTGTAGGAGGCGCCGGTCCTGGTGTCCCACAGGAAGTCCAGGGTGCTGTCGCGCATCACCGCGGCCAGGTTCTCGTTGCCGTCGAAGGCGACCTGCACGCCGCCCTCGCCGACGCGGTGCTCGCGCAGCTTGGCGCCTGTCCTGGCGTCCCAGGCGTAGGCCGTGTCCCTGCTGACCACCACCAGCGTGCGCCCGCTCGGGCTGAGCGCCGCCGCCGACGGCAGCGCGTCCAGGCCGCGCGGCCACCGCCAGAACGCGGTCTGCCGCCCGGAGGGCACGTCGTAGACCCGCACGCCGTCCTCGCCGGCGATGGCCCGGACGCGCCCGCCGGCCGCCGACGCCGACGCCGAGACGCCCTTGGCGCCGGGGTCGCGGAAGACGGCGCTCTCCGGCATCGTCAGCGAGGTCGTCAGGCTCCGCCGGGTGCCGGGAGTGGGAGCCAGCCGCCAGCCCGCCACGCTGAGCAGCATGGCCGTGACCGGGTCGCTCGTCCGCAGCCGGTCGGCCTCGGCGGCGGCCTGCCGCCCGACCGCCTGGTCGCGCTGCCGGCCCGCCAGGCTGCTCTGCTCGGTCACCTGCCTGCCGCGCAGCACGGCGAGGCCGCCCGCGGCCAGCGCCACCACCAGCAGCCCGGCCAGCGCGGCCGTGGTCAGCCGCCGGCGGCGCACGCGCCGTCTGGCCAGGCCGGTGCCCGCGGCCAGGAAGTCACGTTCGAGCGGGGTCAGCGTGATGTGCCTGCGGCCGGTGGCGGCCCAGGTCAGCGCCTGGTCGAGGCGGCTGCCCTGGAGCAGGTCGCCGTCCTTGCGGCCGTTGCCTGCCCACTGGCGGGCGGCGTCGCTGAGCTGGCCGAGCACGGCGAGCCCGTCGCGGTCGCCGTCCACCCAGACGCGCAGCCGCGGCCAGGCGCGCAGCAGCGCGGGACGCGACAGCGCCACCGCCTCGTTCTTCTGCGTCACCAGGTAGGAGAACACCTGGAGGATGTGCTCGATCGCGCGCGTCTCCCCCTCGGAGCGCCCGGCCAGCAGGTCCTCCTTCAACGCCCAGCGCACGGCCTCGTGCCCGTCCTCGGTGACCGTCACCAGGCGCAGGAACACCTCGGCGGCCAGCTCGCGCTCCTCGGGCGCGAGCGCGCCGTAGGCGTCCTCGGCGATCGTGCCGAGCGCCGGGTCGCCCTGCTCGGGCACGTGCACGCCCCTGGCGGCGCGGCTGCCCGCCGTCAGCAGCCCGCGGGTGTCGGCGCTGTTGCCGCTGACCAGGGCGAGCAGCAGGTCGCGGGCGGTGGGACGGGCCGCCGGGTCCTTCTCCAGCGCGGCCGACACCAGCGAGGCCAGCCGGGGCGGCAGCCCGCTCAGGTCGGGCTGGCTCGACAACACCCGGTGCATGACCCCGCCGAGGTTGTCGGCGCGGAACGGGTCCTCGCCCGTGGCGGCGAACACGATGATCGCGCCCCAGGCGAACACGTCGGCGGGCGCGCCCGCCCGCTGTCCGGTGAACGCTTCGGGCGCCATGTACGTGGGCGTGCCGGCCACCTCGCCGGTCCTGGTCAGCGACATGTCCAGGGTGCGCGCGACCCCGAAGTCGATCACCCGCGGGCCGTCGGTGCCGAGCAGCACGTTGTCCGGCTTCAGGTCCCGGTGGATCACCCCCGCGTCGTGCACGGCGGTCAGGGCGGTGGCGATCGCCGTGGCCAGCCGGTGCAGGTCGTCCCCGGCGAACCGGCGCCCCTGCTCGACCGCCCGGCGCAGGCTGGGGCCCGGCACGTACTCGCTGACGATGTACGGCCTGCTGCCCGACAGGTCGCAGTCGAGCACCCGCGCCGTGCAGAACGACGCCACCCGCCCGGCCGCGGCCGCCTCCTTGGCGAACCGCTCACGGCTCGCCGGGCTGTCGGCCATGTGCAGGACTTTGAGCGCGACCCGGCGGCCTTCGGGGTCGTAGGCGTCGTACACCACCCCCTGGCCCCCGGACCCGAGCTGTCCGGCCAGCCAGTATTGCCCTATACGCTGCGGTTCTCCGGCGTTCGACGCTTCCACGGCGTGTTAGATGCCCTCTCCGGTCGCAAAGTTCCCCTCGCGCAGGTAGGCGTCCAGCGCGCCGGCGGCGGTGAGCATGGCCAGGCCCCTGGCCGTGAGCCGGTCGTGCCAGTCGCGCAGCGTCGCCTGCAGGGGTTCCATGCCGCCCGCCGCGCGCACCTGCTCCAGCACCTGCCGGATCTGCTCCAGCCCGTAGCCGCCGCGCCGCAGCTGGTGGGCCAGCAGCACGTCGCGGACGTCGGCGGCGGTGTAGACCCGGTAGCCGGTACGCGGGTCGCGCCGGGGCACGGTCAGCCCGGCCCGCTCCCACTTGCGCAACGTCGCCGGCTTGATGCGCAGCCGGCGGGCCAGCGGGCCGATGAACGTCACGCCCGGCTCCGGCTCGCGCGGCGGCGCCAGGTCGCGCAGCGCGCGTTCGACGGCCTCCAGCGTGCCGCGGTCCTCGGCGAGCTGGGCGTGGCCCTCGTCGATCAGGCGCAGCGCCGCCGCCAGGCGGCCGCCGTGCACGGCCCGCATGATCGCGGTCGCGGTCGCGTGCCCGTGGGCGGGGACCAGCGCCAGGAACGTCCGCAGCGCCGCCGCGTGGCGTGGGGTGTAGACGCGGTAGCCGTGCGCGGAACGCTCGGACGGCGGCAGGATCTCCGCCTCCTCGTAGTTGCGCACCGCCTGCGTGGACAGGCCGTGCGCGCGCGCCAGATCGATGGGCCGCATGTTGAAGGTATGCCCTCCTGCCCGCTGGGGGAACGGCCGGAAGTTTACACGAGAAGTTCAACGATACGGTTGAAGGCATGACGACCTCGATCCGGGACGCCGCCCAGGCGTTCACCGGCGGCGCCCTCGCCGCGCTGCTGCCCCCCGGCGTCCGCGTGCTGGGCCTGGGCGAGCCCACGCATGGCGTCGAAGCCTTCCTGGAGCTGCGCAACGAGCTCTTCCGTCACCTCGTGGAGCACGAGGGCTACCGGTCGATCGCCATCGAGAGCGACTGCCTGGCCGGCCTGACCGCCGACGCGTACGTCACCGGCGGCGACGTCAGCCTCGACGAGGCGATGAGCCGCGGCTTCAGCCACGGGTTCGGCGCCTCGCCCGCCAACCGCGAGCTCCTGCGCTGGATGCGGGCCCGCAACGAGCGGTCCGCGCCGCGCGACCGGCTGCGCTTCGACGGCTTCGACGCCCCGGTGGAGATCACCGGCCCGGCCGCCCCGCGCCCGGCCCTGACCGCCCTGTACGACTACCTGGCCCCCCACCTCGACCTGCCCCTGACCCGCGAAAGGCTCGACGTGCTGCTCGGCCCCGACGAGCGCTGGACCGACCCGGCCGCCCTCACGGACCCGGCCCGCTCGATCGGCGCCGCGCCGGAGGCCAGGGAGCTGCGCCTGATCGCCGACGACCTCGGCGTGCTGCTCACCGCGCACGCCCCGCACCTGGCGGCCGTCACGTCCGGCGACGACCGGTGGCGCGCCGGTCTGCACGCCCGCGCCGCCACCGGGCTGCTGCGCCACCACGCCGGCATGGCCGACCCCTCGCCCCGCCGGCTCGGCGCGCTCATGAGCCTGCGCGACGCGATGATGGCCGGCAACCTCGACGCGATCGTCCGGCGCGAGGAGCGCCGGGGCCCCACCCTCGTCTTCGCCCACAACCGCCACCTGCAGCGCGACGAGAGCCGGTTGCGGTTCGCGGGCGAGGAGCTGCGGTGGTGGAGCGCGGGGGCGGTGCTCGCCGCGTGCCTCGGCGACCGGTACGCCTTCGCCGCCTCGACGTTCGGCTCCCGCGGCGCCGACGTCCCGGCCCCCGACACCCTCGAAGGCATGTTGTCGGAGGTGTGCGACGCCCGCGCCGTCGTCGATCCCCGCCGCCTGGCCGGGGCGCTCGACCGCGGGCCGGCGCCCCGCGTCCCGGTGGACCACACGTACCTGGCCCTCGACCCCGCGACCGTCCACCAGGCGGACGCGATCGTCTTCCTCAAGGAGATCTGAGGTCCGGCATTGTTGTTTATTATGTTTGGCGAATAATGTCCTCAGGGCGAATTCTTTTTGCGTGGCGACGCCGGACGCGCGCTCGTTAAAGTCGGGGTGACGTCAGGCTCCACGAAGCCCCAACCAGAGGACTGAGCTGATGAATTGCGGTCACTGCGACAGCCCCAACCTGCCCGATTCCCTGGTCTGCGCTAATTGTGGCCGCCATTTCCAGGGTGATCGCCCGGCCGCGACGGAAGTCACCCGATATCTCTGCATCGCCATGATGCTCGACGCGAAAGTGCGTAATTCCACCATTCGCTCGATTCTTCATGACCGCTTCCGCGCCGTCGCCCAGTCCCCCGGCGTCGACCTGGCCACGATGCTCAAGTACGGCCTGATGGCCCGAAGACGCCAGCACGTGCGCGACGCCGTGCTGGCCGGGCTCGCCGTGGCCACCCTGGCCCTGCTGTCCAGCCCGCTCGTCCTGCTCCCGATCTTCCTGGCCTGGCTCGTCGTCTTCGCCGAGCTCTACGACGCCCACGAGTCGGTCATCCTGACCAGGCTGACCCGCGACTCCTTCGATCCGGCCGAGGCGCCGCTGCCCAGTTCGCCCGCGCTGCGCGACCATCTGGTCGACATCGCCGACCGCGGTGCCGGGAACGTCACGGTGTTCGCCGACTACTCCCCCTTCGTCGGCTACGGCAGCAGGATCAACAACTGGTCGTTCACCATGAACGTCGCCAAGGCCCGGCCCGGCGAGACGGTCGTGCCCTTCGCGGTCGGCGAGCTCTACGACCGGGTGGCCGCCGAGATCGCCGCCCTCGGCCTGCCCGGTCTCACCGTCGGCGACAAGCTCTTCGTCAACGGCCTCGACCTGCGTTACGAGACCGACCCCGAGCTCCAGGCCGCCGTGCTGCCCGACGCCCTCCTGCCGCCGGTGCCGACGGTGAGCGAGCGGTTCATCCACCAGCTGCGCGACAACCCGCGCACGCGGGCCCGCCCCTACCTCACGGTGAGCGTGACCGGCTGGGAGGGCGAGGTGGTGATCTCGATCTTCCTGCGGTTCGTGCTGCTCGCCGAGAAGGGCATGATGTTCACCGAGGCCGGCTACTCGCTGCTGCCGCCGCTGCGGGAGGCCTACCGCGACGTCGACCGGCTGGTCAACTGCGCGCCCTCGGAGCGGATGGCCCGCATCGCGCTGTCGGCGCTGCGGCGCACCGCCGCGGGGCTGGTGCTGGCCCTGCCCAACACCCTCGCCGCGCTCTCGGAGCCGAGAAGGCGCAGGCGGCAGCAGAAGGCGAGCATCAAGGCCATCCGCGGCCACACCTTCAACTACGGCGCGGCCTACAACCCCCGCGAGCACGCCACCGACCACCTCTACCACCGCTACTTCCAGCAGCTCGACAAGGAGATGTACGTCAAGGCCGCCGAGCAGCGCATCATGGACGCCGTCGCCGACTTCCTGGAGGAGCACAACGTCGACGTGAGCGACCTGCGCGACCGCCAGACGACCATCCTGAACAACGGCATCTTCGTCACCGGCCAGGCCCAGGTCACCGGGGCCAGCATGGCGGCCGGCACGGGCGCGGTCGCGCGGGTGGAGAGCCGCATCAGGCAGGGTGTCGGCCAGGCCGCCGCGGCGGCGCAGCGCCGGACCCCGGCAGGGTGACACGCTCCCCGAACGGGGCCGAGCGCTCATCGCGTGTCGCGCAGCCCCAGGACGTAGGTCGCGGTGAGCGCGACGGCGCGGTCGTCGTCCTGCGTCAGGTCGGCGAGGGCGCGTGACGCGGTGGCGCCCGGGATGTCGGCGAGCGCCTGCGTCAGCCGCCGGCGCGCGGACGGCTCGGCGCCACGCCGGGCGAGGCAGTCCACGAGCCCGGCGGCGATCGGGTCCGCCGCGCGGGGGCGGCCCGCCAGCGTGCTCAGGGCGTCGGCCGCGTCGACGTCGTTCGTCCCCTCGACGACCATGTCGATGAGCGTGGGGATGGCGTCGTCCACGCCGCGTGCCCCGAGCGCCAGGGCCGCGTAGCGGCGGACCACGATGTCGGGGCTGGTCAGGGCGTCCTGGAGCAGGGCGGTCGCCGTGACGTCCGGGAGCTCGGCGATCGACTGGACCGCGCGCTTGCGCACCTCGGCCGCCGGTGCGTGCAGACCCTGCGCCAGCAGCGCGGCGGCGCCCTCGCCCGACTGCGCCAGAGCCCATCGCAGGGCTCCGGCGACGTTCGGGTCGCTCTCGCCCAGCGCCGCCTCGACCAGCGCCTCCACCGGGACCTCGGCGACCGCGGACAGCGCCGCGCTCTGGCGCCGGCCGGCGTTCTTCGACCCGAGCCCCTGCAGGAGGGAGACGACCTGGAGCACGTCGTCCCAGCCGGCGGGGTCGGCGGCGTCGATCCGGCGCAGGCGCGTGAGCAGCTCCGTCTCGGCCGCGATGCGCTCCCGGGTGCGCCGGATGAGGTCCTCGACGAGCCCGGACGGCGTGAAGCCCGGATCGTCGAGCGCCCGTCCGACGTCACGCAGCGACAGGCCCAGCGACCGCAGGCTCTCGATGTGGAAGATCCGCCGGATGTCCTCGCCGGAGTACTCGCGATAGCCGGCGTGGCTGCGGCCCGTCGGGCGCACCAGCCCGAGCGCGTCGTAGTGGCGCAGCATGCGGGCGCTCACCCCGGACCGTCGCGCGACGTCGCCGATCAGCACAGCCCATCATCCCTCCTGGCCGCCGGCGCCGAGGGCCACGACGCGCTTCGCCTCCTCGATCGCGAACTCGAATCCGGCCTCCGGGTCGCGCAGCAGCCGTTCCGTGGCCCCGGCGTGCGCGCGCACGCCGGGATCCGGGTCGGCCATCGCGGCCCGCAGCACCGGCTCGATCACCTCGCCGAGCGCGACCAGCGCCCGGCTGAGGCTCAGCTGGGTCTCCCGTCGGCCGCGCCCGAGCTGTGTCGACAATACTTCGGCCAGTCCGGGCTTCTCCTCTTCGGGTGCCAGCAGCACCGCGGTCCGCCAGGCGCTCCGCGCCACCTCGTCGTCGGCGTCGGTCAGCAGCTCGCGGGTGATCGCCGGCCACGCCCGCCGGTCGCCGATCTTGGACAGCGTGTGCAGCGCCTGGCTGCGGGCCTGCGCGCGTTCCGAACGCAGCTCGCCGAGCAGCCTCGGGACCGTCAGCTCCGCCGGGTGGCGGGTGAGCGCCCAGGTGAGCATGTCGCGCACGTGGAACTCCGGCTCGACCGCGCAGCGCTCGACGAGCGCGCCGACGAGGCGCGGGTCCGGCGTCGTGCCCACCGCCAGGGCCGCCCGCAGCCGTACGGACGGGTCGCCGGCCGCCAGCCCTCCGACGGCGCCGCTCGGGTCCGGGTCTCGTTCCTGCCTGGTCATCGGGACCACCTCCTCGGCGACCAGTGAAGACCTTGTCACAGTGTCAAGGTCAAGCGGCCCGGCCCGCGCGGTCAGTCGCGCGGCGCGGTGACCGCGTGCTGCCGCTCGGGCTCCACGGGCATCGGGCGTTCGTGGAAGCCGCCCTGCGCGGTCCGGACGATCACGCCGCTCTCCGGCCCGTGCTCCGCGTCGTGCCGGTCCTGGAGTCGCAGGCCGAGGCAGAGCCGGTGGGTCAGCCAGAAGGCGACGACCGGGCCGAGCAGGACGGCGTACCTGAAGAAGATCGTCACGGCCTCCACCGAGAGGTGGAACTGGTGGGCGAGCTGGTCGTTGGCCGCGGCGGCCCACAGCAGCCCGTAGAAGGCGACCCCGGCGGCGGCGACGGCGGTTCGCACGGGCGCCTCGCGCGGCCGGTCCAGCACGGCCGGCCCGCTCGCCTCGGCGGCCAGGCGGCTCCTGCTCTTGGGCCGGCCGAGCGCGTCGCGCCGGCCGGGACGCCGCAGGACGAGGCGCTCGCCCAGCGGGTAGCCGGCCAGGACGGTGAAGAACGCCCCGGGGACCACCAGCGTGGGCACCAGGACCGCGAGGCTGAGCGTGTACCCCCCGATCGTCAGCTCCCAGCCCGGCATGATTCGCAGAGCGCCGTCGAGGAAGCCCATGTACCAGTCGGGCACCGAGCCGGCCGAGATCTGGCCGGGCCCGGCCGGGCCGTACAACCAGATGGGGGCGATCTGGAAGGCCAGGCCCAGGATGACCAGGACGCCGATCGTCGTGCCCGCCATCAACGGCCGCACGCCCGCCCGGGCCGGGACCGGCGCGGCGAACCGCGAGTGCCCGTGCCGCCGCACCAGCCATTCACGGGCGGCCAGCAGCGCGACCATGGCCGCCGGGATCACCAGCACGTGCGTCCAGTACATGGTGGGGATGATGCTGTCGCCGGGGAACCCGGCGCCGAAGAGCAGCTGCGCGCCGTACGACCCCACGACGGGGATCGACAGCAGCACCGACTGGATCAGCCACAGGCTGCCGCCGGAGAGCATGTCGTCGGGCAGGATGTTGCCGGTCTCCCCCGCGGCCATCCCGAGCGGCAGCAGCGTCACCCAGATCAGCCACTGCGGCACGCGCGGCCGCCGGAACGCGCCGGTCACGAACATGCGCAGCAACTGCATCGCGACCGCCGCCACGAACACCAGCGCCGACCAGTGGTGCACCTGCCGGACGAAGAGCCCGCCGCGCACCTCCAGGCTCAGCCGCATGGTCGAGTCGAACGCCCTGCTGACCGGGACGCCGCTCAGCGGCGTGTACACGCCGTGGTAGAGCACCGGGGACATGTCCGGGTCGAAGAACACCATGAGGAACAGCCCGGTCACCACCAGGACGGCGAAGGACCAGATCGCCACCTCGGCGAACATGAACGACCAATGACCGAGCCCCGACGACTGACGTTTCCGCACCGATGAGCGCATCGGACCCTCCTCGTTTCGCCTTCGCCTTCAAGACGGGATCGGCGGCCGAGATGTGACGTCGAGGAGGGTGAGTTACGTCATACGAGGTCGTTCGAGGCGGGCGGCCCGCCGGAGTCGAGGCGCTCCGGCGGGCCGCGAACTCACCCCTTCACCCCTTCACCGCTCCGCCGAGCAGCCCGGAGACGAACTGCTTCTGGAAGACGAAGAAGATGAGCATCAGCGGCAGCGTGGCCAGCAGCGCGCCCAGCATCAGGCCCGAGTAGTCGACGCGGGTCAGCCCGGTGAGGTGGCTGAGCGCGACCGGCAGCACGTACTTCTCCTCGCTGGTGAGCATGAGCAGGGGCCAGATGAAGGAGTTCCACTGGCTCATGAACGTGAAGATGACCAGCGCGCCGAGCTGCGGCCGGACCACGGGCAGCACGATCCGGTAGAAGATCCGCAGGTCTCCGGCGCCGTCGAGGCGTCCGCTCTCGATGAGCTGGTCGGGGAAGTCGAGGAAGGCCTGGCGCATGAGGAAGATGCCGAAGGAGTTGGCCAGGAACGGGATGACGATCGACTCGTAGGAGTCGACCCAGCCGATGCTGGCCATCATCTGGAACAGCGGCACCAGCAGCACCTGGAACGGGATCATCATCGTCGCCAGGATCACCGCGAGCAGCAGGCCGCGCCCGCGGAAGCGGTACTTGGCCAGGCCGTACCCGCCCATGGCGCTGACCAGCACGGACAGCGCGGTGTAGACGAGGGCCGTGCCGAGGCTGTTGAGCACCACGCGGGAGAAGCCGATCGTCTCCTCCAGCGACCGCAGGTTGTCCAGCAGGTCGTCGCCGGGCAGGAACGGGGGCGGGCTGCGGAACAGCTCCGACGTGTCGTGCGTGGAGGCGACGAACATCCAGTAGAACGGCGCGATGCTGACCACCGCGCCGGCCGCCATGAGCAGCCAGAGCAGCAGGCGTTTCATGACTTCTCCTTCCCGAACCACTTGAACTGGGCGTAGGAGAGCACCCCGATGAGCAGCACCACCACCCAGGCCATCGCCGCGGCGTAACCGAAGTCGAACTGCTTGAAGCCGACCTGGTAGAGCAGCAGGATCGGCGAGGTGGTCGCGTCGTCGGGGCCGCCGTCGGTGAGCAGCTTGTTCTCGTCGAACAGCTGGAGCGTGCCGATCGTGGAGGTGATCGAGCAGAACAGGATCACCGGCTTGAGCTGCGGCACGATCACGCTGACGAACGACCGCAGCGGCCCGGCCCCGTCGATCGAGGCGGCCTCGTACTGCTCCTTGCCGATCGCCTGCAGGCCGGCCAGCAGGATGATCATGTTGTAGCCCGTCCACCGCCAGGTGATGGACGCGATCAGCGCCACCCGCGCCCAGGCCGGGTCGTCCAGCCAGGCGATCTCGGCGCCGAGCAGCTGGTTGACCATGCCGCCGTCGGTGCGCAGCAGCACCCGGAAGACCACCGCGTAGGCGACCAGCGTCGTCACGGCGGGCAGGAAGTACGCGATCCGCAGCGTGGCGCGGAACCGCAGCCACGACTGGTTGAGCACGTACGCCAGCGCCAGCGCCAGCCCGATCATGATCGGGACCTGCACGACCAGGATCAGCCCCACGTTGACCAGGGACTGCAGGAACCTGTCGTCGTGCAGGAGGCGCTGGTAGTTCTCCAGGCCGGCCCATTCGGTCAGGCCGTCCTCGGTCCGCTGGAGGCTCTGCCAGAGGCTGGCCCCGAGGGGGTAGGCGAAGAACAGCGCCAGCAGCGCGGCGGCGGGCCCCGCGAAGATCCAGGGGACCAGGCGGCGCCGAACGGTCATCCGATCTCCCGCTTCGTGGCGGACGCGATCTGCTCGGCCGCCTCGTCCAGCACGGCCTTGGGGTCCTTGCCGCCCACCACCGCACGCTGCAGCAGCTTCTTCAGCAGCTCACTGGCCTCGGCGTCGTCGTCGGTGGACTCCACGGCCGGGATGGCGCGCACCTGGTCGGCGAAGATCTTGTTGACCGGCTGCCCGTCGAAGTACTCGACCGGCTCGGAGAAGTACGGGTCGGCCAGCGCGGGCAGGTAGGCCGGGAAGAGCGACTCCTGCTTCATCATCGACAGCTGGCTGTCCTTGTTCGCCGTGACGAACTCGACGAACGCCCACGCCGCCTGCTGGTTCTTCGTCTGGCCGGTGACCGCCAGCATGGACCCGCCGTTGGCCGAGGTGCGCACCCCGCCCGGCTCGAACGCGGGCAGCGGGATCACGCCGAACTTGCCCTTGAGCTCCGGCATCTCCGACACCAGCGTGCCCGTCCACCAGACGGCGGTGGGCGCGACGGCCGCCTTGCCCTCCTTGGTCGCGGTGACCCGGCCGTCCCAGCCCTGCTCGTTCTGCAGCAGGCCCTTGTCGTTCATCGTCTTGATCAGGGTCAGCGCCTTGACGGCGGCCGGGGTGTTGACCGCGACCTTGCCGTCCACGAACCTGCCCTGCTTCTGCTGCTGCAACAGGGTGGTGAACAGCGGCTCGCTGTTGCCCAGGTCGGAGACCATGAGCTTCTTGCCGGTCTTGGCCTTCAGCGTCTCGCCGGCCTTGATCAGGTCGTCCCAGGTCTGGATGTCCTCGGCCTTGATGCCGGCCTGCTCGAAGTAGTCGCGCCGGTAGAACAGGCCGACGGGCGCGGAGTCCCACGGCAGCGCGAACAGCTTGCCGCCCTCGCCGGAGGCCGTCTGCCACTTGGCCGGGTCGAAGTCGGCCTTCAGCTTGCCGGCGACCGGCCCGAGGTCGGCCAGCCCGTTGGGGAAGTTCTTGGCGTAGCCGGGGACCCGCTCGTCCTCAAGGTGCACGACGTCGGGCAGGCCGGTGCCCGACTGCATGCCGACCGTGACCTTCTCGTAGATGTTGTCGTAGCCGACGTCCGTCACGTCGATCTTCACCTTGGGGTGCAGCTTGGTGAACTCGGGCGCCAGACGCTTCAGGGCGGTCGCACCCACGTCGAACGACCACACCTTGACCTCACCGGACAACTCCGCGGGGGTGGACGCGGCGATCGAGGGAGCGGGTCCCTTGGCCGTGCCGGTTCCGCCGGTGGCGCATCCGGCGGCGAGAAGTCCGGTGGCCAGCAGCCCGGCGGCGATTGTGTGGATCTTCACGGTGACCTCTGGATCTGTAACATGTCACACTCTGAATACTGAGTGCTGAGTAACGTACGCTGAATACGCCTGGTGCACCAGAGGTGAAATCGAACCGTTCCCGATGGATGTGAGCGGACGGGCGGAAAGGCCGTTGCGTCCTGCTCGTCCTGCCGGAATGATCGGCCGCCATGGGGAACGTGCTGCTGACCGGCGCCACCGGAGGAATCGGAAGGCCGCTGGCCGCCGCGCTCGGCGCGGCCGGGCATCGGGTGATCGCCGTCGGACGTGACGTCGGGCGGCTGGACGTCCGCGGGATCGAGGCCGACCTGGCCGACCCCGCGTCGCTGGCCCCCGCCATGGAGGCGCTGACGGCGGAGCTCACGGAGATACGCGCGGTGGTGCACTGCGCCGGCATCTCCCCCGTGGAGGCCGTCGCCGAGGCCGGCCCCGACACGTGGCGGCGCACGATGGCGGTGAACGTGGCCTCCGCCGCCGAGCTCGTCCGGCTCGCGCTGCCCGCGTTGCGGCGGTCCAAGGGCCATGTGATCTTCGTGAACGCCTCCCCCGGGCTGACCGGCGTCCCGCGCTGGTCGGCGTTCGTGGCCAGCAAGGCGGCGCTGCGCGAACTGGCCGACTCGCTGCGCGAGGAGGAGGCCGTCCACGGGGTCCGGGTCACCACGGTCTACCCCGCGGCCACGGCGACCGACCTGCTGGGCGAGGTCAGGGCCGCCTTCGGCCGCCCGTACGACCCGCAGGCGTGCATCCGGCCGGAATCGCTGGCCGCGATGGTCGTGTGGGCGCTGAACGCGCCGGCCGACTCCTACGCCTGCGAACTGTCGGTGCTGCCGGGCTGAACCCGCCCGCGGCGGCGTGGATCGGCGCCCGCCGCGCCCGCCGCAGGCGCGCGGTGTCCACCAGGGCCGGGCAGGAGGATCGCCGCGACCCGCACGCGGTCCAGACGCGCGAGGGTCAGCGCTGCGCCGCGGTGTCGAGCTCGACCTCGATGTGGGGCGACAACGCCCGCAGGAAGTCCGGCGCGTCGAAGATGCGCCCCGCCGACGCCACCCCGGCGGCCCTGGTCCGGCCGGTGAGGACGCGCTCGACGGCCTCCACCGCGAGCGGCGCGCTGACGGCGTAGATGTCCCGGCCGCGGGCCACCGCCCGGCGTTCCCCGGCGCCCGAACGCACGACCACGTCCACGACGAACGGCTGCGCCGACCGCCCGTGCTCGTCGGCCGCGACCGGGGCCGGGGTGTCGGGGTTCACCACGTCCGTGGCCGCCTCGACCGTCATGTAGTTGCGCACCTCCGGGATGTCCAGGTGGCTCGGGACGGTCACGATGTCGGCCATCGAGAACTCCGCGATGACGTCGCGCGTCCCGGTCGGCTCGGGGAAGGCCCACTTCCCGGCCGGCGCCCGGTCGTCGCGGTACTCCAGCCGGCCGCCGGCGTGGCGGACGCGTCGGCCGTCGCGCCGCTCCCTGGAGACCTTGCCCGCGGCCCGGGTGCCGGTCGTGGGGTGCCAGCTGTCCAGCCCGTAGGCCACGTGCGCCTCGTCGGCGCCGGTCCAGTCGTCCATCGCCGCCGTGACCAGCAGGTCGCCGAGCCCGCCGAAGAAGGCCATCGCGGGCACGATCACCGCCCCCGCCTTCCGGGCGCGCTCCGCGAACAGCTCGAAGGTGTCCACGTTGGCCTCGATCTCGGCCGCGACGTCCACGTACGGGACGCCGGCGCGCAGGGCCGCCTCGATCACGGGGGCGGCCGTGGCGGCGAAGGGCCCGGCACAGTTGATCACCGCGGTCACTCCGTCCAGGACGCGGTCCAGCGCCGCCGGATCGTCCACCGACGCCTGCCTGACCGACAGCCCGGGGTACGCCTCGGCCAGCGCCTTGAGCGCGTCGCCGTCGCGGCCCGCCAGGACGGGCGCCAGCCCGCGCCGCAGCAACTCCGCCACCACGAAACGGCCCGTGTGCCCGTACGCGCCGTAGACCGCCACCTTGTTCTTCGTCAGCTCTGCATGCGTCATGCGGACATCCTGGCGGCCCACCGCCCCGCCGCACGAGCGTCCGGAACGACATGATGCGTACAATTCCGGACGTGACCACAGTCGCGGTAGCCGTCGCCGACGGGATCCTGCACTTCGAGCTGGCCCTGGCCTACGAGCTGTTCAGCTCGCCCCCGCCCGTCCCCGTCGAACGCTGGTACGAGCCGGTCATCTGCGGAGCCGGTCCCGTACGGGCCGACGGGCGGTTCCTGCTCGAACCCGACGCCGGGCTGGACCGGCTCGTCGGGGCCGACACGGTGATCGTCCCCGGCTGGGCAGAGGTGGACGAGGAGCCGCCGGCCGACCTCGTCGCGGCCGTGCGCGCGGCGCACGAGGCGGGCGCGCGGGTCGCCTCGCTGTGCACGGGCGCGTTCGTCCTGGCCGCGGCCGGCCTGCTGGACGGACGGCGGGCCACCACCCACTGGGCCCACACCGAGACCCTGGCCGCCCGCCATCCCCGGATCGAGGTCGATCCCGACGTGCTCTACGTGGACGAGGGCAGCGTGCTCACGGCCGCGGGCAAGGCCGCCGCCCTGGACCTGTGCCTGCATCTGGTCCGCCGCGACCACGGCTCGGCGGTCGCCAACGCGATCGCGCGCCGCCTGGTCGTGGCGCCGCACCGGCCCGGCGGCCAGGCCCAGTTCGTCGCCACCCCCGTCCCCGAGCCGCACGGGCATCCCCTCAGCGACCTGCTCGCCTGGGCGGGCCGGCACCTGGACCAGCCCCTGACGGTGGAGGACCTGGCCCGCCGGGCGAACCTGAGCTCGCGCCACCTCGGCCGCCACTTCAGGTCGATGACCGGCACCACCCCGTTGCAGTGGCTGCTCACCCAGCGCATCCGCCGCGCCCAGGAGCTCCTGGAGACCACCGACGACGGCGTGGACGCCATCGCCGAGGCCACCGGCATGGGCACCGCGGCCACGCTGCGCCGGCACTTCAACCGCACGGTCGGCGTGCCTCCGGACGCCTACCGGCGCACCTTCCGCGCCCGCGGGGCGACGCCCGCTCAGCGGCCGGCGGGGTGGAAGTCGTAGGGCTTGGAGTCGTACACGTAGTAGACGCAGTCGGCGCCCGCCGCGCACTTGCCCCAGTGCTCGGCCTTCGACGGGTAGTACAGGTAGTCGCCCGCGCCGATCCGGTACGTCTTGTGGCCCTTGACGTTCCACGACATCACGCCGGAAACGCCGACGACGTGCTCGGGGCTGGTGTGCCAGTGCGGCGGGAAGGGCGTGCCGGCCTTGAGGGTGAACACGGCCTCCGAGGGGCCGGTCTTCGGGTCGCCCTTCAGCTGCACGAACGTGCAGCCCTTCAGCCCCTCGCAGGGTGATCCGGCCTCCTTGTGCGAGTGGTGGACGACCTTGCCGGGGCCCGAGTCGGCGTACGCGCTCGAGGCGCCGAGCACCATGAGCGCCAGCGAACCGGCCGTGATCATTTTCCTGAGCATCTCGATCTCCAAGTGGACTGCGGTCCGAATGTGTCCGGCAACGTATCGGACTGTGGTCCGGTTAGTCAAGGGCGGCACGACCCGCCGCCGCGTGCCAGACTCCTGGCCATGGCGGACTCGACCAGGCCGGACGGCGACGGCGGGCAGCTGCGCGTGGGCGTCCTCGGCCCTCTGTCGCTGGTGACCGCCGGTGGCCCGGCGCGGGTCGGCGGCGCGCGGCTGCGGGCGCTGCTGGCCAGGCTGGCCCTGGACGCCGGTCGGGCCGTCCGGCCCGAGACCCTGGCCGAGGCGTTGTGGGACGACGCGCCGCCGGAGGCCCCCATGCACGCGCTGCAGTCGCTGGTGTCCCGGCTCCGGCGCGTCCTCGGGCATCCCGGGCTGCTCACCTCCGGCCCCGCCGGGTACCGGCTGGCCGTCGAGCCGGACGCCGTCGACGCCGTGCGGTTCGAGCGGCTGGTCAGGCAGGGGCGGGCGGCCGCTCGGGACCGGCCCGCCGAGGCGGCCGCCGTCCTGCGGGAGGCCCTGGGCCTGTGGCGCGGACCGGCCCTGGCCGACGTGCGGGCGGCGCCGTTCGCCGCCGCCGGGGCCGACCGGCTCGAACGCGCCCGGCTGGCCGCCCTGGAGGACCGCATCGAGGCCGACCTGACACTGGGCGCCGGCCTGACGCTGGGTGCTGACCTGAGGTTGGACGGTGACCTGGCGCTGGACGGTGACCCGACGCTGGGCGGTGACCTGACATTGGACGGTGACCTGGGGCTGGGCGGTGACCTGACACTGGACGGCGACCCGTTGCGCGCTGGCCTGAGGCTGGGCGGTGGCCTCGGCCTGGTCGCCGAGCTGGAATCGCTGGCCGCCGCCCACCCGCTGCGCGAGCGCCTGCACGCCCAGCTCATCCGGGCGCTCGCCCGCGACGGGCGCGGGGCCGAGGCGCTGGCCGCCTACCAGCGCATCCGTGCCCGGCTCGCCGACGACTTCGGCGGCGACCCCGGACCGCACCTCCAGCAAGCCCACCTGGCGGTCCTGCGCGGCGACCTTCCCGGCCCCCGCCGGGCGGCCGGTCCCCCCGGACCATCCAGGCCGGGTGGGCCCTCCGTGCCCTCCGGGCCTCTTGGGCCGCCTGGGCCGTTCGGGCCATCCGGGCCGCCTGTGCCATCCGGGGCGCTTGGGCCGTCCGGGCCGTTGCCGTCGAGCCGGTCGCATGGCAATCTCGACGTCCCGCTCACCAGCTTCGTGGGCCGCGACGAGGACGTGCGGCGGGTGACCGGCCTGCTCGGCCGGGCACGGCTGGTCACCCTGGTCGGCCCCGGCGGGGCGGGCAAGACCCGGCTGGCCGGCGCGGTCGGCCGGCGGCTCACGCCGTCCGGCGGGGTGTGGTTCGTGCCGCTGGCCGCGGTCGGGCCCGACGACGTCCCCCGCGTGCTGCTCGACCTGCTCCGGACGCGCAAGGAGGGCGCGCCCGCGCGGGCCGAGCCGGACGACCTGGTCGAACTCCTCGCGGACGACGACCTGGTCCTGGTGCTGGACAACTGCGAGCACGTGATCGAGGCCGCCGCCACGCTGTGCGGGACGCTGCTCGGCCGCTGCCCGCGGCTGCGGGTGCTGGCCACCAGCCGCGAACCCCTGCGCATCGACGGCGAGACCCTGCACCCGGTGCCGCCGCTGGACCTGCCGGAACCGGGCTCGACGCCGGAGGCGGCTCGGTCCGTCGCGGCGGTCCGGCTGTTCCGTGACCGCGCCGCCGCCGTACGGCCAGGCTTCGTCCTGGAGGGCGGCGCGCTGGCGGCGGCGGTCGAGATCTGCCGTCGCCTCGACGGCCTGCCGCTGGCGATCGAGCTGGCCGCCGCTCGGCTGCGCGTCCTGCCGGTCGAGGCGGTCGCGGCCCGGCTGGACGACCGGTTCCGGCTGCTCACCGCCGGCAGCCGGACGGCGCTGCCGCGCCACCGCACCCTGGCTGCCGCCGTCGCGTGGAGCTGGGACCTGCTCGACCCCGGCGAACGGTCCCTGCTGGAACGGTTGTCCGTCGTGCGCGGCAGCTTCACCGAGGCCGCCGCGGCCGCCATCGGCGGCTCGGATGCCGGGGCGGCGTTCGGTGGCTCTGACGATGCGGCCGCCATCGGTGGCTCGGATGCCGCGGCGGTCATCGGCGGGGCGGGCGACGTGCCGGAGTTGCTGGCGGCGCTGGTGGACAAGTCCCTGCTGCACCTGGTGGACTCCGCCGACCCGGCCGAGCCGCGCTACCGCCTGCTGGAGACCATCCGCGAGTACGGTCTGCAGCGCCTGGCCCAACGCGCCGAGGTCGCCGCCACGCGCGACCGGCACGCCCGGTTCTTCCTGCGGCTGGCCGAGGCCGCCGACCCCCACCTGCGCACGGCGGACCAGCTCCGCCCGCTGGCCCGCCTGTCGGCGGAACGGGACGACCTGTCGGCCGCGATCCGCTGGACGGTCGAGTCCGGGGACGCCGGACGGGCCGTGCGGTTCGGCGTCGCGCTGAGCTGGTACTGGTTCCTGCGGGACTTCCCGCCGGAGTCGCTCGACCTGCTCGGCCAGGTGCTCCAGGCCGACGGCCCGGCCGACCCGCGATCCCGCGCGCTGGTCGCGGCCGCCCACGCGATCGCCACCGTCGAGGCCGCCGGGCCGGAGGAGACCGACGCCGCCTTCGACCGGATCAGGACGGCCCTGGCCCAGCTCGTCCCGGGCACGCATCCCATCGCCGAGATGGCCCGCCTGGCGGTCGGCATAGCCGCGAAGGGCGACCACGCCGTACCGGCCGAGGGGACGGATCCGTGGAGCCGGTCGCTGGCGTTGCTGGTCAGCGGCGTGCTGGCCATGAACAACGGCCATCTCGCCGAGGCCGAGGACACGCTGGGCCGCGCGCTGGCCGGGTTCGAGCAGCTCGGCGAGCGGTGGGGCCAGGGCATGACGCTGAGCGCCCTCGGCTCGGCGCTGGTCCGGTCCGGCGCGGCGGCCGCCGCGCCCGCCCTGGCCGAGCGCGCCACCCGGTGCTTCCGCGAGCTCGGCATGCCCGAGCACACCATGGAGAACGAGGTGGCCGCCGCGCTGCACCGGGCCGAGTCCGGCGACGTGGACGGCGGCCGGCGGGACCTGACCGGCCTGCTCGACCGGGCCGGGGGCAGCGGGTCGGCGGAGTCGAGCACCCAGGCGCGCCTGGGGCTGGCCCGGCTGGAGCTGGCCGCCGGGCGGGCGGCGGCGGCCCGCGAACATGCCTTGGCCGGTCTGGCCTGCGCCCCTCCCGATCGATCCACCACGCCGCCGCTGACCGCGCTGCTGCTGGGCGTACTGGCTCGGGCGGACCTCGCGGAGGGGTTCCCCGACCGCGCGGCCCGCCGGCTCGACCATCCGGCGGTGCGCCTGACGCTGACCTGGCACACGCCGGTCGCGGCCGCGACCGCGGTGGTGGCCGCCGCGATCGAGCTCGGCCGGGACCGGCCGGAACGGGCCGGCCGACTGCTCGGGGCCGCCACCGTCCTGGGCGGCTGGACCGGCCCCGGCGACCCCGACCTGCGGCGGCTCACCCGCCGGGCCGAGACCGCCCTGGGCCCCGCCGCGTTCGCCGCCGCACACGCGGGCGGCGCGGCGATGTCACGAGCACAGGCCGAGAGCCTGGTGGCAGCAGCCGTCACGACGCCGCCCAGCTAGCGCCGCCCAGCCGACGCCGCCCGGTCAACGCGCCGCTCAGCCGGCGCCCGGCACCGGCTTGCCGAACATCGTGCAGGTCACCGCCGTCTGCAGCGCCTGGACGGCCTTGGCGAGCTTCGGGTCGGCCTCGAACTCGGCCCAGTACTCCGACGTGACGAGCACGGTGGCCGTGCGGCCGCCGGTCCGGTCGGTGAGGCCGGTGGTCAGGTAGCCCGGCATGCCGCCGTCGTGCCCCCAGAACGTGCCGCACGGATGGGCGGCGGTCTGGATGCCCAGCCCGTAGCCGGGCCCGTCCGGCTGCCGCGGGTCCATCGGGACGGTGGTGCGCAGCTGGGCGAGCTGGGCGGCGGGCAGCAGCCTGCCGGACATGAGCGCGGCGTGGAAGCGGGCCCAGTCGCGGGTGCTGGACACCACCGCCCCGGCCGGGCCGCCCCAGCCCGGGTCGTGGCCGGAGACGTCCACATGCCCGTCGTGGCGCGGCCCGGCGAGCCGCCGGAACGCGGCCGGCACCGCGGGCGGCTGGTGGGCGGCGTCCGGCTCGTAGCCGCGCGCGTACGGGCCGCGCCAGGCGGGCCCGGTCGCGTAGTAGGTATGAGCGAGGCCGAGCGGCCGGGCGATCCGGTCCCTGACCAGGCCGGCCAGGCTCGCCCCGGTGACCCGCTCCAGGACCGCGCCGACGGCGGCATAGCCGGTGTTGCTGTAGGACCACTTGGCGCCGGGCGCGAACAGCGGAGCGTGCTTCACCCCCAAAGCCAGCAGTTTCGTCGGGGTCCACCGCCGCCTGTCCTTGCCGAGCAGCGAGGGCAGGATGGCGGGGTCGTCGGTGTAGTCGTACAGGCCGCTGGTGTGGTTCAGCAGCATGCGCAGCGTGATCGCGCCGCCGCCGGGCACCTGGCCGGGCAGCCACTTGTCCACCGGGTCGGTCAGGGCGAGCCTGCCCTCGGCCACGAGTTGCAGCACCAGCACGGCGACCATGGTCTTGGTGTTGGACCCCATGCGGAACTCGTCGCCCGGCTTGAGCACGTGGTCGCGTCTGGTCCAGGCGGCCTGCTCGGCGATCTCGACGGGCCGGCCGCGGCCGTCGTCGACCCGGACGAGCACGCCGGGCGCCCCGGCCGCCACCACCTCCCGCGCCAGGCGCTGCAGCAGGGCGGGCGTCCCGTCCAGGGCCGGCCGGGACGTGGCGGCGGCCGGGAGCGCCGCGACCACGGCCAGGCCCACAGCCGGCACGGCGGCCGTGAGCGCGCGCAGCCACCGCGGCCGGGCAGCCCGCCGGGACGGGACATCACAGGGGTACATGAACCGGTTCCTCCTCCATCGGGTGACACCAACGCCCCCACCCTCCGGCCCCCCGCTCACAAACTGCACACATCCCGCTGTCAGCCGATGAGTTCGCCCCACCGGCGCAGTCTCCATGGCGACAGGAAGGAGTGGTCCGAGTGGATCTGTACAGCGTGGTGTGCGTACGCGACCGGGCGGCGGCGCAGCAGTGGTACGAGGCGTTCTTCGGCCGCCCGGCGGACGAGGTCGTCGGCGAGGAGCACCTGTGGCAGGTCGGCGAGAACGCGTGGGTCGTCATCGACGACCGGCACATGCGGGCCGCGCGCGTCGGCGGCACCATGATCACGTTCGGCGTGTCCGGGCTCGACGACATCCTGGCCAGGCTGGCCGGGCACGGCATCGAGCACGGGCCCGTGGAGACGTACGGCAACGGCGTGCGTCACGTGGACGTCCTCGACCCGGACGGCAACAGCCTCTCGCTCGCCGAGGCCCCGCCGCGGTGATCCGGTTAGGCTCGGAACGTGTTCGACTCGCCCGACTTCGACCTGGCGCCCTACGCCGGCCTCGACACCTCGGCGTACGTGCGGCACACGTACAACAGCTGGGACGACGCCGGCTGGCGGTCGCTGCTGGTGCAGGGCTTCCGGCACGCGCCCGAGGCCGAGCACTTCGCGCTGCCCGCCGTGTCCGACCTGCATCTCGTGCTCTGCGTGGCGGGGAACGCCGACCTGCGGATGCACGCGGGCGGCAGGCCGGCCCGGCGGCGCTGGGTCCCGGGCCACCTGGAGCTCATGGTCCCCGGCCGCGCCGGGTCGATCAGCTACCGGGCGGCGGCCGGGCTGCGCACCGTCCAGGTGCACGTGCCCGCGGCGGCCGTCCGGCGGGCCGCCGACGCGCTGGGCGGCCGCGAGCCCGACTTCGAGGCGACCGCCGCGGCCCTGGCGGCCGGTGATCCGGTCGTCGAGCAGCTCCTGCGCGCGCTGCCCGGCCGCGCGGCGGCCGGCGACCTGTACGCCGAGTCCGCCGCCGCCTTCCTCGTGACGCACCTGCTGACCCAGGGCGGGGACGAGCGCCTGCCCGGCCCGGAGCACGCGGCCGTCCGGGCGGCTGTCGCCGTCATGACCGAGCGCCTGGCCGAGCCGCTGACGCTGGCCGCCGTCGCGGCCGAGGTGCATCTGAGCGTGTACCACTTCGTCCGGGTGTTCCGGGAGGGCACCGGCCAGACGCCCCACCGGTACCTCACCCGGTTGCGCGTCGAGGAGGCGCGACGGCTGTTGTCGTCCACCTCGCTCAGCGTCGAGCAGATCGCCGGGCGGTGCGGGTTCGCCGGTGCGGGCTCGTTGTCGTCGGCCTTCCTGCGACAGACCGGCGTGCGGCCGTCGGCGTACCGCAAGAACTGACCGATCGACGGCAATCGTGCGCATGGCCTCCGGACGGGCCGGTGCCTACGTTGGGGCTCATGCCGTACTCCTTCGCCGTGACCGCCCGCTCGCAGGCCGCTCCCGAGGCCGTCTTCGCGGCGCTCACGCACGCCGCCACCTGGCCGTCGTGGTCGCCGATCGACTCCGCCGACGTCGAGGGCGGCGATCCGGCGGCCCGGCAGCAGGCGGGCGACACCAGGGTCTTCCGCACCGGGCGCAACGTCTCGCGCGAGCGCGTCGTCGAGCTCGTCCCCGACCGGCGGTTCGTCTACGACAACCTGGGCGGTCCGTTCCGCTCCTACCGCGGGACGGTCGAGCTCGCGCCGGCCGCCGACGGCGGCACCGACATCACCTGGTCCGCCGCCTTCGAGCCGAGGATGCCGCTCTCGGGTGGCTTCTGGCGGTGGTACCTGACCCGTTTCATGCAGGGCATGGCCGACGGCCTCGCCGCGTACGCCGCCCGCGCGGCAAAGTGACCGCGGCCCGATGTTTGGCGCGGCTGAGCCGGGAAGAGTGGGTGGGCAACGTTCTCTAGATCATCAGGAGGAAACCCCTTGTCTCAGGACATGTGGAGCTACGGTTCCGACGTCTACGGCGACAAGACTCTCGACGTGGTCGGCTTCGACGTCGAGGCCACCGACGGTTCGATCGGCTCGGTGGACGAGGCGAGCCACACCGTCGGCGACAGCTACCTGGTGGTCGACACCGGTCCGTGGATCTTCGGCAAGAAGGTCGTGCTGCCGGCCGGCACCGTCACGCGGATCGACCCGCAGGAGCGCAAGGTCCACCTCGCGCGGACCAAGCAGGAGATCAAGGACTCGCCGAAGTTCGACGAGGACGCCGTGTACAACGACGACGTCCACCGCAACGAGGTGGGCGCGTACTACAGCCGCTTCAACGGCACCGTCTGACGTAACCCGGGTACCCGCCGGGGTGCCCGCCGGGCGCGACGCGCGCCGCAGCAGCTGCCAAGGCCCCACAGCTCTGCGACCGGCGGGCCCCCGAGGGCCGGACGTCTCAGGACGTCCGGCCGCTCTGCTGGGTCAGGATGCGAAGGGCGTCGGCGGAGGACGGGTCGGCCGGGGTGTAGATCTCGACCCGGTGGTCGGGGCTGTCGGGCTGGAGCCAGACCTGGTAGTCGACGTCGACCGCGCCGACCGTGGGATGCCGCAGGCGCATCGTGCCCACCGTGCAGTCGGCGACCTCGCCCACCGCCCACAACGCCGCAAATTCGGCGCTGTGCATCGTCAGCTCCCCGATCAGCTCCGCCAGGCGGGCGTCCGAGGGGAAGCGGCCGGCGGTGAGCCGGAGGTAGGCGACATGGATGCGGGCTAGTTCGTCCCAGTTGCGGTGCAGGTCGCGGAAGAGCGGATCCAGGAAGAACATCCTCGGGACGGACGGGCGGTCCGCCGGATCCCCCGGCGCCTCGAACGGCAGATGCTCCCCCATCAACGCATGACCCGTACGGTTCCACGCGAGCACGTCCCCACGCCGGCCGAGCACGACCGCCGGCGTCGTGTCCTTCAGCGACTCCAGCAGCGCGAGCACCCGCGGATGAGGCTCCTCCACGGGCGGCCGGGACAGCCGGGACCGGGCCGGTTGCCGGGCGAGATTGTGCAGGTGGACGGTCTCGATCCGGTCGAGCCGCAGCACCCGCGCCAGAGCGTCGAGCACCTGCTCCGAGGCGGTCTCCGCCTGCCCCTGTTCCAGACGCGTGTAGTACCCGGCGCTCACCCCCGCGAGCTGCGCCAGCTCCTCGCGCCGCAGCCCCGGGACCCGGCGGGCCGTCCCGAACGTGCGCAGCCCGATCGCGGCGGGCGTGACCCGGTCACGACGGCTCTTCAGAAACGCTCCGAGACTCTCCACGCCACCGAGCCTAGGCCGACCGGCGGGCCGCGTGGGTACACCTGCTGGGTGCACCCACGCCAGGGGGATGGCTGCCGGGCGCGTCCTGCCCGAGTGTCGGCGCCATGTATCGACAGCACACGCGCACTTCCCCGGGCCTGCGGGCCTGGCTCGGTCTCCTGGTGATCCTCGGGCCCGTCCTGCTGGTCTCCATGGACGGCTCGATCCTGTTCCTGGCGATGCCCCGGATCAGCCAGGCCCTCACCCCCACCGCGGGCCAGGCCCTGTGGATCCTCGACGTCTACGGCTTCGCCGTCGGCTCCCTGCTGATCGCGTTCGGCAACCTCGGCGACCGGTACGGGCGGCTGCGGCTGCTCATGACCGGCGCCGCGGTCTTCGGCGCCGGCTCCACGGCGGCGGCGTTCGCGCCCAGCGCCGAGTTGCTGATCGCGGCCCGCGCGCTGATGGGCGTGGCGGGCGCGACCCTGCTGCCGTCGGCGCTGGCCGTGCTGAGCGAGCTGTTCGCCGACCCGCGGCGCCGGGCGCAGGCCATCGGCGTGTTCGCCGCGGCGTTCGCGGCCGGGTTCGCCGCCGGGCCGATCGTGGGCGGCGTGCTGCTGGAACGGTTCTGGTGGGGGTCGGTCTTCCTGGTCAACCTGCCCGTCCTCGCCCTGTTCCTGGTCTTCGCGCCGGTCCTGCTGCGCGAGGTGCGGCCGACCCGCGCCGGGCGCGTGGACGTGCCCAGCGTCGTGACGTCCGCGGCCGGGCTGCTGTTCGCGATCTACGCGCTCAAGCACGCCGCCGCCGACGGGCTGTCGGCCGTCCCGGTCGTCGCGGGGGCGGCCGGGGCGGGGCTGCTGGCGTGGTTCGTCCGCAGGCAGCGCGGCCTGGCGCAGCCGCTGATCGAGTTCTCGCTGTTCCGCGACCGGGTGTTCACCGTGGCGATCGTCACCGGGCTGTTGCCGCTGGCGGCGTGGTCGGCGACGGCGTACCTGTCGGGCGTCTACCTCCAGTCCGTTCTCGGCCTGCCCGTGCTGGACGCGGCGCTGCTCGCGCTGCCCGGCGCGGTGGTGCTCACCGTCACCTGCGTCGTCACGCCGTTCGTGGTCGACCGCGTCGGCCGGCGGGCCGCGCTCGCCGTCTGCCACTTCTCCGTCGCGGTGGGGCTGCTGCTCCTGCTCCCGACGGCCGTCACGGGCGGTGCCGGCTGGTACGTCGCGTCCACGGTCGTCGCGGGCGTCGGGTACGGCATCTCGTTCAGCGTCGTCGCCGACACCGCGGTCGGGGCTGTACCGCCGGAACGGGCCGGAGCGGCGGGGGCGCTGGCCGAGACGAGCAACGAGATCGGCAACGCCCTCGGGATCGCGCTGCTCGGCTCGCTCGCCGCCCTGGTCTTCCGGCTCCGTGGGCCGGACCTGGCCCCCACCCTGGACGAGACCCTCCAGCTGCCCGCCCTCGTGCCGGCGGCGGCCGCGCAGGCCGAGGCGTCGTTCGTCGCCGGGCTGCACGTGGCCGCGGCGGTGGCCGGGGTCCTGCACGTGGTGCTCGGCGTCGTCGCCCTGCTGCGGGCGCGGGTGCGGGACGCCCCGCGGCCGGTCGGCCACTGAGGGGCGGGTGCGGGACGCCCCGCGGCCGGTCGGCCCCTGAGGGGCGGGCCCTCAGCCGTCGGTCAGGAAGGCGAGGGCGTCGGGGGCGAATCTCCTGTCGGTGAAGGTGCCGCTGTGGCTGCGGCCGGGGTAGACGACGAGCTGGGCGTCCGGGATGCCGTCGACCGTCTGCCGGGCCAGGTCCAGGGGGTAGACCAGGTCGTCGCCGCCCTGGATCAGCAGGGTGGCCGCCTTGATCTCGGACAGCCGGCCGCGCAGGTCGAAGCCGTCCTCGGCGTTGAGCACGGTGACGGCGTCGGCGTGGTCGGCGCGCCCGCCGTCCGACAGCCACAGCAGGCCCCTGAGCAGGACGCGGCCGAGGGCCGACGCGGTGACGATCTCGGCCAGCGCGGGGCTCGGCCGCCTGCCCTGGCGGGCCCGTTCGATGTAGCCGCGCTGGGCCCGCCGGCCGACCGGGCCGAGGGTGCAGGCCGTGCCCGCCAGGACGAGCCGGTCGACCAGGCCGGGATGGTCGGCGGCCAGTTGCAGGGCGATGGATCCGCCGGTGGACAGGGCCAGGACGTTGACCGGTCCGTCGAACGTGGCCCTGATCGCCCGGGCGAAGATCGCGGCGAGGTCGCCCATCGTCGTGGTGGACGGCAGTCCGGGCGGGCGGTTGACGACGTACACGGTGAAGTCCCGGGTGAACGGCCGGACCAGCCGCATCGTGGACCAGCGCGTCATGCCCGTGGGGTTGGCCGCCTGCGGGGTGTGGATCAGGACGATCAGGGGCGGCCCTTCGCCGGCCGACAGGTACGGCAGATCGTTCAGCATGGGGATCCCTTCCATGGCCGCGCCGGCCGGGCTGTATCTGTATGAACAGATTGGATTTTTGTTCACAGAATACGCGAGAACGGGCGGCCCGTCGCGGCGTCGACGGCTCTGCGGCACCCGAGCCGATGGGCTACAGTCGTCCGCCATGGCCGACTCCTCCTACCTCACGGCGACGGCGCGCGCCTACGACGCCGTCGCCGACCTGTACGCCGACCTCGCCCGCGACTCGCTCGACCGTCTGCCGCTGGACCGCGCGCTGGTCGCGGCGTTCGCCGAACTCGTCCGGGCCGCCGGGCCCCGGCCCGTGGTCGAGGCCGGGTGCGGCCCCGGGTACATGACGGCCCACCTGCGCGACCTCGGCCTGGACGCGTTCGGCGTCGACCTGTCCCCCGCGCTGCTCGACATCGCCCGCAGGGACTATCCCGGCCTGCGTTTCGAACTCGGCTCGATGGACGCCCTCGACGTGGCCGACGGCGAGCTGGGCGGTCTGATCTCCTGGTATTCCATGATCCACGTGCCGCCGGCGGAACTGCCGCCGTACCTCGCCGAGTTCCGCCGGGTGCTGGCCCCCGGCGGCCACTTCCTGGTCGGCTTCTTCGAGTCCGAGGGCGGGCCGGTCACGGAGTTCGACCACAAGGTCACGCCGGCCTACCGGTGGCCGATCGACGAACTGGCCGACCTGGCCCGCAAGGAGGGGTTCGTCGAGGTGGGCCGGATGCTCCGCGAGCCGCTGCAGGACGAACGCTTCCGCCGCGGCCACCTGCTGATGCGCGCCGCGTCCCCCGACGACGCACACTAGACGAACGGGCGCTCATTCTCGGTAGCCGGGTTTCCGGGCGCGTTCGGTCAGTTCGGTGTACTCCTTTTCGGTCGTGGCGAAGGCCAGGGTGCCGCGCTTGGGGTCGGTGAGCACGAAATACAGCCAGGAGCCCGCGGCCGGGTGGAGGGCGGCCCTGAGCGCGGCCGCGCCGGGGTTGGCGACGGGCCCAGGAGGCAGGCCCTGGTGACGGTAGGTGTTGTACGACGAACGCACCCGCACGTCCTCGATCGTGACGGGCCCGCGACGCCTGCCGAGCGCGTAGCGGACCGAGCTGTCGACCTGCAGCGACATGCCGCGGGCCAGCCGGTTGCGCAGGACGCGGGCCACCTTCGGCATGTCGGCCTCGGTGGGCGACTCGGCCTGGACGAGACTGGCCACGATGACCACGTCCAAGGCGTCGGGCCGGGCGGCCAGGCCGAGTTCGTCCGCCGTCGCGCGGAAGCGGGCCACCATCTCGCCCAGGATCTCGGCCGGGGCGGCGGAGCCGGCGAACCGGTACGTGCCGGGGAAGGCGAAGCCCTCCAGCCCGCCCTTCGCGTACGGAGGCAGGCCGAGCGCCCGGCCGTCCCCGGCGGCCTTGGCGAACGACTCCGCGGGCCTGCCGGTCACGCGGGCGAGCTCGTCGAACAGGCCGGAGACCCGTTCGCCGTCGTTGACGACCTCCACCTGAGCCCGTCCCGGACCGGGCCGCGCGGCCGCGGACGGCTCCGGGCGGCCCGGCTCCGGCGCGAGCGCCCGGACGGCGACCGTCCCCCCGGCGGCCAGGACGACGACGGCGGCCGCCGCCGCCAGCGCGACGCCCCTCCGGCGGGCAGGACGATGCCGCAGGAACCGGGCAGGACGTTGCGGGAGGAACCGGGCGGGAGGCGGTGGCGTCTGCTCGTCCGCCATGTCGGCGAGGGTCTCACGCAGCAGGTTCTCGATGTTCAACGGAACTCCCTCACGGCGCTCAGCTCGGGGGCGGTCTTCTTCAGCCGCTCCAGCGATCGGTAGATCTGGCTGCGGACCGAGCCCACGCGCACGCCCAGCAGGTCCGCGATCTCGGTCTCCGACTTGTCCTCGAAGTAGCGCAGGACGAGCATGGTCCGCTGCCTGGGCGTCAGCCGGGACAGCGCCGCCCGCATCGTCAGGCGCAGGTCGGCGGCGTCGGCGTGCCCGTCGCCGGGCCGGTCGAGCCACTCGTCCGTGCTCACCTCCACGACCCGCGACCGGCGGCGCCACCGGCTCACCTGCTCGTGGTACATGGTGCGGCGGACGTACCCCTCGACGGCCTCGGGGTCGCGCAGGCCGCGCGACCGCGCGACCGCGCGGCCGTCTTCGCCAGGGCCGACTGGACGAGGTCCTCGGCGGCGTGCCGGTCACCGGTCAGCAGGTACGCCGTGCGGAACAGCGCCCCCGACCGGTCGATGACGAACTGCCGCAGAACCGCCTCGAAGCCTGGATCCACCCGTCCTCCTCCTCATGTCACCCATCAAGGACGAGCAGGCGTCCCGGAACTATGCCGGACGCCGGAAAGGCCGAAAATTCGGCGACTTGAGTTCGCCCATAGGCGAACTCCTAGCGTCGGCCCCATGACGGAAACCAACGCCGACAGCCGCCTCCGGATCGCCGTGGTGATCGGAAGCGTGCGCAGGCCCAGAATGGCCGACCCGCTCGCCGCCTGGCTGGAGCGCGAGCTCAGCACCATCGACTGGCTCGACCTCGACATGATCGACCTGGCCGCGGTCTCGCTGCCGATGCACGAGCTGCAGCCCGGCGGAGGGGCCGCGTCCCCGATCGGCGACGCGCTCGCCGGCGCCGACGGGTTCGTGTTCCTCGTCCCGGAGTACAACCACAGTTTCCCCGCCGCCGTGAAGAACGCGATCGACTGGCACTTCACCGAGTGGGCGTACAAGCCGGTCGCGTTCGTCGGGTACGGCGCCTCCGGCGGCATCAGGGCCGTGGCGCAGCTGCGCATGGTCTTCCCCGAACTGCGGGCCGCCACGGTCCGCGAGTCGGTGCTGATCCCGATGGCGTGGGAGCACCTGGACGCCGGCGGCCGTTTCGTTCCCCCACCGGGCACGACGCAGGCGCTGCACACGACGATGGGCGAGCTGCGCACGTGGGCGCGGGCACTGCGGTCCGTCCGCGTCACGGACCTGGCCGGTCGGCGGTGAGCAGGCTGACCGGGCCGGAGCTGCGCGCCGCGGTCGTCCTGATGGCCGGCGGGCTGCTCGCGGTGCTGGACGCCACGATCGTCGTGGTGGCGCTGCCCGCGCTGATGGCGGCGTTCGGGGCGTCGCTGAGCTCCGTGCAATGGGTCATCACCGCGTACGCGCTCGGGATGGTGGCGACGATGCCGCTGGCCGCCGGGCTCGCCGCGCGCTGGGGCGCGCGGCGCGTGTACCTGGCGGCGCTGGTTGGCTTCGCGGTCGCCTCCGCCGCCGCCGGCGCGGCCGGCGGCCTGGACGGGCTGATCGCCGCGCGGGCGGCGCAGGGCCTCAGCGGCGGCCTGCTGGCGCCGCTGGGGATGGCGATCGGGTTCGGCGCGGTCGCGCCCGAACGCCGCAGCCGGATGACGGCGGTCACCGGGGTGCCGATGCTGGTCGGGCCGATCCTGGGTCCGCTGCTCGGCGCGGCGCTCCTGGGCGCCGGCTCCTGGCGCGCGCTGTTCTACGTCACCGTGCCGCTGGCGCTGCTGACCGCCGCGGGCGCGCCGGCCTGGTTGCCGGCCGGCCCCGCGGGCGGCCGGCGGGTCCGGCCGGACCTGGTGGGGGCGATCCTGCTGGTGCCCGGCATCGTCGCGGTGGCGTACGGCATCAGCGCCCAGGACAGCCCGGCCTGGACGCGGATCGCCGCGGTGGCCATCGGCGCGGTGCTGGTCGCGGCCTTCTGCGCCCGGGCGCTGAGCCGTCCGGAGCCGCTGCTGCGGATCCGGCTGCTCGGCGATCCGACGTTCGGCCGGGGCGCCGCGGTGCTCGCCCTGTACGCCGCCCCCTACTTCGGCTCGGCTCTGCTGATGCCCACCTACGTCCAGACGCTGCGTCTCGACAGCGCCTCGGTCACGGCGGCGCTGATGGTCCCCGGCGCGGTCGGCATGGGCCTCAGCCTGCAGGTCGCGGCCCGGCTGCTTGAACGGCTCGGCCCCCGGCGGGTCGTCGGCGCCGGGCTCGGGGTCGTGATCGCGTCCGGCGTGGTCCAGGTGATCATCCTCGCGCCGGACACCCCGTACCCGGTGCTCGGGCTGTTCGCGCTGCTCCAGGGAGCGGGCACCGGCGCGATCATGATGCCGACGATGTCCGGTTCCAGCCGGAATCTCCACGGCCCCGACCTGGCCTCGGGTTCCGCGCTGTTGTCGCTGGTGAGCACGGTCGCCAACGGCATGGGCACCGTGGCGGTCGGCGCGCTGTTCACGGCGCTGACCGCCGCGATGACCGGCGGCGCGTCGCTCGCGGCCCTGGCCGCCATGGACGCGGCGGACAGGGCGGCGCAGGCGGTCACCGTCACCGACGCCCTGCGGCTGACCCAGGCGGCGGCCCTCGTCGTGATGTCGCTGGCCCTCGTCGTACGATTGCGCTCTCCGGCCCGGCACTCGGCGACACCGGGCCGGCGGGAGTCGGCTGAGAGGACGGTGAGCGCGCCATGACCGTCACCGACCGTCCCGGATCCGAGACGATCCCGGCCTCGCTCACGGTCGGGCAGGTGGCCAGGGCCGCCGGGGTGACGCCCAACGCCGTCCGCTTCTACGAGCGCTACGGCGTGATCACCGGCCACCGCAACAGCGGCAACGCCCGTCGCTTCACCGTCGACGCGGTCTGCCGGATCAAGCTCGCCCTCGCCGCGCAGCGGGTCGGCATCACCCTCAAGGAGAGCGCCGACATCCTCTCCGGCATCCCGCCCCTGTCCCGCGACCTCGGCCAGTGGATCGCCGCGGGCGAGGAGCTGGTCCGGATCGGCCGGGCCCGCATCGACCAGCTGCAGACGACCGTGAACGAGCTGGCCACCCTGGACTTCCTCCAGTCCCCTTGATCGCCCTGCGGGCGTCGAGCGGCACGCCTGCCGCCCGCCCGCGGCCTTCGGGTGACTCATCCCCGATCGACAGGAACACATCATGAGCAACCTCCATGGCAAGACCGCGCTCGTCACCGGCGCGAGCAGAGGGATCGGCCGGGCCATCGCCCAGCGCCTGGCCGCGGACGGCGCGCGCGTCGCGGTCCACTACGGCGGCAACGACCAGGCCGCCGCGCAGACCGTCGCCGCGGTCGAGGCGGCGGGCGGGCAGGCGTTCGCCCTGCGGGCCGAGCTGGGCACGCCCGGCGACGCCGACCGCCTGTGGGCCGCCTTCGACGCCCGCGCCGACGGGCTGGACATCCTGGTCAACAACGCCGGCATCCTGAACGACGAGCCCGGCATCGAGCACGTCACCAGACGGCAGTTCGAACGGCTCTTCGCGGTCAACGCCACCGCCCCGTTCTTCGTCACCCAGCTCGCACTCCCCCGCCTGCGTGACGGCGGCCGGATCGTCAACGTCTCCACGATGCTGACCCGCGGCTCGGCGATGCCGACGGCGATCAGCTACGCCATGTCCAAGAGCGCGCTCGACGTGCTCACCTCGACGCTGGCCAAGCAGCTCGGGCCGCGCGGGATCACCGTCAACACCGTGGCGCCCGGCGTCATCGACACCGACATGCACCAGGGCAGACTCGTCGGGGAGGCGCTGACCTGGTTGTCGTCGCTGTCCCCCATGGGCCGCGTGGGCACCCCCGCGGACGTGGCCGACGCGGTGGCCTTCCTGGCCGGCGACGACAGCCGCTGGGTGACCGGCCACTGGCTGGACGCCTCGGGCGGCACCCTGCTCTGACGGCGCGCCCCGGGCAGCCCCTACCCGAGCAGCCGCAGCACCCGCGAGGCCTGGACCGCCAGCGTGCCGGGCGGGTTGTGCGGCGCCGCCGGGCCACCGGGGCCGAGCTGGAGGAACCAGCCCAGTGCGATCAGGAGACGGAAGTCCCGCACGCGCAGGGCCTCCGCCGGGGTGAGGTCGACCAGGGCCAGCAGACGCCGCGCGTCCAGGGCGCCGTCGAGGCGGGAGATGTGCTCGCACAGCTCGCCCAGCTCGAAGGCGCGATCGTTGCGGCCGGAGTCCTCCCAGTCGATGAGCCGGACGCGGCGGTCGTGCTCGTCCCACAGGTAGTTCGCGCGGTTGCCGTCGGCCATCCCGAGAACGGGCGGACGGGGATCGGTGGCGAGGCCGTCGAGCGCGGCCCGCACGGGGACAGGGCCGAGGCCGGGGGCGTGTTCGGCGAGCAGGGTGAGCGCCTGCCATTCCCGGCGGGGTTCACCCCGCCCCCAGGAGGCATACCGCTTGATCGCGACGTCGTCGTGGAATTCGAGGTCGTGCGTGCACCGACCGGCCGTCATCTGCCTGCTGCGCCCCTTCCGGTGCCGTGCGGGCGGGTGGCCCTCCGGCCGGGGCTCCCGCGAAGGGCTCCGAGCGTATCGGTCGCCGAGGGGCACGCGTCGGCGGAGCGGAGCCCCGACAATGGGAACATTATGGACAATCACCTCACCGCAGCCACGAGGGGACGCGCGCGGGCGCGCGAACTGGGCGTCGTCGTCGGCGCACTGCCGACCGGGCCGTTGAACGCGATCACCGACGTCGAAGGCGTCCTGGTCGGCCACACCACCCTCGACGACGGCGCCGACCTGCACACCGGGGTCACCGCCGTCGTCCCCCGTCAGCTCACCGCCGAAGGGCGGGCGCTGCCCGCGGCCGTGTACGCCGGCAACGGATACGGCAAACTGGTCGGCTCCACCCAGATCGACGAGCTCGGCGTGCTGGAGTCGCCCGTCGTGCTGACCGCCACGCTGTCGGCGTTCCGGGCGGCGGACGCGCTGCTCACCTACCTGATGGACCGCAGCCCGGAGGGCATCTCCTTCAACCCGGTCGTGGGCGAGACCAACGACGGCTTCCTGTCCGACATCCGGCGCCGCCCGATCACCGAGCGGCACGTGCTCGACGCGCTGGAGGGTGCGTCCGGCGGGCTGCCCGCCGAAGGGTGCGTGGGAGCGGGCACCGGGACGACGGCGCTGGGCTACAAAGCGGGCATCGGCACCTCGTCCCGGCGGCCGGTGGCCGAGGGGGCCGCGATGACGGTCGGGGCGCTCGTCCAGGCGAACTTCGGCGGCGTGCTGACCGTGGGGGGCGTCCCGATGCCGGTCGAAGAGCTCGTCCCGGGGGCCACCGGCGAGGAGCCCGTCGGCAACTCCTGCATGATCGTGGTGGCCACCGACGCGCCACTCGACGCGCGTCAGCTCGCCCGCCTGGCCCGCCGGGCGATCTTCGCGATGGGCCGCGTCGGGGCGTCGTACTCCAACGGGAGCGGCGACTACGCCATCGCCTTCAGCACCGCGTCGCCGGAGCTCCCGCGCCTGCCCGACGCCGGTCTGAACCCGCTGTTCGCCGCGGTCATGGACGCGGTGGAGGAGGCGCTGCTCAACTCGCTGTTCACCGCGACGACCACCACCGGCGTCCGCGGCCGGACCCGTCACGCCGTTCCGTACGACCGGCTGCCGCGGACCGGCGCGGGAGAGCCGGTCGGCTAGCTGTTCCGTCCCGTGAGGTCGGGCACGCGGCCGGCGGGCGGCAAGCCGGTCAGGACGCCTGGACCTCGTCGAAGACGGCGATGGCCGTGGCGGGATCCGGGCCGACGAGACGTTCCAGGCCGTCCGCCGTCATCTTCGCCCACCTGCCGGCCCGTTCCCACATCCGTTCCTCGAAGGCGCGGACGGCCTCGTCCTGATCGCCGGGGCCGGCGGCCAGGGCCTCGGCGAGCTCAGCGCCCTCCAGCATCGCCAGGTTCGCGCCCACCCCCAAGGGCGGCATGAGGTGGGCGGCGTCCCCCAGGAGCGTCACCCCGGGGACGTGGGCCCAGGTGTGGGAGACGGGCAGGACGTAAAGGGGGCGGTCGGCGAACGCGGTGCCGCGGCGCAGGAGGTCGAGCACGGGGTCGGCCCAGCCCTCGAACAGCGCCAGCAGGCGGGACCGCACGGCTTCGGCGCCGTCCGGGCCCGTGTCGGTGCCCGCGTGCCGGTCCAGCGGCGCGCGGAACTGGGCGTACACCTTGACGTGGCCGCCGCTGTTGCGCTGGGCGACGAGGGCGCGGTTCACGCCGTAGACGGCCAGGGAACCGTCGCCGATCAGCCGGGCGAGGTCCGGGTGGCGGGTGTCGACGTCGTCGAGGGAGGTCTCGACCGCGGTGACGCCGGTGTACTGCGGCGTCGCGGCGGAGAGCGCCGGGCGGACCCGGGACCAGGCCCCGTCCGCGCCGACCACGAGGTCGAACGTCTCCTGCCGCCCGTCGGCGAAGCGGAGCAGCACGCCGTCCCGCGTTCCGGGCGTCACCTCCGTCACGGCGTGCCCCCATCGGACGTCCAGGGGGCCGAGCAGCAGGTCGCGAAGCTGCCCGCGGTCGATCTCCGGATTGGCCCGGTCGTCCGGACGGGGCCGCCAGTCGCGCAGCACGGTCCCGTCGGGGGCCAGGATGCGCATGGCCTGCCCCTCGGGACGGGACAGCGCCTGGAACTCGGCCAGCAGCCCCGCCTTGTCCAGCGCGCGCTGGCCCATCCCCTCGTGCAGGTCGATCGTGCCGCCCGGAGGACGGGCGTCGGGCGCGGAATCGCGTTCGAAGACGGCGACGGGGTGGCCGTGACGGTGCAGGACGCGGGCGAAGGTGAGGCCCGCGGGGCCGCCTCCCACTACGGCGATACGTTGTCTCATGCCGATACACTGTATTGCCGCAAGACGCTGTATCGCAACAGTACGATGTATCCATGACTGTGTGGGACCGTCCGGAGCCGCCGACCCGCCCCGCGCCGCTCGACCGGCAGCGGATCGTCGCCGCGGCCGTCGCGCTGGCCGACGAGGGCGGGCTGGAGGCGGTGTCGTTGCGCAAGGTCGCCGCCCGGCTCGACGTCGGCCCGATGCGGCTGTACGGATACATCTCCACCAAGGAGGAGCTGTTCGACCTCATGGTGGACGAGGTCCACGCCGAGATCCTGCCCGACGGGCCGCCCGGCGACTGGCGGGAGGCGCTGCGCGGCCACGCGGTCCGCACCAGGCAGGCCGCCCTCCGTCACGAATGGCTGGCCGACCTGCTCGGCGGCCGTCCGAGCCTGGGCCCGAACGCCCTCGCCGTGACCGAACGCACGCTGGCCGCCCTCGACGGCCTCGCGGACCTCGACACCGTCATGCACGCCGTGCAGACCGTCGGCGCGTACATGACCGGCGCGATCAGGCGCGAGATCGCGCAGCTGCGGGCCGAGCGCGCCACGGGCCTGTCCAAGCTCGACTGGCAGCGCGCCTACGGCCCGCACGTGAGCCGGATGCTGGCCACGGGCCGCTACCCCACGCTGGCCAAGTTCGTGCACGACGGCACGGAGGTGGCCGCCGAGGAGTCCTTCGCGACCGGCCTGGAGTGGGTCCTCGACGCCGTGGCCGCCAGACTCGACCGGCCGCCGGCGTGACGCCCCCCGCGCCGCCTTCCGGGCCGCCTTCCGGGCCGCCCGCCACACCGCCCCCCGGGCCGCCTTCCGGGGAGCCCACCACACCGCCCCCTGTGCCGCCTTCCGGTTCCGCCGCGGCGGCGCCCGCGGCGGCGGGCCGGCGGATGTGGCCGCTGTACGCGGCCGGGTTCACCACCGCGTTCGGCGCGCACGGCATCGCCGCCAACCTCGGCGGGTTCTCCACGGACGCGGTCACCTCGCTGCTCGTCCTCGGCGGGCTCCTGGCCCTGTACGACGGCGCCGAGGTGCTGCTCAAGCCCCTGTTCGGCAGCCTCGCCGACCGTATAGGCGCCCGTCCGGTGCTGGTGGGCGGGCTGGTGGCGTTCGCGGTCGCCTCCGGACTGTACGTCGTCGCCGACAGCCCCGGCTGGTTGTGGGCCGCCCGCCTGGGCCAGGGAGCGGCGGCCTCGGCGTTCTCACCGTCGGCCTCGGCGCTGGTGGCCAGGCTCAATCCGGACGCCAAGCTCGGCCGGGCCTTCGGCGGCTACGGCTTCTGGAAGTCGATCGGCTACACCCTGGGCCCGCTGCTGGGCGGTGTGCTGGTGTGGGCCGGCGGCCTGCGGCTGCTGTTCGCGGTCCTGACCGTGCTGGGCGCGGCGGTCGCCGTGTGGGCCGCGCTGGCCGTGCCCGCGGTGCCGCCGCTGCCCAAGGTCCGCCAGACGGTGCTGGACCTGGCGCGGCGCCTGGCCGATCCGGCCTTCCTCGCGCCGACCGCCGCGCTGGCCGGGGCCACCGCCGCGCTGTCGGTCGGCGTGGGCTTCCTGCCCGTGTCCGGCCGGGCCGCCGAGCTGGGCACGGTCGCGACCGGCGCGGCGGTGTCCGTCCTGGCGGCGTGCGCGGCGGTGGTCCAGCCCAGGGCCGGGCGGGCCCTCGACGAAGGGCGTCTGTCGACCCGTACCGGCCTGCTGGGCGGGCTGCTGGTCACCGCGGCGGGGCTGGCCTGCGCCATGCTGCCCGGCCTGGCCGGCATCCTGTCGGCCGCCGTGCTGATCGGGGCCGGGACGGGGCTCATCACCCCGCTCGGTTTCGCCGCCCTCGCCGCCCGCACCCCGGCCGAACGCATGGGCCAGACCATGGGCGCCGCCGAACTGGGCCGGGAGCTGGGCGACGCCGGCGGCCCGCTGCTCGTGGCCGGCGTCGCCACCCTGGCCTCGCTCACCTACGGTTACGCCGCCCTCTCACTCCTGCTCGCGGCCGGCCCGCTCATCGCCCTCACCCTGCGCCGCCCCCGCACCCCCTGAAGAACCGCCACGCCGTCCGTCGCCCCCCGGATTCTGAAGCATCCCCGACCCGCCGAAGGGCCGCCGCGACAGCGAGGCGGCCCGGTGACAGCGGGGTGACAGGCGTCGTTCTGGGGGTGTTAGGCGTCGATCCCTATAACCGTTGGCATGTCGATCACCGACCTCCTCCGCCGGGAATGGGCCGCGTTCCGCCGTCCCGGCCGCCTGACCGCCCTTGCCGTCGCGGTCCTCGCCGTCATCGGGCTGGGCCTGTCGTCGGCGTCCGGGAGCCACTCCTCCTGCGACGGCCCCTGCCCCGCCAGCCCCGCCACCCCCGTGGCCGCCGACGGCTCCGCCGTCGGCGACACGTTCTGGTTCCTGCACCGCGGCCTGGGCCGCCAGGGCGCCATCACGGTCCGGATGACGTCCATGACCGGGACGATCACCTACCCCCCGCCGAACCACGACAGCATCGTCGCCGGTCTGGTGCCCTGGGCGAAGGCCGGGATCATCGTCAAGGACGGCCCCCGCCAGGGCTCCCGCTACGCGGCCCTGGCCATGACCGGCGCCCACGGCGTGCGCTTCCAGTACGACTACCGGCACGACGTGGCGGGCAGCCGCGACCGGCTCCCCCGCTGGCTGCGCCTGACCCGCTCCGGCGACACCATCACCGGCGCCGAGTCCGCCGACGGCAACCGTTGGCACACCGTCGGCACGGCGACGCTGGCCGGGCTCCCGGACACCGTGCGGGTCGGCCTGTTCGCCACCTCACCCGGCGACCTCACGCTCCGCGAGACCGGCCTCGGCGGCGCGGTGGAGGAGTCGCGGTTCACCCAGGCCGTCGGCGTCTTCGACCACGTCACCGTCGAGGGCGGCGACGGCGACTGGGTCAGTGAACCCGTCGGTCAGATGAACCAGACCGACTGGGAGAAGTACCACAATCCCTCCGGAGCCGTGCGGAAGGGCGAGGTCGTCACGGTCAGCGGCACCGGCGACATCGGCCCCCTCGGCGAGGACAGCCCGCGCGTCGTCGAGAACCTCCTGGCCGGGCTGGTGATCGCGCTCGCCGTCGTGCTCGTGGTGGCGGCCCGCCTCGGCTCGCGCACCGCCCGGGAGGCGGTCCCGCGGCGGGTGGTCGCCGTGCGCGCCGCCGTCGCAGGGGTGGCCGCCTTCGTGACCGGGCTGGTCGCCGCGGGGGTGGTCCTGCCGGTGGGCATCGCGATCATGAAGGGGAACGGCGTGCCGGCGCAACCGTTGCCGCTGCTCACCGGGGCGCGGGTGATCGCCGGCGCCGGCCTGGTGCTCGCGCTCGGCGCCGTCCTCGCGTACGGGCTGGGCGTGTGGCTGCGCCGGGCGGCGGCCCTCGTCGCGCTCGCGCTGGTCGCGCTGCCGTACGGCCTGACGGCGTTCCCGCTGCTGCCCGACGCCGTCGCGGGGTGGCTGCTGCGGCTGACCCCGGCGGCGGGCTTCGCCGTGCTGCAGACGCGGGTGGAGTATCCGCAGGTGACCGCCCATTACGCGCCCTCGGCGGGATACTTCCCGCTGCCCGGGTGGGCGGGGCTCGCCGTGCTGGGCGCGTACGCGGCGGTCGCGACGTGGTGGGCCCTGCGCCGCGGGGCCGCGCCGGTACCGTCCGCGCCGCCCGGTTCTGGCATCATCGCCGGATGATCCCCATGACGACCGACCGCCTGCTGCTGCGTCTGCCGGACGACGACGACCTCGCCCCCTTCACCGCCATGAACGCCGATCCCGAGGTCATGCGGTACATCGGCGACGGTTCCGTCCTGCCGCCGGACCCGGACCGCACGGCGGCGTGGATCGCGCGCGCCCGGCGGGAATGGCAGGAAAGCGGGCACGGCCTGCTCTCCGTCGTCGTGCGCGAGACCGGGCTGGCGGCCGGCTGGGTCACCCTGACGGTGCCCGCGTTCCTCCCCGAGATCCTGCCCGCCGTGGAGATCGGCTGGCGGCTCGGACGAGCGTACTGGGGCAACGGCTACGCCACCGAGGCGGCCGGACGGCTGCTGTGGTTCGGGTTCGCCGAGTGCGGCCTCGACCGGATCGTCAGCATCCGTCACGTGGACAACCAGCGGTCCCGCCGGGTGATGGACAAGCTCGGCCTGCGGTTCGCGTTCGAGACGGTGGTCCCGGGCCACGGACGGCCGGTCGCGGTGCACGAGATCACCAGAGCCGCCCACCAGGAGCCGTCACCTCACCCGCGCCTGCCGTAGAGGAAGAGCACGAGCGGCCCGCACACCGCGGCGACGGCGGCGGTCGCGACGAGCGACCAGGTCACGGCCCCGGCGGCGCCCGCGGTGTCGTTCATCAGTCCCCTGGCCGCGGTCGCGACGTGGCTGAGCGGGTTGACCTCGACGAAGGCCCGCAGCCAGCCGGGCATCGTCGCGGGCTCGACGAAGATGTTGCTGGCGAACGAGAGCGGCATCAGCACGACGTTCGCGATGCTGATGACCACCGCCTGGTCGGGCACGAGCAGCGCGACCGCCGCCCACAACAACGACAGCGACAGCCCGAACGCGACGACCAGCGCCACCGCCGCGGCCACCCCCGCCACCCCGCCCGCGGGCCGGTACCCCATGACCAGCCCGAGCCCCACCACGATCCCGGACGCGAACACGTATCGGACGGCGTCGCTGACCAGCCCGCCGAGCACGAACGCCCCCCGCCACACCGACAGCGAGCGGAACCGGTCGAAGGCCCCGGTCGTCACGTCCTTGGCCAGGCGGGCGCCGCCGTACATGGTGACGATGGCGATGCTCATGCTGAGCGTGCCCGGCAGGAGAAGCGTCAGGTAGTCGCCGGGCGAACCGCTGACCGCGCCGCCGAACAGGTACGTGAACAGCACGGTGAACAGGACCGGGATCGCGATCGAGTCCACCAGCTGCTTGGGGTCGTGCCTGGTCTTGAGCACGGCCCGCCGGGCGAAGGTCGCGGTGGCGGTGAACGCGCCGGCGCGGCGGCGGGCCCCGGTCGCGGCGATCAGGACGTCGGTCCGGTAGGGCTGTGCCGTGGTGGTCATGCGTTCACGTCCTGGTGGTCGGGGGTGGACAGGTCGCCGGTCAGGGCGAGGAACGCCTCGTCCAGGCTGGGCTGTCCCAGCGTGATCTCGGCGATGCCGACCCGCGCCTCGGCGAGCCGGGTCATGGCGTGCCCGATCAGCCGGCCGGTGTCCGTGGCGTCGGCACGGGTGCTGAGCAGCATGGACAGCGCGAGCGGGTCGTCGTCGGCGAGCCGGACCGTCCCCGCCAGCGCCTCGGCGAGGACCTGCCGGGCCCGCGGGCGCTGGCCGCCGTCGAGCAGCCGCAGGCGCAGGGTGCCCGCGCCGACCCGGGCCTTGAGCTGGGCGCTGGTGCCCTCGGCCACGATCCGGCCGTGGTCGATGACCGCGATCCGCTCGGCGAGCCGGTCGGCCTCCTCCAGGTACTGGGTGGTGAGCAGCACGGTCGTGCCGGCCGCGGCGATCCGCCGGACCAGGTCCCACACGTGGCCGCGGCTGCGCGGGTCGAGCCCGGTGCTCGGCTCGTCGAGGAACAGCAGCTCGGGCGGCACGATCAGGCTGGCCGCGATGTCCAGCCTGCGGCGCATCCCGCCCGAGTACCCGCCCACCGGACGGCCGGCCGCGCCGGTCAGCTCGAAGGCGTCGAGCAGGTCGTCGGCGCGCCGCCGGACGGCTGCGCGGGACAGCCCGTGGAGGCGACCCAGGATGGTCAGGTTCTCGCGGCCGGTCAGGTCCTCGTCCAGGGCGGCGTACTGGCCGGTGACGGCCACGCGGGCGCGGACGGCGTCCCGTTCGGTGAGCAGGTCGTGGCCGAGGACGCGGGCGGCGCCGCCGTCGGGGCGGGTCAGGGTGGCCAGGACGCGGATCGTGGTGGTCTTGCCCGCGCCGTTGGGCCCGAGGAACCCGAACACCTGGCCGCGCTGGACCGTGAGGTCGATCCCGTCCAGCGCCCGGTGCCCGCCGTAGACCTTGACCAGTCCGTACGCCTCGATCGCGGGATCGCCGCTTAACTTTGACATGCCGTAAGACTTAATTATCTCTTACGCGCTGTCAAGTTTGCGTCGGCGGGCTATCATCGCTGCGATGGCCGACGCACTCGACACCGCCACCCGCACCCGCCGCCGGCGAGCCGACGCCCGCCGCAGCATCGACGCGATCCTCGAAGCGGCCCGCGTCGTCCTCGGCGAGCGGCCCGACGCCAGCGTGGAAGAGATCGCCACCACCGCGAACGTCACCCGCCAGACCGTCTACGCCCACTTCCCCTCACGGGACGCCCTGCTCGCCGCCCTCATCGAGAGCGCGGCCGCCGAGTACGCGGCCCTGCTCGACGCCGCCGGCCTCGACACGGCCCCGCCCGCCGACGCGCTGGCCCGCTTCCTCGACGCCGGCTGGCAGTTCCTGCGCCGCCATCCCCTGCTGCTCGACCTCACCGTGTCCCGGGCCCATCGGCCCGCGGACGACGACCCCCACGACGTCGTGCCGCCGCGCCTCGAACGGCTCGTCCGGCGCGGCCAGGACACCGGCGACTTCGACCGGTCGCCCCCCGCCGCCTGGCTGGCCGCGGCCGTCATCGGGCTCCAGCACGCCGCCGCGGAGGAGATCGCCGGCGGCCGACTCACCGCCCCCGAGGCGGCGGCCCTGTGCCTGGACAGCGCGCTGCGCCTGGTCGGCGGCGGCCGGACCTGAGCCGCTAGGCGAGGTCGCGGGGAGGCCCGGACGGCCAGGCGACGTCGTCCACCGCGAGGAACGGCGAGAGCGCGACCGCGGCCGGCGTCACCCCCGCGAAGGTCATGACGTCCCTGTGCAGATGCGACTGGTCGGCGTAACCGCTCTCGGCCGCCACCAGGGCGGCCCGATCACCGGCGGCCAGACGGTGGGCCGCATGGTCGAAGCGGATGAGCCGGGCGACCCGCTTGGGCGTGAGGCCGACCTGGGCGCGGAACCGGGCCCACAGGCGCTTGCGGCTCCAGCCGGCCTCGGCGGCGAGCCGCTCGACGGGCACCCGCCCGCCGCTGGCCGCCATCCGCCGCCACGAGAAGGCGACCTCCGGATCGGCGGCCCGGCCCTCGTCGGCCCGCCTGGCCAGCGCGTCCCGAGCGATCGCGAACCGGTCCTCCCACGACCGGGCGGCCCGCAGCCGCTCCTGGACGCGTTCGGCCTCGCGCCCCCAGAGGTCGTCGAGCGCGACCACCGTGCCGCTCAGCTCGGCGGACGCGCCCAGGACGGCGTGCGCCGCCATCGGCGACAACCGGATCTGCAGGCACTCCATCCGGCGGGTCAGACCGCTCCCCCGCACCTGCCGGGGCGCGAGGCCGGCGACGACGCGTCCGAGCTGCCTGGAACCGTGGTCGTCCTCGATGACGAACGGCTCGTCGCCGAGGTCGAAGAGCAGGGTGACCGCGGGGTGCGGGACCAGGGCGAGGTCGCGGAACTCGTTGGCCCGGTCGCTGAACCCCGCCATGACGACCCCGGGCAGGCCGCCGGGCCGCGACGGGACGGTGATCTCCCATCCGGGCACTTGACCGCGAACCGGCACAACTGACCGCACCCCGCCATCGTACGAGCCCCGCGCCGCGGGTGATCTCGGCGGCCGGGAACACGCCCGGCGAACACCACCCGGCTGGATTGCTAGGGTCACGCGCATGCGATCGACTTATCTCGCCTGGGACGATGCGGTTGACCTGTTCGAGCGGCGCGGCCTGCCGAAGGAGACGTACGGGAACCTGTACGAGGAGGAGTACATCCTCGTGCCCGGTCCCGCCACGGTGACCGGCGAGCTCCCCCTCGACGAGCACGAGCGCACGCCGTGGCGCGAGCACGCCCCCGACGCCGCGACCGGCTACATCGTGGACGGCGACCTGGTCGTCGACGGGAACGTCACCGACGTGGACGACGGCTCCGCCGCGTTGATCGTCCTGGGCGACCTGCGGGCGCGGAACGTCTACCTGGCCGGTGACGCCAAGCTGGTCGTGCGCGGCCACGTGACGGCCGAGACGTTCGTCGGCGACATGACCGACAAGCTGGTGGTGATCCATGGTGACCTGCGCACCACCGTCTCGATCTTCTGGGACGAGTTCTGCCCCGACCTGGTCGCCGGCACCCTGCACGGCAGGGCCCTCACGCCGGCCTACCTCGACCTGTCCGACGCCGACGTCGGCGCCCTGGCCGACCCGTCGCCCGAGGTCCCGCTCAGCCGCCTCCTCGTGCCGGAACTGCTGATCAGCGGCGCCCCCGGCCCCGACGACCTGCCCGAGATCGGCGTCCGCGGCGACGTCCTGCGCGACCGCCTGCTGTCCGGCCTGCCCCTCACGATCGCAGGATGAGCCTCGGACACCGATCGCGCATGACAGGCGTTTCCGCCACACCGGCCAGGTGATGCCGCCCACGTTGCCGGGCAGGGCGATGGGGACCTGAGCCACGGAGGCCAAGAAGACCAGCGGCACGCGAAGGCGCAGCAATTCCGGCGCGCCGGAAGACCGTCGCCGTCGCGCTCCGGTTGCTGATATCTCAACTCTTGCCTACTGTGATCCCAGTTTGACCGGAGGAGGCGCGGGCCGTCGCGCCCGCCGGAAACACTGGACGGAGCAATGTCGTGACCACTGCACTCATCATCGGCGACCTCCAGCGGGGCATCACGGGCGGTTACCCGTTCGCCCAGCAGGTCGTGCCGCCGCTCACCGAACTGCTGCCCCGCGCCAGGGCGGCCGGCGTCCTGGTGGTGTTCGTGCACTTCGCGTTCCGGGCCAACGGGGCGGACGTGCCGCCCGGCAGCGCGCTGATGAAGTCGTTCTTCGAGGCCGGCGACGCCTTCCACGAGGGGTCGGCCGGAACCGAGCTCGCCCTGCCGGTCGCCGACGAGGACGTCGTCGTGCTGAAGCGCCGCGCCAGCGCGTTCGCCGGGACCGACCTCGACCTCGTGCTCCGCGCGCGGGGCGTCACCACTGTGGCGGTCGCCGGGGTCGCCACCAGTGCGATGGTGGCCGCGACCTGCTACGACGCGGCCGACCGCGGCTACCAGGTGACGGTGCTGAGCGACGGTTGCGGCGACGGCGATCCGGCGCTGCACGACTTCTTCGTGGACGCCGTCTTCCCGAGCCGGGGGTTCGAAGTGGTGTCGTGCGACAAGTGGCAAGTTTGATCGCGGACGGGCGGGAGGCGTCCCGCCCGCTTCACCCCGTGACCGGCGCGATGGCTCACCTGCCCGCGTTGCTGCTGGTCGGCCAGGAGGTCACCGGCCTCGACCGCACCGGCCAGGCGTACCGGGCGATCCGGCGCCAGATCATCGACCTGACACTGCCGCCGGGCAGCAGCTTCAGCGAGGCGTCGCTCGCGCGGCAGTGGCAGATGAGCAAGACGCCGGTGCGCGAGGCGCTGGCCCGCCTGCGGCGCGACGGGCTCGTGGACGCGCTGCCGCGCGCCGGCTACGTCGTCAGCCCAATCACCCTCCAGGACACCGACGACCTGTGCGCGCTGCGTACGCTGCTGGCCGGCGAGAGCGCCGCCGCCGCCGCGCGCCGCGGCGTCGAGGACCCGGCGCTGGAGCGGCTCGAAGAGCTGGCCGAGGTGCCCCGCGCGCTCGCGGCGGGCGAGGCCGACCTGGAGCAGTCGCTGCGGGCCGGGATCGAGTTCGAGGCCGTCATCGCCGACGCCGGCGGCAACGGCCGGTACGCCAAGGCGATCGTCGGCGTACTGGACGAGTTGGAGCGGGTGCTGCGGATGGCCGCGTTGATCGCTCCGGAGGTGGCGAGCCCGCCCGGGGAGCTGGCGGGCGTCCACGAGCGCCTGCGCGCCCGGGACGCGGACGGCGCCCGCGAGGCCATGCGCGGCCGGTGCGAGCGCGTGCGCCGGGACGTGTTGCGGGTCCTGACCAAGAGCACTTCCGTCAGCCGGGCCGGCATCGAGATGCCACCCCGGACGTAGGCCCATCGCTCGGGACGACGCGACCGGGCTCGTGGAAACACTGTTCACGGTCAGCCGAAGACCGCCATCGGCCCCTGCTGGAGCCGCCGCCCGGGCGCCTGACGTCCGTGCTTGCGTGCGGCCACGAGCGGGGGGCCTGGCGGATCCGAAGCCCCGGCCGGCGCCCTGGAGCCTGTACGGAGTTCGGATCTCTGGACTGGCCGGAGGCTTCGGATCCGTATGACGGCCCCACGCGGATGCAAGCCGGCAAGACAGCTGTCGGGTGTCTTGCCGAACCGCGGCGCGTGACGGCGGGGCCGCGGTCCTACAGTGCGTTCAGGTCGATGGTCTCGGCCATCGCGTTCAGGCCCGCGTCGTTCGGGTGGAGCCAGTCGCCCTCTTGGCCGTCGCGGACGTTGAACTCCGGGCGCAGGCGGTCGGGGTCGTCCGGGGCGACGAGGGCGCGTTCGAAGTCGGCCACGGCGTCGTACTCGCCGCCGGTCCTGATCCAGGCGTTGACCTGGTCGCGGACCTGCTCCAGACCGTACGGCTCAGCCGTACCGTCGGGGTAGAGCCACGGGTTGCCCTTGAACGGCATGATGGTGCCACCGACGACGCGGATCCCCCGGGCGTGGGCGCGCCGGATCAACTCGCGGTGTCCCGCGATGATCTGATCGGCGGTGACGTCGGGGTCACGATAGGTGATGTCATTGATGCCCTCCATCACGATCACCGTTCGTACGCCCGGCTTGTCGAGCACGTCCCGCTGGAAGCGGGCGAGGGCGCGTTCGCCGAAGAGCGGGTGGTCGTAGAGGACCCGGTTGCCGGAGATCCCGCTGTTCAGGACGGTCAGCCGGGTGCCGGAGGCGACGAGGCGCTCGGCGAGCTGGTCAGGGTAGCGGTTGTCAGCGTCCGGGGTGGAGCCGGTGCCGTCGGTGACCGAGTCGCCGAAGGTCACCACCGCGCCGCGGGCTGAGGCGCCGAGCACGTCGACGCCGCTGAGGAAGTACCACGACTGGGTGGTGTCGGTGAAGGCGCTGCCGCGCGGGTCGAACCGGTGGTCGCCGGACGCCCGGTAGCTGGTGGCCGAGGAGATGTCGTGGAAGGTGGCGGGTCCGGTCGCGCCATGGAAGTAGAGAGTGACGGCCAGCCGGTCGAGCGCCTGCAGCTGGAGCGGGATCGGGTCGCTGACCAGCTCCTGGCCGGCCTTGACTACGGCGTCCGCGCGCCGGGAGAAGGTGACGGCGCGCAGAGTGCCAGGACGCACGGCGGCGCCGGTCGCGGCCTTGGCGATCGTCGCCCCGTTCACGGTGAGAGGCGCGGTGCCGTACCGGTTGGAGATGGTGATGCGGAGGGCGGCTCCCGGCCCGGTGACGCGGAGCACCTGACGGACAGAATGGCGTTCGAAGCCCTGCTCCGACCAGTTGGACGACCAAGGCAGCCCGCCGGGTGAGGGCTGCTGGACGGCTGCCGCCCAGGCGCCCGTCCAGCGGGGCTGCGTCGTACCGCCTTGGGCGGGGACGGCGGTGAAGGCGAGGGTGAGCGCGGCCAGGGTCTTGGTGAACAGCATGAGTGGAGGATCCTTGGGTCAGAAGTCGATGGCGTGGTCGGCGGCCCACTGCGCGTAGGTGCGGGCGGGGTGGCCGGTGATCCGCTCGACGGTGTCGTTGACGTCGGCGGGCTTGCCGACGCAGGCCGCCATCAGCTCGAACAACGCGCCGAGGAAGGCCGGATCCATGAAGGCGCTCATCTGCTCCAGCACCGGCGCGGGATCGAGGTCCTCGACGGTGAGCGGGCGGCCGAGAGCCTGGCCGAGGATGGCGACCTGGTCGGCTTGGGTGAGTGACTCCGGCCCGGTCAGGTGGTAGGTCTGCCCGGCGTGGCCGGGGCGGGTCAGCGTCGCGAGCGCGACGTCGGCGACGTCCAATTCGTGGATGGCGCTGAAGGCGGCCCTGGTGTACGGCGCGCGGATCACGTCGCCGCCGGAGAGCTGCATCGCGAAGGTCAGCGAGTTGATCGCCGGGAAGAGCAGCCGCAGGATCGTCCACTCCAGGCCGGACTCGCGTATGGCCCGCTCCACGTCGCCGTGGTACTGGGCGATCACATCCGGCTGCGCGCCTGCGCCGTCGACCACCGCGCCCGAGGACAGGAAGACGATCCGGCTCACCCCGGCTTCGTGGGCGGCGGCCAGCAGCGGCGCCGGGTCCATGCCGTACTGCAGGACCAGCAGGAGGGCGCTCACTCCGTCGAGCGCGGCCGGGAGGGTTTGGGGCTTGGTCAGATCGGCCTGGGCCAGTTCGACGCCCTGCGGCAGGGCGGCTCGTTCGGGCGTGCGGGTCAGAGCGCGGACAGGGTGGCCCGCGGCGTGCAGCACTTCGACGGCTTGTCGGCCGAAGTGGGCGGTGGCGCCGGTTATGAGGTACATCAAGGACTCCTAGTTTCAGAACGAAACACTCAGTTCCGACGCTGTAAGGCGGCGCAGAGCGCGTCGACCTCCTCGTCGGTGTTGTAGTAGTGCACCGACGCCCGCACCACGGCGGCCAGGCCACGCTCGCCCAGGTCGTAGCGGGCGGACGTGACCGCGGACACGCTGGTGTTGATCCCGGCCGCGCTCAGGCGGCGGTGCACGTCGGCAGCGGACTCGCCGTCGACGGTGAAGGTGACGATCCCGCACAGCCGCTGCCCCCGGTCCTGAACGGTCACCCGAGGCAGCTCCCCCAGCCGCCGCCGCAGCCGGGCGGCCAACGCGGTGACGCGCTCCGCGATCGCCTCGACGCCCCAGCTCAGGGCGTAGTCCACCGCGACGCCGAGGCCGATCTTGGCCGCGTAGTTGGCCTCCCAGTTCTCGAACCTGCGCGCGCCTGAACGGATCTCGTAGGTGTCCTGGCCGGTCCAGATGGCAGCGTGCAGGTCGAGGAAAGGCGGTTCCAAGGTGTCGGCGAGCCGCTTGGAGACGTAGAGGAAACCCGTGCCGCGCGGCCCGCGCAGGAACTTGCGGCCGGTGGCCGACAGCAGGTCGCAGCCGAGCTTCCGCACATCGACCGGGAGTTGCCCAACGGACTGGCAGGCGTCGAGCAGGAACGGTACGCCCGCGGCGCGGGTCAGCCGGCCGATCTCGGCCGCGGGGTTGACCAGTCCGCTCTGGGTCGGGACGTGGGTGACGGCCACGAGCTTGACGTCGGCGGCGAGCCGTCGCTCCAGGTCGCGCACCGACAACTGGCCGTGCTCGTCGTCGTCGACCACCTCGACCCGAGCCCCGGTACGGCTCGCGACCTGCAGGAAGGCGATCACGTTGCTGGCGTATTCGGCGCGGGAGGTCAGGATCCTGTCCCCCGGTCCGAAGCGCAGCGCGTAGAAGGCCATGTCCCAGGCGCGGGTGGCGTTCTCGACCACGGCGATCTCGCCCGGCAGGCAGCCGATCAGCCGGGCGATCGCCTCGTAGACCGCGTTCACCTGCGGAGCCGCGACGGCGGCGGCTTCGTATCCCCCGAGCCGCCCCTCCAGCCGCAGGTGTCCGATGACGGCGTCGAGCACCGGGGCCGGAGCGAGCGCCGCACCGGCGTTGTTGAGATGCACCACCTCGGCGCATCCCGGGGTGTCGAGGCGGGCACGTGCCACATCCAGGAGACTCACGGCAGTCGAGGTCCCGCCTCGCGCTGGGCGGCGAGCCAGTTCTCCACCTCGTCGGCCCGGCTGGGCAGCGCGCCGGACAGGTTGACCGCGCCTTCCGCGGTGACCAGGATGTCGTCCTCCACCCGGATCCCGATCCCGCGGAGCTCGGCGGGAACCAGATCGTCCTCCGGCTGGAAGTACAGCCCGGGCTCGACGGTCAGCACGTTGCCCGCGCCGAGCTCGCCCCCGCGATAGCGCTCGGGCCGGGCGTTGGCGCAGTCGTGCACGTCGGTGCCCAGCATGTGGCCGAACCCGTGCAGCGTCCACCGCCAGTAGTGCATCGACGCCGGGTCCATCGCCTCGTCGGCGCTCACCTTGAGCACCCCGAGCTCGACCAGGCCCTCGGCGAGCGCCCGCATGCAGGTCAGATGGACGTCGGCGAACTTCACCCCCGGTTTGACCGCTGCGATACCGGCCTGCTGGGCGGCGTGGACGATGTCGTAGACCTCGCGCTGGAGCGGGGTGAAGACACCGGAGACCGGCAGGGTGCGGGTGATGTCGGCGGTGTAGAGCTGATGGCCTTCCACTCCCATGTCCATGAGCAGCAACTCGCCGGGCGCGGTGAAGCCGTCGTTGCGCTTCCAGCACAGGATCGTGGCGTGCGCTCCGGCGCAGACGATCGAGCCGTATCCGACGTCGTTGCCGTCGTGCCGGGCGCGCAGCCCGAAGACGCCTTCGATCAGCCGCTCGGACACACCCCGGTCGGCGGGCAGCACCCGGGCGACGTCCTCGAACCCCCGGACGGTGGCGTCGACCGCCTCCTGGAGCCGGCGGATCTCCCACTCGTCCTTGACGAGCTTGAGTTCGGCGATCGCCGCCGAGAGCGCCCGGTCACGGACGTCGTCGGCGGGCACGGCCGCGTCGACCCTGGCGTCGAGCCCGCGCAGCACCCGGGTGCGCCCTGGCACGCATCGCGCCAGGGCGGCGTCGAGGCCGGCCAGCGGGGCGGTGTCGACACCGAGCTCGGTCGTCTTCTCGTCGAGCGTACGGCGGCGCCCGGCCCACAGCTCGCCGGCCCGGTCGCGGAAGAACTCGTCCGTCTCCCGCGAGGAGCGCTGGTGGGTGTAGAGCAGGGCGTCACCGCCCGGTCGCAGGACCAGCACACCGTCGGGGTCGTGGTCGCCGGTGAGGTAGGAGAAGTCGCTTCCCGGGCGGAAGCGGTAGAGGGTGGCATTGGCGCGGATCTTGGCAGGTCCGGTGGGGATGACCAGCGTCTCCCCGGGAAAAGCGCGCGACAGTTCTGCGCGGCGGCGCGCGTAGTGCGGCACGCCCGGTTGGGGACGCACGTCCAGCGGCTGGTCGAGCCAGGCCGCGCGCATGAACTCCAGGAGCCTGGGCGGGAAGTCGGGGTCGTGGGCGGCCTTGGTCATCGCCGGCTCCCGGTCCAGTCGACGTGGAGTTCTTCGTGAGCGGCGAAGCGCAGGAGATGCCTGGTGACGACGTCCTGGACGCCGCCCAGCGCGTCGAGGTCCGCGGCCTCGACGACCAGGACGAGCACCCCTTGACTCGACCGCAGAGAGCAGGCTCCGGAGCGGAAGGTGATCGTCGCGCACCCCGGGCCGGTGTGCTCGGCGGCGGCCTTGTGGCCCAGATGGGAGACGAGCTGTTTGGCGTACCGCTCGGGGCGGTCGGTCGCGACGTGTGCCGTGGACAGAAGCATGCATCCTCCAAGTGTTTAGATATGTCGACGCTTTAGGCGCTCGGCAGTCTGCCAACGTCTCGCGCGATTTGTCAAAAGCGTCGACGGTCCTCGACACTTGACCTCATGACCGATGAGCAGCTCCTCTCTCTGCGCTCATCCGCGCAGTACAAGGCGCTCGGACACCCGATGCGCCACCGCATGGTGAACCTGCTGCGCCAGCGCCCGGCCACCCTCAGCGAGCTGACCACCGCGCTCGACTCCACCAAGGGCACGGTCGGCTACCACGTGCGGGTCCTGCGCGAGGCCGGGCTCGTCCGCCTCGCGAGCACCCGCCAGGTGCGCGGCGGCACCGAACAGCGCTTCGAACTCGTCAACCGCGGCTTCCAGCTCGACGAGGAGACCGGCGCCAGATTCCTGCACGACGCGGCTCTGGCCGAGATGTCACCCGTACGACCGGGCGACCCTGGCCACACCGTGCTGCACCACGTCTGGCTCACCCCGGAAGAGGCCCGCACGCTGGCAGGACGGATCGAAGACTACGAACACGGTCAGCGCCTCAACCCCGAACACGGCACCGAGCCCTACGGACTGCTCCTCAGCCTCTACCGCGCCGACATCCCCCGCCTGCCACCGGAAGGTCGCCCCACGTGACAACCACGCCGACCGGCCAACGGGGCGACAAGCTGCCGCCGTTCCTCAGCAGAGGACGACGTTCCCCGTCCCGCCGCTTCACGGGGAGCGCCGGATCGGAGGCCATCAAGGGCTGACCACAGCACCGTTGGCGGGGCTGCGTTCATGAACCATGGGCCAGACGACGGACAGCGTCGGGCAGCCGGCGGGCTTCCCGTCGGCGCGCCGCCGGGTTCACAGATCGTCTACGCGAGTGAACGTCAGTTCGGCGTCGTTTTCACCGCCGAAAGCCCCAGGGGTGCCCCCTTAGGCGCCATAGAAGGCACGGATGCCGGTGCTGCCCTCGTTCTGCTTGACCAGCGTGAAACTCTGCGTGCGGGGCCCTTGAACGGCTGGGGCGTTGGCCACGAGACCGTCCATGGTCATGACCTGTGGCGGGGCCGCCTCGCCAGTCGCTGGACGCTCAGCTGGACTCCCTCAATGCCGCCGAGGTGAGCCGGATCTTCTCCGAGAAAATCTCCACCCGCGCGGCGAAGGTCGCGGTGCCGGAGACGGTCGCGGGCAGCGTGACGGACTGGCCGCCCCTCAGGATAAACCGCCCATGTTGCGTCGTGAGGAAGGCCACAGTCGAATCCTGTCCGATCGGTCAGAGCTGACCGATCGGACAGTTATGGTTGAGGGCATGGCACGTCCCGCTTCCGCCCTGCGCGGCCACATCCTGGACTCGGCGTTGAGTCTGTTCGCCACGCGTGGATACAAGGGCACCTCGCTGCACGACATCGCTCAGGTGGTCGGCTGTTCGAAGGCGTCCTTGCTCTACTACTTCGTCAGCAAGGAGGCGATCCTCGCCGAGTTGCTGACCCCCGCCGGTGAAGGGCTGGGAGAGCTGGACGCCCGGCTTTCCGGACTGGAGGGAGACCAGGCGGTGGCCGCGGCCGTCACCGGCTTCGTCGATCTGGCCATGCGGTTCCGGCGCGAGGTCAAGGTCCTGTTCCAGGACATTCCCGTGCTGGCCGGCCATCCGGCTCTGGGGGCCGTGCCGGCCGTCGTGGGGCGGCTGATGACCGCGATGGTGGACGGCTCGACCGAGTCCCGGGGCCTGGTCACCGCCTACATGGTCGTCGGTGCGGTATCGGTGACCTGCGCCAGTGACGTGCCGGTGCCGGACGAGGACCTGCGTGCCGAGCTGATCGACGGCGCCCTGCGCACGCTCGGCCGCGCCCCCCGTTGAACTTCGAGGAAAGACATCCTTCATGGCTTCTGTGCTGTATCGGCTCGGCCGGTTCTCCTTCCGCCGCCGGGGGCGTGTGCTGGCCGTCTGGCTGCTTCTGCTCGCCTTGCTGAGCGGGGCGGCCGCCGCCTTCATGGGTCCCACCACTGACAACTTCTCGATCCCCGGCACGGAGTCCCAGCGCGCGCTCGACTCCCTGCGGGTGCAGTTCCCGCAGGCCGGTGGCGTGACCGGAACCATCGTCCTCGCCGCGTCCGAAGGACGGGAACTGGACAAAGCCGCGGTCGCGGCCGTCGTGCGGGAGGCCGGTGGAGTCCCCGGTGTGATCGCCGCCATCGATCCCTTCACGGCCGGTTCGGTCACTCCGGACGGCCGCTACGCGTTGGTCCAGGTCCAGTTCGACACCCCGGCCGACGAGGTCAGCGCGGCGCAGCGTACGGCGTACGAGCAGGTCGGCGCCTCCGCGCGCGGGCTCCGGGCGGAGCACGGCGGCGAGATCATGAAGGCGGGAGGGGAGATCGGCTCCACTGAGGCGCTCGGTGTCCTGGTCGCCGCGGTGGTCCTCCTCATCACCTTCGGTTCTCTGGTGGCCGCCGGCATGACGCTGCTGAACGCGCTGATCGGCGTCGCGGCCGGGATGGCCGGGCTGTTCGCCCTCAGCGGGGTGCTGGAACTGACCGGCACCGCGCCCATCCTGGCGTTGATGCTGGGGCTGGCCGTGGGCATCGACTACTCGCTGTTCATCACCTTCCGCTACCGGCAGTACCTCACCGAGGGTGAGGTTGCGGAGGAGGCCGCCGGGCGTGCGATCGGCACCGCGGGTTCCGCTGTGGTCTTCGCCGGCGCCACCGTCGTCATCGCCCTGGCCGGCCTCTCCGTGGTCGGCATTCCCTTCCTGAGCGTCATGGGGCTGGCCGCGGCCGGCACCGTCACCCTGGCGGTGCTGGTCGCCCTCACCCTGCTCCCCGCGATGCTCGGCTTCGCCGACGCCCGCGTCCTGCCTCGTAGGCAGCGTGGCGGGCGGATGCCCGCCCCCGGGCCCGAGGGCTTCGGGTACGCCTGGGGCCGGCTCGTCACCCGGCTGCGGATCCCGATCCTGCTAGTCGGCGTCGCCGGACTGGGCGCGCTGGCCCTGCCCGCCCAGGACATGCGCCTGGCCCTGCCCGACGCCGGCACCGCGGCTTCCGGTTCGGCGGCCCGCGAGGCCTACGACCTGATCAGCGAGGGATTCGGGCCCGGCTTCAACGGGAGGCTGATCGCCGTTGTCTCCGGCGCCGACGCCCAGGCCACCAGCATGGCCGCCGAGCAGGCCGCGCGGCTGATCGAGTCCACGGACGGTGTGCTCCACGTCTCCCCGCCGCAGCCCAACCAGCAGGGCACCACCGTACTGATGACCATCATCCCCAAGGCCGGCCCGACCGACGCGGCCACAGAGCGGACCGTGCACTCCATCCGGGAGCGCGTGGCCGCCGTCCAGGGCGCCACCATCGCGCTGACCGGCGCCACCGCCATCGGCATCGACGTGTCGGCGAAACTCGCCGAGGCGATGCCCGTCTACCTGCTGCTCGTCGCCGGGCTGTCGATCCTGCTGCTGATGCTGGTCTTCCGCTCGGTGCTGGTGCCGCTCAAAGCGGCGCTGGGCTTCCTGCTCACCGTCGGCGCCACGTTCGGCATCACCGTGGCCATCTTCCAGCAGGGGCACTTGGCCGACCTGCTCGGCATCGACGTCCCGGGGCCGCTGGTGAGCTTCCTGCCGATCCTGCTCATCGGGATCCTGTTCGGCCTGGCCATGGACTACGAGGTCTTCCTCGTCTCCCGGATGCGCGAGGACTTCGTGCACGGCGACAGCCCGCGGCAGGCCACCGTCAACGGCCTGGGTCACAACGCCCGCGTCGTCACCGCCGCCGCGCTGATCATGGCGGCCGTGTTCGGCGGTTTCGTGTTCATGGACGATCCGATCATCAAGTCCATCGGATTCGCGCTGGCCGTCGGCGTGCTCGTCGACGCGTTCATCGTCCGCCTGACCCTGGTGCCGGCCGCGATGTCGCTGCTCGGCCGCGCGGCCTGGTGGCTGCCCCGGCCCCTCGACCGGGTCCTGCCGAATCTCGACATCGAAGGCGAGAGCCTGCGCGGGACCGAGGCCGACCGGCAGCATGCCGACTCCACGAACGCCGTCAAGGTCTGACATCCGATCAAGTGGGCGAGGCCCGCACGGGCTTCGCCCACGGCTCCGGCCAGGGCGGCGCTAGCCCTCGATGATCAGGTCGCGGCGCAGGATCCGGATGAAGGCACCCATCGCCGCGACCATGTCGAAGGACTCGTCGAGCAGCCACTGCTCCTCAAGGCCGGTGATGGTGCCGATGATGAGCGACGCCACCGCAGAGGGGTCGGCATCCGCGCGTACGTGCCCGGTAGCGACGCCTTCCTTGACCACGGCGGCCAGATGAGCACGGAACGTGCGGACACGCTCCCGCGCCCATTCCAGCGCGATCTCCGGGAGGTCGTTCGAGCCGAAGGCGCCGAGATGCCCCATGCGGGTGAGCTCGCGGTTCTGCCGGCTCCGCCTGACCATGTCATCCACGATCTCCAGGGCGCGGACCATGGCCGGCCCCTCGTACTCGCGGCCGACCTCGACCGCGTCGAAGGTCTGCCGGTCGCGTTCGGCAAGCACCTCGGCCAGCAGAGCTTCCTTGGTTGGGAAGTGATGCAGCAGGCCGGACTGGGTGATCCCGGCCTGCTTGGCGACGGCCGCGAGGGAGGTCCCCCGGTAGCCCTGTACCGCGAACAGCGTGAGGGCGGCGCTCACGATCTTGGCGCGCCGGGCGGCACCGGCTCGCTCGGCGTCATGCGTCTTCGCCATCCGTCGTTCCTGTCGTCCGGGTGCCTCGCTCGACGCAGGCGGACATGGTTGTGCAAGGCCCAATTTCTTCCGCGCCAGCCTACCGTTCACCCGCGTGGCCGGCCGCCCGGGAGGGCGCCTTGTCCCGTCAGCGCACTCTCTTGATCGGAAGAACCGCCAGAGCGCCCGCGCCCGCGACGATCGCCACCACGGGATACAACGCCGCGTACCCTCCGAAGATCGTGACGATGCCGCCGGCGGCGACGGGCGCGATCGTGTTCGGCAGGGTCGCGGCGATGTTGATCACGCCCAGATCCTTGGCGTGGTCGTCCTCACTGGGCAGGACCTCCGAGACGAGGGCCTGGTCCACCGAGATGAAGACACCGAAGCCGATGGTCAGGACGACCGTCGAGATCATCAGACCGCCCACAGTCGGCAAGATCAGCAGGAACAGCGCCGATGCGGCGATGATGAGCCCGCCGACCAGGACGATCGGCTTGCGCCGGCCCACACGGTCCGACAGGAGCCCGGACACCGCGATGGCGATGATGAACCCGGGCAGGCCCATCAGTCCGATCAGGGGAACCAGCCGCGCGGCCTCGGTGAGGCTCAGGCCGATGTACTCCTGGGCGATGTAGATGTTGAAGGTCTGCACCATGTAGTAGCCGCCGAAGATGAGCACGCGGCCCAGGAACGCCCAGAAGAAATCGGGATGGCGCAGGGGATTGACCCAGAACGCCTTGAGGAAGGCCCGGATGGAGAACGCCGGCCGTGCCACACCGCGGTTGTCGGTGTCGGGATTGACCACGACGAACACCACGATGATCAGCAGGATGACGCCCGCGAAGCCGGCGTAGCCGACGGGGATGCGGGTGGCGAAGGCGGAGGCGAGGACCGGGCCCGCGATCGCCGCGGCGATCGCGCCGAGCCCGGTGAGCGTCGAGTACCGTCCGCGCAGCCGGGAGGGCACGCGGTCTGGCAGGATCGCCGCGAGCGGACCCTGGAGGGCATTGAAGCCGAGTTGTACGGCCATCATGACCACGACCAACTGAGTCACGGTCGTCGACAGTCCCGCGGTGATCAGCCCGACGGCGCCGAAGAGGGCTCCGGCCAGCATCCATGGCGCACGTGCGCCGAAGCGCGTACGGGTGCGATCGGACAGGACGCCGACGAGCGGCTGGATGATCATCGCGGCGAGCGCGCTCATGGTGTTGACGATGGTCAGGTTCTCGACCTTGGCCGTGGTGTCGATGGCCTGCACCTGAAGCGCCAGGAAGTAGGCCGAGACGGCGTAGCCCAGTGGTGCGGCGGCGCTGACGAACGGCACGGTGACGAACAGCCGCCGCAGACCGCGGTCCTCCCGGTGCCGATCGCCGGGTCCGGACGACTCAGGAGGCGCGGGCGCGGTCGAAGAGACGCCGGCCGCGTGAGTCTGCGGCGGGGACTGGGGCGGGAGCCGCTCGTCCATCGAGATGTCCCTACGGCTCGACGCTGTCGTTCAGGGCATCGCCCGCGAGCCGCCACAGCTCCTCGACCTGGGACCGGAACCGGTCGTGGTCGTGCGCGGGAAGCGAGAAGACGAAGGGGGCGCCGCGCAGCATGCCTTCGACAGCGTCGCGCGCGACCTCACCGGGTTCGATGGCCATCGGGACGGTGCCTGTTCCGAACAACTCGGCCGCCGGGGGGCCGAACACGTCGGGCCGGTTGCGCTGGGAGTCGAGGATGCGGGTCGCCACCTGGCCGGGACACAGAATCGTGACGCCGATGCCGTCGGGCTCGAGTTCAGCCCGCAGCCCGAGCGAGAGGCCGACGATGGCGTGTTTTGTGGCGCTGTAGAGGGACGTGCCCTGCGGGTCGGGCAGGAAGGCATGGGTCGACGCGGTGTTCATCACGTGACGCCACCCGGTCCGCTCGCGCATCCTCGGCAGGAAGGCACGCAGGCAGTTGAGCATGCCCTCGATGTTCACCGACGAGAGCCAGCGCCAGTCACCGAGCGACGATTCGGCGACCGTGCCGAAGGCGAGCACGCCCGCGTTGTTGCAGAGCACCTCGACGGAGCCGAACTCGGCGTAACTGGCCTGTACGAGGGCGTCGACCGACTCGGGGTCGGAGACGTCGACGCGAATGCCGAGCGCGGGAATCCCGCTCTCATCCAGTTCGCGGGCGAGGCGCCGGGCGTCGGCGCCGTCTATGTCGGCCACGACGACCGACATCCCGCGCGCGCCGAGTTCGGCCGAGAGCGCGGCCCCGATGCCGCTGGCCCCACCGGTGATGACCGCCGTACGGCCGGCGAGTTGATCAGATCCAGGCATCGCGGTATCCCTTGCTCGAAGCCGCCATGGATTTCGTCGGCGAGCCTACTGACTGATCAGTCGGTTTGCTAGCTCCGAGAATGCCGCGTGATCGCCTCGATACTCGTCCGTGATGGACGCCGCTCTCGTTGCCCGGCCGCGTGTCTACAACCTGTTCTCGTTTGCCGCTAGGGGTTGATCCTGGAGATCGCGGACTCGGCGAAGCGCTCCGGCTTCTCGATCTTCCTGGCCTGCGGCTCGGTGTCGGGACCCTTCATGTACGGCCACCGGAAACCGACGATCAGGTCGATGATCCCCTTGTCGGCCAGCCGCTTGACCCGGTCCGCGCTGTAGGCGTCGGAGGAGATCGCGTGCATCTCGAAAGGCCGGTCGGCTGTTCCCTCCCTGGCCCGCAGGGCGGCCAGCCTGGCCGGCGGCGCGTCCAGCTCGTGACCACGGCACCCCCATCGCCGCGAAGCCCTCGGGCCATGGGCTGAGCCACACGCCGAGGCCCAGCCGGTTGCTGGTCGGGCAGGCGATCGAACTCGCCTGTTGGGCGACCAGCACCGGCGGGCGAATCGGTAGCTTGAGCACAAACGTCGTGAACCGGATAGTCGAGGTCGCCGCTCCCATGGCCGCGGCCAGGACGAACGTCTCGATGAAGCTCTTGTCCTTCAGGAACTCCCAGTAGCCGCGCAGGGCGTACGGGTAGCTCGCGTCGGACTCCTTCGGGGGACGATCGAGTCCGCCCCGCTGACGCTCGCGCATCCCACCACCTCGGCGGCCTGGGTCGGCGGGACGCAGTACGACGGGTCGGTCATGGACCCGGCATGGGCGAACCGCATAGCAGCGGAGCGCAATAGAACCCGTTCCACTTGAAAAGCGGCTCTCGCCCATCCGGGCGTGGAACAGATTCACGAACAGCAGGTCACACTCGGCCGCCTCACCCTCCATCGGCCCCAAGGCAAGCTTGGGAGCCCGTCGAGGCATGGGCACGACGTGCCAGACCTACCTGGTGTCGTGAGCCGCCCGCGGTCATACTGCAGGCTCGCCAGGCTCAACGCAGGGTGAGCCCGCCGCCCTCGTGGACGGCGCGGAGACCGCGGTCGACCGTTTCGTCGTTCTCGCCGACCGGGGCGACGTAGTCGAGGACCGCGCGGGCGGCGTCCTCGCCGAGGGTGCGGGTGATCACCCAGGTGGCCAGATACTGTGACGCCAGGCACCCGCCCGCCGTCGCGATGTTCCCCTGCGCGTGGAAGGGGGCGTCCAGCACGGTGACGCCGCAGGCTTCGACGAACGGCCGGCTGGTTCTGTCCGCGCAGGCCGGCATGTGCTCCAGCAGGCCCAGACGAGCCAGCACCAGCGCTCCCGAACACTGCGAACCGATCAACTGCCGGGCGGGGTCGAGCGGCAACATGGACAGCAGCCGGTCGTCGGCGACCACGTCGCGGGTCTTCACCCCGCTCCCGATGAGCACGACCTCGGCTTCGCGCACGAACTCGATCGGACGCTGCCCGGTCACCGGGACGCCGTTCATCGACGTGACCACCGGTGTAGGCGTCGTGATGAACGCTTCCAGCCCGTCGGCCCGGCATCGGTTGATCAGCGCCGAGGCGATGAAGCTGTCGAGTTCGTTGAACCCGTCGAACGTGACCACCGCTACCCGCATGACATCTCCTTCGGACAAGGTCGTACGCCATCCGCGACCTGATCGAGCGTGCCCGCAGGACGGCCTTCGGGGATCGAGGGGACAGGCGCTGCACACGTTCAGGGTCCTGCGGCCCACACCAGGCTGAACCCATTCTGTCCCATCGGTCTTCGAGGAGGCTGAGTGCAGAGATCAGCGGTACGCCTGTCGCCGCGCTCCGGGCGGGAGAGGAGGGTTTGCCGTCTGCGCAGCGTGCCGTGAGAGGGAGGAGGGCAGGCCACTGTCGGGACATCGGCCCGCGGAGGTGACCGCACCCCGTTGGCCGGTTGCGGACAATTCCCGTCTCCGCCTACCCGAGGGGTGTAATCGACCCTTTGCGGTACGTAACGTCAATGCCGGGCCGGTCTGTGCGGGACCGGCCGTGATGGAGGTAGCACATGCCATATCCCACGCGCGCGGAGCGACTGGAACGCGTACGGGCCACCCTGCAGGGCCGCCCGGCCACCGAACGCCTCGCCCGCCGGGCAACGCCGCCCCCGGCCGTCTTCTTGCTGGTCGGGGTGATGCTGCGCGGCGCCGCGCGCCTGGAGGCCGGGCTGGAGCTGACCGAGCTCGAACAAGAACTCGTAGACCTGCTCCGGCCACTGGCGGACGACGACGAGGAGGTCCGTGCATTCGGCCGCACCTTCACCGAGGAGAACACGGCCGGCACCCGCCAGACACTCTCCGCCACCGTAGCCGATCGTCCCCTCACCGAGGGCTACACACAAGACGACCTGGCCAAGGACATCGCCGCCCTGGGCGAGGAACTCCGCGCCCTGCCCAACGTGAACTTCGTGAACATCGACGCCCTCGCCGAGGACGAGCCCTTCGACAGCGAGGACTTCCTCCAGGCCATGGCCGACTACGGCTACGGCGTCACCGTCGTCGGCACCTCCCGCTCTGACACCGCGACCCCGGTCTCGCCCCCGCCGATAGACCTGAGGCTCGACCTGCAACGGTTCGAATGCCGGCGCAGTACCGGAGACACCGTGTTCGGCCCTCAAGACGAGATCTACTGGGCCTACGCCTCAGCCAACGAGACCGCCAGGAACAAGTGGAACAAGACGCGGGAGTACGGCGACGTCCAGACCGGTTCGGTGCGCGTGTTCGACGCGGGCACCACCCTGTTCAACGGCCGGGTCGGCAACAGCCTGCCCATCCACATCCAGTGCTGGGAAGCCGACGACAGCCCCTCCTCCTGGCACAACAAGCTCGTCGAAGACCTGAAGAAGATCGGCGACAAGCTGCAGCAGATCGCCTACCAGTTCAAGGACAATCCCGCCTGGTACTGGGAGGGCGGCGGATCGGACATCGGGGATTACCTCACGGTCATCACCGCGCTCGTCCAAGCGCTGATCGAGTGGTTCCGCAACGACGACGATCTGGTGCAGAATCGCACCATCGTCTTCAGTCGGCCCGCGCTTGCCGCGCTGGCCAACCGCCCGGGCGCCATCGACCACTGGGGCTTCAACGGCATCGGCCGTTTCGATCTCCACCTCCGCCTCACCCTGCCTGACGAGGAACGGCTGCGCCTGACCACTTCCTCCAACGCCGGCACCTGGAGCCAGGGCACGCTGCTGCCCACCGCTACCGCTCGCACGGGCGCCGCGCTGGCTGTCTTCGACAACAAGCTGTACTGCGCGCACACCAGCGGCGACTTCCAGCAAATGTGGTGGTGCCACTACGACGGCACCAACTGGAGCGCCGACACCCTCTTCCCCGGCCCCCTCAGCAATGCCGCGCCCGCACTGGCCGCCTACGACAACAAGCTGTACTGCGTCCACCGTGGCAGTAACGACAACGAGCAGCTGTACTGGTCGACCTTCGACGGCACCGGCTGGAGCGCCGACACGCCGATCGGCGGCCACGCCAGCCCCTCCGCGCCGGCGCTGGCGGTTCTCGGGAACACCCTGTACTGCGTCTACCGTGGCCAGGGCAACGGCCATCTGCACACGGTGTACTACAACGGCAACGGCTGGTACCACGGCAACGCCTGGGACCAGAGAAGCGCGGACGGTCCGGCACTCGCCGTGTTCCAGAACAAGCTGTACTGCGTCTTCCGCGGCCCAGGCTCCGACGAAAGACTCTACTGGGCACGCCGCAACACCATGGGCGGCGGCAGCTGGAGCAGCCCCGTCCCCTTGGGCACCCACAACAGTGCCGTCTCACCATCCCTGACGGTCTTCAACGACGGCACCGGGGCCAAGCTGTATGTCGTCCACCGCGGCAGCTACACCAACCGCAACACCAAGCTCTACTGGTCCAGCTTCAACGGCACCAGCTGGAGCACTGACACCTCCTTCAGCCCCGCTGCCACCTCCGTCGAACGCCCTGCCGTCGCGGCGTACGACGGCAAACTCCACGTCGTCCACCGCGGCGGCGGCCTGCTGTAACCAGGGACTGTAAGAACAACGGCTCTGGCCAGGCCAGGCCAGCCGTCGCGCGGTCTCCCGATCCGGACGGATCACTTGTGCCAGGTGATCGTGTAGCCGCTGTTGGCCTGGCTGGGGTTGACGGATTCCGACACGGAGAGGTTCTTCGTGATCACTGTGTTGGCCGGGAGCGTGACCTGGGGGCCGACCGCCTTGGCGAGCGTCTTGCCCGTCTGCTGGTCGATCAGCAGGACGGACTTCGTCTGCGCGATCACCGGGCCCCCGGTGTCGTTCCTGAAGACCTGAACGCTGAAGTTGCTCTGGATCAGGCTGTTCGGGCGGTGGATCAGGGAGTAGTTCCTGCGGAAGGGAACGTCCGCGGGAATCGGGTCCTTCGCCAGGACGAAGTCCGGCGCGCAGGTGATGGTCTGGGTCTTGAAGATCGTGCATAAGCGCAGCGTGACATGAAGGTCTTCACCGGCCGCCTGTGCCGGCCCGGCCGAACCGGCCAGGACGGCACCGGCGGCGATGGTGGCTGCGGCGCCCGCGGTCGCCAGACGCTTCACAATCATCGGTCGGCGGGATCTGAGGGACATGGCTGTTCTCCGTTCGAGGAGTTCGGTTCGATGTCCTCGACGGTAGGGGCGGCCAGGATTTCGCTCGGCGTAGAAGTACGCACAGCGCAGGTGACGTCCGTCACCGCCCGTCTGTCCAGCCTGACCGGGCGAATCGCACGTTGACCTCTGGTTGACAACTCATGCGAGGGGCGTATTCGAGGCGCCGTCCCAGCGGCAGGGCCTCCGGCTGCCCCTCGCCCGCGGCCCGCGTCCCCGCCTGCGCTGGGCGGCCACGGCCCGCCGGGCCGCGGACCGAGCCACACACCAAGCCCGTCCAGCCCTTCGCGCTGCCCGCCCCGACCGGAACCCGGGCCGTGGGGACGGTCAGCCTGCACCTGGTCTCGCTGTGGTACCCCGCCGGAGAGGCCGCCGGCCGGCCCGCGCCCTACATGACGGACGAGGAAGCCGCCGCCATGCTCAAGGGACAGAAGGTCACGGACGTCCCGAGCAAGGCGGTCAGCGGCATCAGGACCCACTCGGTGACCGGCGCCCGCCCGCCCGCCCGGCCGGCCGGAACGGGACGCTGCCGCTGGTGGTGCTCTCGCCCGGGTTCACGATGACGCGCTCGTCGCTGACCGGCCTCGCCGAGGAGCTGGCCAGCCGGGGCTACGTCGTCGTCGGCGTCGACCACGTCCACGAGTCGTACGGGACCACGCTCCCCGGAGGCCGTCTGGCCGCCTGCGCAGCCTGCCCGGAACAGGAGGCCGACGCCCGGGCCTTCGGCGACAAGGCGGTCAGGGGACGCCAGGCGGACGTGTCGTTCGTGCTCGACCGCTTGCTCGGACGGCACCCCGTCTGGAAGGGCGCCCGGCTCGTCGACCGTTCGCGCATCGGCATGACGGGGCACTCCCTGGGCGGATCGAGCACGTCGTGGACCATGGTCAAGGACTCGCGCGTACGCGCCGGGGTCGACATGGACGGCCCGTTCTTCGTGCCCCTTCCCGGCGAGGGGTTGTCCCGGCCGTTCATTCTGATGGGCGCCGGCGAGGTGCACGAGCCGGGCGGCAAGGACTTCACCTGGGGCCGTGACTGGGCGCTCATGAAGAGCTGGAAGCGCTGGCTCACGATCCAGGGCGGCGACCACGCCTCGTTCACCGACTACACGGTGCTGACCAAGCGATCGGCCAGAGATCTGGAGATCACGCGGGCGTACGTGGCCGCCTTCATGGACCGGCACCTGCGCGGCCGCGGCCGGCCTCTCCTGGACGGTCCCTCCGGCGCCTTTCCCGAGACCAAGTTCTGGAAATGACCCGCCGGACCATCCGGTCCTGGCGCCGACCCGGGCGCGCACCCCGCGACGTTCGTCGACGTGCGGTTGGGGATAGGCCCGCTCTTGGCGGTTGTTGCTGCCCACCCGGCTTCCGGGTTTGCGGAGATCGCTTGGATCCTCCAAATTCGCCCTTGTGTGACCTGATAGGCGGCTTTAGCGCAGAAAAGGCAGCAACGCTAGAAGCGTGAAGTGAGTAATGCTTCGCCTGCGAAGACAGCGGTTAGTGCGCGGACGGGTGACTGTCGCGCCCACATGATCGATGAGAGTTTCACCGTGACGTGGCGTTGAACTGTTCTGTTCGGTGATGAAAGTCGGGGTTCGGGGACACCGGGCAGGTGCGCGCCGCCGTGTCTGGGCGCCCGGCTGTGCAGCGCGGTCCGAAAGGGATCGGGCGGTCGAGGCGGCGAAGCCGAAGGGAAGTCCTTCCTCATGCCCTCGACCACGAACATCTCCCTGCGCGGGCGCAGCCCGCAGGGCCGTCTGACCAGGCTGGCCCTGCGGGGCACCCTGGCCCTGGCCCTGGCCGCCGGCGGCCTGGCCGCGGTGGCCCCGGCGGCCCAGGCCGCCACGACGGTGACGTTCTCCTACACCGGTGGCCCGCAGACGTTCACCGTGCCGGATGGCGTGACCTCGATCGAGGTAGACGCGTTCGGCGCCCAGGGCCAGGCCGGGCCCGGCGAAACCCCGGGTGGCGCGGGCGGCCTGGGCGGGGAGGTCAAGGCCACCCTGGCCGTCACCCCCGGGCAGGAGCTCCAGATCATCGTCGGAGGGACCGGCGGCTACGGCGGCGGAGGCCCCGGCGGCAAGGGCGGGAACATCTTCGGGTACCTCGACGGCGGCGCGGGCGGCGGCGCCTCAGACGTGCGCACCGGCCCCGGCTACGGCCTGGACGACCGGGTGCTGGTGGCCGGCGGCGGTGGCGGCGGTGGCAACTACACCCGCGTCGCCGCGGGCGCCGGAGGGGACGGAGGCGGTGCCGCCGGCACCCCCGGCGGCAGCTCGAGCCTCGGGTCCAACCCCGGCGGCGGGGGGACATCCTCGGCCGGTGGGAGCGGCGGCGCCGGCAGCTACGGAGCGGACGCCGGAGCCGACGGCACAGCCGGTACGGGCGGCGCGGGCGGCGCGGAGGTGCCCGGTGGGCCCTCCGGCGCAGGCGGAGGCGGCGGCGGAGGCGGCTGGTACGGCGGCGGTGGGGGCGGCGGAGGCGAATACGCCGGCGCTCCCATCTACGCCAGGTCCTCGGCGGGCGGTGGCGGAGGCAGCGGCCACGGCCCGGCCGGGACCGTCTTCCAGACCGGCGTGCGATCCGGCAACGGCCTGATCACCATCACCTACACCCCGCCCGGGGCCGACCTGGCCGTCACCGTCACCGACTCGGCCGACCCGGTCACCCCCGGCACGCCCGTCACCTACTCCGTGACCGTCACCAACAACGGGCCCCGTTCGGCCACCGGCGTCTCCGCGGTCACCACCTTGTCCGGTGTGGCCCGCACGATCGGATCGGCGACACCGTCGCAAGGCTCGTGCGCGATCGCCGCGCCGACCGTCACCTGCCCGCTCGGTACCCTGGCCGCCGGCGCCAGCGCGACGATCGCCATCACCGTCACCCCCACCGCGGTCGGCACCCTGACCGCCACCACGAACGTCTCCGGCACCGAACCCGACACTGACCCGGCCAACAACAGCGACGCCGGGAACACCACAGTGGCCGCAGCCGACATCGACGTGAACCTGGGCACCCAGCCCCATCTCGGCATCCTGGTCCCCTACCTGCAATACACCCTGACAGCAGACAACACCGGCCCCAGCCCGCTCGCCTCCGCCACCCTGACCGCGACCCTGCCGACCGGCGCGTCGGCGACCAACCTGTCGACCGGCTGCACCAGCGCTGGAACCACCGTCACCTGCACCTACGGCGCCATCGCCAGCGGAGCGTCGGTGGACAAGACCTTCCGGATCCCGCTGTCGCTGCTGTCGCTGGGCCAGGTCACCGTCACCGGAGTCCGCACCACCAGCGCCCCCGCCGACCCCAACCCGGCCAATGACAGCGCCTCGGCCACCTGCACCGTCATCTCAGTCGTCCTGGTCACCTGCCCCTGACCCCTTCGCTTGATCCTGCAATCGACCCGGCCGTGCGCTGAGCGTGGTGAGCAGAAGCCCGGCCGGGCGGCGGATGCCGTCGCCCGGCCACCGCGCTTTCGCCGACACCCGTTCCAGTCCGACGTCTTCGGCTCCAAAGGCAGCGAAGGTGGCATCGCGACAGGGACGACCGGCCTCGTCGTCTACGGCCTCGGCGACGAGGGTACGGCGCTCAAGGTCTCGTGGGTGGTCCCGTTCATCGGCGGCAACGAGACCAGAGCCGGGGTGACAGGGCCGAACGCCGGCTTCCACGTGTGCCGGGCGAGATCGCCGGAGGCAACGGCTCGTGCTCGACAGGCACCGCCTGCAGGCCTCGCGGGACGGGCGGCACCTGTCGCTCAAGGAGTTCGCCTTCCTGGAGGTGCTGGTGAGGGCGGACGGCGCGGTCGTGAGCTCCGAACGGCTGCTGGAGGAGGCCTGGGACGAGAACGCCGACCCGTTCACCAGGGTGCGGGTCCTGATCAGCCTCCTGCGGGCCAAGCTGGGCGACCCGCCGTGCATCCAGACCGTTCCCGGCGTGGGGGATACCGATCCCGCGGCCCATCCACCGGATCACCGCCACCGCGCGGCGGCTCCCCCTGTCGACCCTGCACGAACGGAGCGCTCGCCCAGGAGCGGAACGGTGAACCGGGTCCGTCAAGCAGCCTGCTTGCCTTACGTGCCTGACAGACCTCCAATCCGCTGACCAGCCAGTTCGCTCGACAACCCCCTCATATCGATGGATCAGGTCGGCGTGGCCGAGTGGCGTCAGGGGGCCGGGTGTGGTGTGCCATGCCGGTCGAGGAGGGTCAGACCGATCTGGGTGGGGTGGTGCTCGACGCTACCGTGATGGCGGCGGGTGGTGATCAGGCCCGCCTCGCGCAGCACGGCGGTGTGCTGGCTGATGGCCGCTGAGGAGACGTCCAGGCTTCGGGCCAGGACGCCGGTGCCGGTCACGCCCTCGGCGATGGCGGTCAGGATCGCCGCCCGGGTGCGGCCGAGAAGATCGGCCAGCGCGTTCGCCGGCGTGCCGGTCGTCCAGACGTTCGCGCCCTGGTAGGCGTCGAGCGTGGCCGGGTAGAGCAGGAGGCCGCCGGTGAGGCGCCTCGGGTCGTACATCACGGTGGGGACCCGCAGGAAGAACGAGGACACCAGCAGCAGTCCCCGCCCGTCGAGCGTCAGCTCGGCGGGCCTCTCGTCGCCGTTGCGGACGTGCAGTGTCGGCGGCGCCCAGCGGACGTCCGGATGCAGGCTGGACAGCAGGCCGTCGACGCCATGGTCGAGCAGGATCGTGCCGCGCCGGGCGCGTTCGGCGACGAGATGGGAGTGGATGCGTGCCCAGTGCGGCGCGACGGCGGCCCGATGGTAGCCCTCCACCGTGGCCAGCGCCTGCCGGCGGGCGGCCAGGCTGTCGACGAGCCCGGCCAGAACCGCCGGCACCCGGCCGTGATGGTCGGCGTAGTAGTCGAGCTCCGCCTGGACCGCGTGCCGGCTCCTGGACAGGAAGCGCTCCGCGCTCTCGGCGAACTCGTGTCCTGGGCCGGCCAGGTTGACCAGGTCAAAGCTGGGTCCTCGGGACGGCAGGACGGCCCCGAGTATCGCGTGCCGGGAGTCCAGCCCGGCGCGGGCCCGGCGCCGCCACGCGCCGAACGTCGCCTCTCCCGACCGTCCGCGCAGCATGGTCAAGCTGAACAGGGTCTCGGCCAGCGGGCCCAGCGTCGGCGCCACCCTGATCCGCGCCAGGTCGTCGCTGGTGAAGTGAATTCTGTGCATTCGCCCCCCAAACACGTCGCCGTATCCGTCACGGAACGCCGCCGATCGGCCACGCACATCGCTGAGCGGCGGGATTAAGCCATGACTTACAAGCCTCCCGGCAGCTGATTTCTTCCTGCGACAGTGAGCGGGCCGCCTCTCCGTGGAAAGGCGGCCCGACCCGACCTCAGGCGAGTCCACTTCGGGAGAATTCACGTGTCAGGACGACGGTTGCGGCATGCCCTGATCGGGCTTGCCGTGCTTGCAGGATGCGCGGTGGCGCCGGTTGCGCCGGTGGAGCCGGACGTTCTCCAGCAGGCCGAGCAGGTTCTCATCGGCGCCTGCATGAGCGGGCGGGGCCTGCGGTACTGGCCGGAGCCGAAAAGCAGGACTCCGGACATGGACCGTTTTCCCTTTGTCGTGGACGACGAGGAATGGGCGCGGAACAACGGATACGGCAGGGCGGCGAGAAAGGAGCTGGAAAAGGCTGCCGTCCCCGCGCAGAACTACTTCCGCGGCCTGCCGGAGGGGAAGAGGCGCGCCTGGCTGACCGCTTACCACGGCGACCGGTCCGCCGTCCTGGAGGCGGCGCTGCCCGTCGGCGGCACGGTGGGTCACAGTGCCGGCGGCTGCGTGGCGCAGGCGTGGCAGGAGCTCTACGGGGACAAGGCGCGCTGGTTCCGTGCCAGCAGGGTCACCCAGACGCTCGTCCAGATGCGGATCGGCCAGACCCAGGCCGACCCCGCCTACGGAGCCGCGCGTCAGCGCTGGTCCGCGTGCATGAAGGCGGCCGGGTTCACCGCCGACACGCCGCTGGCTCTGCGCAGGGAGCGTCAGGCCGACCAGGAGGGCGGCGCGGAGGACCGTGACCGGCGGGCCGCGACGGCGGAAGCACGCTGCGCGGCCTCCTCCGGCTTGTCGAGGACGGCACGCGACCTCGACCAGGCCAACGCCGCCGCGCTGGAGGCGCGCTATCCGGCCGAGTACCGGAACGCGCGCAGCCTGCGCGAGGCGGCGCTGCCGAGGGCGCGTGCGCTGATCAGGAATTCGCTCATCGCTGAACAGGGAGAGGAAACCCCATCATGAAGGTTCTGAGGAACGCGTTGCTCGGCGTCATGACCGTAGCCGCGGTGCTGACCGCCTCGACGGCGGCCTACGCCGAGCCGGCCCCCGCGCCCACGTCCGAGGCGGCCAGGCCGGCGGTCGAGGCGGTGAAGCCGCAGCGGCCCGAGGGCAAGCCGAAGATCCAGTCGGGGCTGCCGGTGCGGGCGCTCAACGCCGACGGCAACTTCTACGTCTGGTCGGACGACATGAACAAGGCGCTGCTGTACACGGGCGACGCCTACAACGGCTGGCCGTCCGGCTGGAACAACACGGTGGACGTGGTGTGGAACAACGGCTACCCCGGCCCGTACGACGACGTGAACATCTACGACTACGCGCCCTGGTCCGGCAGCGCCTACGCGTGCATCGGCAACGGCGACTACTGGGACCTGCGCCGCACGGACATCAACTACGTGTTCTCCTGGGTCAATGACGGCGCCGACGCGTGGCAGCGCGAGCCGCTGGGCAGGCGCGTGCACGACAACGGCAGCGGCCACATCTGGGTCGACTGGTGCGGTAACAACAACCGCTAGTGCTGTGACCGGAAACGATCACCGGGGTGGGTGAGGGGTTCAGGCTGCCGATGCGGGCCGACCGCCCCAGCGGATGCCCTTCTCGCAGCGGATCCGGGCGCGTTCGCGGCGTTGAGCGGCCAGTACGGCGGGATGGCGGGCGTGAGCGTTGCGCCGGCGCAGATAGGCGTGCAGGGCCCGGGTTTGGACGGCGTGGTTCGGGTGATCGGAGTTGGCCAGGGTGAACTGGCGTAGCGGGCCGAAGTGGGCCGAAGCGGGCCTCGATCGGGTTGGCCCAGGAGGCGTAGGTCGGCGTGCACAGCAGCCTGACCTTGTGCTTGGTGGCCCAGGTGCGGATGCGCCAGTTCTTGTGCGCCGACAGGTTGTCCAGGATCACGTCGATCGGTGCGCCATCGGGACGAGCGGCCCGGATCGATTTCAGGGCGGCCCAGGTGTGGTCGATGCCCTTGCGCGCCCGGTTGACGCCCCACGGCAGGTCATCGCCGACGGAGTAGCAGCCGTGGAAGTACCGCACGTCCTGGGGGCGGCGGTAGGTGGCCGGCAACCGGTTCGGTTCACCGGCGGGTGCCCAGCCCGTCCCGGCGGTAGGGCGGCTACCGGGCGGGCCGAACTCGTCGAAGGCGAAGATGCGCTCGGGCGGTGGGTGAGGGCGCACTCGATCGCGTCCAGCTTCGCGTCGAAGTCCAGGCCGGGCGACTCCTTCCAGGTCTTGGTGCGCTGGAAGGTGATCCCGTGCCGGTGCAGGAGGGTAGACAACGCCTCCCGGCCGAGGGCGATGCCCCGGCCGGGCAGGCGGCGCAGATAGTGCAGGAGCTTGCGGATGGACCAGCGGGTGAACGGCTGGCCGGGCTTGGCCGGGCGGGTAGTGCCGTCGCCGCGATGAAGTCTTCGTCGTCAGGACTCATCAGGCGGGGACGGCCTCCCGCCCACTGAGGGTCCAGGTAGGCCAGCCCGATCTCGTCGAACCGGTGGATGACGTCCCGCACGGTGTACTCATCGGCCTGGACCAGGCGCGCGATGACCGGGACGGTGTTGCCGCCGGCCGAGGCCAGCAGATCATCGCCCGCCGGTGACGCACTGTGCTCATCGTGCCGCGCCGAACGATGCGTTGCAGCTTCTGCCCCTCTTGGTCCGACAGCCTGCGGACCTTGACCGGTTGCGTCACCGGGCCTCCCGACTGCTGAACGAACGTGATCAGCTCATCCAACCGACAGGACCGTTCTACGCGCCAACCCGGTGATCGTTTCCGGTCACAGCACTAGAACTACCCTCAACGTCGCGCTCGAACCCGCCCTCCGCTGACACTCCCTCGCGACATTCAGCGCGCTGAACGCACGAGGCGAACAGGCGTTGAGATGCCGAACCCACGTGAGTTCCCGCTCCTGGTGAGCTGTGTGATCGCACGGAGACAGGCGATGGACAAGCAGACGGCGACCCACTGAGTGCTGCCGAACTTCGCCGACCTATGCGGCACATTGCTCTTGCCTCGTACTTGGCCTGCCTCATGTACGACAATCGGCTCAAATGCCCCTGCCACCCTGGACTTATACACGTAGCTTTGTCAGACGGTCGCTGGCCTCGTGTGGGGTCAGGTCGGCGCCCCGTTCATAGGCGCTGTCGTAGTCGGTACGGCCGAGCGACTCCGCGAGCATCTCCGAGAGGCAGCGCAGTTCGGTGTCGCCGTGGTCGAAGGCGCCGCGGATGGCCTGACTCAGGCCGAGCGCGGTGGCCGCGCCTGCCGGATCGCCCTCCAGCAACAGTAGCCTGGCCAGGAGTTGAGCAGCCAAGGGGGCATCCATGATCGCCTGCGCCGCCTCGACAGCGCGGGGCATCAGTTCGCGGGCGCGTACGGCGTCGCCAGCGGTGAGGAGGTTGGCTACCCGAGCGAGGAGCAGCCGAGGGTCGATGGCCTCCGCCGACTGGGGCAGCTTGCGCAGGAGCTCCTCCATCCGGTCGAGCGCTTGATCGGCGCGTTCGACCTCTCCGGAGCGGCGGTGCAGTTCTGCCTGGACGCCGAGCACCTCGATCTCCAGCGCCGGCTGGCCACGCCGCCAGGCCGCTCGTTCGGCGGTGTCGATGTCGCGCCCCGCGCCGGCCAGGTCGCCGGCGCGCATGCGTTCCGTGGCGAGCCCGAGCCGGGTGGAGACCTCATCCTGCGAGCCGAGGTCGGTGGCGATCGCGAGGCTATGCTCGTAGGCGGTGATCGCCTGGTCGTGGTCTCCGGCGATGGCGTGGATCTGGGCCAGGCCGTACAGCGCCTTCGCCGTCCACCACCGATCGCCCGTCTCCTCGAACAGGCGCAGTGCCGTGGTCATCGCGGTCGCGGAGCTCTCCCGGTCGCCCTGTTCGCGATGGCGCATGGCTTCGATCATGAAGGTGCAGGCGATCGCCCAGCGGTCCGAGCCGCTGCGCACCCGGGCGATCTCTTGATCGAGCAGCTCGTCCAGCCCGAGTATCGCCGCCATCACCAGCACTATCGTCAGCAGCATCGGATAGCGGCGCAGCGCGCCCGTGCGCGCGCAGTCGCCGATGAGCGCGCGGAGCCGCTCGTGGTCAGTGATCGGCCCGCCCTCGACGCCCACCAGGTGGATCGCGGTGAACGCGGCGCGGGCGTCCGCGGGCAGCGCGTCGCCGAACTCGGTGACCTTGGCGATGTAGGTCTCGGCCCGGGCGTCGTAGCGGAGCATGACCCAGTACCAGTACAGCGGTCCGAGCATCCGGGCCGCGGTCTCGGCGTCGTCTCCGTCGATGGCCGTTTGCAGGGCGTACATCAGGTTGTCGTACTCGGCCTGGAACAGCCGCAGCGACTCCGCCTGCTTGTCCGAGCGCAGCAGCGGCTCGTGTTCGTCGGCCAGGTCCGCGAAGTACCGGGTGAGCCCACGCAGGACGGCGTCGGTCTCTCCTGCGAGTCGGAGCTTCCCCGCCGCATGTGCCCGGATGGTTTCCAGCATCCGGTAGCCGTCGCCGACCCGCTCCACGATGGATTTGTCGACCAGGGAGTCCAGGAGGTAGACGACCTCGTCCGCGGGAAGCGTCTCATCCGCGCAGACCGCTTCGATCACCGCGATACCCGTCCGCGCCGGAAATATCGATATCCGGGCGGCCAGTGTCCGCTCTTGTGAGGTGAGGAGATCCCAGCTCCACTCAATGACCGCATGCAGCGTCTGCTGGCGGGGCTGGGCGGTCCGGTTACCGGTGCTGAGCAGCCGGAAGCGGTCATCCAGCCGCCGGGCGATCTGCTCGGCGCTCATGGTCCGCAGGCGTGCCGCGGCCAGTTCCAGGGCGAGCGGCAGCCCGTCCAGCCGGCGCACGATGTCCACGACCGGCCGCGCGGTCGACGCGTCCAGCGCGAAGCCGGGTCGTACGGCTCCCGCCCGGTCGAGGAACAGCCGCACCGCGGCCGATGCGGAGCCACGATCGCGATCCGCGTGCGCCGGGGGGAGGCCGAGGGGTCCCAGGCGGCACAGCGCCTCACCCATGACGTCCAGCGGTTCCCGGCTCGTGGCCAGGATGGTCAGGTCCGGCTGGCGCTCCAGCAACTGCCCGGCGAACTCCGCGACGGCTCCGGAGATCTGTTCGCAGTTGTCCAGAACCAGCACGCCTTCACCACCGGCGAGCAGGTTGACCACCCGCTCCAGTAGCGTGCCGGCCGGCTGGGCTCCGGCGAGGCTGATCGTGCTCAGCACCGCCTCCACCAGCCCGTCGGCCGTGTTCACCGCGGCCAGGGAGACCAGCCAGGCCCGGCCTCGCTGATGGACCCGATGCCGGCTCACGGCCTCCACGGCCAGCCGGGTCTTGCCCACTCCTCCGGGGCCCACGACGGTGATCAGCCGGGAGGACTCCAGCAACCCGGCCAGTAGCCTCAGCTCCTCCTGCCTGCCGACGAAGCTGGTCAGCTGGGCGGGCAGACGTCCTGGCACTGCGTGCGGCCGAGCCTGTCGCGCCTGGGGGTACTCCCGCTCACCCCGCAGTACGGCGAGGTACGCCTCGCGGAGGTCCTCGGAGGGGTCGACGCCCAGTTCCTCGGCGAGGGTGCCGCGGACCTGGTTGAACAGGGCCAGCGCGTCGGACTGGCGGCCTGCCGCGTGCAACGCTCGCATGCGCAGTCCGGCCAGCCGTTCGCGCAGCGGGTGACCGGCGGCCATCGCCGCCATATCGGCCAGGATCTCGTCGTGGTGGCCCAGTCGCAGCTCCGCCTCGAAACGGTCTTCCATGGCCGCGACCCGTAGCTCGTCCAGCCGCGCGCCGGCCGTGGCGGCGAAGGGGGTGTCACGCACGTCGGCCAGCGCGTCTCCCCTCCACAGCGCCAGCGCCTCGTCCAGCAGCCAGGCCGCTCGCCGCACGTCACCCGCGGCCAGTTCGCGACCGCCCCGCTTCGCCTTCTCCTCGAACCGACAGGCGTCGACGTCCTCGGCGCGTACGTGCAGGCGGTACCCGCCGGCCGCCCTCTCCACGAGCTCGGCCTCGCCCAGAGCTTTGCGCAGCCGATGCACCAGCCCGTGCAGTGCGTTGACGGTGCCCCCGCGCGGATGCTCCCCCCACAGGCCGTCAACGAGTGCGTCGACCGGCACCATCTCGCCCTCGGCCAGAGCCAGCCGGGCCAGCAGCGCTCGGACCATGACGCCGCCGACCTCGATCGGCGTGCCGTCGTCGGCATGGGCCCGGACCGGTCCCAGCAACTCCATCCGCATGCACAAAGGCTATGAGCACAACGACGCGCACGTGCCGTTTGAAAGTGGCGCCATACCGGCTAAAAGAGCGTTCTAAGACGCATGTAAGCGCCGGTGGACACCCTGGAGGACGTACGGAAGAAACGTCCGAAAGGCAGTGCAATGGCAGCCCACGAGAACGTGCAGCAGGTGCTCGACCGGTCGGTGGCCGAGGTCGGCATTCCCGGCATCGTCGCCGAGGTCAAGGACGGCGACCGCTCCTGGTTCGGCACCGCCGGCGTGGCCGACATCAAATCCGGCTCCCCGCGCGTGCCGGGCGAGTACTTTCACGCCGGCAGCAGCGGCAAGGCCTTCACGTCCGCGACGCTTCTGGCCCTGGAGGCCGAGGCCAGCCTCAATCTCGACGACACGGTCAACGCCCACCTGCCCGGCGTGCTGGACGTCAACGTCAACGGCTACGACGGCGACAAGATCACCATCAGGCACCTGCTCAGCAACACCAGCGGCCTGTTCGCCACCGGACTGGCCCCGGAGGTCAGCCACCGCTACGCCACCCGCTCCGGGTTCGACCGGCATCGCTTCGACACCTTCAGCACCGAGGAACTGCTGCGGGTGGCGGTGTCCCAGCCGCCGGTCGGTGCGCCCGGCGAACGCTTCGAGTACGCCAACGGCGGCTTCTACATCGCCGGCGCGATCATCGAGAAGGTCACCGGCAACAGCTACGCCGACGAGGTCGAGCGCCGGGTCGTCCAGCCGCTCGGCCTGACCCACACCCGCGTGCGCCCCACCACCGAGACCGGTTACCCCAGTCCGCATCCGCGAGGCTACTCCCACCAGTTCCTCAAGGACGGCGCCGACCCGGCCGCGGTCACCCCGGAGAACTGGCAATCGCTGATGGAGGAGCCCGGCCTGCCGCCTCTGGACGTCACCGAGTTCAACTCCTCCCTGGGCTACGCAGCCGGCAACGTCGTCACCACCACCGGCGACATGATCCGCTTCTTCAACGCGATGACCACCGGCAGCCTGCTGCCGCCCGCACAGCACCGGCAGATGTGGACCACCGTCTCCACCGAAGGCAGCTACTGGATGCCGCACACCCGCTACGGCCTCGGCCTGTTCGAGTTCGACGAGCAGGCGACCGGCGGCCGGACGCTGCGCGGCGTCGGCGGCAGCTTCTGGGGCTCCTATTTCTTCGCGGTCGGCACTCCCGATGGCCGGCACACCGTCGCTGTGCACACCAACACCGAGTGGAAGTCCTGGGACCTCATGTTCAAGGTCATCGAAGCGGAGTTCGGCGTTTCCATCGGTGCGTAAGCACGCCGCCCGCCACCAACCCCCGCTGAAAGTGAACCGCCCATGGATACCTTTGACACACCGGAGCCGATCGTCGCCGCCTTGTCACTCACCGCGGCCGCCTGACGCTCAAGGACCGCTCGAGCATCCGATCCCTTCCCGGACGCGTCGCAGTGACGGTCGAACTGCCCAACGGCTCGGCGCTCGACATCAGCCTCCGCGACGGGCACCTGAACGGTCAGGGCCGCCTGGGCGAGGTACGGGCCCACGTCTCCCGTGGCCATATCCGCCTCGCCCGTACCGGCGAGTCGCGCCCGAGCACCGACGACGGCGACATCACCGTGGCCGCGTCCGGGGACCCGGCTGCCCTCAGCACCGCCCACGGCCAGATCAAGGTCGGCGAGAGCATCGGCGCCACCGTGATCGGCAACGCGCCGGGAACGTCACGGTGGACCGGGCAGAAGACGGCCTGCGCGTGAGCGTCGAGCAGGGCGCCGTCAAGGTCGGCGTGATGGCGCGCGGGCGCGCCGATCTGGACGTCGGCGCCGGAACGATCAACGTCGGGATCCCGAACGGCACCCCCGTACTGGCGGACGTCAAGACCGCGATCGGCAGGGTCCACGACAACCTGGGCGACAACTGCGAGATGTCCGACGGCGACACCGTCGAGCTCCACGCCCACGTCACCCAGGGCGACATCCTGCTCCACCGTGTCACCAGCTGACTCAGCTATTCCCCTGCACCAACACTCCACCTGTATGAAGGGCGATCGACCCATGACCAAGATCCTCCCCGCCGCCACCGCCTGCCTGCTCGCCGCCGCAGTCACCGTGACCGTGAGCGCGTCGCCGGCGGTGGCCTACGACGCCGACCGCCGCACCGACGACCACGCCCGGCTCCAGCGGGTGCTTGACCGAGCCGTGGCCGGCGGCATGCCCGGCGCCATGGCTGAAGTCCGTGACGGCCACAGGTCATGGTTCGGCACGGCAGGCGTGGCCGACACCGACACCGGCCTCAAGCGCCGCCGGCAGGAGTACTTCCGGGCCGGAAGCACGACCAAGACGTTCGTCGCGGTCGTGGTGTTGAAGCTGGTGGCCGAGGGTCGGCTGAGCCTGGACGACACCGTGGACAAGTGGCTGCCCGGCGTGGTGAAGGGCAACGGCCACGACGGCAGCAAGATCACCATCAGGCAACTGCTCAACCAGACCAGCGGCATCTTCCCCTACACCTCGGATGCGGACCTGGCGACCGAAGAGTGGAGCACCGCCTTCCTCAAGGCCCGTTTCCACAGCTACCGTCCCGAGCAACTGGTGAAGACAGCCATGCGTAACCCGCCCTCCTTCGCGCCTGGCAAGGGGTGGGGGTACTCCAACACCAACTTCACGCTCGCCGGGATGATCATCAAGAAGGTCACCGGCAGGTCCTACGCCGAAGAGATCGACCGGCGCATCATCCGCCCGCTCGGCCTGCGGAAGACGTACCTGCCGGGCGAAGGCACGAAGCTGCGCGAGCCGCACGCACGACACTACGTCAAGTTCCTGGTCGGCGAGGACACCACAACCCCCTACGACCTCACCGACATGAACCCCTCCTGGGCCGGGTCAGTCGGCAGCATCGTCTCGACCATGGGCGACCTGCACACCTTCTATCGGGCGGTCCTGAGCGGCCGTTTGCTGCCGCCCGCGCTGCAAAAGGAGATGTTCACCACCGTCTCTACCAAGGGCGTGCCGTGGATCGACAACACCGCCTACGGGCTCGGAATCTTCTCCCAGAAGCTGTCCTGCGGCGTGACGGTCTGGGGCAACGGTGGCAGGATCCATGGCTCCTGGACCTATGCGATGGGCACCCGGGACGGCAGGCACATGGTTGTCACCAACCTCAATGGCGACTGGGGCAACCCGATCAGCATCCTCACCGAGGAGATGGAAGCCGAGATGTGCCCGCCGAGATCACGATGACCGCTCAACAGCACCGGCTCATCCGGCCTCACGAGCACGAGGCCGGATGAGCTCGCGCACCGCATGCGGCTCGACGGACACCTTCCCGGCCATGCCGAACCTGGAGCGCGCCGGCAGCAGCCAGGTTGTGAGTCCCGGTGGTCAATGGCCAGGAAATTCCGGCGCGGTCTCGGCGCGGCGGGCGGCGTCCTGGTTGGGATGCTCCGGCACGCCGGCGACGAACCGCTGGTTGCCCTCCAGCAGCATCGCCGGGCGCAGCTCGTCGGTGGCGTACGCGCCGAATGGCCCGGCCAGACGTCCTCGGCCAACGCCAGACAGCGCCGAACGTGGTCGATCACCACCTCGGGAATCTCATCCGGGGACGGGAAACGCGCCACCTTCTGAAAGCACTGCAACGCCAGCACCAGCGCGCGAACGGCCGTGTTCATCAAACCGCAACCAAACCCAAGCGGAGGGTCACATCACCCGACAAAAGAACCCTCCGAGCAGCACCTCAACACCCCACTATCCCTTTCTCCCGTACTTGGTCTGCCACCCAACCAGCTAGCACTGCATGGTGAGCCGGGCTTGGTCGAAGCGGTGGGTGGCCAGGTGTTCGGGGCGGATCAGCCAGTAGAGGGTGCCGGTGTCACCCCACGCCATCTTCGCGTCGCTGTCACTGTCGAACTGGGCGAGCAGGATCCAGCGTTCGGCTTCCCGGTCCAGGGCGGGGGTGCCCCAAGAGTGAGCGCCGCCGAGCGCCGCGTTCGCGACCTCGTACTCCACCGGGCCCTGCACCGGTACGGCGTGGCCGCCGATCTGGTGGTCGATGCGGGTGCGCAGCCGCCGGAAGGCCTGGACGAACGGCCGGAGCGGGACGGGGGTCTCACGAGGGGCGGGCCAGTGCCTGCCGTCGCCGAGCAGGGCTTCCCGGGCCTGAGGCAGCCACAGGTCGGGGGCGCTCTCCTCGACGCCTGCGGCCAGTTCCACGTACGGGTGCGGTTCCAGCTCCTGAGGTGTTTCCGCCCGCAGAACCGGCGTGCCTTCCGGGACGTACAGCACGTGGGCCCCGTCCCACGTCTCGGTGGCGTCGAGGGAGCCGGACGAGCCGCCGTCGTCCATGTCGTCGTGGCCGTCGAAGCAGAAGAACAGCAACGTCCCGTCCTGTGGGAAGGCCGCCGGCAGCCCGGCGTGAGGGAGCGCCGAGCACCGCACCGATGCGATGAAGGACAGCGGGCCGTGCCCCGGCCACTCGGGCCAGACGGCCCCGGCCGGCAGTTCCGGCTCCCCGCCGAGGGTGGCGACGGCCTGCTCGCCGTCCGCGGCCCGGCGCAGACGTACGCATGGACGCAGCAGTGCGGTCCACCGGTCGGCGAGGTCGGCGGGCAGATGCTCGGCGGCGAGACGGGAGTATCGATCATCAGTCATGAGAGCCATGATGAAGCGCGTCACTGACGTCCGTGCCATCCGCCGGGCCGGCCGATGACAGTCGCGCCACTGGCCGGCCGCGGACGCGGTGACGCGGGCCGAGGTCCCGTCCAAGGGAACCCCGCGGCTCGGCGGCTCAACCGCTGACGTCAGGCGCGACGCCTTCACCGAGCGGTTTGGCGCGCTGGCCTCCCGATTGCAAAGATCTCTTCGCGAACAAGTCTTTGCGAAGGACTGTTTGCGGTCTACGCTGCCGGACATGACCGAACCCTCCGAGAGCGTGGTCGTCCTCGACGCCAAGGGCCTGCGGGCACTGGCCCACCCGGTACGGGTGCAACTCGTGGACCTGCTGCGCAAACACGGCCCGTCCACCGCCACCCGTCTGGCCGAACGCCTGGGGGTGAACTCGGGCACCGCCAGCTACCACCTGCGCAGGCTCGGCGCCGCCGGATTCGTCGCGGAGGACACCGAGCGCGGCAACGCCCGCGAACGCTGGTGGCGCTCGGTCCACCACGTCACCCGGCTCACCGATGACGAGCTGTCGGAGCGGGAGCCCGAGGCGGTGCTCGCCTACATGCAGTCCATCGCCGCTCTGTACGGCCTGCGCACCCAGCGGACGCTGAACGAGCTGCCCACCATGCCGGCGGAGTGGCGGCGGGTGCTCGACCTCAGCTCCATCGCGCTGCGGATCACGCCGGAGGAGGGGCTTCGGCTGCGCGAGGAACTGGCGGAGGTCGTCGACCGCTACCGGCGCGACACGCCCGGCCAGCCGGCGCCCGAAGGGGCCGCCCGGGTCTCGCTGATCACCCAGCTCCTGCCGGAGCTGCCGGAAACAACCGAGCTGCCCGGAGCGGACGAGCCGCCCGAGTCGCCCGAGTCGCCCGAGTCGCCCGAAGGTGCGTGATGGGGGCGCGCGAGTCGTTACGCCCGATGGCCGGCCTGCTCGCGGCCATGACGGTGTCGCTGACCGCGACGCGGGTGTCGGCCATCGCCTTGCCCTGGTTCGTCCTGACGACGACCGGGAGCCCGGCGCGGACCGGGATGGTGGCGTTCGCCGAGATGGCCCCGTACGTGCTGGTCAAGGCGCTGGCCGGGCCGCTGGCCGACCGGGTCGGGCCGCGCCGGATCTCCTGGATCGGGGACGTGGTGAGCGCCGCGGCGGCCGGGGCGGTCCTCCTCCTGCACGCCCTGGACCTGCTGCCGCTGGGTGCGCTGATCGCCCTCGTCGCGGTGGTCGGCGCGGCCCGCGGTCCGGGCGATCTGGCCAAGGAGATCATGATTCCGGAGGCGGCCGAGCGCGGGCGGGTGCCGCTGGAGCGCGCCACCGGGCTGATGGGCGCGACCGAGCGGCTGGCCCAGACGGTGGGGCCCGCGGCGGGCGGGGCGGCGGTGGCGCTGCTCGGACCGCTGGCCGGCCTGGGCATCAGCGTCACCTGCTTCGCGCTCGGCTCGGTGATCGTGACGTGGGCGCTGCCGCGCGGCATGGGACACCGCGCTCCGGCGGAGGAGGCTCTGGAGGCGAAGGAGGGCTACTGGCGGCGGTTCGGCCAGGGTTTCACGTTCCTGCGCGGCGAACCGCTGCTGCTGTCCGTGGTCGTCATGGTCGGCGTCACGAACCTGCTCGACGCGGCCTTCAGCCAGGTGCTGGTGTTCGTGTGGGCCGGCGAGTCCGGTCACGGCGCCGCCGTGGTGGGCCTGAACAGCAGCGTCATGGGGTTGACGGCGGTCGGCGGCAGCCTGGTCGCGGCCGCCGTGGCGCACCGGATGCGGCGCAGGCCCGTGTTCTTCGTGGCGTTCCTGCTCGCCGGGCCGACCCGGTTCCTCGTCCTGGCGGTGGATCCGCCGTTGTGGGTCATGGCGGCGGTGTTCGCGGTGGGCGGGTTCGCCGGTGGGTTCCTCAACCCGATCCTCGGGGCGATCTCCTACGAGCGGGTGCCCCGGAGCCTGCTGGGCCGGGTCAACGCGCTGAAGGACTCCCTCGCCTGGGCCGGCATCCCGCTCGGCGGGCTGGTGGGCGGGGCGCTGGTGGCGGTCGCGGGGCTGACGCCGGTGCTGCTCGCCGGCGGGGCGGTCTACGCCCTCACCACGAGCCTGACGGGGCTGCGGCCAGAGTGGCGGCAGATGGACCGGCTCCGCGGCCAGGGCCCGCCCGTCCCGCCCGCCTCGCCGGCGCTGCCCGTGCCGCCGGTCACACGCGGGCGGCGATCTTGAGGAGCACCACGCCGCCGGTGATCGCGGCGAACGAGGCGAGCTCACTTTGCTTGCATGTGCATGTATGCTTTTGTCAATCCCGCGTCCGAGAGACGGGGTCCTCAGAGAAGGAGGAGGCTTCCATGGCTCCGACGGCACCCACTCCGCACCCGGCCCCGGCGCCCTCGGCGGTGTCCAGCTCCTGGAACGACGTCCTGCTGCTGCACGCCCGCGTGGAGAACGCCCTGGCCACCGCCCTCCAGCGGCGGCACGGCATCGGCCTGTCGGAGTACCGGGCGCTGGGCCATCTCGCCACCTCGGACGCCGGCGAGCTGCGCATGCAGGAGCTGGCCGACAGGGTCGGGCTCAACCAGAGCTCCGTGACCCGCCTGGTGACCCGGCTGAACACCGCGGAGCTCACGTACCGGGACCTGTGCCCGGACGACAAGCGCGGGGTCTACACCGTCATCACCGACGCGGGCCGGGCCCGCTACGCCGAGGCGAACGTCACCTACGAGGCGACGCTGAGGACCGCCCTTGAGGAAGCCGCCCAGGCCGACCCTCGGCTGGCCGCGGCGCTGCCGGCCCTGGGCCTGCTCGACCGGTGACCCCGCCATTCCCCTTGTTTCGAATATCGAGGAGTTGAACATGCGTGCTGTGCGGATCACCCGCTTCGGCGGCCCGGACGTCCTGACGGTCGCCGAGGCGCCGCCGCCCCGGGCCTCGGACGGCGAGGTGCTGGTGAGGGTCGTCGCCTCCGCCTTGAACCCGGTTGACGACAAGACCCGTGAAGGGGCCATCGGAGAGGGCGCCCCTCCCCTGCCGACGACCCTGGGATGGGAATTGGCGGGCATCGTCGTGGACAGCCGGGACGATGCGCTGCCCGTGGGTGAACGGGTCTTCGGCATGTCCCACCAGCTCGGCACCGGCCGGGGGACGTGGGCCGACCTCGTGGCCATGCCCGTCGGCTCGCTGGCCGTGGCGCCGTCGGCGGTCAGCCTGGTGGAGGCGGCGACGCTGCCGTTGCCGGGGCTCACCGCCCTGCAGACGCTCGACTGGCTGGACGTCCGGGCGGGCGAGCGGCTGCTGGTGGCGGGCGCGGCCGGCGCGGTGGGCGGGCTGGCCGTGCAGTTGGCGCGGGCGCGCGGCGCCCGGGTGGACGCGCTGGTCTCCAGGCCGGCGCAGGTCGAGGCGGCCACGGAGCTGGGGGCCGAACGGGTCACGACCGACCCCGCCGACCTTCCGGTGGGGGCCTACGACGCCGTCTTCGACACCTTCGGGGCCTTCGCCGTCGAGGCCGTGGCCGACGGAGGCCGCTACGCCTCCGTCGCCACCCAGGCCGGGCCGGTGCCCGACCTGTCCCATCGATCGGTCCGCACCACCGTGAACCAGGTGCGCGAGGACGGCCCCGGCCTCGCCGAACTGGCCAAGGCCGTCGACGCGGGCCAGGTCAGGGCCCGGGTCGAGGCCCAGTACGGGCTGCAGGACGTCGGTGCGGCCCACGAGCACTTCCGGCGCGGCCGGCTGAGCGGCAAGATCGCCCTGGTGCTCTGAGCCCAGCGGCGCTCAGATCATCCGGCGCAGCGCGGTCTCCACGGCGTCGATCAGCGCATCTCCCTCGGTCTGCGGGTGCCGGGCCAGGCCGAGCTCGACGTCGGGCAGGGCGGGCAGGGCGTCCGGGTCGTGGCAGGCCATGTCGGGTTCGAGGTTGCCGGGCATGAGCGCGGCGACCCCGAGCCCGGCCCGCAGCGCCGCGAGCACCCCGGCCAGGCTGTTGCTCTCGAACACCGGCCGCCACCGCCGGCCGGTGCGGTCGAGCGTCTCCACCACCGACGTGCGCCACGCGCACGTCCCGGTGAACAGCACCACCGGCAGCGGATCGGCGGCCGGGTCGACGCCCTGGCCGACCGCCCACACCAGCGGGCGCCGCACGGTCCAGCGCGGCGGCGCGGGAAGGTCGGTCGCCTCGTCGAGCACGAGCTGCACGCGGCCCGCGTGGTAGGCCTCCCGGATCGTGACCCCGGAGAGGCTCAGCACCTCCAGCGTCGCGCCGGGGTGCAGCCGGGCCAGGTCGGCGAGGGCCTGCGGCAACTGCGCCGCGGCCAGGTCCTCCAGCAGGCCGACGCCGCAGCGGCCGGTGAGCGCGCGCCCGGTCGCGGTGAGCGCCTGCGCGGAGAGCGACAGGATGCGCTCGGCGTAGGGCAGCAGCTCCTCCCCCGCCCGCGTCAGCGACACGCCGGACGGCGACCGATGGAGCAGCGGGCGGCCGACCGCGCTCTCCAGCTTGCGCAACTGCTGGCTGAGCGCGGGCTGGGTGTGCCCGAGCGCGGTGGCGGCGCGGCTGATGCTGCCCGCCCGCACAGCCGTGACGAACGACCGCAGCAACGACGTGTCCAGGTCTCTGGCCATAAGCATCCATTATGCCGGGTCCAACGAGAAAACGTCTTCCTATGGCCTGCGGGATCACCTAGCGTCGCCCGGGTGACCGGATACCGACAGGTTCTCGCCGTGCGGGGGATGGCGGCGCTGCTGGGCGTCTCGCTGCTCGCCCGTGCCGCGATCACCGCCGACGTGACCGCGCTGACCATGTACGTCGTGCTGCGCCTGGACCTGGGCTACGTGGCGGCGGGCGGGGTCGCGGCCGCCCTGACCGCCGGGGTGGCGCTGGGCGGGCCGCTGCTGGGCCAAATGACGGACCGGCGGGGGCTGCGCGCCGTGCTCACGATCACCGTCGTGTCGCAGGCGGTGTTCTGGGCGAGCGTCCCCGTCCTGCCGTACGCGGTGCTGCTGGGCGCCTCCTTCGCGGCGGGGCTGCTGATGGTGCCGGTCCAGGCGGTGACCCGGCAGGCGATCGCCGCGATGACGACGCCGGGACAGCGGCGGGCCGCGTTCGCGCTGGAGTCGGTGCAGGGCGAGCTGGCGTACATGGTGGGGCCGGCGGTGGTGATCCTCTGCGCGGCGGAGCTGTCTCCCCAGGCCGTGGCGTGGGGGCTCGGGGCGGTGATCGTGACCGGCGGGGTCGGGATCGCCCTGCTCGATCCGCCGCTGCGGGCCGAGGGCGAGGTGGAGACCGGCTCGCCCGCCCGCCCGGCGCGCCGGGAGTGGCTGGACCGCCGCATGGTCGCCATGCTGGCGATGGGGTTCGGCGCCACGGCCCTGCTCAGCGGCATCGACCTGGCCATCGTGGCCACGCTCAAGGAGGCGGGACAGGTGTCCTGGGCCGCCGCGGTCGTGGCCGTGTTCGGCGTGACCTCCGTCGCCGGCGGCCTGGTCTACGGCACGCTGCGCCGTCCGATGCCGACGTGGCTGCTGCTCGGCCTGCTCGGGCTGCTGACGATCCCCGCCGGGCTGGCCCACGACTGGCGCTGGTTGTGCCTGGCCGTCGTCGGCGCCGGGCTGCTCACCGCGCCGACCCTGTCCACGGTCGCCGACGCGGTGAGCCGGCTGGCGCCGGCCGGCGTACGGGGCGAGGCCACGGGCCTGCAGGCGTCGGCGGCGAGCGCGGGCTTCGCGCTCGGCTCGCCGATCGCCGGGCTGGCGATCGACGCCGCACTGCCAGGTGGCGGCTTCGCGGCCGCCGGTCTGGCCGGCCTCGCCGCGGCCCTCGTCGGGCGTCTGCTGTCCCGCTCCCGGCGGGCGGACGACCGCCCGCCGGGCCGGCAGCCTGGACCTACATCAGAAGAAAGGAGAAGTCCTGTTTCGTCCTCCGATTCGGTGGGATGTCGATCTTGATGCGGCGGGCGACCTCGTCCCGGCCGACGCCCAACCCGAGGCTGATCAGCCGCTCGGGACGCAGCGGGACGGGATCGTCGAAGGCGACCGTGATCCGGACGGGCCACGGACTCTCCGGAACGGGCGGCGCGTCGAGCTCCCAGCACCCGTCCCAGTCGAGCGTGTACCGGTTCCGGCGGGCGGTCGCCGGGTCGAGCAGGGCCCGCGCCACGAGGGACGGCGAGTTGCCCGAGTACCCGGCCAGCAGGCCGGCGTCCAGCGAGCGGACCGGAACCCGGTCGTGGACGGTGAGCTTGCCGGTCCGGTCACAGGCCACGCAGTTGACCAGGAGCCAGACGTCGAGCAGCTTGCCGTTGGCGTTGACGCGGAACCGGCCGTCACCGACGGTGGCCCGCCCGGACGGACAGGCCACGCACCGCAGGACGAGCAGGGGCAGGCGGGTGCGCCGCACCACCCAGGGCAGCACGATATGAGGATGTGAAGACATGATCTCTCTGAAGACCTGACGAAGAGCACGGAAAACAGAGCCGACGGCGTCCGTCGGCGACCGATGCGCGGGAAGGTGTCAGGTCTAGAGAGCAGGCGGCGTCATGCGCGCGATGTCCTCACTCAGGGGTGGGTCAGGGAGCGGCGCTCAGCTCAGACGGGCGCGCAGCAGGCAGAACTCGTTGCCCTCGGGATCGGCCAGGACGTGCCACGGCTCCTCGCCGGTCTGGCCGACGTCGGCCGGACGCGCCCCGAGCTTGAGCAGGCGGTCGAGCTCGGCGGCCTGGTCGCGGTCGGTGGCGTTGACGTCGAAGTGCAGCCGCAGCGGGCCTGCCTTGGGCTCGGTGGTGGGGTCGAAGACCAGGGTCGGCTGCAACCCGCCGAACCCCTCCCGCGGGCCGATCTCCACCGAGCCGTCGTCCGGGGTGTCGAGCACGACGAAGTCGAGCACCTCGCACCAGAAGGCGGCCAGGCCGTGGGCGTCTCGGGCGGGCACGATCAGTTCGGAGATGCGGCAAGCCATGATCGGCACCCTACCGGCCGCCGGCCGCCGCCCTCCAATGCTTAACGGCCCCCCGGCGACGTGCGGCCCCGGCATCCGCGGCGATCACTTTGCAGTGGCTTGATCACCATCGTTCTCTCTCCGGGTACGTGAGCTGATACACCCTGTAAGGGAGGGGGCGGGCGATGACCGTGAGGATGGCATGGGTCTGCGCGCTGCTGGCCGTGGTCGCCGCGGTGGTCCCACCGGCGCTGAGCGCGAAGCGCGCCAAGGAGCCGTCCGCCGCCGCCCGCGCCGACCTGTCGTCCGTGCCGTTCGGGGTGTTCCTCGCCTCCGACTGGCGCGGGCCGCACCTGCTGGGCGCGTTCGAGTCGTGGCTGGGGGCGGAGGTCCGGGTGGGGCGGACGTACGTGCCGGGCGAGGCGTGGAACGCGCTCGGCGGGCCGGACTTCGTCCTGCAGCCGTGGATGCGGTGGCGGGCGGCCAAGCCGGGGCGCATGCTCGTGCTCAACGTGCCGATGGTCATGCCGAACGAGGGCGGCCTGCCGGACGAGGCGGTGTCGGTGCTGCTGAACGCCGGCGCGGACGGCGCGTTCGACCCGTACTTCGACCGGCTGGCCCGGACGCTGGTGGCCGGGCGCGCGCCGGACACGGTGATCGTCCCTGGCTGGGAGATGAACGGCCTGACCTACTCCAGCCGCTGCTCGGCCGACCCGCCGGCGTGGCAGGCGTACTGGCGGCGGATCGTCGCCGTGATGCGGGCGGTGCCCGGACAGCGGTTCCGCTTCGACTTCAGCCCCAACCGAGGCCCGGACGCCATCGGCTGGACCGAGTGCTACCCCGGCGACGACGTGGTGGACATCATCGGCATGGACAGCTACGACCAGGCCCCCGGCCACCGGTTCGCCGACTACGTCGACCAGCCGTACGGGCTGGAGGCGCAGGCCGACTTCGCCGCCGCGCACCGCAAGCCGATCTCCTTCCCCGAGTGGGGGCTGTTCCGGTACGGGGACCGGCCGGAGTTCGTGCGCGACATGCTCGACTGGATCGCCCGGCACGACGTGGCCTACCACTCGATCGTGGACTACTGCCCGCACGGTGTCTGGCAGTGCCCGGCCAACCCGCGCTCGTCGCGGGTGTTCCGGCAGCTCATGCGCGACCCCGGCTTCCGGCGCGGTCCGTCGGCGCCGCCGACCACCCCGCCCGCCACGTCACCCGCCCCGACGTCCCCGCCCGCGCCCGCTGCCTCCCCCGAGCCGAGCGGGAGCGGGTCGCCGGGGTCTCAGCCCCGCCCGGCCGTCACCGACGCGCCCGCGGCGGCACCGGCCGCGGCCTGACCCGGCCGGGCCAGGCGCAGCGTGTGCGCCGCCAGCCGGTCGAGGGTGACGCCGAGGTCGAACTCGGCCGCCCGCGACGGCGCCGCCCGTTCCTCCGCGCGCCGCACGGCCGGATCAGCCAGCCGGGCCACGATCGCCGCGGCCAGCGCCCGCGGGTCCTGCGGCTCGACCAGCGCTCCGGTGACCGGGGTGACCACCTCCGTGAGGCCGGGGACGGCGGCCGCCACCACGGACCGCCCGCTGGCCATGGCCTCCAGCACGGTCAGCGGCAGCCCTTCCCAGCGGGAGGGCAGCACGACCAGGTCGGCGGCGGCGTACCAGGGCCGCGGATCGGCGCTGGCACCCGGCATGAGGACGCCGGGCGGCGCGTCGCGGCGCAGGCGGGCGAAGTCGTCCCCGTCGCCGACGAGTGCCAGGCAGGCGTCCGGCACCCGGGCCGCGACCTGCCGCCAGGACTCCACCAGCAGGTCCTGGCCCTTCTGGCGGGTGATCCGGCCGACGCAGACGACCAGCGGCCCGTGCGGGGACAGGCCGAGGCCCCGGCGCGCGGCGACGCGCTCGTCCGGCGTGACGGGACGGAACCGGGCCAGGTCCACGCCGTTGCGGACGACGGCCAGCGGGCCACCCACGCCCGCGTCCCCGGCCTGCCGGTGCTCCCCCTGGCCGACGCAGAGCACGAGATGCGTCCACCGGGTGGCGGCCCGTTCCCAGGAGGCGGCCGCGGCGGCGAGCGTGCCCCGGCCGGCCAGCCAGGACCAGCCGTGCGGCTGGAACAGCGTCGGCACGCGGCCACGCAACACCACCCGGCCGACCAGCCCGGCCTTGGAGGAGTGCAGATGCACCACGTCGGGACGGAACCGGCGCACGATGCGGCCCAGGACGGCGGCGGCGGCCAGATCGCCCGGATGCGGCGCCCGTACGGCGGGCCAGGGCAGATGCGGCAGCCCGAGGGCGGCCAGCCGCTCGCCGAGCGGTCCGCGCGACGGCGCGGCGACGGCGACCGTCCAGCCCCGCCGGCGCTGGTCGGCGCAGGCGCTCTCGACGTAGGCCGCGACGCCGCCCTCGGTGGGCTGGGTGACGTGCAGCACGCGCGGGGTGAAGGTCGTCATCGCGGCCTGCGCAGGGCCCGGTCGAGCGCCGCCCAGCGGCCCCGGAGCGCCCGGCCGCCCACCCGGGCGCGGGCGGCGAGGGCGTAGAGCGTCGCGGCCGGCGTCCTGGCCAGCAGGAGCCGGTTGCTGACCGCCGGCCGGCCGCCCCACTTGGTCTTGTGGGACTCGGCCCCGCGCAGCAGCGACATCGTCGGCCGGCCCAGCCGGTGCGCGAGCCCGAGGTCGGTGCGCAGCAGCATGGTCACGACGTCGATCTGGCCGCGCAGGTCGGGGTGGGTGCCGTAGAGGTAGCCGCCGACGAAGTCCTTGCCCACGACCAGCAGGTCCACCGCGACGACCCGGCCGTCCAGGTGGTATTCGGTCAGCTTGGCCTGCCGGTCGGTCAGCAGCCGCCGGGCGGCCCGGGCCAGGTGGGCGTGGAAGCGCGGCCTGGTGTGCTCGACGTTGATGCCGCGGCCCTGCCACTGGAGGGCGTGCAGGTCGAGCAGGCGCGCGACGGCGTGCTCGGCCTCGTCGGCCGGCACGTCCCGGACCTGGATGGGGGCGTCGTCCACGCGTCTGAGCTCGCGGCGCAGCTTGGTGCCGTGCTTGCCGGGCAGCCCGGCGAGCAGCTCGTGGAGGGGGACGCCGGGCAGTTCGACGCAGGTCGAGGCGGGCAGCCGCCAGGAGCGGCCCGGCCAGGCCGCCGCGAGCCGTTCGGCGTCGGCCCCCGGGCGTACCTCCGGCAGGTCGAGCACGTCCCATCCGGGCAGCTCGGCCAGGGCCCGGCCGAGCGCCGCCGCCAGGTCGGGGTCGCCGTCCTCGATCAGCACGTCCGTGTAGTCGGACTGGTCGCCGCCGAGCGGCCGCAGGACGCGCAGCCCCGCGCGGCGGACGGTCATGACGGGGGCCGCGGCGACCAGCCGTCCCCGCCGGCGCAGCAGGACCACGTTCAGGCCCGGGTCCTCGCCGTAGGTCTCCCACCAGGACGACAGCCAGGCGTGCGACTGGAACGGCGTCGCCGCCGGGGAGCGGTCGTGCAAGCCGGCCCACTCCCCCGCCAGGGCGTGCAGGCGTGCCGCGCCGGTCACGACCTCGGTGGCCAGGTCCGGGGCCTGGCGGATCGCGGTGGTCATGCCGACGCCGTCTCGGCCGGCCGGCGCGCGGGCGGGGCCTGCCGGTCGTCCCGCCGGTCGTCCCGCCGGTCGTCCTGCCGTGGCCCGGCGGGGGCCGCCAGCCAGATCAGGGCGGCCAGCAGCAGGCCGCCGGCCGTGCTGACGGCGGTGGCGAGCAGGGGCCGTGGCGAGCTGGGCGTGGCGGGCGGCACGGCGGGCGCGAAGCTGGACAGCCGGACGCCGGTGTCGGCGCTGTGCCGGTTGGCGTAGGCGGTGAGCGCGGCCGTGGCACTGTTGGCCCGCCGGGCGGCCTCGTCAGGGGTGCCGGCGAGGGCGGCCAGCCGGATCAGCGGCGCGTCCGGCGAGGCCGACGCCTGCAGCGTGGTCCGCAGCAGCTCGCCGTCGGCCAGGTAGGCGTCGCCGGTCCCGGCGAGCAGGCCGGGGTGGACGGTCACCCTGGCGTAGGCCTGCGCGAATTCGGCTTCCTGGGTGGGCACGCCCTGCCGTACCGAGCTGACGACCGCGTAGGCGTCGGCGGTGTAGACGGGCTCCTGGGTCAGCGAGTACGCCAGCCCCGCCCCCATGCCGATCAGCGGGAGCGCGAGCAGGGACCAGGTGCGGAGCGCGCCGGCGGCGCGCTGGACCGGGTGAGTCATGACAGCCTTTCCTGGTGGCGCCTGGTGAGCAGGCGGTCGTAGAGGTCGTGCAGGCGCCGGGCTTGCCGGCGCACGTCGTAGCGGTCGAGGGCCGGGGGCGGCGGCAGGCGGGTGCGCGGTCCGTCGCGGAGCGCGGCCAGCTCGGCGGCCAGCCGGTGGGGCGGCACCCGGCGGGCGCAGGGCACCGTCCCGGGGGGCAGGTCGTCGATCGCCGGGCAGGCGCCGTACAGCACGGGCAGCCCGGCGGCGAGCGCCTCGACGACGGCCAGGCCGAACGTCTCCTCCTGCGAGGGGGCGGCCAGCACGTCCATGGCCGACAGCAGGGCGGGCACGTGCACGCTCTCCCCGGCGAAGACGACGCGCCGCCCGACGCCGAGCCGCTCGGCCAGCGAGCGCAGCCGGGGTTGTTCCGGCCCGGCGCCGACGAGCAGCAGCACCGCGCCGTCCAGCCGCGGCAGCGCCTCGACCAGCAGGTGGAAGTTCTTGCCCGCCACCAGGCGGCCGACCCCGCCGACGACGAACGTCTCCGGCGGGATGCCCAGGCTCAGCCGGGCCTGGGCCGCGGCGCGCGGATCGTGGCGGAAGGCGGCCAGGTCCACGCCGTTGGGGATGGTGACGACGCGCGAGGGCGGCAGGCCCCAGCCGTGCAGCCGGTCGGCCACGGTGGGCGAGACGGCGACGACGGCGTGCGTCAGCCGGGCGCTCGCCCGGTACAGCGCGCGGACGGGCGCCGTGACCGGCCGTCCCTCGATGTGCCGGGCCCCCGCCGAGTGCTCGGTGCTGACGACGACCGGCACGGCGGCCAGCCGGGCGGCCAGCGGCGCGTAGACGCAGGCGCGGTACAGGTGGGCGTGCACGACCTGGTAGCGGCCGGCGCGCATGAGGGCGGTGAGCCGGGGCAGCGCCCGCAGGTCCCGGTTGCCGCCCATGCCGACGGCGCGTACGGGCGTCCCGGCGGCGCGGATGGCGTCGGCCAGGGCGCCGGGCCGGGTCAGGACGGCGACCTCGCTGGCGCAGTCCATGTGCGGCAGGAGCGTGCGCAGTTGCTGCTCGGCCCCGCCGGCGGCCAGCCCGGTGATGACGTGCAGGACCTTCATCGGGGCCGCCCCCAGCGCAGCCGGTGGCAGGCGGTCTTGGCGAGCAGCCGGGCGGCGGTGTCGCGGTCGCCGACGTAGCGGCGGGGCAGGGCGTGCGTCCCGGCGAGCCGGCCGGGGCGGACGGCGCAGGCGTGCTCGTAGCCGGCCTGCCGGACGGCGGCGACCTCGCGGGCGGTCAGCTCGCCGTAGGGGTAGGCGAAGCCGGTGACGGGGGCGCCGAGCACGTCCTGGAGGAGGAGTTTGCTCGTGGTGAGCTCGTCGGCCAGCTCGCCGGGGCCGGCGGACGGCAGGTGGGGGTGGCTGCGGGTGTGGGAGCCGACCTCCATGCCGGCGGCGGCCACCCGGCGCAGCGTGCCGGCGTCCATCAGGGGGCGGGGGCTGACGCCGCGGTCCCAGGCGTTGTGGCCGCCGATCCGGCCGGCGACGACGTACACGGTGGCGGTGAAGCCGTATCCGGCCAGCACCGGGACGACGTCGGTGGCGAAGTCGGCGTAGCCGTCGTCGAAGGTGAGCCCGACGAGCCCGCGCCGGTCGCCGGGATGGTTCAGCAGTTCGCGCACCGACACGCCGCGCAGCCCGCGCCGGGCGAGCCAGCGTATGTGCGTGGCGAAGCGCTCGGGGGTGACGACGATGTCGAAGGGGTCCTCGCCGCGCTCGGCGACGGAGTGGTACATCCAGATGAGCGGCAGCGCGCCGGTGCGCGTGCTCATACGCGCTCTCCTTCCCTGACGGTCGTGACGGCCCTCCGCAGCGGCGACAGGCCGAGGCGTTGGAGACCGGCCAGCATGAGGGCGGCGGTCACGGTGATCCCGGCGGCGTTGGCCAGCGCGATGCCGCCCTGTGCCATGCCGGGAACGAGCGCCGCGGCCAGCGTCGCGGTGAGGGCCAGCCCGGCGGCCATCGACAGGGCCGGGTACCACAACCCGCGCCACCCTCCGGCGCAGAAGTACGCCCGGCAGACCACGCCCACGACGGTGTGGCCAAGCAGGCCGATCGCGTAGAGCCGCAGGACGTGCTCGGTGGCGGTGGCGGCGGCGTCGTCGAAGGCGCCGCGGTGCAGCAGCACGCCCACGATCGCGGGCGCGAAGGCGACCAGCAGCGCGGCGGCGGTGACCGTGACGGCCGCCGCCGTCGCCAGGTCGCGGGCCAGCAGCCGCCAGGCCCGGCGGGTGTCGCCCGCGGCGATGCTGCGGGCCAGGTGCGGATAGGTGACGGTGGCCAGCATCAGCGAGACCACCATCGGCACCTGGGCGATCTTCTGGGCGTAGTTGAGATGGGAGATCGCGCCCGCGGGCAGGTCGGCGGCGAGCACGCGCTCGACCAGCACCTGGCCCTGCCGCAGCAGCGTGAAGGCGATGATGGGCAGCAGCGCGGCGACCGGCAGCACCAGGCGCCGGGGCAGCCGCCGGGGCAGGCCGACCCGCCGCAGGTACGCCGGCGCCTGCATGGCCACCATGAGGACGGCGCCGGCGGCGACGCCCCACGCGGCGGCCCGCACGCCGAGCGCGTCGTGCCAGATCGCCAGGCAGCCGACGAGCGCCAGGTTGTAGGCCAGACCGGTGGCCGCGGGCGGGCCGAAGACGTGGTGGGCGCGCAGGGCCGCGCTGGCGTACCCCGCCAGCGCGAACGGCAGGATGCAGCCGCAGCAGATCCGCCAGCACTGGACGGCCAGCCCGCCCTGGGGCAGACCGGGGGCCAGCGCCGCCACCAGCCAGGGCGCCCCGGCCGCGGCGCAGACGGCGACGGCGGCGAGCGCGGCGGCCAGGGCGGGCAACGTCCGCTCCACCAGCGCCGCCCGCTGCCGCGCCCCGGACGCCGTGCTGAACAGCGGCACCAGCCACAGGGCCATCGCCCCCTCGATGAGCAGCGGCGCCGCGGTCTCGGGCACGGTCCAGGCGACCAGGAAGGCGTCGGTGTCGGCGTTGGCGCCGAACAGCGCGGCCATCAGCAGGTCGCGGACGTAGCCGAGCGCCGAGCCGGCGCCGACGAGCATCGCGGTGAGGGCCGCGGCGCGCAGGTCGGCCGCGCCCCGGCTCAGCACGCGGGCCGCCGCGACGGGGACGCGGCGGTGCCGGTCCATCCCGTCGCCAGGCCCAGCATGACCGACATGACCAGGCTGGTCGCGCCGCCGATGTCGGCGTAGGCGAAGTCCACCGCCAGCCACGTCACGAAGCCCGCGGCGGCCAGGCCCGCCGGGCCGGAGCGGCCGGGCGGGGTCAGGGTGCGCACGAGGGCCCCGCCCACGAGCAGCGCGAAGGCCGCCAGGCCGAGGAGCCCCTGCTCGCTGAGCACCAGCAGGTACATGTTGTGCGGGGACAGCAGCGGCTGGCGGCGGTATCCGCCGGCCGGGTCCTCGACGTCGCTGCCGGAGGACAGGGCCAGCGGCGCGTAGGTGTCCCGCCAGGCGGCGAACCCCTTGGGGCCGACGCCGGTCACCGGGTGGTCCCGCCACATGCCGGCCGCCGCCTGCCAGAGCTGGTACCGGTCGGCCACCGACCGGTCGGGCTGGTCCACCGAGGAGGTGATGGAGGCGACGCGCTCGGCGATGACCCCGCCGCCGGGCCCGACCAGGAGCGTCAGGAGCACGGCGGCGGCCACGGCGGCCACGGCGGCCCGCGCGGCCAGCCGCGCGCCGCGCAGCACCAGCATCACCGCGACGGCGCAGGCCACCGCGAGCCAGGTGCCGCGGCTGAGCGACATGACCAGCGGCGGGCACAGCGCCGCCGCCGCGACCAGGGCGGCGGCGCGCCGGGCCGGTCCGCCGGTGAGCGCGACCGCCAGGGCGATGATCAGCCCGAAGCTGACCACGCTGGCCAGCGCCATGACCTCGCCGGCGCCGAACGTGCCGACCGCGCGGATCGGCAGGCCCGCGTAGGAGGCGCCGCTGCCCGTGAGCGCCTGCCAGCAGCCGAGCCCGGCCTGGACGATCGCCACGGCCGCGACGGCTCCGCCCACCAGCAGCAGGTCGGACCGCTGCCGCACCGCCACCGTCACAGCGACGGGGACCAGGACGAACACCTGGAGGAACCGGGCCAGGCCGGGCAGCGCCAGCAGGAAGTCGGGCGCCGCGAGGGCGGCCGCCGTCGCCGCGAGCGCCGCGGGCGCGGCGAGCAGGGCCCACCGGCCCGGACGCGCGCCGCCGCGCGCCAGGCTCACCGCGACGGACGCCAGCAACCCCAGCGACATCAGGTCGGCGACCCGCGGCTGGACGACGTCGGCGGCCTGCGGTCCGGCGGGCACGCACACGGCGATCACGGTCAGCGCGGCCCACACACTGGGACGGGCCGGCAGGCGGCACAGGGACGACAGGAACGCCCTGATCACGATCGTCCCGGCCACAGCAGGCAACCGACCGTCCGGATCAAGATCTTGATGTCGCGGCGCAGGGACCAGGTGTCGATGTAGTGGTTGTCCAGCCGCGCCCGGTCCTCGATCGAGGTGTCGCCGCGCAGGCCGTGGGTCTGGGCCCAGCCGGTGAGGCCGACGGGCAACCGGTGGCGGCGCCCGTAGTGGTGGTCGCCGCGGGAGAACAGCTCCACGAAGTGCGGCCGCTCGGGCCGGGGGCCGACCAGGCTCATGTCGCCGCGCAGCACGTTCCACAGCTGCGGCAGCTCGTCCACGGAGCAGGAGCGCAGCAGCCGGGCCGCGCGGGTCAGGCGGGGGTCGTCGTCGATGCTCCAGCGGGTGTCGGACTCGCCGGCGCGCAGCGGGGCGAACGTGCGGAGCTTGATGATCTCGATGGGCGTCCCGGCCATCCCCACCCGGACCTGGCGGAACAGCACGCCGGGCCCTCCTTGCCCGCGCAGCAGCAGCATGCAGGCGGCCAGCACCGGAGCGCTGACGACCAGCCCGGCCGTCGCCAGCACGACATCCAGGGCGCGCTTGAGCGGCCAGGACGCGCGCCGCTGCGGCAACGGCCGCATGCGCAGCATCGGGAACCCCCGGACGTGCTCGCCGTCGGGGACGAAGTCGACCAGCACGCCGCCGGGTTGCGGCGCCAGGTACACCGGGTACCCCGCCTGCCGGGCCTGTTGCGCCAGCCGGTGGGTCTGCTCCTCGCCGCCCGGCGGCGGGGCCAGGACCACCACGCGGGCGCGGTGCCGCCGGGCCATGGTGAGCAGGGTCTCCGGATCGTCCACGATCGGCTCGTACGGGGCCTGGCCCAGCACGTCGCAGGCGCCGCCGACGGGCAGCAGGCCGTACTCGGTGTGCCGCACCAGGGTCAGCGCGAGGTTCCTGGCGTGCGCGCCGGACCCGACGACCAGCGTGGGCACGCGTGCGCCGCGGCGGCGGGCCTGGCGCAGCACCGCGCAGACCAGCCCCCGCCCCACCAGCGTCAGCCCGAGGTAGACGGCGACGATCCGGGCCGACTCGCCCGTCCAGACGGCCAGCGTCGTCTGATGGTCGAGGGCGGCGACGGTCAGCGCGCCGGTGATGGCGGTGGCGCATCCGCCGCGCCACATCCACCCGTCCATCACGGACGGCGACAGCCGGATCCGGTACGTGCCGCCCGCCAGGTTCAGCAGGACGAGCAGCCCCGCCGCCAGGCCGGCGAGCAGCGCGCCGTACCCGGCGTCGAGCACGGGCGCGGCCAGCGCGGCGGCGTCGACGCTCGCGTCGGCGAAGGAGCAGATGGTCCAGCATGTCACCGGACGCCGCCGGCCGGGGGCGTGGCGGGGGGCGCCTCGCTGCGACAGCAGCATGCCCTTGGACGGGGAGTGCGGGAAGGGTTCCTCTTCCCGAAGGGGTGTGACCATATCTGCTCCACTGCGAAAAACAACGGCGATCAATTCAGAGCGTGATATCCACGAACAGGGGGTGGATATGGCTGTCTTACTTATCGCGAAAATTCGCTCATCTTTGGCCTCCATTCCGATAATCGCCCCGATTCGCGGGCAGCGACCAACTTACTTGGAGCGTTCACGGGTACGGCCGTGTGGACGGGATGGCGTCCCACAAAGATTGCGAATTTTCGGGTGTCGCGAGCTCTGCTATTTGTCCCGGTTCGCCGTTCAGGTAGCGATGAAGATCTTTGCCGGGCCATGGCGGCGGTATGACGCCGCAGGACGTCGTGGTAGATCAGCGGGGGGCCGGCGCTCGCCGACCGGCGCCGGCGGCTGAGCCGCGAACTGCGGACATAGTCCGAATTGGCAATATTGCCGTGATCAGGGAATCGGGCGATAGAGACATTCCGTCCGTCGATTTCAGGACGTTTCTCGCGCCCGGTACGGCCGACGCCCACGGAACGGCTCGCGGACGCCCTGCGAGCCCTCGTGCCGGCGGCAGGCCGCGGAGCTGCCGGAGTGGATCGGGGGCGGAGGACGGGAGCGCCCGGCCCTCCGCGCCCCGGCGCGGGCAGCGACAGGGACCGCGTAGGTCGGAATGACCATGCGTTGAGCTCGCCTTTAAGGCAACTGAAAGATCGTTTCCTAGCGTGGCCCGCATGAGATTCAGCCCGTTCCTGGCGGCCGTCGCCGCCGCCATGCTCCTCGCGCCCTCCCCTGCCACGGCCACGGCCAAGGCCGCGGCCCCTGCCGCCGAGGAGTCCGACCGCGAGATCGTCCTGGCTCAACTCGACTACACGACCGGGCTGTCGGTGACCTTCACCGACAGCGTCCCGTCCGACGAGGTCGGGATGGTCCAGACCGGAATGATCGGTCGCGCCCCCCTCATCGTCAGTGACGACGACGACACCCTCCTGGAGACCTACCTGAAGGTCACCCCGCCCGACGTCGCGGTCCCCCAGCGTCTCGTAGAGGACCACGGCGCCGACCCGCCCGCCGAACTGCAGCGGCGCAGGATCACCAGCGAGCCGGTCACGGCGGGCGGCCTGACCGCCCCGGCGAGCGCGGTCCGCTCCGGCACGGCGAGCTGCACCTGGTCGATCTTCGGCTGGACGCTCTGGCACGACGACGGCGTGCCCGGCCTGCCTGCCAAGTCGTACAGCACGTTCGACTTCGGCGGCTTCAAGCAGAAGATCGCCGAGAGCTACGTCGCCAACTGCACCCCGCCCGGCTCGACGACCAACCTCTGGGCCCGGCACCGGGTCTACTACCGGAACGCCCTCGGCAACTTCGTGAAGCATTTCGAGGGCATCGTGCCGCCGGGGTACGCCCAGGCCGTGACGAAGAAGGGCAAGATCAAGCGGCACCGCGGGGTCTCCTACGACGACGGCTGGAACGCCGACCCGGCCTGCTTCACCTGCCTCTACTCCCGAGAGGGCCGTTTCCGCAGCTAGCAGCAAGCCCGGCGGCCGCTTCCCGCGCAGCGCGCGGGAAGCGGCCTTCCGCGCGTCAGGCCCGGTCCAGCCGCTCGTGCACGGGCCGCGTCATCATGGACGGTCGCGGGCCGGCAGCCGGTCGCGGTTCATCCGGGCGGCTCGCGCTAATGTTCCGCGAACGGAACGCTTTCTGCGAAGAGGAGCCACATGACGTCCCAGGAAGACACGGCCGCTCCCGGCCGGCCCGTGCACGCGGGGTCCGCCGGTCCGCAGGCGCCCCTGGCCGGGCAGGTGGCGATCGTCACGGGCGGCTCGGCGGGGCTCGGCCGGGCCATCGCGCAGGGACTGGCGTCCGCCGGCTGCACGGTGGTGGCCGCCGGCCGGCGGTTGGCGGCGTGCCGGGAGGCGGCGGCCCAGATCACCGCCGCGACCGGCGTCACCGCCTCGGGCATGGCCTGCGACGTCACCGACGAGGACGCGGTCCAGGCTCTCGTGCGGGACGTCGTCGCCGCGCACGGCCGCCTGGACGTGCTCGTGACCAGCGCCGGGATCCAGGCCCGCGGCGAGCTGGAGACCCTCGACGCCGCCACGCTGCGCCGCTGCCTCGACGTCAACGTCGTCGGCACCTTCCTGGCCTGCCAGGCCGCCGTGCCGGTGATGCGCGAAGCCGGGTACGGCCGCATCGTCACCCTGGCCAGCGCTCTCGGGCTCGTCGGCGCCGCGGGCCGGGCGGGCTACGCGGCCAGCAAGGGCGCGGTCGTCCAGCTCACCCGCAGCCTCGCCGTCGAGCTGGCGGGCACCGGCGTCTGCGTCAACGCCCTGGCCCCCGGCCCCTTCCGCACCCCGCTGAACGAGGGCGTCGAGGACGACCCGCACGTGCGGGAGTTCCTCGACCACCAGGTCCCCATGAGGCGCTGGGCCGACCCGGGCGAACTCGTCGGCGCGGCGGTCCTGCTGGCCGGTCCGGCGGCCTCCTACCTCACCGGCGCCGTGCTGCCGGTCGACGGAGGCTGGACCGCCCACTGAAGGCGTCCGGCCGCTGTCTGATCCCACGAAGCCCGGGGTGCTCTTTGGTGTCCCGCACGATTCGGTCCCGCCGCACAGTGCCGTAGCGTCACCGTGACACTTGAGCATTCGGAGGGCCGGCACGTTGATCGCGATCAGGGAACTCCATGGGATCGCGGAGTTCGAGCAGGTCAGTGAGCTGTTCGACGGGATCTGGCACTTCGACCCGGACAGCCGGCCGATCACGGTCGAGCTGATGCGGGCGATGTCGCACGCGGGCAACTACGTGGCCGGCGCGTACGACGACGCGGGCCGCCTGCTGGGCGCCTCCGTCGGCTTCTTCGGGGCGGGCAACACGTTGCACTCCCACATCACCGGCGCGGCCGGGGGCCACGGCATCGGCTTCGAGCTGAAGCTGCACCAGCGCCGCTGGGCCCTGGAGCGCGGCATCGACCGCATCACCTGGACCTACGATCCGCTGGTGCGCAGGAACGCCCACTTCAACCTGGCCAAGCTGGGCGCCCGTCCCGAGGAGTACCTGCCGAGCTTCTACGGCGTCATGACCGACGCCATCAACCAGGGCAGCGACTCCGACCGCGTGCTGGCCTCCTGGTCGTTGTCCGCGCCGCACGTGGCGGCCCTCGTACGGGGCGAGCCCGGCCGGCGGCCCCTCCCGGCGGACGCCGCGATCGTGCTGGCCGACGAGGACGGACGGCCGGTGACACGCGACAGCGACGCCGCCACCGTGCTCGTGGCGCTGCCGGAGGACATCGAGGCGCTGCGCGTCACGGACCCCGGAGCCGCCAAGGCGTGGCGGCTGGCCGTCCGCGAGGTCCTGGGCGGCCTGCTCGTGGAAGGCGGCGTGGTGACCGCCTTCCACGACAAGGCGTTCTACGTGGTGGAGCGGCCCAGCCTGGGCACGGCCTCCAGCAGCGACCGGGTGTAGTCGTGGGCGGGGGCGCCGACCACTTCCTCGGTCGGCCCCAGCTCCACGATGCGCCCCTGGTGCAGCACCGCGACCACGTCGGAGACGTAGCGCACCACGGCCAGGTTGTGCGAGATGAACAACATCGACAGGCCCAGCTCGTCGCGGAGCCTGCGCACGAGGTTCAGCACCGAGCCCTGGACGGACACGTCCAGGGCGCTGGTGATCTCGTCGGCGACCAGCAGGTCGGGCTCGGCGCCCAGCGCCCTGGCGATGGCCACGCGCTGACGCATGCCGCCTGACAGCTCGCGCGGGTAGCGCGTGGCCACCTCGGGCGGCAGGGAGACCAGCGACAGCAGCCTCTCGACCGAGCCCTTGCCGCAGCCCTCGGCGATGGACGCCCCGACCTTCATCCGGGGGTCGAGCGAGGCGTAGGGGTCCTGGAAGACCATCTGGACGCGGCTGGCGCCGGTGATGGTGCCGGTGTGCGGCACCAGGCCGCTCACCGCCCTGGCCACCGACGACTTGCCCGACCCCGACTCGCCGACCAGCCCGACGATGGACCCGCTCGGCACCTCCAGGGTGATGTCGTCGACGGCGGTGAACGAGCCGAACCGCACCGTCAGGTTCTCGATGATCATCAGACCTCCCAGCAGGCGACCTGGTGCGCCTTGCCGTACGACGTCAAAGGGGGACGCTCGCCGGCGCAGCGGGCCGTGGCGAGCTCGCAGCGGGCGGCGAAGGCGCAGCCGTCGCCCACGTCGGAGGGGGCGGGCTGACGGCCGGGGATGCTGGCCAGCGGCAGCGACCTGTCGGTGTCCATGTCGGGCAGCGAGTCGATGAGCGCCCGCGTGTAGGGGTGCGCGGCGCCGGTGGCCAGCAGCTCGACCGGGAGTTGCTCGACGACGCGGCCGGCGTACATGACGACGACCACGTCGCACAGCTCGCCGACGACGGCGATGTCGTGGGAGATGAACAACGCCGCCGCGCCGGTCTCGTCGGTGACCTCGCGCAGCAGCTTGAGTATCTGCCGCTGCACCGTCACGTCCAGCGCGGTGGTGGGCTCGTCGGCGATGAGCAGCCTGGGGGTGCCCATGAGGCCCATGGCGATGACGGCGCGCTGCCGCATGCCGCCGGACAGCTCGTGCGGGTGCCGGCGGGCCACCCGTTCGGGCGCGGGCAGGTGCACGTGGCCGAGCCGGTCGACGGCGCGCCGGTGGGCCTCGGCCTTGCCGGCGCCCTGGTGCACGATCGCGGCCTCGGCCAGCTGGCCGCCGACCTTCAGCGCGGGGTTGAGCGAGGCCATCGGGTCCTGGAAGACCATGGCGAGCGCGGTTCCGAGCTCCTTGGGCGACATCTCGGAGATCTCCTGGCCGGCCAGCGCCAGCCTGCCCGCCGTCACCACGCCCGGGTACGGCACCAGCCCGCCGATCGCGGCGGCGGTGAGGCTCTTGCCGCTGCCCGACTCCCCGACCAGCCCGGCGATCTGCCCGGGCGCGACGGTCAGCGACACCCCGCGCACCGGCGTGACGCCGCCGGGGAAGGTCACCGTCAGGTCCTTGACCTCCAGCACCGCCTCGGGGTCCGGCTCGCCGGGGGCGGGCGGCGCGGCGGGCCTGGCCTCGCGCGTGTGCACGGCGGTGCGGGCGGCGGCCTTGGCCAGCGCGTCCCCCAGCAGGTTGAAGCCGATGCCGGCCAGCGCGACCGCCAGGGCGGGCCCCAGCGCCACCTCGGGCGTGACGTAGATGCGGCCGAACCCGTCGAACAGCAGCCGCCCCCAGTCGAAGGCGGGCGGCTGCACGCCGAGGCCCAGGAACGACATCCCGGCCAGGCCCAGCAGCGCGCCGCCGAGCGCCTGGGTGAGGTTGAGGATGAGCGGCTCGGCGATGTTGGGCAGCACGTGCCTGGTCAGGACGCGCATGCGCGGCACGCCGAGCATCCGGGCGGCCGCGACGTAGTCGGCGCCCGCGATGGTCGCGGCCAGCGTCTGGGTGAGCCGGGCGAAGCTCGGGGCGATGGCCACGCCGATGCCGAGCACCGCACCCTTGGCCCCGAGCCCGGCGACCACCGCGGTGAACATGGCCAGCAGCAGGCCGGGGAAGGCGACGAGCGCGTTGACGGCGCCGGTGACGAAGCGGGCGCCGCGCGGCGGCAGCACCGAGGGCAGCGCGCCGAGCACGGTGCCGATGGCCGCGCCGAAGAGCGTGGCCGCCAGCGCGAGCAGGAGGGAGAACCGGCCCGCGACCAGGACCCTGGCCAGCAGGTCGCGGCCGAGGTTGTCGGTGCCGAGCGGATGGGCGGCCGAGGAGCCCTGCAGGATGGCGCCCGCGTCGATCTTCTCCGCCGCCGCGCCCCAGATCGGCGGCCCGACGACGGCCAGGACCACCATGAGCGTGACCAGCACGGCTCCGGCGACGGCGGCCGGGGTGCGCAAACGCATCAGTTTTCCTTGATCTTGGAGGTGGGGTCGAGCGCGCCCAGGATCAGATCGACGGCGAGGTTCACGACCAGCACGATCGCGCCGTAGACGAGGATGACGGCCTGGGCGACGGGATAGTCCTTCTGCGTGATCGACTCGACGATCTTCAGGCCGAGCCCCGGCCAGGCGAAGACGTACTCCACCAGCACGCTGCCGGCGATCAGCGAGGCGAGCAGCAGCCCACCCACGGTGAGCGTCGCGGTCAGCGTGTTGGGCAGCACGTGCCGCAGGTGCAGGCGGGCGGCGGGCAGCCGTTTCGACCGGGCCAGCCGCACGTAGTCGGTGCCGAGCTCGCGCAGGGTCTCCACGCGCGAGATGCGGGCGATCATCGCGACCGGGCCGATCGCCAGGGCGGCCACCGGCAGGACGTACGACATCGCCCCCTCCTTGCCGGCCGGCGGGAACAGGCCCAGCCCGATCGACAGGACCGCCACCAGCGCGATGGAGTAGAGGAACTCCGGGACGGCGACGGCGGTGCCGGTGACCGAGCTGAAGGTGATCTCGGTGCCCCGGTTCCGGCCGTTCTCCGTGCGGATGGCCGCCCACATGCCCAGCGGCACGGCCAGCAGCAGCGCCACCACGGTGGCCAGCAGCGCCAGGCCCAGCGTGTTGGGCAGCCGGGTGGCGATGACCTGGCCGACCGGTTCGCCCGTCAGGAACGAGGTGCCGAAGTCGCCGGTGAGGATGTGCCCGACGTAGGCGGCGAACTGCTCGGGCAGCGACTTGTCCAGCCCGAGCAGCTGCTCGCGGGCCTTGACCAGCTCGACCGGCGCGGCCGGGCCGAGCGAGGCCCGCACCGGGTCGCCGGGGATGAGGTGGATCATCGCGAACGACGCCACGAGCAGTACCGCCAGCGACACGACGAAGCGCACGAGGCGCCGTACGGTCACTCAGCCTCCCTGGGTGAGGCGGATCGTCGAGGGCAGGAACAGGCCGGCCATCGTCCGGAAGGTGGCGCCCTTGGTGGCGGTCAGCGTGTTCATCTCCACCACGGGCACCAGGTCGGCGTTGTCGAACAGGGCCGACTCCGACGCCAGCCACTTGGCGCAGCCCTCGGGGCCGGTCAGCTTGGCGGCCTCGGCAACCAGCCGCTCGTACTCGGCGTTCTTCAGGTGGGCGAAGTTGGCGCCCTTGGGGGCGGCGGGGCCGGACAGGAAGCCGACCAGCTGCGAGGGCAGCGTGACGCCGATGGGCAGCCACACGACGTCCCAGTCCTGGGTGGCGTTGAGCGACTCCGACAGCTTGGTGTCGATGACGCCGTTGAGCTTCACGTCCACCCCGATCTTCTTCCACACCGCCGCCATGTACTCGGCGGCGGCCACCATGCTGGGGCCCTTGGTGGTGGCGTACAACAGGCGCAGGGAGAGCTTCTTGCCGTCCTTCTCCCTGACGCCGTCGGCCCCGGCCTTCCAGCCGGCCGCGTCCAGTGCCGTGGTGGCGGCCGCCGTGTCGAAGGCGGGCACGTGGCCGGTGACGGTGTCGCCCTGGCACGGGCGGGGCGGCGGCACGAGTGCGGTGGCCGGCTTGCCGGTGCCGCCCGTGGCGATGCCGCCCAGCTCCTTCATGTCGAGGGCCTGGGTCAGCGCCTTGCGCACGGCGGGATCGTGGCCGGGCCTGTCCTCGCCCTGGTGGTAGAAGAACTGGCCGTTGCCCTGCGGCTCGATCATCTTGCCGAGTGCGGGGTTGGCCTCCAGGCGGGTCCGGTCGGGGCCGAAGAAGGTGGCCGAGTTGAGCGAGCCGGCGAGGAGCAGGTTGGCCGCGGTCTGCTCGTTCGGCACCACCTTGAGCGCGAGCGTCTCGGGGAGGTCCTTGGCGGTGCCGCCCTCGGGGCCCCAGGCATACTCCCGGCGCACCTTGAAGGTGTAGTGGTCGCCGGGGACGGCCTCGGTGAGCTGGTACGGGCCGGTCCCGGAGGTGGCCCGCGCGATGAGCGAACGGTCCTTGACGGCCTTGCCGCAGACGATGAACAGCAGCCGTGAGCTCTCCAGGATGAAGCTGAACGGCTCGGGCGTCGACAGCGTCACGGTGCCGGCGGACTCGTCGGCCTCGGCCTTCATGCCGGCCGGTACGAGCACCCCGTAGATGGGCGACTTGACGGCGGGGTCGGCGATGTGGTTGATGTTCTCGGCGACGTCGGCCGGGGTGAGCTTGGAGCCGTCGGAGCAGGTGACGTTCTTGCGCAGGGTGAAGGTCACCCTGTCGGGCTTGACGTCCCACTTCTCGGCCAGAGCGGGCACGGTCTTGCCGTCCGCCGAGACGGACACCAGGGTGTCGTAGGCCACCGACAGGACCTCGTTGGTGACCGAGAGCACGCCCGTGGCGGGGTCGAGCACCCCGGGGTCCGCGCTGATGGCGGCGGTGAACGTGCCGCCCGTGACAGGCTTGCCCGTACTGCCCGCCGTACCTCCGCCGCTGCCGCACGCGGCCGCTAGCAGGGCCAACGCGGTGAGCACCGCTGTCTTCTTCATGGCGACTCCAGGAGAGCGTGGGGTGGTGACCCACCTTCGTCCCTCGCGGCCCGACCTTCTTCGTCGCCCTTCACAAAAAGCGCGGACGACCTCGTGCTAGCGTCCGAAGATCCGCATCTGCAGCATCACGGTGAGTCGCGCGTCGGGGTCGGACAGGTCGAGCCCGCTGATCTCGGTGAGCCGTTTGAGCCGGTAGCGGAAGGTGTTGGCGTGCACGTGGACCTGCGCGCAGGCGGCGTTGACGTCGCCGAACGCGTCGAGATACGCCCGCAGGGTGGCCACCAGCTCGCTGCCGTGCTCGGCGTCGTGCGCCAGCAGCCGCTCGTACGGGCCGGTGGGCACCTGCTCCTCGGCGGCGACCACGTCGGAGACCTGGAGCAGCAGCGACTCGAAGTGCACGGCCGTGTAACCGGCGACCTGGCCGGCCAGCCCGCGGGCGCGCAGCACGCGCAGCGCCCGGTCGGCGTCGGCGCGGGCCCGCGCGACCTGGGAGAGGTTGGCGGCCAGCCGGCCGACCCCGATGTTGGCCGCGTGCCGCGGCCCGACCCTGGCCAGGAAGGACTCGGCGACGCGCACGGCCCGCGTCTCCTCGTCGCCGCCCGAGCTCAGCGGCAGGACGGCGTAGGCGACCGAGCCGATCATCGCGGCGGCCGCCTTGGGATGGATGGCGCCGACGTGCAGCGCCAGGGCGTCGCAGAAACGTTGCCGGTCGCTCTCGCCGCGCGCCGGGTCGGCCGCGTCGCCGTCGGCGAGCTGGGCGGCGAGCACGCACAGGCGCTCGGTGGCGATGCCGAGCCGGCCCGCGGCGTCGGCCGCGTCGGAACCGCCGGCCAGGACCGTGGACAGCAGGTCGGCGCGCAGCCGCCGCTGGGTGTCGGCGCCGGCGCGCTCGCGCAGCAGCTGCAGCGCGACGATCTTGGCCGCGTCGGCCAGGGCGCGTTCGCGCTGCGGGGTGAGCGGCTCGCGCACGGCGACCCAGATGGAGCCGAGGATCTCGTCGCCGATCCGGACGGCCACGGCCGCCCGGTTGATGCTGTCGCCGTCGAGCTCGATGTAGATGGGGTCGCGGCTCTGGTAGAGCTTCTTGAAGAAGCCGCGCTCGTCGAGCATGCGCTGGAACCGCTCGGGCACCTGGCGGCCGAGCACGGTCTCGACCCGGCCGGGGTCGGCTTCGTCCTGCCTGCCGGAGAAGGCCAGGACGCGGGTCGACCGGTCCTCGATGGTGACGGGCGCGTCGAGCAACGCGCAGACGGCGTTGGCCAGCGCGAACAGATCGCCCTGCGGCCCCTTCTCCGGCATGGCCAGGTCGCCCTCGGCCAGCAGCGAGCGCAGCAGCGCGGCGACCTGCGACCAGGACGCGGCCCTGGTCAGCCCGAGCACGGCGACGCCGGTCTCCAGGACCTTGCTGCGCACCTGCTCATCGACGTCGACCGGCAGCTTGACGACGATGCCGCTGGCCTCGCGGGCGGCGTCGAGCAGGCCGCAGATGGCGGTGGCGCCCTGCACGCCGACGGCCAGCAGCAGCCCGCCCGGCGGCACGTACAGCTCGTCGAGCGGGTCGTAGATGTGCACCCCGGTGACCTCGGTGTCGAGGTCACCGGGCGAGGCGGCCACGTCGAGGACCGTGCTGCCGAGGTCGAACAGGATCCGCTCAAGGCTGGCACGCGGACGGCTGTTCATCCGCTCACGATAGTCGACGTAGACCGTCATCAGCCGCGCAGGTGCTCGACGGCGAGACGGGCGGCCTGGCCGATGGCGGCGTCCGCGGCCGGGATGCGGAAGGCCAGGTCGTCGCCGTGCAGGAACACCGCGACGGCGTACCGGCCGCCGTCGGGGTACTCCACGACGCCCGCCTCGTTGCGCACGCCCCACAGGGTGCCGGTCTTGGCCGACACCCGCACCTCGTCCGGGAAGCCCGAGGAGAGGCGGTGCGGCCAGATCTGCCTGCTCATGATGTCGCGCACCTCCGCGCACGCCTCGGCGGTGCCCGCCTCATCGCGCCAGACGGAACCGAGCAGGGTGGTGATCTCGCGGGGCGTGCCCGCGGTGGTCCGTTCCGGATCGCGCACGGCCAGGGCCCTGATGCGCTCCTCGGGGATGCCGGCCACGTCGATGGTGCCCAGCTCCTCGACCACGGACTCGAACAGCGTCGCGCAGCCGCCGATCAGACGGGTGCGCCTGAGCCCGAGGCCCTCCAGCGTGGCGTTGACGCGGTCGAGGCCCACCCGGCGCAGCAGCACGTCGGTGGCCGCGTTGTCGCTCATCGACATCATGAAGTGGGCCAGGTCGCGCAGCGTCAGCGACACGTCGTCGGCGCAGCCCGAGGTGCCGATGCCGCCGTCCTTGTCCGCCGCGGTGACGGTGAGCCGTTCGGTGCGGTCCACCTCGCCCGCCGCGGCCTGCCTGGCGTACTCCAGCAGGATCGGCAGCTTGAACACCGAGGCCAGGACGACCGGGGCGTCCGGGTCGAGGCCGATCTCGGCCGCGCCGTCCACGTCGCGGGCGTGCACGAAGCCGCGCACGCCCGCCGCCGCGAAGACCCTCTGCGCGTCCCGCTCAAACACGCGGGACCGCCCGGCCGTTGTGCAGGTGCGTGGCGACCCCGTCCCGCACGACGAACGTGACGGTGTCGTGCCTGCCCTCCTCGGGCTGCTCGGCGATGAAGGTGTCCTCGGCGAGGTGGACGTACCTGGCGGTGGTGCCCTGCTGGCCCATGCTGGCCATGAGCGCGCCGGGGATCAGGGTGACCTCGACGCCGCCGCCCGCCGCCGAGACCTCGTAGGCCAGCTGCGGCCCCTCGTACCGGCCGGTGTACGGCGCGGGGTCCACGGCGCGCGGCTGCTCCGGCGGGGCGGGCAGGTCGGGGGCCGCCAGCCCGCCCTCCCTCAGCAGCGGCAGCAGCAGGTCGTTCATGACGCCGATGAAGTTGCCGCCGTTGATGCTCATCGCGATCGCGTACGAGCCGTCGTCGGCCACCCGCCAGAACGTGCTCTGGCCCGGGGTCCCGCCGTCGTGGCCGTAGGCGCCCCAGGTGAACAGCTCGAAGCCGAGCCCCCAGTTGGCGGCCATCAGGCCGGGCACGCCCGGCACCGCGACCTGCGGGGTGCGCATCGCGGCGACGCTCTCCGCCGACAGCACCCGGGTGCCGTCCTCGGCCAGGCCGTCCGCGGCGAACATGCGGCCGAAGCGCACCAGCTCGCGCGGGGCCAGGCACAGGGTGGCCCCGGCGGGCGCGTTGGAGCGGGGCATCTGCCACTGGGCGTAGACGTCGTTGCCCGGCCCGATGTGCCCGGCCGCCGCGCGGAACAGCACGGCCTCCTCGGCCAGCAGCGCCGCGTGGGTGGCGCCGAGCGGCTTCAGCAGGTGCTCCCGCATGGCCTGCTCCCAGGTCGTGCCGCGCAGCCGGGCCACGATGGCGCCGAGCACGCAGTAGCCGGCGTTGCAGTACGAGAACAGCTCGCCCGGCTCGTGCACCTTGCCCGCGCCGTGCAGGTAGGCCACGAACTTCTCGAGGCTGTCGTCGCCGCGCCCGGTGTCCTCGAACAGGTCGCCGTCGAAGCCGCCGGTGTGCGTCAGGAGCTGCCTGACGGTGATGACGGCGTCGTAGGACAGGGCGAACTCGGGCAGGTAGTGCCCGACCTCCTCGTCCAGGTCGAGCAGGCCCTCCTCGGCGAGCTGCATGATCAGCGCGGCCGTCCACACCTTGGTGGTCGAGCCGACCTGGAAGACGCTGTCGGGGGTGGTCTCGACGCCGGTGTTGCGGTTGACCACGCCCGTGGCCGCCTCATGCAACTGGCCGCCGGTCCACACGGCGATGGCCGCGCCCGGCACGTCGTGAGCCGCGGCCGCTTCGTCGAGGCGTTTCTGCAGGTCCATGGGGTCTCCTCAGGCGATCTTGGGGGTGGCGCGGACGCCGAGGTGGAAGTAGGGCGAGCCGTCGTCGAGCTGGTAGAACACGCCCGAGACCCAGTCGGGGTCGCCCTCGCGGCGGCCGACGAAGGTGACGTCGTCGACGGCGACGAGGTCGAGGTCGAACGGCTCCTGCAGGGCGGCGAGCGCGCCCGTCGACTCGACGCGCAACCTGAGCGCGCCGTCGTGCACGCTGGCGGTCATGCGCGCGCCGACCCGCTCGTAGACGCCGGCGTACCGCTCGACGTCCACCTGCACGGGGGTCTCCGGCGGGCCGAGCACCGGCGGCACGGCCAGGCCGTCGAGCTCGGCGAACAGCTCGGTGGCCACGGCGTGGGTGAGGGCGCCGCTGTGGCCGCCGTTGGTGGTCACGCACACGACGGTGCCGGTGTCGGGCACGACCCAGAGCATGGCGTGCTGGCCGATGGTGTTGCCGCCGTGCGAGATGACGCGGTGGCCGGACCACTCGTCGAGGATCCAGCCGATGCCCCACTGCCTGCCCAGGGTGTGCGGGTTGGGGATGTCGACCTGCGGCTCCCACATCGCCCGCGGGTCGTCCAGCAGGCCGCCCTCCAGGTGGGCGCGGCCGAAGGCGACCACGTCACGCGGACGGGCGCAGATGAGGCCGGCCGGGCCGCACGAGCGCATGAGGCCCCACACCGGGGCCGCCTTGCCGTCCTCGACGTGGCCGTGCGCGGCGCGGAAGCGCAGCACGTCCTCCGGCAGCGTCCAGGTGTGGGTCAGGCCGAGCGGCTCGCAGATGTTCTCGCGCAGCACCTCGTCCCAGGTCTTGCCCTCCAGCACCTCCAGGATGCGGCCGGCGATGACGAAGCCGGAGTTGCAGTAGGACTGGGTGGCCCCGAGCGGGTGGTTCTGCGCCAGGTCGGCGCAGGCCTCGACGTACTTCTCGATGCAGTCGTCGCCGCGGCCGGTGTCGAGGAACAGGTCGCCGTCGATGCCGCTGGTGTGCGACAGCAGGTGCCGGACCGTGACGGTCTTGGTCACCTCGGCGTCGGCGACCCGGAAGCCGGGCAGCAGCTCGGCGACCGGGGTGTCCAGGGTCAGCCGGCCGCGCTCGACCTGCTGCATGAGCAGGGTGGCGGTCCAGACCTTGGAGACCGAGCCGATCTGGAACAGGGAGTCGGGGGTCGCCTCCACGCCGGTGTCGACGTTGAGCACGCCCGCGGCGAACTCGTGCAGTTCCCCGTTGTGCAGGTAGGCGAGCGCCGCGCCCGGGACCTCGTACTTCTCGATCAGTTCGGCGAGACGCTGACCCATTGATCCAGCCACGCGAGGATCCTTTCGTTGTAGTCGAAGCGGTGTGAAGGCCGTCCGTTGAGGATGAACAGGTGTGAACCACCGGGATACCGGACCAGACGGACCGGCACCCGGCGCTCGCGCAGCGCCTCGAACCACTGCTCGGCCTGGCCGATCGGGCAGCGGTCGTCCGCCCCGCCGTGCAGGATCAGCGTCGGGGTGACGACGTCGCCGGCGTAGGTGATCGGCGACTGCTCGACGAACTCGTCCCTGACCTCGTGCTTGGCCAGGAAGTAGCCGAGGTCGGCGGTGCCGGCCATGCTGCGCAGGTCGACCACGACCCCGCCGGGGACGGCGGCGGCGAAGCGCCCGGTCCTGCCGGTGAGCCAGCAGGTCATGTAGCCGCCGTAGCTGTAGCCGGTGACCGCCAGCCGGGCGGGGTCGGCGACGCCCTCCTCGACCAGGACGTCGAGCGGGGTGAGGAAGTCGTCCTCGTCCGACAGGCCCCAGGCGCCGGCCGTGGCGGTGTAGAACGCCTCGCCGTACCCGTCGCTGGCCCGCGGGTTCACCAGCAGCACGGTCCAGCCCTGGGCGGCGAGCGCCTGGTGGTAGAGGTGCACGCCGTCGAAGACGGGCGCCCAGGCGTTGTGCGGGCCGCCGTGGATGTCCAGCAGCAGCGGGCCCGGCTCGGTCAGCGTCTCGTCGCGCAGCACGAACGCCTCGACCGCCGTGCCGTCGGGGGCGGTGAAGGTCCGGCTGCGCGCCTGGAACAGCTCGACGCCCTCGGGGGCGTGGTCGGTGAGGGCCTCGCCGTCGAGGTAGACGTCACCGGAGCTGCGCGGCGTGGAGGCGACGTAGGCCACCCGTCCGGCGGCGACGCTGACGCCGGCCACGTTCCGGTCTTCGTCCACGATGCGCTCGGCGACGCCGCCGGGCGTCAGCCGGTACAGGTGGGTGAATCCGCGGTCGCGGACGCAGAACAGCAGGTCGTCGCCGTTCATCGTGGGCGTCGCCCCCGGGTAGCCGGGCGCGCCGATCATCACGTTGCGGTCGAGGCCGATCTCGATCTCGGCGAAGTCATCCCCTTCCAGGGCGAACAGGCGGGTGTGGCCCTCGGGCACGCCGCGGTAACCGGCCACGATCCAGCGGCCGCCCAGCCACCAGACGCCCATGCAGATCACGCCGTCGCCGCCCGCGCGTTCGAGCGCGCCGTCCTGCTTGGGCTCGACCAGGTAGAGGCCGCCGCAGATGTCCAGGTCGCGGTCGGGGTCCAGGCCGGCGGTGAAGGCCAGCAGGCCGCCGTCCGGGGCCCAGGCGGGCGCGCCGGCGTGGAAGTCGCCCGAGGTCACCTGCGCCGAGGCGCCGTCCTCGACGTCGACGACGAACAGGTGCGTGGTCAGGCCGCACAGCAGCCCGGCGCCGTCGGCCTTGTACTCCAGTGTGTCGATGACGATCGGCGCGTTCGGGTCCACCTCGCCGGACGGCCCGGCGTAGGCGATGCGGGTGCCGTCGGGCGACCAGACGGGCACGCCGGCGCCCAGCGGCGCCGAGGTGAGGACGCGCGGCTCGCCGCCGTCCATGGGCAGCAGATGGATCTGCGGCGGCCCGCCGGCCGGGCGCAGGAAGGCGAGGGTGCGGCCGTCGGGCGACCAGCGGGGGGCCGCGCCGGTCGCCAGCCTGCGCGGGGCGGCGCCCGGGGTGGCCAGCCAGATCTCGGTCACGTTGGCGTCGGACTCGCGGTCCGCGGTCGTCAGGGTGTAGGCGACGGCGGAGCCGTCCGGACGCAGCTGTGGATCACCGGGTACGGCCAGGCCGTACAGGTCGTCGAGGGAGAGGCGGCGCATGACCGAACGCTAGGCCAGGTCGCCGCCGTCCTCTTCATCGTGGACGACGAATAGCGTCTGAGACCTTGTGCGCGGGGCCAAAGCGCCCGGGCAGCCGGTTCGTGCGGGGCCTTCTACCGGGTCGCGGCGCTCTCCCGCTCGGCCCGCTGCCTGATCAGCTCCTCGACCGCGCTCGGCAGCGTCGTCTCGAAGTCGATCAGCTTCACCCATGTCGGGGTGACGATGATCCGGACCATGCCGTCGTAGAGCGAGCGGACCTCGGCCTCCCACTCGACCCGCTGCTCGGCCGTCATCTCGTACGAGCCGTTCATCTGGAGGAACTCCTCCGGGATGCCGTCCACGACGTCCAGTTCGGCGCGGCCGCGGATCAGCAGGATCTTGGGCGGGTGCACCTCGGTGTCGATCGTCAGGGCGACCGTCGGGTTCGCGCGCAGGGCGGCGAGCTTGGGGGCGTTCTTCGTGGTGCACATGACGATCTCGGAACCGTTCCAGGTGAACGAGATCGGGACGTTGCGCGGCGTGCCGTCCTTGGCCACGTACGCCAGCCGGGTCAGGTCGCGGGCCAGCAGCTCCCGGCTGATCGGCCGGTTCAGGATCTCGGTGAGCTCGTTCGTTCGCATGGTCGTCCCTCCGGGGTCGTCTTCGTCTTCCGCCCCTGGGACGGAGCCGCCGGAGGGTTCTCGACATCCGCCCGCGAATATTTTTCCGGCCACCGGTGACCTACCCCTGACGGCCTGGACGGAGCACCCGGCGCACCGCGTCACGCAACCACCGGTGGGCCCCGTCGGCGGTGTGGCGCGGGTGCCAGGCCATGCCGATGGTCAGCGGCGGCAGCGCCAGCGGGATCTCCAGCAGGCGCAGCCCGAGCGCGCGCGCCGCGTCGCCGAGCGGCGAAGAGGGCTCCCCCGGCGGCTCGGCCGGCACCAGGCAGACCGCGTCACCGGCCGCGGCCAGCGCCATCGCCGCCAGATGTCCGGGCAGGACGGCGCTGACCCGCCGGCTGAGCCCCTGCTCGGCCAGGGCCGCGTCCAGCGGGCCGGTGAAACGTCCCCGGCGGCTGACCGCCACGTGCTCGGCGGCGGCCAGCCCGGCGGGCGTCAGGGGCTGCCGGGCGAGCGGGTGCCCGTCCCGCACCCCGGCCGCCATCCGCAGCGTGACCAGCTCCTCGACCCGGGTCTCCGGGTCGACGTGGTCGATCGCCCCGATCTCCAGGTCGATCCGGCCCTCGCGCAGCGCGGGGCCCGCCTCCCACTCCTCGGCCAGCACCCGCAGCGAGACGCCCGGCGCCCCGCGCCGGGCCAGGTCGAGCAGGCCCGGCGCCAGCGCCGCGCCCACCAGGTCCGACGCCTGGACGGTGAAGGTGCGCCGCATCGCGGCCGGATCGATCCCGCCGCTCGGGGTGAGCAGCGCCGCCAGGCTGCGCACCACCGCGGCGGCCTCGTCCCGCAGCGCCTCGGCGCGGGGCGTGGGCACCATCGCCTGCCCCGCCCGCACCAGCAGCGGGTCCTGCAGCACCCGGCGCAGCCGGGCCAGGGTGCGGCTCATCGCCGCGGGTGACGTGCCCAGCCGGGCGGCGGCACGGGTAACGCTCTGCTCGGTCAGCAGGGCGTCGAGGGCGACGGCGAGGTTGGCGTCGAGGTTCGCGGCTGTGCTGGTCAACGGCGTCATTCCAATTCCGGCAAGGATTGCATGCTGAAGTTCCCATTGTGGCAATAAGGGCCGGATCTCCACGATGAAAGCGCTGTACCGATCCGACACGAACCGCGAGGTTTTTCATGATTGTCATCACCGCCCCCACCGGAAACATCGGCCGGCGGCTGCTGTCCCTGCTGGTCGAGGCCGCGCCCGCCGGTGGAGAGGAGCTGCGCGTCGTGGTCCGCGACCCCGCCCGGCTCCCCGAGAGCGTCCGCGGGCGGGTCGAGGTGGTCACCGGCTCGCACGGCGACGCCGCGACCGTCGAGCGCGCCTTCGCCGGGGCCGACGCTGTCTTCTGGCTGGTGCCGCCGGACGCCTCGGTCACGCCCGAGGAGGGGTTCAGCGGCTTCACCCGACCGGCCGCGCGGGCGTTCGCCGCCTGCGGCGTCGGCCATGTCGTCGGCGTCTCGGCGCTCGGCCGCGCCACCCCGCAGGCCGCCCGGGCCGGGCTGGTCACCGCCTCCCTGGCCATGGACGACCTGATCGCCGCCTCCGGCGTCGCCTACCGCGCCCTGGCCTGCCCGTCCTTCTACGAGAACCTGCTGGAGGAGGCCGGCTCGATCCGCGCGGACGGCGTCTTCACCGACACCGCCGCCGCCGACCGCCCGGCCCCGATGGTGGCCGTCGCCGACATCGCCGCGACGGCGGCCGGGCTGCTGCTGGACCGCTCCTGGACCGGCGTCGGCAGTGTTCCGGTGCTCGGCCCGCAGGACCTGTCGCCCGACGACCTGGCCCGCATCATGACCGAGGAGCTGGGGCGTCCGGTCCGCTACCGGCGTCAGCCGCTCGGCGAACTGCGGTCCGCCCTGCTCGGCCACGGCCTCGACGAGGCGTTCGTCGAGGCCGTGGTCGCCATGAAGCGCGCCAAGGACGAGGGCCTGGACGCGGGCGTCCACCGTGCGCCGCAGGCGGCGCCGGCCACCGGGTTCGCTCAGTGGTGCGCGCACACCCTCAGGCCCGCCGTCCTCGGCACGCGGGAGGCAGCCGATGCCCGCTGACCCGGACCGAACCGCCGGGCGGCCTCCCTCGCCACTTGACCCCGGTCAGGCGGGGCTGCCGAACCAGCGGGACAGGTGGCCGTCCAGGTCCCGCTGGTCGTCGCCGATCCAGGCGACGTGGCCGTCCGGACGCAGCAGGACGCACGGGACGTCGAGGGCCGCGGTGGGATCCGCGAGGTGGTCGACCCGGTCCGACCAGCCGCCGGGGGTCAGGCGTTCGGTGCGGTCCAGCAGCAGGCCGCGGCCGCGGCGCAGCAGGTCGTAGAGGCGGCCCTGTTTCACGTCGATGTCGCGCAGGCGGCGGCCGACCAGGTCGGGGCCCTCGCCGAAGTCGTAGCGGACGCCGATCGCGGTGATCTTCTCGATCAGGTGGCGGTTCACCTCGTCGAAGTCCATCAGCTCGGTGAGCAGCCTGCGCACGGCCCGCGGGCCCGGTTCGGCGGACAGCAGCTCCGTCTGGGCGCGGGTGTTGTCCAGCACGTCGGCCGCGACCGGCCGGCGTTCGGCCTGGTAGGTGTCCAGCAGCGGGTCCGGCGCCCAGCCGCGGAGCTGCGCGGCCAGCTTCCAGCCGAGGTTGACGGCGTCCTGAACGCCCACGTTCAGGCCCTGTCCGCCGATGGGCGGGTGGATGTGCGCCGCGTCGCCGGCCAGCAGCACCCGCCCGACCCGGTACCGCTCGGCCAGGCGGGTGGCGTCCCCGAAGCGGGACAACCAGCGCGGGGAGTGCACGCCGAAGTCGGTTCCGGCGACGGCGCGCAGCTGTCGCCTGAAGTCGTCGAGGGTGGGCGGTTCCTCACTGTCGCCGGCCTCGGCCGCGGGCACGACGACGCTGTAGATCCCCTGGCCGAAGGGCCGGAGCCAGAACGGCTGGGGCTTCTCGCGCATCCCGGCCACCGTGGCGGCGATCTCCTCCTGCGGTACGCCCGCCTCCATCTCGCCCATCAGCGTCCCGTTCCGCGAGGGTTCGCCCGGGAAGCCGACGCCGAGCAGTTTGCGCACCGTGCTGCGCCCGCCGTCGCAGCCGACGAGGTAGCGGGCGCGCACCCGTTCCCCATCGGCCAGTTCGACGGTCACGCCCTCGTCGTCCTGGTCGAGACCGGTCACCTCGTGACCGCGCCGGACGTGCGCGCCCAGGTCGAGCGCGTGCTCTTCGAGCAGCCGCTCGATGACCGGCTGCGGGATGCCCACCATGTAGGCGTGCGCGGAATCCAGGCCCTTGGGCGCGGGCTTGTCGATGGCGGCGAAGAAACCGGCGGCCGGACGCCGTCGTCCGTGCTGGAGCACGCGCTCCAGCAGGCCGCGCATCGCCATCAGTTCGAGGCTGCGCACGTGCAGACCGACGATGCGGACGAACGACTTGGGCTCGGTCTCCTTCTCCAGGACGAGGACCCGTACGTCGTGCAGCCGCAGTTCGGCGGCGAGCATCGCGCCGGTCGGCCCGCACCCGGCGATGACCACGTCGTAGTCGAGGGGCGCTGCGGTGGGCTGCGGAGAATGCATGGTTGTTGCCTTTCGGGAGTGCCTGCTGGCGCGGCGCTCCCGGCGACACCTGCCTCAGTCGCCGACCGTGACCCCTGAGGGGAGCACCCATGTCGTTGCTGTGTCCACGGGTACCACCTCCTCGATCTCTCGCACGGCCACCGGCAAACTAACAGCGACCCCCGCGGCCCGCCAACAGGTTTTCAGGCAGGCTCCGCGCGGCAGGCGGCCGGTTCTCACGACGGCGCCCGGTAGCGGGTGGCGAGCGCGGTCGCGCGGGTGTGCAGGGAGTCGCGCAACCACTGCGGGGACAGGGCCTCGGCGTCCGTGCCGAGCTGCCACAACGCCCAGACGGCGTGCCTGTCGTCCTGGAACGTCACCTCCAGCCGCAGCAGGCCGTCGGCGTCGGCCTCCTCGGCGAGGACGGCCAGCGCGGTGCCCAGCAGCTCCTCCCGCCGCCTCGGGGCCATCCGCACCAGCACGGTGACCTGGTCGCCGCCGGTGCGGAACCGGGTGCTGCGCTCCTGCCAGGCCCGGTCCAGGTCGACCCGGTCGGGCCGCTGCGCGGGTTCGGGAAGCGCCCTGGCGGCCTGGACGCGCGACAGCCGGTAGGTGCGGTCGGCCCCGGACCTCGTGGCCAGCAGGTAGCCGCGGTCGCGGATGGTGACCAGGCCGATCGGGTCGACCGTCCGCCACTCGGGCGCCCCGCCGAAGGGCGCGTAGTGGATCTCCAGCTTGCGTCCGGCGAAGACCGCGCGCAGGACCTCGGCCGCCACGTCGTCGGGCACCTCCTCGGCCGCTAGCCGACGGGACAGCAGGTCGGTCTCCGGGTCGATGAGCAGCCGCTCGGCCGCGCCGGCCGCGGTGTCCCGGTAGCTGTCGGGGAGCGCGTCGACCACCTTGAGCATCGCCGAGGCGAGCGCCGAGCCGAGGCCGAACGCCTGCGCGCCGCGCCGCGACCCGGCGACCAGCAGGGCGAGCGCCTCGTCGGGGTTGAGGCCGGTGAGCTCGGTCCGGAAGCCGGGCAGCAACGCGAAACCGCCGTGCCGGCCGCGTTCGGCATAGACCGGGACGCCCGCCGCGGACAGCGCCTCGATGTCGCGCAGCACCGTGCGGGTGGACACCTCCAGCTCGCGGGCGAGGGTGGTCGCCGACAGCCGTCCGTGCTGCCGCAGCAGCAGCACCAGGGAGACCAGCCGGTCGGCACGCATGCGAAAACCCTATCGAGATACACGACACAGGATGTCGTGATTCGTTGGGAGGCTGATCACCATGACGTCGAAGAGCGTGACATCGAACGGAGCTGACATGACACTGGAACGAACGGCGATCAACCCGGTCACCTGGTCGGTCGAGATGGGGTTCAACCAGGGCGAGCTGGTCTCCGGGCAGACCCGCACCCTGTACTGCTCGGGGCAGACCGCGACGGGCGACGACGGCACGCCCCGGCATGACGGCGACCTGGCGGCGCAGCTGGCGTTGAGCCTCGACAACCTGGAGGCCGTCCTGGGGAAGGCCGGCATGTCGTTGACGGACCTCGTCCGGCTCAACGTCTACACCACGGACGTGGATCTGCTCTTCCAGCACTACGGCGTGCTGGCAGCGAGGCTGGGTGCCGCCGGGGCGGCGCCGGCCACCACGATGCTCGGCGTGACGAGGCTGGCGATCCCCACCTTGATGGTCGAGCTGGAGGGCACCGCGGTCGCCTGACGCGCCCGCGCCGCGCTCCTCCGCCTCCCAGGCCCGCCCATACGAACTGACCAATAGAACCATTTCGGTCAGTTCGTTCGCTAGCATGCCCAGGGAAGCTCATGAAAGGAGTGCGCCATGACGAATGCGGGCAGGACGACCGGCCGGGCGCTGGTGGTCGGGCTGGGGATCGCCGGCATCGCCACCGCGTTGCGGCTGCGCCAGATCGGCTGGGAGCCGGTGGTGGTGGAACGGGCGCCTGCCCGCCGCTCCGGCGGCTACTTCATCATGCTGTTCGGCGCCGGCATCGCCTCGGCCGGGCGGTTGGGCGCGCTGGAGGCCATCGGCGACCGCAGCGGCCCCCATGTCACCAGCTACGAGGTGGACCGGGCGGGGCGCCGGCGTCCCGGGATGAACCCCTCCCTCCTCCCCGGCGGGCCCCGGCCGCTGCTGCGCGGCGACGTGGAGCGCGGCCTGTTCGCGGCGCTGCCGGACGACGTGGAGATCCGCTACTCCACCGTCCCCGCCCGCATCGCCCAGGACGACGCGGCGGCGGAGGTGACGCTGCACGACACCGCGTCCGGCGCCACCGTGACCGAGCGCTTCGACCTGGTGATCGGCACGGACGGCCTGCGCTCGACGGTGCGCCGGCTCGTCTTCGGCCCCGACGAGGAGTACCTGCACCCGATGGGCTACATGGTCGGCGCCACCGTGCTCGACGGCCCGGTCGACGGCTTCGGCCTGCACGAGGGGCTGGTCCTGGCCGAGCCCGGCCGCTCGGTGTGGGCCTTCCCGTTCGCCGACCACGCCCCGAGCCTGCTGTTCTCCTACCGAACCGCCGACGTCGACGCCCAGTTCCGCCGCCCGCCGGTCGCCTCCATCCGCGCCGCCTTCGGCCCCGAACCCACCGGCCCCCTGCTGGAGGGGCTGCTGACCCGCTACGAGCGGGCGCCCGACGCGCTGTTCGACTCCGTGCAGCAGGTCAGGATGCCGCGCTGGCGCCGTGGCCGGGTCGTCCTGGTCGGCGACGCCGCCTGGTGCGTCACCCTGTACGCGGGCATGGGCGCCTCCAGCGGCCTGGCCGGCGGCGAGCTGCTGGGCACCATGCTGCAACGCCACCCCGGCGACCTGCCGGGGGCGTTGCGGGCCTGGGAGGCGCGGATGCGGCCGTTCGTCCACCTGCAGCAGGAGAGCGCGCTGCCCGGACGGCGTGTCTTCACCCCGCACGACCGTAAGGAGCAGTTGCTGAGAGCTGGGATGATGCGCCTGATGCGGATGCCGGGCGTCGGCAGGGCCATGGGCAGGAGAATGCTCAACAACAAGGACATGCGGGCCAAGAACCTCGACGTCGCCGCCCTCTGACGCACAACCGAAGATCCTGCCCCACGACCCGGAGGACAGCGCAGTGAGCCGCCTGATCGAACACCACTCGCACAAGGCCGCCCGCATTCTGGACAGCGCGCGCGAGCTGGTGGCCGACCACGGCGTGCGGAAGGTCACCGTCAGCGAGATCGCCGCGGCGGCAGGGGTCGGCAAGGGCACCGTCTACCTGTACTGGCCCACCAAGGAGGACCTCGTCCTCGGCCTGTTCGCCCGGGAACTGCTGGCCTTCCTGGAGGCGGTCATCGCCCGCATCACCGCCGACCCCGCCGCCGTGCTGCCGCGCCACCTGGCTCCGCTGCTGGTCCGTACCGGGCTGAGCTCCCCGCTGGCCCGCCGCCTCGCCACCAAGGACGCCGACCTGGTGCGGCTGCTCACCGAGCAGACGGGCGACCGCGACCTGTTCGACCGCACCCGGCCCAGCGCGATGTGCCAGGCGGTCATGCCGGTCCTGCGCCGGCACGGGCTGCTCCGCCAGGACCGCCCGCTGGCTGACCAGTCCTACGCCATGCACGCCCTGCTCACCGGCTTCGGCACCGCCATGTCCGTCCCGGACTCCGCGCCGCCCAGCGCCGGCGACCCCGCGGACGTCCTCGCCGACTCCGTGGCCCTGCTGCTCGAACCGGCGGTCGTCCCCGCCGGCCAGGCCGTCACCGCGGCCGCCGACGACACCGCCGCCGCCTTCCGCGAGACGAGGAACGCCGTCCTGGACATCATCGACCGCACCCAGACCGCCGACAACGCCCCCGGCCGGCGGTAGCGGGCGCGGGGCGTCGCCGGGGTCGTTCAGCGGGCGGCGGGCCGGTAGGCGCCGTCGGCGATGCGGGTGCCCTGCTCGGTCAGCTCCAGGGCGGCCCGCTCGGCGTCGGTGAACACCGTCGACCCGCGGCCTGTGACAGCTGAACATGTGACGTGCGCCACATCGGCGCGGGCCGTCAGCCGGGAGTGGGCTGGGTGCGACGGGCGTAGGCGCGGGCGGCGCGGGCGCGGTCGCCGCACCGCGTGGAGCACCAGTGGCGGCGGCCGTGCCGCAGCAGGTAGCGGTTGCAGGGCGGAGATCCGCAGCCGGTGAGGCGGTCGGCGTCGGGGCCGGTGAGCAGGTCGGCCGTGTTGGCGGCCAAGGTGGCGAGGGCGCGGTCGAGGATCTCGTTGGTGGGGCACGGCGTCGCGCGGTAGGGGCCGTTCTTCTCGTCCCAGTACAGCAGGGCGGCGGTGGGGGCCTTGCTCAGCGCGTCGTTGACGGCGGACAGAGCCGTGGGCAGGACCGGCAGCCCCGCGACCCGCGCACTGAACAACGCCCTGACGTGCTCGCGCAGCGAGCGCAGCTGCGTCGCGCACATCTCCTGCACCCCGGCGTCGGCCGGCGCGAGGCCGCGTTCGGTGAGCCAGCGATTCGTCGCCGCAGGCGTGCCGAGCAGGTCGACGAACTGCCCGCCGGGCAGCGCGATGGCGCTGTTGACGAAGTCGAGGGCGAGGTAATCCGCCGCCCCCGGCGCGGGCGGCAGCACGGACTCGGCGGTCGGCGTCTCGCTCATGTGTCTCATGGTACGGCTTGCGCTCGTCCGTGAGACACCGTTACCGTCATCACGGATAAACCGCTCCCCATCCGTGAGGAATTCGCATGGCCCATTTCGGCGCGCCCATCGAGCAGATCCCCGTCCGCGTCCTGGGCGGTCCCACCGCCCTGTTCGAGTACGGCGGCCTGCGCTTCCTGACCGACCCGACCTTCGACGCCCCCGGCGACTACCACGTGCCGGGCGGCCGGCTGACCAAGACGGCTCCCCCGTCCGCCACGCCCGCCGACCTCGGCCGCATCGACGTGGTCCTGCTCTCCCACGACGAGCACCCCGACAACCTGGACCACGCGGGCCGCGCGCTGCTGGCCGACGTCCCGCTCACGCTCACCACGCCCGGGGGCGGGCAGCGGCTGGGCGGCACGGCCAGGGGCCTGGCCGACTGGGAGTCGATCGAGCTGGACCGCCGCGACGGCGGCACGATCACCGTCACCGGCGTGCCCGCCGTGCACGGCCCCGGCCCGCGCGAGGAGGTCGAACCGATCACCGGCCAGGTCGTCGGGTTCGTCCTGACCGGGGAGGGCCTGCCCACGGTCTACGTCAGCGGCGACAACGCCTCGCTGGACGCGGTCCGGCAGATCGCCGGCCGGTTCGGCCCGGTGGACACCGCCGTGCTCTTCGCCGGTGGGCCCCGGTTCTCCGTCCTGTTCGACGGGCGGCTGATCGTGCTCGACAGCGCGCAGGCCGTGGAGGCGGCCGGGATCCTCGGCGCCCGCCGGGTGGTGCCCGTGCACTACGACAGCTGGGCCCACTTCACCGAGGGCCGCGACGACCTGGTGGCCGCCTTCACCGCCGGCGGCCTGCTCGACCGCCTGGACCTGGGCGACCGAGCCTGACCCCGTCTGCGGGCCTGGGCCACGCCGTCGATGCAACCCCTCTTCGAAAGAGCTCTCTCGTGACGACCAACGTGCCCGTCCGGGCAGACGACGTCCCGCACGTCGAGGCGCAGCGCCGCTCCCTGATCGTCCTGGTCATCGCCCAGGTCCTCAGCGGCGTCGGGCTGGCGGCCGGCGTGACCGTCGGCGCCCTGCTCGCCCAGGACATGCTCGGCTCCACCGGCCTGGCCGGGCTGCCCAGCGCCGTGGGCACCGCCGGCTCCGCCCTGGCGGCCGTCGCCGTCGGGCGCCTCTCCCAGGCCCGCGGCCGCCGCCCCGGCCTCGCCCTGGGGTATCTCGCCGGCGCCGTCGGCAGCGGCGGCGTCATCGTCGCCGCCGTCGCCGGCCATCCCGGCCTGCTGTTCCTCTCCCTCTTCCTGTACGGTGCCGGCACCGCCACGAACCTCCAGGCCCGCTACGCCGGAGCCGACCTGGCCGCCCCCGCACGCCGGGCGGCCGCGGTGTCCACCGTGCTGGTCGCCACCACGTTGGGCGGCGTGGCAGGGCCCAACCTCGCCGCGCCCACCGGCAGCCTCGCGGCCGCCCTCGGCATCCCGTACCTGGCCGGGCCGTTCCTGCTCGCCGGTGTCGCCTACGCGCTGGCCGCCCTGGTCCTGGCCGTCTGGCTGCGTCCCGACCCGCTCCTGCTGGCCCGCGCACTCGAAGCCGACCTCACCGCCGCGCCGGTGGACGCCGCCGGCCGGCCGCGTCCGGACGCCGCGAGGCGCCGCCCCGGCGTGCCGGCCGGTGCGCTGGTCATGGTGCTCACCCAGGTCGTCATGGTCGCGATCATGACCATGACGCCGGTCCACATGCACGACAGCGGCTCCGGCGCCGCCGCGTCCGGCCTGGTCATCGCGATCCACATCGGCGCGATGTACCTGCCCTCGCCGCTGACCGGCCGGCTCGTGGACCGCCACGGCCCGCTCGCGGTCGCCGCCGCCTCCGGGCTGGTGCTGCTGGCCGCCGGAACGCTCGCCGCCGTCGCCCCCGACGACTCCGTCGCCGGGTACGCCGTGGCCCTCGCGCTGCTGGGGCTGGGCTGGAACCTCGGCCTCGTCTCCGGCACCGCGATCATCACCGACGCCGTCCCGCCGGCCACCCGGGCCAGGACGCAGGGCTGGGTCGACGTCTCCATCGCGATCGCCGGCGCCGCCGGCGGCATGGCCTCGGGCCTCGTCGTCGCCGTCGCCGGTTACCCGCTCCTCGCCGTCGGCGGCGGCGTTCTGGCGCTGGCCATCGTGCCGGTGGCCGTCAAGGCCGCGCGCGACCGATGATCGTTCAGGGACGTTCACCGGTGGGAGCGCCCGCCCATCGCGTCAGGGCGTCGGTGAGGCCGGAGACGTCGGTGGCGGAACCGGCCCAGCAGACGTAGCCGTCGGGCCTTACCAGGACGGCGTCCGCCCCGAGCTCCGCCTGCGCGTGCACCCGGCCGATCCTGGCCGACCACGGCCCGGCGGCCCGCGCGAACGCCGCCTCGTCGGCGGTCGTCACCAGCAGGCCGCGGCCGTCGCGCAGCAGCCGCGCCACCCGGTCGGGCCCGGACGACGTCACCAGGTCGAGGTCGGGGACGCGGCGTCCCAGCAGGTGATGGCGGCGGCCGGGCAGGTCGTAGCGGACGTCCAGCCCTGAGATCATGCCGGCGACGATCCGGTTGGCCTCGGGCACCCGTACGAGTTGCTCGACGATGTCGCGCAGGGCCAGGTTCTCCTCCTCGGGCACGATCAGCACCGCCTGCGCCCGGGTGTTGGCCAGCACGCGCGCGGCGACCGGATGCCGTTCGGAGTGGTAGCTGTCGAGCAGCCCCTCGTGTGCCCATCCGCCGATCTCGGCCGCCAGTTTCCAGCCCAGGTTGAACGCGTCCTGCAGCCCGAGGTTGAGCCCCTGCCCGCCCATGGGCGAGTGGATGTGCGCGGCGTCACCGGCGAGCAGGACCCGGCCGTGCCGGTACCGTTCGACCTGCCGCGAGGCGTCGGTGAACCGGGACGCCCACCGGACGCCCGTCAGCCGGACCCCCGGCCCGAACTCGTTGTGCAGCGCCCGCTGCACCTCCTCCTCGGTGATCGGGGTGTCGCGGGACAGCGCCTGCTGCTCGGCCCCGTAGAACAGGAACCGGTGCACGCCATCGCCGATGGGCGCGATGTAGCCCTTGCCGGTCTTGTCGGGCGTCATGACGGGCAGCGTCCAGGTCTCCGGCACGGCGCCGTCCGGGTCGGCGATCGTGATGTCGGCGACCACCGAGAGCAGCCTGCCGTCCAGGCCGGGAAAGCCGACGCCCAGCAGCTCGCGGACGGTGCTGCGGCCGCCGTCGCAGCCCACCAGGTAACGCGCGGCGACCCGCGACCCGCCGCCCGCGGGCCCGAGCAGGGTCGCCTCGACCCCGTCGGCGTCCTGCGACAGCGCGGTCACCTCGTGCCCGCGCAGGACCTGGACGCCCAGCTCGCCGAGCCGCTCCTCCAGCAACGCCTCGACGCGCCCTTGGGGGATGCCGATCGAGTACGGATGCCGGGTGTCCCAGGCGGTGTAGTCCAGTCGGAGCCCGGCGAAATGCCCGCCGGGCACCCGCTGGATCGCCCGGTCCATGAGGGGTTCGAGGAGACCGCGTGACTCCAGCGCCTCCGCGGAGCGGGGCTGGATGCCGAGCGCCTTGGACTGCCCGCTGCGCCGGGGAAGCCGTTCGACGACCACGGCCGCCACCCCTGCGAGGCCCAGCTCGGCGGCGAGCATGAGCCCGGTCGGCCCGGCTCCGACGACGATCACATCGACGTTCATCACGGATGCTCCGTTCGACAGGGATCGGCGATGAGGCCGCCGACCGCTGCGCCGACGCTAACGGCGAGGGTGCCGGTTCCCGCAACGATAGTCACCGCGCCGATGACCGAGATTTACACCTTCTGCGACGATCTATAATTTCGACTGATATCGAATTAAGGAGCCGTGTCATGGCCGCCCCCGACAGTGTCGTATGACCGGGACCCCGCAGCTGGCCGACGTCGTGGTCATCGGTGCCGGCCAGGCCGGACTGGGAGTCGGATACCACCTGCGCCGAGCCGGCGCCGACTTCGTCATCCTGGACGCCCAGGAGGCCCCCGGCGGCGCGTGGCGGCACGTCTGGCCGTCGCTGCGCCTGTTCACCCTCGCCCGGCACAGCTCGCTGCCCGGCCGCATGATGCCGACTCCTCCCGGCGACGGCTACCCGGACGCCCCCCACGTCGTCTCCTACTTCACCGACTACGAGCGGCGTTACCGGCTGCCGATCGTCCGGCCCGCCGCGGTGCGAGCCGTGCGGCGGGCCGACGACCGCCTCGCCGTGGAGAGCGCCGCCGGGCTCTGGCACGCCCGCATCGTCGTCAGCGCCACGGGTACCTGGTGGCGGCCGTACGTGCCGTACTATCCCGGCATCCGCGACTTCCGCGGCGGGCAGTTGCACACCGCCGGCTACCGCGGCCCCGAGCCCTTCCGCGGCCGCCGGGTGCTGGTCGTCGGCGGCGGCAACTCCGCCGCGCAGATCCTCGCCGACCTGTCGCGGGTCACCGAGGTCGCCTGGGCGACGTCGCGCCCGCCCCGGCTGATGCCCGACGAGCTGGACGGCCGCGCCGTGTTCGCCCTGACCGCCCGCCGCTACCGGGCCGTCCTGGCCGGGCGGGACCCCGGTGACATCCCCGACCTGGGCGACATCATCGCCGTCCCGCCCGTGCGCGAGGCCCGTGACCGGGGTGTGCTCAAGGCCGAGCCCATGTTCAGCCGGATCACCCCCGACGGGGTGACGTGGTCCGACGGCAGCGCGGCGGCCTTCGACGCCATCGTGTGGGGCACCGGTTTCCGTCCCGCTCTCCGCCACCTGGCCCCGCTGCGGCTGCGCGGCCCCGGCGGCGTGATCGCCGCCGAGGGCACCCGCGTCCTGGCCGAGCCCCGCCTGCACCTGCACGGCTACGGCGACTGGACCGGCCCCGCCTCCGACACCCTCATCGGCGCCGGCCACAACGCCCGCCACCTGGCCGCCGAGATCGTCACCCAGCTGCGCTCCGGGCCGCCGCGCCGGCGTCCCGCGTAGTCTCATCGGCCCAGCATGCCCGGCGCCGACTCCACCGCACGAAGCAGGCAGCCGATCTAGGCGCGGTTCAGGCCGGCTTCCAGGTGTGCCAGCGCTGTGTCGATCTCAGCCGGGCCGTCCAGGCCGGGATCGTGGGCCCACTGCATCCAGACCATGGCCACGATCCCGAAGACCGCGCCGACCGCGTCGCGTACGCGCGGGTCGTCAGGAGCGCAGCCGGACTTGTCCGCCACGAGCCGGCGGACCTCCGCGATCAGGCCGGGACTCCTGCGCACGTTGGCGGCCAGCAGTTCGGGCACGGTGACCGCGAACACCTCCCGGGCGCGCCCGGCGGCGATCTCCTCCGGCGACAGGGACGCGAAGGCGGCGCGGAAGGCACCCCGTAGCAGGGGGACGGGGGCGTTCGGCGGCTGAGCGGCCAACGCCTCGGTGAGAGGCGGGAAGCGGTCGAGGACGACCAGATGCTCCTTGGTCGGGAAGTAGCGGAAGAAGGTGGCCGGAGAGACTTCGGCGGCCTCGGCGATCATTTCGGTGGTGGTGGCGTGGTAGCCCCGCTCACGAAAGAGCCTGAACGCCTCGCGCAGGATCGTCTCCCGTGTCCTGGCCTTCTTGCGTTCGCGCAGCCCGCTCTCTCCCATGCGGGACACTCTATCGAAGCAATAATGAGAGATCACTATCAAGCGATAGTGTACTCTCAAAAAGTTCGATCGGGGGAACACGCCCCAGGACCGCACGCATGGAGGCTCTTCACCATGGGCGACGACATCACCGGCCTGCACCACGTGGGCCACATCGTGCACGACATGACCCAGGCCATGAACACCTACCGCCGACTCGGTTTCACCGTTGCCGCACCCACCTACCCCATGCTGCCGCGGGTCGCCGGAGGAGCCGCCGAGCCGTTCGGCGTGGCCAACGCGCACGTGCAGTTCCCGCGCAACTTCATCGAACTGGTGGCCGTGATCGACGACGCCGGCCACCTGCCCGGCGAGGCCCGGCCGATCCCGCTGCGGGTGCCCGACGACAGGCTGCCCGGACTTCTGGCCGCCGTCGGCGCCACCACCGCCAACATCGCATCGTTCCTGCAGCGGTTCCAGGGCCTGCACATCATGATCGCCGACACGCCGGACATCGACGTCATCGCCGCGGGACTGACCGCGGCCGGCGTCGACCATGCCGGCGTGCACGCCGTGCAGCGCCCCGTCGAGACCCGTACCGGCACCACGATGGAACCGGTCCGATACCTGGAGATCTCCGCACCCGGCCTGCCCGCCGGGCGCGTGCCGGAAGGCAGGATCGGATTCGCCGAGAACGCGCCGGCCCGACCGCGCGGCATCCAGCCGCACGCCGTCCACCCCAACGGCGCCACCGGGCTGGTCGAATGTGTGCTGTGCGTCGCCGACGAGGCGCTCCCCGAGCTGATGCGGCGTTATGCCACCTACTTCGGGCAGGCGTGCGACGGTCGGCCGCACGTCTTCGACGGGGCGGACGTCACCGTCGTCACCGCCTCGACGCTCGGCGACCTGCTGCCTGGTGAGCAGCCCGCGGCCCTGCCCGCGTTCGTCGCCTGCACGGTGTCGGTGCGGGACATCACCGCCACGCGACAGCACCTGCGCGACAACGACGTGCCGGTACGCGTGACCGGTCGCCAGGAGATCTTCGTGCCCGCCGAGGCCGCGTCGGGCACCGCGATCATCTTCCGCCAGGAAGAGTGAGCCCGCTGTCCGGACAGCTGCTAGGCTGCCGTTCGTTCGGTACTGGATCTGTGTGGAAGGGAGGTGAGGTTCGATGACCGCGGTGAAGACCGCTGCCCCGTGCAGCGCCCGGACCGACCTCACGTCCCGGGCCCCGGTCTGACCCACTTCCTCTCCCTGCCATGAATCAGGCGGGGTGACGTCCACGTCTCGTCGGGGCCCCTTCTCCGCAAGGGTCTCACGTTGTCACACACGTACACCGATCCATCCGGCCTGTCCCGGTACGGGTGGACCGGCACACTCGACCGAACCTTCACCGAACACTACGAAGCGGGCCTCGTCCCGGCCCGGATCTCCCGGGTCGACCGCGGCCTGTGCACGGCGGTCACCGCCGAGGGCCCGACGCGGGCCACGTTCGCCGCGCCGCACCCGCCCGACCCGCTCCTGACGCCGTGCACCGGCGACTGGGCCGCGCTGCGCCCCGGCGCCGAGCCGCATCTGGTGGCGCTGCTGCCGCGGCACAGCGCGATCGTGCGTTCGTCGGCGTCCAGGTCCTCCCATGGACAGGTGCTCGCCGCCAACGTCGACACGGTGCTCATCGCCCTGTCCCTGGCCACGCCCCTGGACGCGGCCAAGCTGGAACGGCTGCTCGCCCTGGCCTGGGAGAGCGGGGCGCAGCCGGTGATCGTCCTGACCAAGGCGGACCTGGCCCACGACGCCGGGGCCGTCCACGACGAGGTCGAGGCGCTGGCGCCCGGCGTGGACGTCCTCGTCACCAGCATCGCCACCGGTCGCGACATCGACGTGCTGGCCACGCTGGTGCGCGGCACCACCGTGCTGCTCGGCCCCTCGGGCGCGGGCAAGTCCAGCCTCGGCAACGCGCTGCTCGGCGCGGACCTGCTGGCCACCGGCACGGTGCGGGCGCAGGACGGCAAGGGCCGCCACACCACCGTCCGCCGCGAACTGCTGCCCCTGCCGGGCGGCGGGGTCCTCATCGACACGCCCGGCCTGCGCGGGATCAGCCTGCACGACGCCGCCGACGGCCTGGAGCAGGTCTTCGCCGAGATCGAAGAGCTCGCCGAGTTCTGCCGTTTCGCCGACTGCGCCCACGACACCGAGCCGGGATGCGCGGTCCAGGCCGCCATCCAGTCGGGTGAGCTGTCCGGACGCCGCCTGCGCAGCTACCGGAAGCTGCAACGGGAGAACGCCTGGGCGGCCTCGCGGACCGACGCCCGGCTGCGCGACGAGCGCGTCAACCACAAGAAGGCCATCACCGGTCACCTGCGCGCCACCTACAGGTTCCGGGACCGGCAGTCATGACCGGCCGCATCCGCCGCCCGTCCGTTCCGTCCGCCACGAACACCGGCCAGGTCCCGCATCCGCAGAAGGACAAGGAGACGAACCCGATCATGACCTCTTCCTGGATCACCCGTCCCGAGAACGCCGCCGACGCCGCCGCCGTCCGCGAGATCAACCTCTCGGCCTTCCCCGGCCCGCACGAGGCCGACCTCGTCGAGGCGCTGCGGGCCGACCCGCAGGCGTGGCTGCCCGGCCTGGCCTGGCTGGCCGAGGCTCCCGGCGGCGAGCTCGCCGGATACGCGCTGCTCACTCGCTGCCACGTCGGCGACTCCCCCGCCGTCGCCTTGGGCCCGTGCGCCGTCCGGCCCGGACGCCAGCGACAGGGGGCGGGTTCCGCCGCCATCCGCGCCGCCCTGCGCGCGGCCCGTGAGCAGGGCGAGAACCTGGTGGTCGTGCTCGGTCACGCCGAGTACTATCCGCGGTTCGGCTTCACCCCGGCCTCCGGGTTCGGCATCCGGCCGCCGTTCGAGGTCGAGGACAAGTACATGATGGCGCTCGCCCTCGACCCCGAGCGGCCGGTCCCGAACGGCGTCATCCGCTACGCGGCGGCGTTCGGCGTCTGATCCCCCGCTTCTCGCACGCGGCGTACGGCCCCCAGCACGACTGGGGGCCGTACGGCCGAGCAGGCCGGAAATTCTCTTCGCCACGGATGTCGAGACCGGCGCCGCCGCTCCGACTCCGCTGTGACCGGCTCCCAGCAGGGGAGCCGCCGACGGCAAGGAGTCGACATGGGGACGCTGGAGAACAAGAACGCCCTGGTGACCGGCGGGTCGCGGGGAATCGGGCGGGCGATCGTGGTGCGGCTGGCCCGCGAGGGCGCGGCGGTGCTGTTCACCTACCACCGCGACCAGGCGGCGGCCGAGGCGGTGGTGGCCGAGGTGACGGCCTTCGGCGGGCGGGCGATCGCCGTACGGGCGGACCAGGGGCGCCTGGAAGACCTCAAGCACCTCTTCGGCGAGGTCGACCGGTGCCTGGGCGGTCTGGACGTGGTCGTCAACAACGCGGCGATCAACCCGATGGGAGACATCCGCGACGCCGTCGAGAGCGACTTCGACGAGGTGATGGCGGTCAACACCAAGGGCCCGTTCTTCGTCATGCAGGCCGCCGCGGAAAGGCTCGGTGACGGCGGACGGATCGTCAACATCACCTCCAGCGGCGCGGCGGCGGGCCTGGCCCTGTACTTCGCCAGCAAGGCGGCACTGGAGTCGATCACCGCGGTCGCGGCCCGTGAGTTCGGCCCCAGGGGCATCACGGTCAACAGCGTCTCCCCCGGCGCCACCGACACGGACATGATGCGTGCCGCCGCCGGTGAGCACCTGGAGCAGGCCATCGAGCACACCGTGGCCCTGACGCCGCTGCAACGGCTGGGACGTCCGGAGGACATCGCCAACGTCGTCGCCTTCCTGGCCGGGCCCGACGCCCAATGGATCACCGGCCAGAACCTGCGCGTCTCCGGCGGTCTGGTGATCTGACCGGCGGCGGCGAGCCGTCCTGCCGGGGCGTCGCGTCAAGCAGTGGGTTCCAGGGACTCGTCGAACGGTTCCAGAGGGCGGGCGCCGAGCACGCACCCGGCCGGCACGTACGGCAGGCACGCCTGCACACCGGCGACCTCCTCCTCGCCGATCGACCAGTCCATGGCGGCCGGGCCCGCGCCCAGCAGGACCGCCTCCATGAAGTCGTTCCAGCGTCCGTACGAGCTGAGCAGGACCAGGTCGTCCGGCACGTCCAGGTCCAGGACGACGTAACGGGCGTACTCCTCCTCGGTCTGCGGGCAGAGCAGGGACTCGGCCGTCACGGCCACCGTGGCGTCACGGGTGTCCGGGCCGGGCCACGCCCACACCGGCGGACGGCCCCGGCAGTCGAGGCCCCGCCTGGCCATCTCCCCCACCATCGCCTCGTACACCGGCCGGTACGACGGGATCGACAGGCGGGCCCAGTCGCCGGCCAGTTCGCCGCCGGCCTCCAGCGTGGCCAGGACCGCCCGGTGCTGCACCGTCCACAAACGCATCCGACGATTGTGGCAGGACCGGCCGCCGCGACCGGGTGTATCGCGGGCGTATCGAAAAACGCATACCTCACGGCAACAGCCGTCCCCCTTGACTGGGGGTCATGGAAAGGGAGAAGGCTTCGGCCGATGACGGGAGATGGGACCGGCGTTCGTTGTTCCGGGGGGCCGCCGTGCTGGCCGGCGCCGCCGCGACGGCGCCGCTGCTGGACGGGGCGGCCACGGCGCTGGCCGACGGCGGCGACGCCGACGCGCTGTTCAAGGCCGGGAAGTTCGAGCAGGCCGGCCGCGCGTACGAGGAGATCCTGAAGAAGGACCCCGGGAACCTGCACGCGGCCCGCCGGCGCGGCCATGTCGGGCTGCTGTCCAACCGGTTCCCCGAAGCCGAGAAATACCTCAAGACGGCCGTCCGCCTGGCGCCCGGCGACAAGGAGGCCAACGAGCTCCTGGGCGACTGCTACATCCGGCAGGACAAGTTCGCCCTCTCCGTTCCGTGCTGGAAGGCGGCAGGCGCGGAGGACTACGCCAAATGGTTCGCGGCGATCAGCGGGGAGGCGTACCAGATCAAGGGTGACGTCGGCCGGGTGCGGTTCCTGCAGATGGACCCGCGGCCGCTGGTGGAGGCCTCGGTCAACGGCGGACCGGCGAAGCGCTTCACGTTCTACACCGGCGCCCCGAACCTGAGCCTGACCGCGTCGGCGGCCAAGGAGGCGGGGCTGAAGGCCGTCGTCAGCCAGAAGACCGACTTCGAGGGCACGCCCATCTGGGTGCACTACGGGGTGCTGGACTCCTTCAGGCTGGGCGGCATCGAACTGCGCAACGTCCCCGTCGGCTGGTCGTCGACGGAGTCGGGCGCCGACGTCGGCAGCGACGGCGACGGCCTGATCGGCACGTGGGTCTTCTACCACCTGCTGACCACGTTCGACTACGCGGGCCGGCACCTCATCCTGCGCCGCCGCACCCCCGAGACGGCCAGGGAGGCACGCGCCGCCGCCGCGCGGGCGGGCGCCGAGCCGCTGCCGATGTGGCTGTCCCGTGACCACGACGTGCACAGCGTGGGCAGCATCGCGGGGTCCGGCCCGCGGGTGGTGGGCGTGAACCTCGGCGGGGTCGGCGAGATCGCCGCGGGCATGCCGGGAGAGGTGGCCAGACGTCTGGGGGTCCGGGTCGACCTCGACCGCCCGATCGAGACGTTCGCCCACAGCCACCCGACCGTCACCCACCCCTGCTATCCGGAGGAGCTCCGGCTCGGCGACGCCGTCGCCCAGCGGGTCTACTGCGAGGCGGACCCGAACATGCCGGTCAACGTGCCCTGGCCCTACGGGTCGGGCTTCGACGGGATCGGCCACTTCGCCCACTGCTTCTTCAAGCCCTACAACCTCACCCTCGACTTCACCGACATGAAGCTCTACATCGCCCGCGGCGAGGCCGCCTGATCACCCCGGCAGCAGCCGGTCGCGGCGGCGGGTCAGCGAGGCGGTCTCGGCGGTGTTGCCGGCCAGGTCGATGGCCCTGTCGTAGGCGGCGCGCGCCTCCTGACCGCGGCCCAGCCGGCGCAGCAGGTCGGCGCGGGTGGCGTGGTAGGCGTGGTACCCGGCCAGCCTGTCCCCGAGACGGTCGACGGCCGCCAGCGCCACCTCGGGCCCGTCGAGCTCGGCGACCGCGACGGCCCGGTTGAGCGCGACGATCGGCGAGGGGTCCAGGCGGACGAGCTGGTCGTACAGGGCGAGGACCTGCGACCAGTCGGTGTCGCGCATGTCGCGGGCGGAGGTGTGCACGGCGTTGATCGCCGCGAGGATCTGGTAGCGGCCCGGCGCCACCCCGGCGGCGGCCGCGGCCAGGCGCTCGCGCACCAGCCGGTGGCCCTCGGCGATCAGCGCCGCGTCCCAGGCCCCGCGGTCCTGCTCGTCGAGCGCGACCAGCTCGCCGCCGGCCGAGACCCGGGCGGGGCGGCGGGCCTCGATGAGCAGCATCAGCGCCAGCAGCCCGGTCACCTCGCCGTCGTCCGGCAGGAGGGCGCGGATCAGGCGGGTGAGCCGGATCGCCTCGGCGGTCAGCTCGTGCCGTACGGGATCGGTGCCGGAGCCGGTGGCCAGGTAGCCCTCGTTGAAGACCAGGAACAGCACGGCGAGCACGCCGGAGACGCGCGCCGGGAGATCCTCGGCGGACGGCACCCGGTAGGGGATGCGCGCCGCCTTGATCTTGGCCTTCGCGCGGGTGATCCGCTGCCCCACGGCGCTCTCCTGGGCCAGGAAGGCGCGGGCGATCTCGGGCATGGTCAGGCCGGCGACCAGGCGCAGCGTCAGCGCCACGCGGGTCTCCATCGCCAGCGCCGGATGACAGCAGGTGAAGATCAGCCGGAGCCGGTCGTCGTCGATGGCGCCGGCAGGCTCGGGTGGGGCGTCGTGGGACATCTGAGCCTTCCTGTGCTTGTCGTCGCGCTTGCTCTCGCGCCGGATCCGGTCGATGGCCTTGCGGTTGGCGGTGGTGGTCAGCCAGGCGCCCGGGTTGGGCGGCACGCCGTCGGCCGGCCACCGCTCGACGGCGGTCGCGAACGCCTCGGCGGCCGCCTCCTCGGCGATGTCGAGGTCACCGAAGCGCCTGGTCAGGGCGGCGACCACCCGGGCCCACTCCTCGTGGTGGGCCCCGGCGACCGCCTCGCGGACGTCGGTCACAGGAACGCTCGCACCTCGACCTTGCGGTTGCAGTGCTTCGACCCGTCCGCGGCGAGCCGGAGCGCCACGTCGAGGTCGGGGGCCTCGATGATCCAGAAGCCGGCGAGGTACTCCTTGGACTCCAGAAAGGGCCCGTCGGTGACCATCGCCTCCGCGCCCCGGTTGTCGATGACGGTGGCCGTGGCGGGCGCGGCGAGGCCGCCGGCGAAGACCCAGTGGCCCTGGGTCCGGAGGCGCTCGTTGAACACGTCGATCGCCGCGTGCTCCTCCGGGGTGGCCGAATTGGTCCTGTCGTCGATCACTGAGATCAGGTATCGCATGTGCAGATCGTCTCCTATGAGGTCAAGGCGGCGGGCGGCATTCAGGTCGCCTGTGGCGCCGCCCCTTGCGGGCGGCCTCACCCCTGCTGCGAACGACGCCGCCGCCGGATCTCTTGTACGTACTTTTACCTGGAACGCCGAGGGGCGGACGCCCGATCATCTGGTGTGCTCCTCAGCAACCGTGCCGTCTTCGCCAGCTCCGACCTCGACGAGGTCCGCGGCGAGGTCGCCAAGGTGTTCTGCCCGCACCGGCTGGACCTGGCCGGGGACGCGGACCTGCTGTCGGCCCGGTTCAACTCCGTGCAGCTCGGCTCGGTCCGCGTCAGCTACCTCGACTACGGGGCCGACGTGCACATCGAGCCGGGCGACCTCGACACGTTCTTCCTGGTCATGATCCCGCTCGCCGGACGCAGCCTGATCCGCGCCGGCGACGAGGAGGTCGTCTCCTCCCCGTCCCTGGCCTCGCTGCCCTCGCCGACCCGCCACCTCGACATGCGCTGGGCCGCCGGCTGCCCGCAGTTGCTGGTCAAGTTCGAGCGCACGGCGATCGAACACGCGCTGGAGCAGATGCTCGGCGAGCCGCTCGACGGCCCGGTCGTCTTCGACCTCGGCATGGACCTGACGACCGGCTGGACCCGCTCCTGGCGCGACATGGCCGACCTGCTGGTCAGGGAGGCCGAGCGGGACGACGGGCTGGCCGGCCACCCGCTGGCCGTCGCCCATCTGGAGAACGCCCTGATCACCCTGCTGCTGACCATGCAGCCCTCCAACTACCTGGACCGGCTGACCGCCCCCAGGCCGCCCGCGCTGCCGAAGGTGGTGCGCCGGGCGATGGAGTTCATCGAAGGGCACGCCCACCTGCCGCTGAGCACCACGGACATCGCCGGCGCCGTCGCGGTGAGCAGCCGCTCCCTGCAGGAGGGTTTCCGCGCGCATCTCGGGCTGTCCCCGATGGCACACCTCAGGCAGGTGCGGCTGACGCGCGTGCACGACGAGCTCAGGACGGCCGACCCGGCCAGGGCCACGGTGACCACGGTGGCCGCCCGATGGGGATTCCTGCACCAGGGACGATTCGCCGCCCAGTACCGCGAGAGGTACGGGCAGCAGCCGTCGGAGACGTTGCGCAGAGGTCCCGCGTCAGGCGGATGAGATCCGCGCTCAGCGGATGGCACGGGCGCACGCGCCGCCCGTACCGTTCTTGGCAGGCGCCGATCTGATCCTCCACACCACACCAGAAGGACACCACCATGCGCGACATCCTCATCGTCGGCGCCGGCCAGGCCGGTCTCCACCTGGCCATCGGCCTGCTCCAGCACGGCTACGACGTGACCGTGGTCTCCAACCGCACCCCCGAGTCCATCCGCGACGGCCGGGTGATGTCCGGTCAGGCCATGTTCGGCACCGCGCAGGCCCACGAGCGCGAGCTCGGCCTCGACTGGTGGGCCGACGTCTGCCCGCCCATCGAGGGCATCGCGCTCACGGTCCCGAGCCCGGAGGGCGGCAAGGCCCTCGACTGGGCGGCGCGGCTGGCCGTCCCCGCCCGCTCGGTCGACCAGCGGCTGAAGATGCCGGCGTGGCTGGGCGAGTTCGAGCGGCTCGGCGGCAAGCTCGTCCTGCACGACGCCACCCCCGACGACCTGGAGAGCTACGCGGCCCGGTACGACCTGGTCCTGGTCGCCGCGGGCAAGGGCCAGATCGCCTCGCTCTTCGAACGCGACCCCGTCCGCTCCCCCTACGCCACCCCGCAGCGCGCGCTGGCCGTCACCTACGTCAACGGCCTCGCCCCGCGTCCCGGTCACTCGGCGGTCTGCTTCAACCTGCTGCCCGGCGTGGGCGAGTACTTCGCCTTCCCCGCGCTCACGCACACCGGCCCCTGCGAGATCATGGTGTTCGAGGGCGTCCCGGACGGCCCCATGGACTGCTGGGGCGACGTCCGCGGCCCCGCCGAGCACCTGGCCCGCAGCCGCCGGATCCTGGAGACCTTCTTCCCGTGGGAGGCCGAGCGCTGCGCCGGCATCGAGCTCACCGACGCCAACGCGGTGCTGACCGGCCGCTTCGCCCCCACCGTCCGGCGTCCGGTGGCCGAGCTGCCCTCCGGCGCGCCGGTGCTCGGCGTCGCCGACGTCGTGGTGCTCAACGACCCGATCACCGGGCAGGGCAGCAACAACGCCGCCAAGTGCGCCGCCACCTACCTGCGGGCCATCGTGGAACGCGGCGACCGGCCGTTCGACGCCGAGTGGATGCGGCAGACCTTCGACCGGTTCTGGACGCAGGCCCAGCACGTCACGAACTGGACCAACGCCCTGCTCGCGCCGGCCGAGCCGCACCACCTGGCGCTGCTGGGCGCGGCCGGTCAGCGCCCGGAGATCGCCTCCCGCTTCGTCAACGGCTTCGACGACCCGGCCGACTACGCCGAGTGGTTCATGGACGCCGGCCGTGCCGAGACCTATCTGGGCAGGGTGACGGCATGAGATCGCTCCGTGACGCCTTCGGGCAGTTCGCGACCGGGGTGGCGGTGATCACGACGGTGACCGCCGACGGGGAGCGGGCCGGCGTGACCGTCAACTCCCTCACCTCGGTCTCACTCGATCCGGCGCTGCTGCTGTGGTGCCTGTCGAACCGGGCGCCCAGCGCGCCGCTCTTCCTGCGGGCCGGGCGGTTCGCCGTCAACGTCCTGGCCGCCGACCAGGGCCACCTGTCCAGCCGCTTCGCCACCCCCTCGGCCGACAAGTTCGCCGGGGTGGAGCTGCTCGGCACGCCGCTGCCGATCCTCGCCGGGACGCTGGCCAGCTTCGTCTGCCGCACCGAGCGCGTCCACGACGGCGGCGACCACCACATCCTCGTCGGAGCGGTGGAACGCTTCCAGCGGGCCGGGGGCGAGCCGCTGGTCTTCCACTCCGGCCGGTACCGGGAGTTCTGGCCCGAGATGAGCGCCGGCGAAGGCCGGGTGGCCAGCCACGCGTGACGGCCGCCGGGGGGCGTCAGTCCTGCGCGGGCGCCGCGGCCACGGCCGGCCGGCCGGACCGGTCCTCCACCCGGAGGACCGGCACGCCCGGCAGGCCGCCCGCTAAGGGCGCGAGCCGTGCCAGGAGTTCCACAACCCCCGATAGACCCCGCCGGCCGCGACCAGCTCGTCGTGCGCGCCGACCTCCACGACGCGGCCGCCCTCCATCACCACCACCCGATCCGCGTCCCGCGCCGTGTGCAGCCGGTGCGCGATCGCGATCACCGTGCGCCCGTCCAGCACCGCCGCCAGCGACCGTTCGGCGCGCCGGGCCGTACGCGGGTCGAGCATGGCGGTGGCCTCGTCGAGGATGACGGTGTGCGGGTCGGCCAGGATGACCCGGGCCAGGGCGAGCTGCTGCACCCGGTCGGGGCCGAGTTCGCCGCCGGAGGAATGCGGGCCGAGCTCGTCGTCCAGCGAGGCCACCCAGTCGGCGCCGACCGCCGCGAGGGCCTTCTCCATCCGGTTGTCGTCGGCCGTGGGGTCGGCCAGCCGGAGGTTGTCGCGGACGGTGCCGAGGAACAGGTGCTGCTCCTGAGTGACCAGCACGACGTGCTTGCGCAGCTGGGCGGGAGACAGGTCGGCGACCGGGACCGAGCCGACGGTGACCGTGCCGAGGCGGGGCCGGTCGATGCCGGCCAGCAGCTTGCCGAGCGTGGACTTGCCGGCTCCCGAGGGGCCGACGACGGCCAGGCGCTCGCCGGGCCGCACGGTCAGGTCCACGCCGGTGACGACGTCGCCGGTCGATTCGTAGGCGAAGTGCACGCCGGCCGCCACGATGTGGTCGTCCCGGGGTTCGGGGGCGGCCACGCCGGTCTGCGCCGCCGGGAGCCGGAGCCCTTCGATCCGGGCGAAGGCGGCGCCGCTGCTCTGCAGCTGTTCCATCCACATGAGGACGGTCTCGATGGGCTGCTGGAGCTGGCGCAGGTAGAGCACGCACGAGACGACGGCGCCGAGGGTGACCTGGCCGCCGTCCAGCAGCATGCCGCCGAGCAGCAGGACCAGCACCGGCGGGAGGAGGGCGGAGACCTCCACCGACGGCCAGAGGACGCCGCGCAGGAAGAGGGTGCGCAGCTGGGCCACCCGGCCGCGCTCGATCACCCGCTCGGCGGCGCGGGTGCGCCGGTCCTGCAGGCCGAGGGCTTCGATCGTGCGGGCGCCGGCGGCGCCCGCGGCCAGGTGTTCGGCCAGTTCCGAGCGGGCGGCCCCCTCCTCCAGGTAGGCGTCGCGGGCGCGGCGCAGGTACCAGCGGGAGGCGGCCGCGACGCCGGCGAGCGCGACCAGGCCGCAGGCTCCCAGCAGCGGGTCGACCAGGAAGACGGCCGCGACGAGGAAGAGCGCCTGCAGGGAGGAGATCAGCACGGCCGGGGCGGCGTTGCGCAGGGTGTACCCGACCACGCTGACATCCGTGGTGCCGCGGGCGGTCAGGTCTCCGGTGCGGACGTGCTCGACGGTGGCGGCGGGCAGGGCGAGCACGCGGTCGAGGAACTCCTGGCGGATGTGCTCCTGGACCCGTTCGCTGAAGCGGGCGCCGGTCCGCTCGGCGTATCGGGACAGGACGAGCTGCAGCAGCGCCCCACCCACGGCGACCGCGGCGAGCAGGTCGATCGCCCCGCCGGCGGAGATGGTGTCGATGATGCGGCCCAGCAGCCACGGGCTGACCAGGGCCGCGGCCGCCGCCAGGCCGTTGAGGAGCAGGGTGGCGGTGAACCCCGGGACGTCACGGCGGATCAGGCGCAGGGCCGCCTGCCGTACGCGCCTGCGGTCGGCGACGGGGAGGTCGCGGGTCACGACACCACCGTCCGGTACGCGTCGCTGGAGTCCAGCAGGTCACGGTGGGTGCCGGTGGCGGCCACCCGGCCGTCCTCGATCAGGAGGACTTCGTCGGCCTGGGCGAGCAGCAGCGGCGACGTGGTGGCGACGACCGTCGTGCGGCCGGCGCGCGCCGCACGAAGGCGCTGGGCGAGCAGGGATTCGGTGTGCGCGTCCAGCGCGGAGGTCGGGTCCACCGCGAGCAGCAGCTCGGGATCGGCCACCAGCGCCCTGGCCAGGCGCACCCGCTGGCGCTGGCCGCCCGACAGGTTGCGGCCGCCCGGCTCGATCACGGAGTCCAGGCCGTGGCGCAGCCCGGCGACCACGTCCTGGGCGGCGGCGACGCCGACCGCGCGACGGATGGTCTCGTCGTCGGCCTCGCCCCGGCCCTGCAGGACCTCGCGCAGCGTACCGGTGAACAGCGCGGCGTCGTGGTCGGCGATCAACGACGTGCCGTCGAACCCGCCGAGGCTCTCCAGCAGCGCCACGCTCTCCTCTGGACGGGCGCTGACCAGCCCCACGAAGCTGCCCGGCGTGATCTGCGGTTCGGTGGAGCGGGGCCGGTCGCCGGGCCGCAGCGCGAGGAAGCGGGTGACCCGCCGGGCGGAGACCAGGCCGTGGCTGATCTGGAAGCTGCCCTCGATGAAGAAGGACACCGGGACCACCAGCATGGCGATGTATCCGTACACGCCGACCAGCTCGCCCACCGTGATCGCGCCTTCCGCGGCCAGCCTGGCGCCCAGCCAGGTCACCGCGGCCAGGAACAGCGCCGGCAGCCCGACGCCCAGCGCGCCGATCCAGCTCGTCAGCGACGCCACCCGGTACCCCTGCTCGCGCAGGCGCGCCGAGTCGGCGAGGTGACGCTCGGCGTAGGCGCCCTTGCCGCCGAACGCGTTGAGCACCCGCAGCCCCTCGATCAGGTCCACCAGCCGGGCGGTCAGCCTGCCCTGGCTCTCGCGGTAGCCGTTCTGCACCTTCATCAACCGCCCGAGCAGCGGCCCGAGCACGATCCCCAGCACCGGCACGCCGAGCAGCACCACCACGGCCAGCACCACGGAGACCTGCAGCAGCAGCGCCGCCACCACCCCGTAGCTGATCACCGCGCCCACCCCGGGGCCGGTCACCGTCAGCGCGGCGGCGATCGTGATGACGTCGCCGATGCCGATCGTCACGACCTCGCCTGCCGAGGTGCGCCTGTTCAGGTCCGCGCCGAGCGTGTTGATCTGCTCCACCAGGGCGCGCACCGTGCGGAAGTTGGCGTCCATCCGGATCTTGGTCATCGTACGGTGCCGCATCATCGCCAGCCAGGCGTTGACCAGGCCGGCGCCGAGCAGCGCCAGCACCCAGCCGGGCGCCAGGTCGTCGTCGATCGCCCTCGACAGCAGGTACGGCGGGAGCGTGAGGCCCACCGTCCACAGGGTGCCAAGGGTCGCGCCTAAAGCGACCCGGCCCTTCTGCGCCCACGCCAACCAGCACAAATACCGAGCAGCCGCCTTCATGGCGATCACGGTAGACCATGGCCGTACCGGCCGGCCGGCGGGGTTCCTCCGTGGCGGCCCGCGGTCGCTTCGGGGCCGAGGACGCCTTGGTTCAGCCCCGTGTGACGTCGAAGGGCGGCAGGTCGGCCAGGTCCAGCACGGCTGCGGGCGGGAAGTCCGGCCACGAGTTCGGCGGGTCCTGGTTGAGGTTGCGCAGATGCCTGTCGATGAAGCGCTGGGTGTTGCGCAGCACCCCGACCGTGGTGGCGGCGTCGATGACGCCGCCCCGCAGCGCGTCGGCCAGCTCGTCGAGGTCCAGGACCTCGTAGCGGTGGCCGGCCGGGGGCACGACGATGTCCACGTAGAGGTCGCGGACCGTCAGCCGTTTCGGACTCGCCTCCTCCACCTCGACCAGGTCGATGTACCACCCGCCTTCGAGTGCGTCCACGAAGGTGACCGGCCTCCGGATCTGCACCCCTTCGTCGGCGATCACGAAGCAGCGATCGGTCGTGGGACGGCCGGGAACCCGCCAAGGGGCAAGGATCTCGACGTCGTAGGCCACGATGTTGTCGCCGGTTCGGACGCCGGAGCACCATTGCCCGGTGCGGTGGTGGACACGTACCTGTTCAAGAGTCACGAATCGCAGTATGACCGCGCCGGGATGGCCGGGCGGTGAACGACGGGTGCAGCGCCCCCTTCACCACCAGCCAGCGTTTCCACCCGGTCAGGCGTTCCCAGTCGCGTCTCCAGGTGCCGTCGTTCGAGGGGGCGCCCATCAGCATGAACGGCCGCGCCAGTCCGCCGTCGGGGATCGGGAGGAACAGGCTGCCGTCCATGTTGATCCCCGCGCGTACCCGGGCGTCCTGCAGCATGGTCTCCGGGACGGCGGCGCCGCCGATGGACTGGCCCGCCATCGCGATCCGGGCCGGATCGATCAGGGCGCCGCCCTTCCACGCGGGCCGCGACCCGGTCAGCCGGTCGAGCACGAAGCGCGTGTCGATCGCCCGGCTTCTGATCACCCTCTGGCCGAAGTCGTCGTCGTCGACGTTCGCGCAGGCGGCGCAGGTGGCGATCCGCCCGTCAGGGAAGGTGGTGGCGAAGTTCTCGTAGGTGTGGTCGATGCCGGCCACCGCGTACCCCCTGCTCGCCAGGTCCTCGGCCAGACCCGTGAGGGAACTGCGCGGCCAGGTGAAGCCGGGCGACAGCACCACGAGCGGCAGGCCGCGCCGGCGTCCCGAGGGCTCGGCGTCTTCGAGGGCGTTCGTACGGGTGCGGCTCAGCCCGTCCGGCGGAATGTTCTCCAGTTCCTTGATCCCCGATCCCTTCAGGAGCAGCTCCGACTCCTTGGGGGTGACGTACGGCGCCCGCCGTCCGGCCTGCGCCGCCGTCGGGTACCACAGGGAGACCATGAGCTCCCTCGCCCTGGCCGCGGGGACCCACGGGTCGGGACGGGAGGCGTCGGTCAGGTGCAGGGACGTCGTGCCGACCCGGTGCGGGCCGGTCGGCTTCGGGAGATACGGCTTGCGGGGCCCAGCGGGTGCCGCACCCATTCCGGATGGGCGTCGCCGACCTCGATGCTGTTCTCGTCGAGGGCGTTGGCGACGTGGAAGCGTCCCGTGCCGAAGGCGAACTCCACCGCGAGGGTGCCGGCCGCCACGTCGGGACGTGAAGGCCGCCACTCGAGCAGGGCAACCTCGCGCAGTTCCCGGCCGACGAACGACTCCAGCCGTTCGTCGGCGCTGGACCACGCCGGAGTGAGCTCGTCCTCCTCCCAGCCGGTGACAGGGGCCGTCGTGTCGATGGCGTTCCAGCCGATCGACAGCTCATCGAACTTCCAGTGGCAGAGCTCCACCTGGACGCCGTCGAAGTCCAGGACGACGGGGCAGTCGGCATACCAGTCCCCGTCCTCGACGAAACGTACGAGCGCGAAGCCACTCAGCCGCCGACCGGCAAGCGCGGCCAGGCGCGGCCCGTGGTGCTCGCGGACGGCTTCGAGTCCGACGAGAAAGGTCGGCTCGAAGCCGGAGATGCCCATCACGACAGGCGATTGTCCCGGTTCACCGCGAGACCGGCCACTCGATATCCACCGCGGAGCCGTTACGACGTGACGCCGAGGGCAGGCCGGGGAAGGCGTCGCCCGTTGTCGCCGTTCGGCCGCCGCCACCAGCTCGCAGCCGTCACCGTTGATCGACGTGTTCTTGGGGGGCGGCCGCGGCGCGGGCGGCGTCGAGGCGTTCGAACGGGCCGGGGCCGTCGTGCGGCTTCGGCGGGGCGCCGAGGTGGCGGACGCGCAGCTCGTCCATCAGCTCCTCGATGAACGCCGGGCCCTCGTCCCGCATGGCCTGCTGCCGGCTGCGGAGGTCGTCGCTGCCCGGACGCCAGTCGAGGCCCCAGTCGCCGAGGGCGTAAATGACCGGAAGGGTCCGGATGCCGGCTTCGGTGAGCAGCGCCCGCCTGGTCAGCAGCAGGCGAGGGTCCGTCGGCCGCGTGCGGCGGACGTCTCCTCGTCCTGGGCGATGCGGCCGCGCATCATGACCTCCATGACCTTCATGAAGCGCTGTGTCCTGGCCCGGCCGATGACGAACGGGTTGGCCGCGCCCGTCGTTCCGGCGCGCAGCTGCTCGATGCGGGTCAGGCCGTCGTCCACGCCGCCGTGGTTGGTCAGCTCGACCTCCACCCCCGCCCGCCGCATCGTGGCGGCGAAGGCGAGCACAGAGGCCAGGGTGGTGCGCTTGCCGGCGGTCGCGGCGGGCGGGTTGGTGCCGCCCCAGAACATCGCGGTGTGCCGCCGTCCCTTCCAGTGCACGGGGAAGATCGACGAGACGGTGCCGGGCGTGTGCCCGGGCGTGTGGTGGAAGGCGATGGTGGTGCCGCCGACGGTGAGCTTCTGGCCGTCGGCGATCTCCAGGTCGCGTTCGGGCGCGTTCGCGGGACGCTCGGCGGCGATGAGGTCCCAGTCGTTCCGGCTCATCATGACGCGGGCGCCGTAGCGGTCGGCGAGGAACTGGGCGCCGCCGAAGTGATCGGCGTGGCCGTGGGCGACCACCACGTACTTGATCTGTGCGGGGTCCGCGCCCACGGCGCGCAGCCCCGGCACGATGATCTTCTCGGCGTCGTCCGGGGATCCCATCGCGTCGACGAGGACGATGCCCCCGGACGTGAACAGCGCCGTGGCCTGCACGAAGGTGGTGCCCACCACCGCCACGTCGTCGAAGACGCGCAACGGGCCGAGGGGCTTCGGCTCCGGCATCGTGAGGTCGGGCGCGAGCGCTTTGACCAGGGCCCGCAGCACCGGGTCGTCCCCCGCCAGCGCGGCCGCGCGGTCGTAGTAGCGGCGAGCACGCCTGGGGGCGGTGGCGGCCGCGGCTTCGACCGGGCGGCCGGCCAGCGGCAGGAGGGCCGCGGCGGCCAGCAACGCACGGCGGGATGGGACGGACTGCCCGAGGGACATGGTCGAACACCTGCTCTTTCACGGGCACAGATCCTGATCAGATCGGCCCGGAGTGACGTCGATGCCGGTCCAGCAGATCAGAACAGATCTTGTGGCGTCCAATACTGGTATGGGACGCCGGGCGATAGCCAAGTGGATATCGCTGCTGTTCCGGCAGGGGGACGATCACCGTCGCCGCCGCAGACTCCGGCGCACCCCCGTTCGCCGACCGCGGGCTCGGCCGCAGCCTCCGGAAGGACCTCAACAGACTGCCTCACCCAGGCGTCGGCGCCGGCGGGATGTTGTGGTTGAAGCGGAACACGTTGCCGGGGTCGTGGGCCGTCTTGACGGCGACCAGCCGCTCGTACGCCTCCGGTGTGAACGCCTGCCGCACGTCCTCCGGATCGGTGTGGGCGACGCCCGCCATGAAGTTGAGCGTGCGCATCCCGCTGTTCCATGGGGCGAGGGTCTGGACGACCCGGTCGTGCCCGGCATGTACGGCCTCGTCCTCGCCGATGCCGAGGACACCCGCGGAGTACAGCTGGAACTGGGCGGCGGTGCGCGCGACCGCGTTCGGCAGGCGCGGCGGCCGGGCGAGGGCGCCGCCGAGATGACGGATCTCGATGCCGACCGCGCTGTTCGACCCGGGGCCCACCAGCGCCAAAATCGCCTCGACGGCGTCATGGTCGAGGTGGGTGAGCTGGAAGTTGTCGATGTGGTACGAGCCGGGCGTCGGCGGATCGTTGTGGATGCTGCCGACCTCGGTGTACGGGAGGTCGGTGACCGTGTCGAGCAGCGGCGTGGCGATCTCGCGCAGCGGCTTGACCAGCCGGGCGCCGTCCTGCGGCGAGCCGAGGTAGCTCAGGCGCAGGTGCAGGACGAAACGCCCGCGCAACTCCCCGGGGACCTCGGGCACATCGGGCCAGGGCATCATCAGGAAGGAGGAGCTGAGCTCGTCGGGCACCTGGGTGACCCATGTGCGGTAGAAGTGCAGCACGTCACGGATCGACTCGGCCGCGAAGAACAGGCCGCCGCCGTAGATCCGCGACACCTCCACCAGTTCCACCTCAAGTGAGGTGACCACCCCGAAGTTGCCCTTGCCGCCGCGCAGCGCCCAGAACAGGTCGGTGTTCTCCTCCTGCGAGGCGGTGCGCGGTTCGCCGTCGGCGGTGACGACCTCGATGGAGCGTACGTGGTCGGCGGCGTAACCGTAGCGGCGGGACAGCACGCCGATGCCGCCGCCCAGCGTGTAGGAGACGGCGCCGACGAACGGCGCCGAGCCGTTCAGCGGGGCCAGGCCGTGGCGGGCGGCGGACTGGATGACCTCCCGCCACAGCACGCCCGCCTCCAGCCGCACGGTGCGGCGCTCGGGGTCGACCCGGTGGCCGTCCATGCGCCGCGTGGAGATGAGCAGGGCCCCGTCGGCGGGTGGCCCCACACCGTGGCCGGTGGCCTGTACGGCGACGCCCAGCCCATGATCGCGGGCGAAGCGCACCGCGGCCACCACGTCGTCGGCGCCGGCCGCGCCGACGATGACGGCCGGGTGGTGTACGACGGAGCGGTCGAAGCCCTCCGCCTCCTCGGTGTACCCCGGGTCGCCGGGGAGGAAGACCGGGCCCTTGACGCTGCCGGCGAGTCCCATCACCGCGCCGGCGGTCAGAGCGGGGCCGCCCGTCGGCGGGATTTGCTCGATCACTGGCATGTCCTCACGTGTCGTCATTCAGGTGGCGCGGTCCAGGTCAGCCCGTGGTGAACTCGAAGGTCGGATTCCGCCGGACCCCCACCCGCTCCAGCGCCTCGGCCAGCAGGTGGACCTGGTCCAGGGAACTGCTGACCGGGTAGAGCACCAGGTCGTCGACGCCCGCGTCCGACAGAGCGATCAGCTCCTTGAGCAGGCGCTCGTCGGAGTCGAGCGAGTCGGCGCGGACCGACTCGTAGTAGGGCGACTCCTTGGAGCCGTAGTAGTGGGCCACGTACTCGTCGGTGAGCCGGACGGCCTCGGGACCGCAGCAGAAGTAGCGGCCGGTGAGGATGTGCGGCCTGCCGGGCCGCCCAGCCGTGGCCCATGCCTCGGTGACGCCTTGGACGCCGTTCACCAGCAGGTCCAGGCTCAGCGTCGGCGCCACCCAGCCGTCGCCGAAGCGGGCGGCGCGGGCATGGCCCGCGGGGATCAGGCCACCGATGAGCAGCTTGGGACGGCCCTCGCCGGGCAGCGGGGTCGGGCCGGAGATGCTGGTGACCTCACCGTCCCAGACGCGGCGCATCTCGGTCAGGGTGTCGTCGAAGATCTTGCCGTGGCCCTTGCCGGGAGCGCCGCTGAGGGTGAAGTCGTCCGGCCAGCCCCCGATGCCCAGGCCCGCCGTGAGCCGGCCCTGCGAGATCAGGTCGACGGTGGCGAGCTGCTTGGCGAACAGGATCGGGTTGCCCCGCCATCCGACGTTCAGCACGCTGGTGAACAGCTGGACGCGCTCGGTCACCGCCGCGGCGACGCCGAGGGAGACCAGCGGGTCCAGGATGTCGTAGACCAGGCGGTCGATGGATCCCAGGGAGTGGAAGCCGAGGCGCTCACTGTCCTCCGCCCACTGCTTGACCTCCCGCGCAGGACGTCCGGGAACGGCGATCGGCAGACCGATTCCAATATTCACGAGCACTCCGTCTCAACCAGATCTCACTGGGGCACAACGATCCGGACGGCCCATTTCCGGCCGTCCTCATGCGCCCGCCGAGGCGCACAGCCGTGACGATATTCAGCGAGCTCGGCATCGGGCTTGTACGGATCGGACATGCTCCGAACCGGCCGGCCCGGCCGCCTCCGCACCAGGCTCTAGGCGGACGTCGTGAGGCGCTGCGCCTGTGCGCGGCCCACCGAGGCGGCCCGCTCCAGGTAGTCGGCGATCAGGGCGAGCGCGTCGTCGTCGTAATGGTCGAGCATCTCGACGAACGCCCTGCCGGGAACGTCCCAAGCTGCACCGATCCGGGCACGGGCCTCCGGGGTCAGGGCGACCAGGGCGCGCCTGCGGTCGGCCGGGTCGGCGTGCCGCACGACGAGACCCGCCTTGTCCAGGCGGTCGACCAGGCGGGTGGCCGAGCCGGGGGTGAGTCCGGCCAGGCGGGCGATCTCGCCGGTGCTGATCGGCCCCTGCTCCAGATCGAGCAGGGCCACGCATTGCAGGTCGGTGGGGTGGAGGCCGAGCCGGTCGGCCATGGCCTGGTTGAACAGCGTGTAGGCCGCGTAGTGGCGCTGACTCTCGTCGCTGATGCGCTTGAGCATCTCGGCTCGATTTGACACGTGCGGCTCCGTACTCCTCATAATGTTCGTCACGCAATCATTGCATGACACAAATTCTGTGTCGCGCTTTCATTCTATCGACAGGCGTCGCGCTCACGTCGCGAAGAGTCTGCGAAGGGATCTGCACCGACATGACCACTCTTGTCACCGGCGCTCGCGGCGCCGTCGCGACCGCTCTCATCGGCCTCCTGCGCGAGCAGGGCTTGTCTGTACGACCGGCGTCCAAGGCCCCCGCCGACCCGTCCGTCGTCAGGTGCGACCTGGGCGATCCGTCCACCTTTGACCGTGCGCTCGCAGGCGTGACCTCGGTGTTCCTGTACGCCGAGCCGTCACACGCGCAGGAGTTCGCCGCGGCGGCCGAGGCGGCCGGGGTCGAGCATGTCGTGCTGCTGTCCTCCGCCGCCGTGCTCATGCCCGATCCCGACAGCAACCCCTTGGCCGCCACGCATCTCGTCCCGGAACGCGCCCTGGCCGCCTCGCCCGTGCCGAGCACCGTCCTGCGGCCCGGCACCTTCTGCGGCAACGCGATGGCGTGGTCATGGGCCGTCAAGTCGGGGACGCCGATCAACCTGCCCTACCCGCACGCGCACGTCGACGCCATCCACGAGGCGGACATCGCGGCGGTCGCGGCCGCCGTTCTGGCCGACCCCGCGCTCGGCGGCAGAGCGTACACACTGACCGGGCCCCAGTCGCTCACGTTCACCGACCAGATCGAGATCCTCTCCCACGTCACCGGGCGGGACATCGCGATCAGGCCCGTCACCAGGCAGGAGTGGACGGCCGAAATGGCGCAGTACATGAACGCGGCCTTCGCGGACGCCCTGCTGGACTACTGGCAGAGCTGCGACGGCCGTCCGATCGAGCTCACGCCGGTGGTGGAGGAGCTGACCGGCACGCCCGCGCGGACGTTCGCCTCCTGGGCCGAGGAGAACCGGGCGGCGTTCATCGGCCGGCAGGCCTGATCGCCGCGGCGCGGCCGCTTGCGACTCCGGTCGCAGACAGGTCGCGGCGGTCATACCGGGGTCGCATGCGGCTCTCGGCCTCGGGCCCGATGTCCGGCCGAGGTCATTGCGACACCGTGATCACATGAACGTGACCGTGTTCGGCCTGTCCCCCGTGGAGCTCCTGGCCCTGGCAGCCGCCGTCGTGCTGGTGCTGGCCCGATGGCTGCCGTCCGGAGCGCGCCGGCCGTCGATCCTGGCCGGTGCGGCGGCCCTCGTGGTGTCCGCGAGCGTGCTGGCCGTGCTCGGGATCCGCTGGCAACTCCTCCCCGTTTTCGCAGGCGGGGGCATCGCGCTGGCCTTCGCCGCGCCGTCACTGCTGGGGTGGCGTGCCGGGCGGCGGGCTCGATGGTGGCTGGCGCTGCCGGGGTCGGCGGCATGCCTGGCGCTGGTCGTCGCGGGCGCGACGGCGGCGTGGGCGCTGCCCCTGCCGGTGTTCCCCGAGCCGTCGGGCGCCTACGCCGTCGGCACCACCGTCGTCCAGTGGAGCGACGCTGATCGGGCGGAAGCCGCCACGTCCAGGACCGATGACAAGCGGGTGGTGGTCGTCCAGCTCTGGTATCCCGCGCAGGACGTCTCCCCGGACGCCGAGCGCGCGCGGTACCTCGGCCGCACGGCACGCGAAGCCCAGGTCGTCGCCCGTGGCCAGGCCGAGTACCTGGGCCTTCCCGCCTTCGTGCTGGACGAGCCGGCACGCGCCCGCACGCGTTCGGTGCCCGACGCGCCGGTGGCCGGCGGGGGCCGGTTCCCCTTGGTGCTGTTCTCGCCCGGCCTCGGAGGTGTGCGCACCCAGAACACCGCCTGGGCCGAGGAACTGGCCGGCCGCGGGTACGTCGTGGCCGCACTCGACCACCCGTACGACTCGGCCGTCGTCACCCTCGCCGACGGCCGAGCGGTCCGCACGCACGTCGCGGCCACCGGCGACCAGGCGGAGGACAACAGACGCGCGGCCGGATGGACGGCGGTCAGAGCCGCCGACCTCAGCTTCGTCCTCACCCAGCTCGGCCGCCTGGACCGTGGAGAGATCCCGGGCCTCCTGAGCGGACGCCTCGACGTCCGCCGCGCCGCGGCGACCGGTCACTCCCTCGGGGGCGCCGCCGCCCTGCAGGCCGCCGGCCAGGACCCCCGCTTCGCGGCCGTCATCGACCTGGACGGCTTCCCCCGCGACCCCGCCGCGCAACCGTTCCACCAGCCCGTGCTCGCGCTCACCCACGACGTCGAACCGGGCGAGACGCCGGACTACATCCCGCGCCTCACGCGGGTGCTCCAGCTCAGCACGGCGACCGGCTACCGGCTCACCGTCCCCGGCACGGCGCACCTCACCTTCACCGACGCGCCGCTCTTCATGCCGCCCCTGCCCGCGCTCATCGGCTCTCTCGGCCGGACCGCCGGGCCGCGCATCACCGCGGCCGCCACCGTCGCCTTCCTGGACGCCACACTCCGCGGCACCTCCGGCGACCTCGCCGCGACCCTGTCCGGGTACGGCCACCTGACCGTCCTGTGACACCCGTTCTTGGTCGTCGCGTTCAGCGGCGCGACAGGAACGGCAGCAGTCGGCTGATCTCGTCGTCCACTGCCTGCTGTTCGTCCCGGGAGAGGCTGCCGAACGGCGCCAGTCGTACGTCGCCTGCGGTGAAGGACCAGGTGCCGCGGACGTAACCGTCGACGAGCACGGTCGGCAGGACCCTGGCCTGTCCGGGGGTGACGTGCCTGCGGTCGGCGTCGGCGATGATGCGGCTGCGGTCGGCGTGGCCCAGGAGGGCGTTGTCATAGGCGGGCAGCAGCCGCACCGGCGCGGGGGTGTCGGGGTCAGGGAGCGGGACGTCGGGCAGGTCGAACAGGCGCCGGCCGTCGGGGCCGGTGTAGTGGCGCAGGTCCGAGCCCATGTCCGAGACGATCTGGTCCAGCCGGGTCAGCCCGCACCACGCCTGGACGTCCGCCACGGTGGCGGGCCCGAAGGCGGCCAGGTAGCGGCGGACCAGGTCGCGGAGCGCGGCGGGCTGCGGGGCCTCGACCGGCGCGGCGCTGACGGTGATCGACGAGCGGGTCCCCCACCCGCCCCAGGACGCGGTGGCCGGATCGTGGACGAGCGGGGTGCGCAGCTCGACCTCACCTGCCAGGACCCGGCTGTCGCGGCCCGGATGGAGGGACGCGAGGCGCCCGGCGAGCTCCTTTCTGGGCAGCGGCCCGGTCCGCAGCAGGGCGCGTCCCTCGGCCACCAGCGTGTCGGGGTCGAGCCCGGCGTTGTTGCGCCGGAAGTGCGCCGAGTCGGCGGTGCGGTTCAGGACGGGCTGCAGCACCGGCCGCAGCCGACGGAAGTCGTCGGCTGCGGCGAGGTGCATCGTGCTGCGCAGGAAACCGGACCGGACGACCCGTCCCTGGGCGAGCAGGGCGGTGAGGTCGGCGTGGGTGAAGTCGCGGATGCGGGCCCACAGGCCGACGTAGGGCCAGTTCGGCTCCTGCGCCTGCATGGCGACCAGGCGGCCGATCACCTCCAGGGCCGTCAGGTCGGTCCGCTCCAGCAGGAACTGCCGCTGGAGCAGGGCCCGGTTGAGCGCCCGGCGGGACAGGACGGTCATACCAGCCGCACCGAGACGTTGCCGCGGTACTCGCCGCGCAGCAGGGCCAGGAACGCGCCGGGGACGCCGTCGATGCCGGTCTCGACGACGGTCCGCGGGTAGACGAACCGGCCCTGGTCGAGCGCTGTGCGGAAGTGGCGGTGCCAGGCGGCGATCTGGTCGGGGGTGTGGGGGCAGGAGAACGGCAGCAGCTCGACGTCCCTGGCCAGGGCGGCGTCGCGATCGGGCGCGGGGAAACGGTCGGCGGCGGCGCCGAGCTGGGTGGACAACGATCCGCACAGGGCGAACCTGGCGCCCGGCGCGGCGACTTCGAGCGCGGCGTCGTACAACGCGCCGCCGACGGTGTCGAAGAAGACGGTGATGCCCTCCGGGGCCAGTTCCTTGAGCGCGGCGACCGGGTCGTGGTGGTAGTCGAAGGCGGCGTCGAAGCCGAGTTCGTCCACGAGGTAGTCGGCCTTGGCCTGGCTGCCCGCGCTGCCGATCACCTTCCTGGCGCCCAGGTTGCGGGCGATCTGCCCGGCCAGCGAGCCGACACCGCCGGCCGCGCCGGAGACGAAGACGACGTCGCCCTCGCCGACCTTGGCCACGTCCGCGACGCCGTGGTAGGCGGTCGGGCCCTGGGCCAGGTGGTAGGTCGGGTCGGGATAGGCGTCCGGGTCGAGCTTGACGTAGGAGGCCGCGGGTCCCGCCGAGTGCGTGCTCCAGCCGCTCATCGACTGGACCAGGTCGCCCTCCCGGAGGTCAGGGCTCGCCGAGCGCAGCACGGTGCCGATCGCCATGACGCCCACCCGCCGGCCGGGCTGCCAGGCCGGGATCGGAAGGTGGCAGTCGGCGCGCATGAGTTCGAGAAAGGTGGCGGCCAGCCCCAGATAGTCGGTACGGACCACGACCTCCCCCTCGATCTCGGCGGGAGCGACGGTGAAGTGCTCGGGGCCCGGTACGGCGGCGATCTGGGCGGTCAACTGAACTTCTTGAGTGATCATGGAGACCACTCTAGGAAGGCTTCCGGCCAGTTTCTGACCGGAAGTATCCGGATAATGGCGATATGGCCAACACCAGTTCCCGCACCCTCACCCTGCTGTCGTTGCTGCAGACGCACCGCCACTGGCCGGGCGCGGATCTGGCCGAGCGGCTCGGCGTGTCGGAACGCACACTTCGCCGCGATGTCGATCGCCTGCGCGAGCTGGGCTATCCCGTGCACGCCTCCCGAGGCACCGACGGCGGCTACCAGCTGGCGCCTGGGGCCGTCCTGCCGCCTTTGCTGCTCGACGACGAAGAAGGGGTCGCGCTGGCGGTCGGCATGGGAGACGCGGCGCAGAGCGGCATCGCGGGGCTGGAGGAGGCGGCGGTGCGCGCGCTGACCAAGGTGGTTCAGGTTCTGCCGTCCCGCCTGCGGGCTCGGGTGAACGCGCTGCGCGCGATGACCGTCTCGGCGGCCTCGGCCGGGCCGGTGATCCCGGCGGAGGTGCTGACGATGATCGCCCAGTCGTGCCGGGACCAGGAAAGGCTGCGCTTCGACTACGTCGCACGCGCCGGCGCGCGCACCGAACGCGAAGTGGAGCCCCATCGCCTCGTCGCGCTCGGGGGCCGCTGGTATCTGGTGGCCTACGACCTGACCAGGCACGACTGGCGCAGCTTCCGCCTCGACCGGCTGGCCCAGCCACGCAACGCCGGCGCCTCCTTCCTGCCACGGCCGCTGCCCGGCGGGGACGCCGCCGCGTTCGTCCGCACCGCGGCCCAGGTTCCCGCCGCCAAGACCGTCGTCGCGCTGGTTCACGCACCGGCGGAACAGGTACGCCGGAGGGCCGGCCAATGGGGCGAGATCGAACCGGTCGCCCCCGATCGATGCCGGCTCACGATGACCTCCACCAGCCTGGACTGGCCCACGCAGGCCCTGGGCAACATCGGCGCGGAGTTCGAGGTGCTGGAATCGCCGGAGTTCGTCGATCACCTCAGAGACTGGGGTACCCGGTTTCTCCACGCCGTCGACAGATCGTCCCCCGGGTCGCGGTGACAGCCGCACATTCGGGTCGCCGGGTGGCGCGTGACGACGGTCAGAATGCCGTGCGGGTCCCGCTGCGGGGATCTTCCGGCACCAGGTGATCGTCATAGAGTCCGGCGCGTGCCAGGCGTCGCCAGGGCCGGGCCAGGCGGACCGACACGTCGATGTCGGCGTCCGTCGCGTCCAGGTCGAGATCTGCCACGGCCAGGGCCGGTCGGCCGTCTGCCGGACAGCGCGCGAGCCAGCGGCCGCCCGGCGCGACGACCCCTGACGGGACGGTCGCGCTGAACTGCGCCGGGACGGAGTACCCGAGCCAGTAGCCGTACAGCCTCCCGTACGCCTGCGCGACGACCGCTCGCGTCGCGTCGTCGACCATCACCGACAGCAGCACGCAGTCCACGTCCAGGCGCTCGTACTCGGCGAACGCCTCGGGGAACTCGGCCTCGATGCACAGTGCGCACCCGAACCGGATGCCGTCGATCTCGAAGACGACCGGGGACGAACCGGGCGCGTACAGGAACGACACCTCGGTGTTCGACAAGAACCGCTTGTCGTAGCGCGTGACCAGCCGGCCCTGGTCGGAGAGCACGTACAGGCTGTTGTGCGGCCGGTTCGGCGGGGTCAGCGGGTGGATCGAGCCGAAGGCCACCCAGAGCCCGAGTCGTCCTGCCAGGTCGGCGATCGACTCGGCCTCCTCGTGCAGCACCGCATCAGGCCGCGCACCTGCGCGCCACTCGCCCGCAGCGCGCCGGGATCGGTGGGGTCCTCGGGCACCGTGCTCTGCGCGACCGCCAGCCGTAACGTCCTCGCCATCCCGGGGACGCGCAGGGCCTGGGCGCCTCGAAACAGTCCTCGGCGATCCCGAGAACACACAGGACCCTGGTTGACGTCGTCCATCACGGGAAACTCCTGCCGTTGACCAGGTCGTGCACGGTCGCCGCACCGGTGGCCGTCACCACGATTCTCGCCTCGACCGGCACGGTGAATGCACTTGCATGAACCGCCACTCTTCCCTATGGTTGGTTTGAGCCAACCAACTAAGGATGGGAGGAGGCCGGGGTGTCGGGAACGGCGGAGAACGGCGACGTCCGGCTGCGCGAGGCCACCGATCGGGTGGCGGCGGCGCTGGCCACCGTGGGCAACTGGATGTTCGCCCCGACGACGCGGCGACGGATCATGGCCGCCTCCGGGCTGGAGTTGTCGCTGGGCGACTACACCCTGCTCGCGCAGATCTCCCTGCACGCCCCCGTGCGGTTGTCGGTGCTGGCCGAACTGATGGAGGTGGACAAGTCCACGCTCTCGCCCCCCGCCAAACGTCTGGAGTCGCGCGGGTTCATCGAGCGGCAGCCCGACCCGGACGACGCCCGGGCGAGGCTGGTGAGCGTCACGCGCGGGGGCAAGCTCGCCATCCGCGAACTCTGGAAGGCCCGGACGACCGCCGTCGCCGCGCTCATGGAGGGCTGGGAACCGTCCGACATCGAGCATCTGGCCGACGGTCTCGCCGCCTTCGCCGAGGCGATCAAAAAGGGCGCATGACCCTGCGGCGCGGATAGAACGAAAACACAGCACCAGGCTCGCTGCCGCGCTGCGGAAATTCGCGCCGTCAGCCGGCAAGCTCCTTCTCCTTCCTGAGTCCAGCACGGACGCCATGACGCCCCAAGAGCCGTTACCGGCCTGGGCGAAACACCGATTCGCTCTCGAAAGGAGCCAGTGATCGTGCCCACTGCCTCGAAGGTCTTCGTGGCCGGCGCCACCGGACTGCTCGGCCGTCAGATCGTCAGCTCCCTTCTCGACCAGGGCGCCGCCGTCCGCGCCCTGGTCCGGCCCGGCGCCGACGCGAGCAAGCGGGCCGCGCTCGCAGCGCTGCGGTCGCGCGGCGTGGAGGTGGCGGAAGGCGACGTCACCGACCCGGCCGAGGTGCTGGCCGAAGCCGTCGGCGACGCCGTCACCGTCGTCTCGGTCGTGCAAGGCGGCCCCGACGTGATCGTGGACGGCCAGGCCAACCTGGCGCGCGCCGCCGCGAAGGCCGGCGCCCGCCGGTTCGTCCCCTCCGACTTCGCCATCGACCTGACCAAGCTCGACGACGGCGACAACGTCATGACCGACTGGCGTCGCCGTGCGGCCGCCGCGTACGCCGACGCCGGCCTTGAGGTGATCTCCGTGCTCAACGGGGCGTTCTACGAGGTGATGGTCGGTTTCATGGGCCTGGTCGACTGGCAGCGGGGCACTTTGTCGCACTGGGGCGACCCCGATCAGCCGCTCGACCTGACCTCGGTGTCCGACACCGCCGCCTACACCGCCGCCGTCGCCCTGGACCGGCAGGCCACCGGCACGCTGCGTTTCGCCGGTGACGTGCTGTCCATGCGGCAGTTCCACGAGGCCGTCCAGCGCGGCTCGGGCCGCACTCTGGAGCTGCGGCACCTCGGCACCGCCGACGAGCTGCGCGTGGAGATCGAACGCCAAGCCGCCCGAACCAGGAACCCGTTCGACTACGTCGCTCTCCAGTACCAGTGGTGCATGGTGACGGGGAAGGGGAAGTTCGCCGCCCTCGACAACGACCGGTACCCGCAGATCACGCCGACTCCGGTGACGGACTTCGTGCGCGCGACCGCGCCAACGGCCTGAGCGCATCCACGATGCGGCCTTTCTGGGCGGATTCGCCATGCCCAAGCATTCTTCCTGGCACGTGACGTGCGTCGAGCGCCAGGAGGCGAACGGTCCACGGAGGACGCAATGGGACGCACACCTGCACGGTCTACGCCGTGTGCATCCCCGTGACCCCGACCGCCTGACGCCCACAGGCCCGGTCACGCGACCAGGCGCAACCAGGCCGCCGCGAGCGCGGCGTGACCGGCCGGAGTCGGGTGCACGCGGTCCACGGCCCAGCATTCAGGCCCGGTCGTCGCGGCCGGCTCGGCGAACATGCCGTCCGCGGCGAGCAGCTGCGCGCCGTGCTCGCGGGCGAGCCGGCGCACGGCCTGGATCACTCCCCCGCGATGCGCAGCGGGTAGCCGGACCCGAGGCCCTCTTCGCTGTCCAGCCGCCCGCAGTCACCGCTCATCGGACGGCCGAACCAGCGGCTCGCGGCCCGCTCGAACGCTGCACGATCGTGGTCGCCCGCCCAGGCGACCACGCCGTCCGGCCGGACGAGCACCGCGGCCGCTCCGAGGTCGTCTCTCGCCGCCCCGGCCGCGTACCGGATCCGGCTCTCCCAGCCCGTCGCCGGATCGCGCAGACGCCGGTCGACGCCGAAGTCGAGTGCCACGCCTCGTCCGTCCCGCATCAGGTCGCCGAGGCGGGTGCCGTCCTCAAGACGGACGTCAGGGGCGTTGCGCCCGGTCAGCGGGTGGTCGCCGCCGAGGTCGTAGCGGATCGACGAGCCCGATGTCCGCTCGAACACGTACGTCGTTCCGTCACGGGTCCCGATCAGGTCGCGAACGACACCTTGGATCGCCTGGCCGTGCGCGTCCGGTCGCATGACCGCCGTCTGGGCGCGCGTCCAGTCGAGCGCCCGGGCGCCGATCGGACGGCGCTCGGCGGTGTAGGTGTCGAGGAGCCCGGCCGGCGCGTGCCCGTGCACGGTCGCCGCGAGCTTCCAGCCCAGGTTCATGGCGTCGCCGATGCCGAGGTTGAGCCCCTGCGCCCCGAGGGGAGAGTGGATGTGCGCGGCGTCGCCCGCGAGCAGGACGCGCCCCCGCCGGTAGTTCGTCGCCTGCTTCGCCCGATCGGTGAAGCTTGAGGCGAGATGTACGTCGGTCAGCGTCACGTCGGTGCCGGAGACCCGGCGTAGGACCGCCTGGAGATGGTCGCGCGTCGGCCGCTGTGAGCGGTCGAACGCGCCGCCGTCGAACTCCAGCATGCCGACGTACCCCTCGGCGGGTGTCCGGAGGTACATGCCTGTCGGCGTCAGGTTGAACCCGGGGCGCAGCTTCCCGGGATCGGCGACGGTGGCGAGCACGACGTAGCCGGTGAACTGCGGCTCGGTGCCGGTGAACGCGAAGCCCGCGAGCCCGCGCACCGTGCTGCGTCCGCCGTCGCAGCCGACGACCCAGCGCGCCGCGTACTCGTGCCCGCCGGCGCGCACGACCACGCCGTCCTCGTCCTGCGCGATGGCGGAGACCGCGACGCCGCGCCTGACCTCCACGCCGAGCGTGGAGGCCCGCTCGGACAACACCGTCTCGACCGCTTCGAGGCTGGTCATCACGCCCTCCGCCGCCGGGCCGGAAACCCGGAACGGCAGGGCGGCGACATCCACCTTGGCCGGATCCAGCGTCATCCCGGCGAAGTGCCCCGCACCACGGAGACGCGCCGGCCCTTCCGCGCCGGGACGATCATCGACGCCCGACGCCTTCAGCAGCGGCTGCACCATCCCCCGCCGGTGGAACGCCTCGACCGACGCGGCGGACAGACCCCGCATCCCGAGCGGATCCGCCTTCCACGGGGAACCGGCCTCCGCCTCCCGCTCAAGCACCAGGACGGAGCAGCCCGCGAGGCCGACCTCGCAGGCGAGGAAAAGACCGACCGGGCCCGCGCCCACGATCACTACGTCATGCATCAGAACTCCTTTCCGAGCCTGAAGACTGACGCGGGCCGCTCACACGAGGCGCACACGGCGCTCACACGGCGGGGGCGCCCCCCGTCCTGCCGTGATTTGGGCACTTGAGGCGGTGCACGCGAAGATTGGCGGATGGACGGGGATGCGCCGCTTCGCGTCACGCTGCTCGGCGCCTTTCAGGCGTGCCGCGGTGAGGCCGCCCTGCCCGTTCCGGGCGCCCGGCTGCAGGGCCTGCTCGCCCGGCTGGCGCTCGCCGGCGGGCGCGTGGTCGAGCAAGGCGTCCTGCTCGACGCGATCTGGGCCGAGGGCCTGCCCGCCGGCCCCGCCCACGCCCTGCACGCCCTGGTCTCGCGGCTGCGCCGGGCCCTCGGCTCGGCCGGCGCCGTCACGCAGGTCGCCGGCGGCTACCGGCTCGACATCGACGCGGCCGACGTGGACGCGCTGCGGTTCGAGCAGCTCGCCGCCGCCGGCCGCGACCGCGTGCGCGCCGGCGCCACGAACGCCGCGGCGGCCCTGCTCGCCGAGGCCGTGGCGCTGTGGGGCGACCGTCCCGGCGCCGAGCCCCCGGCGGTCGCCGCGGTGGCGCCCGCCGCCGCGGCCCGGCTGGCCCACGCCTCGATCGAAGCCGTCGCCGACCTCGCCGACGCCGAGCTGACGCTGAGCCGCGCCGACGCGGCCGCCGACCGCCTGACCGCCCTGCTCGCCGAGCACCCCGTCCACGAACGGGCCGCCGCGCTGCTCATGGACGCGCTCACCGCCCAGGGTCGCCAGGCCGAGGCCCTCGTCCGGTACGAGCGGGTCCGCGAAACCCTGGCCGACGTGCTCGGCGCCGACCCGGGCGCCGCGCTGCGCGAGCGCCACCTGCGGCTGCTGCGCGCCGAGCGGCCCGCCTCGGTGGCCGGGGCCGCACGGGGCCGGCCGAGCAACCTGCCCGCGCCGCTGACCGGCTTCATCGGGCGCGACGACGACCTCGCCCGGATCGACGCGCTGCTCGCCGCCGGGCGCCTGGTGACCGTGCTCGGTCCCGGTGGCGCAGGCAAGACGCGGCTCGCCGTCGAGGCCGCCCGCCGGCACCTCGACGAGTACGGCGACGACGTCCGGATGGTCGATCTCGCCTCGGTCACCGAGCCGGCCAAGGTCGGCACGGCCGTGCTCGCCGGGATCGGGCTGCGCGGCGGCGCGATGTTCGAGGCCCGGATGCGGGTCGAGGGCTCCGACCTGGACGTGCTCGTCGACCAACTGGCCGGACGGGAGAGCCTGCTGCTGATCGACAACTGCGAGCACCTGATCGACGCCGTGGCCCACCTCGTCACGGCCCTGCTCGCCCGATGCTCCGCGCTGCGCGTGCTGGCCACCAGCCGCGAGCCCCTAGCGGTCGACGGCGAGGCGCTGGTGCCGCTCGGCCCGCTCGCGCTGCCCGGCCCGGACGACGACGTCGAGCAGGCCCGCCGGGCGGCGTCGGTACGCCTGTTCACCGAGCGGGCCGCCGCCGTGCGCCCGGGTTTCGAGGTGGACGAGACGACGTTGCCGCAGGTCCGTCGGGTGGTCCGCGGCCTGGACGGCATGCCGCTGGCGCTGGAGCTGGCCGCGGCCCGGCTGCGGACGTTGTCGCTGCCCGAGCTGGCCGACGGGCTGTCCGACCGGTTCCGGCTGCTCACCACCGGCAGCCGCACCGCACTGCCCCGGCACCGCACGCTGGCCGCGGTCATCGACTGGAGCTGGCAGCTGCTGAGCGATGACGAGCGCACGGTCGCCGAACGCGTCTCGATCCTGCCCGGCGGCGTCACGCCGGCCTCGGCCGCCGCGGTCTGCGCGGGCACCGCGGTGCGGGCCGGCGAGATTCCCGACCTGCTCGCGGCCCTGGTCGACCGGTCGTTGCTGCAGCTCGCGCCCGATCCGGGCCGCTACCGCATGCTGGAGACGCTGCGCGAGTACGGCACGGACCGCCTGGCCGGGACGGGCGACCTCGGCACCGTCCGCGACCTGGCCGCCGGCCACTTCACCGAGCTCATGGCCCGGTACGATCCGCAGCTGCGCGGCCCCGGCCAGCTGGCGGCCATGCGGGTCGTCAGCGCCGAGTACGACAACGCGCTGGCCGCCCTGCGCCGGCGGTGCGACACCGGCGACGCCCCCGGCGCGGTCGCGCTGGCCCTGAGCCTGACCTGGTACTGGCAGATGTTCGGCCGGCACCGCGACGCGGCCTACTGGCTGGGCGAGGCACTGGCGGTGCCCGGCGGTGAGCCGACGCCCGAACGCGACTGCGCCCAGGCGATCCACCTGGCCAACCGGGTCGACACCCGGCCGGGGACGACCGCCGGGGAGGCCGCCGACGACCGGGCCCGAATACGCGAGCTGACCAACCGGATGCTCGCGTACCCGGAGCTGCCCGGCCCGTACGGCGCGTACGCGCTCACGCTCGCGTTCCTGCAGGAGGAGAGGACCGCGCTGGCGATCGTCGAGCAGCTGGCCGACGGCGACGACATATGGCTGTCCGGGCTGGCCCGGATGTTCCGTGCCCGGCTCGCCGAGAACGCGGGCGACCTCGACACGACGCGCGCCGACGTGACCTCGGCCCTGGCCCGCTTCCGGCAGGTCGGCGACCGCTGGGGCCAGGCCGCCGCGCTGCCGATGCGCGCCCAGCTGCGGCAGTACGACGGCGACCTCGACGGCGCGCTGGCCGACCTGCGCGAGGCCCGGTCGCTGGCCGCCGAGCTCGGCTCGCTCAGCCTCGGCGACCAGGTCTTCAGCGACCTGCGCTGGATCGACCTGCACCTGCGGCGCGGCGACACCGTCCTGGCGATCGCGATGATCGAGTCGGCCCGCGAGCGGGTGCGGCGGGCGGCCTCGACGGAGCTGCGGGCCCTGTTCGACGCGTGGGAGGCCGGCTTCCGGGTGCGGCTCGGCGACCTGGACCGGGCGCGCGCACTGCTGGACGACGCCGAACGGGACCTCGACGGCGACGCCACGTTCGCCGGTGACCACGTGCGCACGCTGGTCGGCAGCGCGCGGGCCTGGCTCTGCCTGGAGACCGGCGACCCGGCCGGCGCGGAGAAGGCGCTGGAGAAGGCGTACGCGGCGGCGTCGCGGACCGGGGACCTGCCGATCCTGTCGCTGGTGGCGGTGAACGCCGCCGCGCTCGCCGAGGCGCACGGACGGCATCACGACTCGGCCGTCCTGCTCGGCGCCGCGTCCCGGCTGCGCGGCGCTCATGACCGCACCGATCGGCAGTTCGGCGAACTCAGCCGCCGAGGGCGGGCCGCGCTGGGCGAGGCCGCCTTCGCCGCGGCGTACGGGCAAGGCCGGCGCCTGGACGGCAAGACGGCCGCGCGCGCAGCCGACCCGGCCCGGCTGCGCGGACCGGACGTGGCGTAGGCGTCACCGGTCGAGTTGCACCGCCCCGGCATTCGTCCTGCCGCCCGGGTACGGCCCGGACGGCCCCGTCCAGGAACGCGACCTGGTCGCCGCGGCGGCCCGGGCCGGGGTCTCCCATCTGGTCAAGCTGTCCACCAGCGGCGTCACCTTCGACGCCACCGATCCCATCAGCACCGGCCATCGGCTCGGCGAACAGGTCGTCATGGACTCCGGCCTGCCGTGGACGATGCTGCGCCCCGGCACCTTCATGGCCTACCTGCACGGCTACGCCCCCACCATCGCCGCCGAGCACACCATGTACGTCACCGAAGGCGACCCCGTCTCCGCGATGATCCATCCACGGGACATCGCCGCCGTCGCCGCGCACGTCCTGACCACGCCCGGCCACGACGGCCGGGCCCACACCCTCACCGGCGGCCAGGCCCTCCCACCCCGTGACCAGGCCGACGTCATCGGGCAGATCCTGGACCGGCCGATCAAGCTCGTCGAACGCAGTGCAGCCGAGACCCGGGCGGAGTTCGACCGCCTCGGCTGGTCGGGGCCCCGTCTGGAGGCGCTGCTGGAGCTCAAGCGCCAATCGGCGGCCTGGGACCGGAAGGTCTTCGACACCGTCGAAAGGCTCACCGGCCGGGCTCCGCTGACCCTCCACGACTGGGTTCGCGAGAACGTCCACGTCTTCCGGTGACGGAACCGCCCCGGCGCATGCCGTGGCATGCCTCACACGCCCTTCAGCACCCGATCGAGCGCCGCCCGGCCCGCAGGTCCCCAGTGCGGCTTGCCGCCGGGCAGGCCGCGATCTCCGTTCTGCCCCATGAGCAGCAGGAAGAGACTCTTCATGGCGGCCAGCCCGCGGGCGCGCCGGATCGCCGCCTCGTCCGCGTGTCCGTACGCGTCGAAGAAGGGTGCGGCCGCGCCCGCGGGGAGCAGCACCCATGCGGCGGCCAGGTCCCACGCCGGATCGCCGGCGAACAAGGAACCGAAGTCGACAATGCCCGCGAGCGTTCCGTCCGAGACGACGACGTTCGCGGGATGCAGGTCGCCGTGCACCCACACCGGCGGGCCCGCCCACTCGGGGGCGGCGACCGCATCGGCCCACACGTCACGGACGGCGCCGACATCGCCGACGGCGCCGGGGTCGACGGCCTGCAAGAAGTGTTCGAAGCCGCTCGTGCACCTCTTGGGGTGAGCGCCGAGGTCCGCACTGGCGGGGGCCTCGGCGGGCGCCTCCACATGAAGCGCCCGCAGGAAGCCCGCCAGCGTGTCGGCCGCGTGGGCGGCCCTGCTGATCGAGCCGTGGTCCAGCGGCTCACCGGCGACCCACGTCATCACGGTCCAGTGCTTGGGGAAGCGCCCGGACGGTTCGCCGAACCGCACAGGGGTCGGCACCGGCAGCGGCAGGCGCGGGGCCAGCACGGGTAGCCACCGCCGCTCCTTGAGCTGGAGCTCCGGGGTGGGGTCCATGCGCTGCATGCGCACGGCCAACTCGTCCCCGAGGCGCCACATCTGGTTGCCCCAACCCCCCGCCACCTCCCGGACGGCCAGCCCGGCGAGGTCTGGATGTTGCTCCCGCAGCAAGTCACGGACCAGGTCAGCGGTGATCTCGATCTCGGTGTCGGTCATGCGAAGCCACAGTACCGAGACGGCAGGCGTCGGACGTCAATCGATCGGCAGGGCGTGCCGTTCAGCGACCTGGCGGATCTCCTCCAGCGGGTATGGCGTCCTCCTGCTCTGGCTCTGCAGCTCGTGGTAGAAGTCGTTCAGTACGGTGGCCAGCGGGCTGTGTCGCGACAGCAGAGCCGCGACCCCACCGGGCACGCCGGCCGGCTGCTCCCCCGCCGCCCATGTCCGCACCAGTTCGCGACGCTGCGGCCAGTCGGCGTCGTGGAAGGCGCCGGCCAGCCAGTTCACCAGGTACGTCAGTGTGTAGGTGCGGTCGAACGTGCGGTGCCGGCGGCAGAAGGCCCGTTCCTCCTCCGACAGGTCGAACCGGGTCGACACGGCCTGCCCGAAGTCGGTCAGGTAGAGGCGGCGCCCGTCGGTGAGGATGTTCGCGAAATGCGCGTCGAAATGCAGGAGACCGCGCGCGTTCATGAAGGACACGGCCTCATGCAGCCGCTGGTCCGCCAGGGCGCAGGCGCGGTCGGCGTCGCCCGCGCGTACTCGCTCGTCCAGCCACTCGTGCAGGTTGTACGGGAAGTGCTCCAGGAAGAGCGTCAGGGTCGCTGGAGCCTCTGCGAGTGCCTCCAGGCGGCGGCGCATGCCTGGCGCGTCCTCCCAGAACGTGACCGCCCGATCGATGTCGGCCAGTTCCGCGTACAGCGGGGCGGGCCGGGTGTTGGGCAGCACCCGCCAGTGATACAGCAGCGGGAAGCCGGGGAACCGGCCGGTCAGCACCCACTCGGTGGTCATCGTGTGCGCGGCCAGTTCACGCCAGGCGCCGAAGCCGGGCGAGCCGATGCCGTACTGGCAGAAGGGCGGCAACCCGAACAGGTCGGCCGTCGAGTGCGGGTGGCGCAGTTCGGGCTCGGTGAGGGGCACGCGTTTGACGAAGACCGAGCTGCCGCCGACCTCCAGCCGCGCGGAGGCCCCGCCGATGCCGGTGCCGAGGGGCACGGCCTCGCGCTCCAGCAGCTCGGCCAGCTGCTGGTCGTCGTAGCGGGCGATGGCCGTGGAAACGTCACAGTGGGCGGTCAGCCGCGCGTCCGTCATCATGATCACATTACCGGCCGACGACGTCGGTCCTTGCCCGGCGGCCTCCGTGCCGAGCCGCTCGAACACGATGGCTGGCGGCCGGCCGTCAGTCGATGCGCTGGCAGATCGTCACCGGCAGCCGCGCCGACCAGGTGCGGGTGGCCTCGTCGTAGGCCTGCGCGTAGCCGTTCTTGCTGCCGGAGCAGGGGGCGGCGATGGTCGTCTCCACGTAGACGGCCCCGCCGGGGGTGACGGGGTGGGTGCGGGCGATCACCCACCTGGAGAACTTCGTGACGCCGTTGTTGAACTTGACGGTCACGAAGACGCGGTGGTCGACGGTGAAATTGCCGCCGGCGACCTTGAGGTGGTTGTTGAAGGTGTAGGTGAACAGGAAGGAACGCGCCTGCGCGAGATCCCGGGCGTGGCTGGTGTTGTCGAGGTCGGAAGGCGAGGCCGGCGACGCGTTCGCGGCGCTGCTCATGGCCGGGACGGTCAGGGCGATGGTCGCGGCGGTGGCGGTGAGGCCGAACAGGGCGCGCAAGCTGCGGTTCATCGGAACCTCCTGTTGTATGGGGACTTGAGCACCATTGAGCGGCCGACCGCCTGCAACGCGCTTTCAAGCCCCCGGACATCCGCCGACCGGCGCGGGCTGACCCCGCTGTTCTGGCAGCACGTCCAGCCTCACGGCGAGGTGCGGCTGGACGTGGCCCAAGCGCCTGCCGCTGAGCGGCGTCGCGAACCGCAGCAGCTCAGGTGCCGAGGCGGATGGCGATGCCGTCGAGAAGGCAGCCGAGATATCGGTGCAGGGCTTGTCGTCCGGCTGGGACGAAAGGCCCTCGATCGACCACCTTCCGCAGTTCGGGCTCCGTGACCCAGGCATGCCAAGCGATCTCGGACGGGTCCGGAGCCAACGGCTCGGCGACCAGGGCCTCGTGCACCCCGAACCAGACAGGGCTGATCCCGGCCCGGCACAGGAACCGGAACAGAAAACGGACCGGAACGCCGACGCTCAGTTCCTCGACCAGTTCCCGGGCCGCCGCGTCCTCATACGATTCGCCCACGCCCACGGCGCCGCCGACCAGCACGTCATAGTGGCCGGGAAAGCGAACATGCTCCTTGGCCCGGCGCAGCACGAGGATCCGCCCCGTCGGATCGCGGCAGATCGTCGTCGCGATCCGATGCATCCACCGCCGGCGCACCGCCTCTGCGCGCTCCACGACCTCCAGCACGCGGTCCTGTTCATCCACCCGCTCGACCAGCTCACCCACGCGGCACACGGTCGCAGACGCCACTGACAATCCTTACCGGGGTGGAGCGGCCCCCCTGCCGCCGGAGAAGGTCGACGGCCGGGACGAGCCGTCAGCGGACGCTCGCTGACTGCTTGGCCTCCTGACTGTTCGCCCGGACGCCGCTCGGCGTCCGGGCCGCGGCCAGCCACAGGCCGGTGAAGACGGCGCAGGCCAGCGTCACGGCACCCGCCACGAGGAAGGCGCTGTTGAGGCCGGACTCGAACGAGGCTCCGCCAACCTCCCGCGTGTGCACGATCGCCCCGAGCACCGCCACGCCGAGCACCGCGCCGATCTGCCGGGTGGTGCTGGCGACGCCCGAGGCGAGGCCGCCCTCCTGCGGGCTGACCGCCTGGATGGCGGCCCCGGTCAGCGGTGACATGGTGAGAGCGAACCCGATGCCGACGACCGCCAGCCGCCACCACACGTTCCCGTAGCCGGTATCGGCGTGGACGAACCCCAGCGCCAGCAGCCCCAGCCCGGCCAGCGCCAGGCCGATGCCGGCGACGACGCGGAAGCCGTACCTGGCCGCGAGCCGGCCCGCGTACGGGCTGACGATCACCATGGCCAGCGAGACGGGCAGGGTCTGCAGCCCGGCGACCAGGATCGAAGTGCCCTGGACGTACACGAAGAACTGGGAGAAGAAGAACGACGACCCCATCAGCGCGAATCCGACCACGACCATCGCCGTGTTCGACACCGTGAACAGCCGCTGACGGAACAGCCGCAGCGGCAGCATCGGCGTCGCCACCCGACCCTCGACCACGACGAACGCGGCCAGGAGCGCCAGCCCGGCGGCGAAGCTGCCCAGGATCATCGGCGAGGTCCAGCCTCGGGAGCCGCCCTCGATCAGGCCGTAGGTCACAGCGCCCACGCCCGCGGCGGACAGGACCGTGCCGGGGACGTCGATCGGCGGCGCGCTCGGGTTGCGGGACTCCCCCAGCGCGCGCAGCCCGGCCAGCAGCAGGACCGCCCCGATGGGCACGTTGACCAGGAAGATGGCGGGCCAGCCGAAGGACTCCACCAGGATCCCACCCGCCAGCGGTCCGGCGGCCAGGCCGAGGCCGCTGAACCCGGCCCACAACCCGATCGCCCTGACGCGCTCCTTCGGGGCGGGATACGCGGCGGTGAGCAGCGCCAGTGAGGCGGGGCTCAGCGCCGCGGCCCCGACGCCCTGCAGTACCCGTCCGGCGATCAGCCAGCCGATCGAGGGCGCGAGCGCGCACACCACCGAGGCGGCCGTGAACACCACCACCCCGGCCAGGAACACCCGCCGGCGGCCGAACCGGTCGGCGAAGACGCCGCCCGACAGCAGCAGCATGGCCACCAGCAGCACGTAGGCATCGACGATCCACTGCAGACCGGTCAGCCCGATGTGCAGCCGCTGCTGCATGTCAGGGAGGGCGGCGCCGACGATCGTGTTGTCGAGCAGCACCATGAACTGACCTGCGCAGGTCAGGGTGAGCAACGCTCTCATGTACATCTCTCCTAAAAGCAGTTAGTGACTGCGTTAACGTAAACCCTCTCAAGCTCTAACGCAAGTCCCAACTGCGTTAAGGTGGGACGCATGGATGAGCAGGGGCGGGCCAAGCGGCCCGGCGGGCGCAGCGCCCGGGTCCGCGCGGCAGTGCATCAAGCCGTGACCGAGCTGGTCAGGGAGCGCGGCTACGGACATTTCACGATCGGCGACATCGCGGCCCGCGCGGGCGTGGCCGACACCAGCCTCTACCGCCGGTGGGGCAACCTCCAGGCCCTGCTCAGCGATGTGCTGCTGACCCGGCTCAACGCGCAGTCGCCGATGCCCGACACCGGCAGCCTGGCCGGCGACCTGCGCACCCACGCCGCCAACGTGGCCCGCGAGGTCACCGGTCCCGACGGCCTGGCGCTGGTGCGGCTGACCCTCGCGCTGTCCGGCGAGGGCCAGCAGGGCCTGCAGGCGCGCGACGAGCTTCTGGCCGACCGCACCAGCCAGCTGCAGGCCGTGCTCGATCGCGCCCGCGCCCGCGGCGAGAACCCGCCCGACGTGCTGGAGGTGCTGGACCATCTCCTGGCGCCGATCTACATGCGCGTCCTGTTCAACGCGGGGCCGCTCACCCCTGACTACCTCGACGGGCTGGTCGACCGGTTGCTCGCCTGATCCGGTCCGTCGCGCTGCGGAACCGGCGAGCGAAGGAGCCATGCGTGAACCCCGGGCCGGCCCCCGACAACCCACCCGCACGAGCACTGCCGGCGACCGAGCCCCTGCCCGGGTGACGCCGCCGCCGGAATGCATGAAGACTCTTCATGCATTCCGCATCATCCACAAATCCCGCCCGCTACCTGCGCAACCGCCCGGCTCCTAGCGTTGACGGCATGAGAGCAATGGTTGCGGAACGCCTCGGCGAACCCGATGTCCTGACCCCCGCCGACCTTCCCGACCCGACGCCGGGCCCCGGCCAGATCCTCCTTGACGTCGAGGCCGCCGGTCTCAACTTCGCCGACGCCGAACGCCTGCGCGGCACCTACCTGCCGCCGCAACTGCCGTTCATCCCGGGCGGCGAGGTCGTCGGCCGGGCCGCGGACGGTCGCCGCATGCTTGCCTTCGCCAGTAGCGCGTTCGCCACCAAGGCGCTGGTGCAGGATCCGGTCGAGATCCCCGAGGACTTTTCCGCGGGCGCCGCGCTCGCCCTCCTGGTCCAGGGATTGACCGCCTGGCACCTGCTGCGTACGGCCGCGCGGGTCCGCCCCGGCGAAACCGTCGTCGTCAACGCCGCAGCCGGAGGCGTCGGCCACCTGGCGATCCAGCTGGCCAAGGAGTTCGGCGCCGGACGGGTCGTCGGCACCGCCTCCACCCCCGGCAAGCGCGCCCTGGTCCGCCGGCTCGGCGCCGACGCCGCGATCCCCGGCGACGCCGACGGCTACGCCGAGCGCGTCCGCGAGGCCAACGACGGCGCCCTGGCCGACGTGATCCTCGACGCCGTCGGCGGCCCCGTCTTCGAGGCAGCCCCCTGTGCGCTGGCCCCCTTCGGCCGCCTGATCGCCTACGGCACCTCCGGCGGGATCGACGCCGCCCCCATCGACCCCGGCATCCTGAGCGAGCGCAACATCACCGTCGGCGGCTACTGGCTGGGCGCCCACCTGCGCCTCCCCGGCAGCCGTGCCGCCGAGCCACTGCACGACCTGCTCGCCCTGGCCGCCTCGGGACGCGTCCACCCCACGGTGGGCGCCGAATACCCGCTCGACCAGGCAGCCGCCGCCCTCACCGCCCTGACCACCCGCCGCACCACCGGCAAGGTCATCCTCCGCATGACGTGAAGCCCCTCCGCGGCGGCGTCCCTTCTGGGCATTCCTGGACGCTCAGTTGCGGACGGCTCGTTGCAGGACGGCCTGGATGTGCTCAGGGTCGGCGGGCACGTTGTCGAGGAGGATCGCGGTGCACAGGCCGTCGGACGCCGCGACGAGGGCGGCGATGGCCGCGGGGTCGTCGGTCAGCGTGGTGGCGAGTTCGGCGATGTTCTGCCGCCAGCGTCGGGCCACGGGGCGCAGGGCGGGGCGGCGGGCGGCCAGGGTCGCCAGCTCGCGTTCGGCCAGGGCGCGTTCACGTCCGGAGCCGGCGGACTCGGCGATGAGGTGGGCCAGGCCGCTGAGCTTGTCGCCGGGGGTGTCGATGATGTCGCGGATGCGGGCGGTGTAGGCGTCGGCGACACTCGTGAGGGCGGCGACGAGCAGGTCGTCGAGGGTGGCGAAGTAGTAGGTGCTCAGGGACGTCGTGGTGCCGGCCTGCTTGGCGACCGTGCGATGGGTGACGCCGGCCGCGCCGTCGCGGGTCACCACGGCGAGGGTGGCCTCGATGATCTCCGCGCGTCGTTTCTCGCCACGTGCGCGGCGTCCGTCGACGTGCTCGCCGTCGTCGGCGGTGTCGTCCTTGCTGCTCCTCGGCACGAGCCTCAGGATAGTCGGACCATCGTTCAAACGTCGGTGTCGCGAGGCCGCTCCGCCCCGAGCGGGGGCGCGTGGCGCAGCATCGCCAGGCACAGCGCCGTGGCGGCGGCGATGGCGACCCCCGCGACCAGGGAGGCGACGTTGAGCCCGGTGGTGAAGGCGTGCCGGGCCGCCTCGACGGTCCCGGGCGGAAGGCTGCCGGTGATCGCCACGGTCGCGTTCAGGCTGTCGGTGAGGGGGGCGGAGGTCTCCGGCGTCAGACCTTCGGGCACCGTCACCTGGGTGCGGTAGACGGCGGTGGTGAGGCTGCCGAGCACGGCGACGCCGATGGCGATGCCGAGTTCCTGGACCGTCTCGGAGATCGACGCCGCCGACCCGGACCGCGCGGTCGGCACCGCGCCCACCACCATGTCGGTGCCCAGGGCGGCGAGGGCGCCCAGCCCAAGGTAGACGAACGTGAAGCCGGCCGCCACGGGGACCGCGTCGTCGAGCCCCGCGGTGGCGAGCAGCGCGTAGCCGGCGAGGGACGCCCCCAGGGCGGCGCCCATGACCGAGCCGGGACGGAAGCGCCGGGCGACCAGCGGAGCACCGATGGCGGCGGCGAACATGGCCAGCGCCGGCGGTCCCATCCAGAGCCCCGCGTCGAAGGGGGTGAGCCCTTCGACGAGCTGGAGGTACTGCGTGACCAGGTACATCGCCCCCCCGACCCCGGCCAGGCCGATGAGCAGCACGCCCAGGGCCACGACGAAGGCCCGGTTGCCGAACAGCGTCACGTCCAGCAGCGGGTCGGGCAGGCGGCGTTGGCGGCGTACGAACACGATCGCGGCCAGAACGCCCGCTCCGGCGCAGGCGAGGGCCGGGCCGCCGGGCCCCTCGGAGGCGATGTGCTTGACGGCGTAGATGACCGGCAGGATCGCGGCCAGGGACAGGCCCACGCTGACCAGGTCGAGCCGGCCGCCGGACGGGGCCGCGTACTCGGGAAGCAGGGCGCGCGCCCCGGCCAGGACGACGAACGCGACGGGCACCGCCGCCAGGAACGGCGCTCCCCACCAGAAGGAGTCCACCAGGGCGCCGCCCACGATCGGCCCGGCGGCCATGCCGAGCGCGAACATCGTGGCCCAGACCCCGATCGCGACCGCGCGCTGACGCGCGTCGGGGAACATGTTCGAGATCAGCGACAGCGTGGAGGGCATGAGCGTCGCCCCGGCCACCCCCAGCAGGGCTCGCGCGAGGATCAGCAGCTCGGCCGTGGGGGCGAACGCGGCGAGCACCGAGACCGCCGCGAAGGCGATCATCCCGGCCCGCAGCAACCGGCGCCGTCCGATCCGGTCGCCCAGCGTGCCCATGGTGACGAGGAACCCGGCGACGAGGAACCCGTAGGCGTCCATGATCCACAGCAGTTGGGTGGCTGACGGTGACAGGTCGGCCGCCATGCTCGGCGCCACCAGGTACAGGACGGTCACGTCCAGCCCCAGCAGCACCGTCGGCATGGCCAGCAGGCCCAGGCCCGCCCACTGGCGCGCCCCCGCCCGCGTGAACTGTCGCTGCGTCATAAGGTCCCCCTCGCCCTCCATCATGTTGAACGTTAGTACAACTTGTACGTACGTTCAACATGATGGCCGGGTCACGACGGGATCAGGCCGAGCTGTTTCAGTTGTGCCAGGACGTCGACGATCCCCCACGTCTCGACGATGCGGCCGTCCGCGAAACGGACGATCATGATCTCTCTGTAGGTGATGGATCTGCCGGTGGGCGGGACGCCCATGTACTCGCCCCGGTGAGTCCCGGTGACCGTGTTGCGGAGGACGACCTTGTCGCCCTCAGCGATCACGTCCTCGACCTCGATGTGCAGGTCGGGGAACGCGTGCAGGAGCATCGCGCCCACCTGCTTGAGGGCTTCCGCCCCCGTTGCGGCGATCGGCAACGGAGTGCGGATCAGCACGTCCGGGTGCACGACCTCGTCGACCGCCTTGCCGAAGGCCTCGACGTCGCCGCTGCTCTGGGCGTCGTGCAGACGGGCGAACGCCGCCTTGTTGCGTGCCATCTGATCCATTGACATGTCGCTCCTGTTCGGGTCAGCGGGAAACGGTTCGCGGGAGTCGCCTGGCCGCGGTCGCCCGGCCGGCGTCGCGGGCCGCGGTCAGGGCCTGGGCGTGGAGGCCGGCGGCGAGGTCGCGCAGGTGTTCCATGCCTGGGCTGGTGGCGGCGAGGGTGAGCTCGCGCTCGACGATGGTCAGATCGGCCTGCCACAGGTCGGCGAGGACGCGCCTGAGGTACGGGGTGGAGTGGTCCCAGCCCTCGCGCGGCGTGCCGGGGGCGTAACCGCCGCCGCGCACGGTGGCCAGGACGGTCGGCTTGCCCTTGAGCACCGGGCTGCCCAGGGGCGCCCCGGCGATGACCAGATCGACCCAGGCTTTGAAGTGCTGGGAGACGCCGAAGTTGTACAGCGGCACGGCGAGGAGGACCGTCTCGGCCGCCGCCAGTTCCGCGACGAGCGAGACGGCGAACGCCAGCGCCTCGCGCTGCGCGGGCGAGCGGTCGGGCTCGGGCGTCAACGCGCCGAGGTGGGCCTGGGCCCAGGCGTCGGCCGGCAGTGGATCGGTGCCCAGGTGCCGGCGCACCACCGGCTCGTCCGGGTGGGCGGCGGTCCATTCGGCTTCCACGATGTCGGCGAGTTCGGCGCTGGCCGAGGTGCCGGGACGGATGCTGGCGTCAAGCCGGAACAGACTCAAAGTGGCTCCCCTGAGGTGGGGCCGCGACGACGCGGCGTGGTCGAACGAGGGCCGGACGTGCTGACCTGTAGGCGGCGGCGGGGCTTGGTGCGCCCTCCCGTGGCGGCCAGGACGTCCGCGTGCAGTTCGACAACACAGCCCCCGGAAACGTCAGGTGACGGCATCGGCCTCACATTCCGGCACGCTGTCTTGTCGAGCAGGAAGAAGGCAGACACGACCGAGGGAGCCGTCACGATGACCAGCCAGAACAGGCCGGATGCCGTTGGTTCAGGAGGAGGGTGGCTCGATCCGGGCCTGGACGTGGTCATCAGTGAGCGGCGTCACCTGATCAACCTCGCCTACCGGCTGCTGGGCTCGCTGGCCGAGGCCGAGGACGCCGTGCAGGAGACCTACACCCGCTGGTACGCCATGTCCCGGCGGCAGCAGGAGGCCATCGAGTCGCCCGGCGCCTGGCTGACGACGGTCGCCAGCCGCATCTGCCTGAACCTGCTCGGCTCGGCACGGGTCCGGCGGGAGACCTATGTGGGCGAATGGCTCCCCGAGCCGCTGCCCGAACCCGCGGACGGCGGTACGGTCTCCGATCCGGCCGACCGGGTCACCCTGGACGAATCGGTCAACCTGGCCTTCCTGGTCGTCCTCGAATCGATGACCCCGGCCGAACGCGTCTCGTTCGTCCTGCACGACGTCTTCCGCTACTCCTTCGCCGAAGTCGCCGAGATCGTCGGCCGCACCCCCGCGGCATGCCGCCAGCTGGCCTCCTCCGCCCGCCGCCGCATCCGCGCCGCCCAGCCCGCCACGGCCCCGGCGACCCGGCAGGCCGGCATCGTCCGGGACTTCAAGCGGGCGTGGGAGGCCAAGGACATCAACGCCCTGATCGGCCTGCTCGACCCCGACGCCGTGGCGATCGGCGACGGCGGCGGCCTCGCCATCACCTTCCTGGACCCCATCGAAGGCGGCGAACAGATCGCGCACGCCTGGATCGAGATCGCCCACCGCCGGCCCGGCAACATGACGTACCTGGAACGCACCGTCAACGGGCGGCCCGGGGTGGTGGCCGAGCAGGACGGCGTCATCGTGACGGTGTTCGCGTTCGAGGTCGCAGGCGACAGGATCAAGCGCATCTGGGTCGTGCGCAACCCCGAGAAACTCCGTCACTGGACGACGGGCTGAGACGGGCCTTCAGCGGATGACGTGGGCGATGGAGGGCGAGATCGCAGGCGGGGCGGTCGCCGTGCGCGCCGATGACGGTGGCGCCGACCTCCGCCATCCGCTCGGCCGCGTAGCCGGGCGCTGACAGACCTGATCGTCGGCGGCATCGACGCCGCAGCGTGGCCGCCACCGTATGAGGCTCGGCGTGCAGGCCCGTCCGGCGACCTCACGTACCGCTTGTCAGGCGCTTCGCTGGTCCGGAGGCGGGAGCGCCGGTTCTGGCCAGCCACGCCGTGGCGGCCAGCAGGGCCACCGTGGTCGCAGCCACCGCTGGAAGGTTCGCCGGATCCCCCACCCAACGCAGCCAGTTGAGGGTGACGGTCATGAGCGGCAACACGATGAACACCGCCCGCCGCCCGACAGGCGAGCGAACCGCCATGACCGCCGCCACCGCGAGCACGAGAAGGAGGAGGTAGTCCCCCTCCGGCGAGGGGGGAAGCCGACTGCTCGCCGCCGCGCCGACGAGCGAGACGGCGGCCCATCCGGCCAGCCGCCGGGCTCCCAACGGAGCAGGACCGGATGAGGGAGCGAACGTCAGCATCACAGCGACCAGGCAGGCGGGCAGGACGAACCGCACCACGCTGCCGAATCCCAACCCCACCAGGAGCACGCCGTCCCACGCCACGTAGACGGGAGAAAGGCCGAGATCGGGCGGACTGGCGACGAGCCCGGCGTACAGTACGGCCCAGCCCCATGCCACGGCGGCCGCGACCCTTCGCGAGTTCCGCCATGCCAGGAAAACGATCAACCCGTACGGCAGGGCGATCATCAGTGGCCTCAAGGTCAGCATCGGACCCGCCACTCCGGACCGAAGCGACATCTCCATGAGAGCGCCGGCTTGACAGACTTCGAGGACGAGCAGCCAGATCGGCGCCAGAAGCGCCGCAACGTTGAAGGCGGCACGCCAGTGCCCGCGGGAGACGGGCCCCACGGCACGCCACAACCGGATGGCGAAGGCTCCTCGCAGCAGGTCGAAGGTCTCGCGGACGGTCGGTCGGTCTCGGCCGGGTGCGGCTGTCGTGAGGAGGACCGCGACCATTTCCTCCTCGTGCAGCGCGCGGTGCTCCTTCGGGTACCACGCCAGTAACCGCCGGTAACGGTCCTCCAGATTCACGATGCACTCCCGAGGAACTCGCGGCCAGGCGTCGCGACCTTGATGTTGTACGCCGAGCGGAGTCTGGCGCGCAGGCGAGAGGAGGCGGTGTCGGCGTTGCGACGCAGGTGCTCCGCTTCGGCTGCCAGCCGGGCCTCGCCCGCGGAGGTGAGACGGTAGTAACGCCGCGCGCGGCCGTCGACGACCTCCTCGCGGTCGGTCTCGACCAGCCCTTCCCCCTGGAGACGGTCGAGCGCGGCGTACAGCGTGCCGGCTTGCAGCCGTACCCGTTCACCTGAGATCTGCACGACGTCCGTGATGATGCCGTAGCCGTGCTGGGGCCCGGCTGCGAGCGCCGTGAGGATCAGGAACGTCGGCTCCTGCATGGGTCTTCGACTCATGTGATCTATATATAAAGATAAGTTGAGCGACTGGCAAATCAGGCCTGGGAGCCGGGTCCCGGCCTCCTCGGACGAACTGTCGTCCGTTCGGCCGATGCGGCAGGCCGAAAGGCCGATGACGGAGGCTGGCGAGCGGGAGACGATCCAGATCATGAAATGGACCCCCCTCGTCACGGGCTTGGCGCTGATCGCGACAGCGGTCCCGGCGGCCCCGGCCGCTGCGACCCCATCAGCGAACGTGACCAGTACAGACGCGATCGACTGGCGAGCCTGCGGGAAGGAACCCGGAGCCGAGTGCGGCGCCCTCGCCGTGCCGGTGGACTGGGCGACGCCGGACGGGCCGCGGGTCTCGCTGAACATGACGCGACGCAAGGCCACCGGGCAACGGATCGGGACGCTGTTCTACAACCCGGGCGGACCAGGGACGGGTGCGGCCGACCTGGTGCGGGACTGGGCGCCGTACTTCTTCTCCGACGAGCTGCGCGAGCGGTTCGACATCGTCGGGATCGATCCGCGCGGGGTCGGCGGCAGCGAGCAGATCCCATGCGGGAAGGCCGTGCACGATCCGGCTGTCACGCAGTTCCCCGAGACGCGGCGGGAGTATGACCGGCTCGTCGCGCACAACCGGGCCGTGGGCGAGAGTTGCGGGCCGTTGATCCGGCACATGGACACCGGGAGCGTGGCACGGGACTTCGACGCGGTGCGGGCCGCGCTGGGCGAGGAGCAGATCAGCTACCTGGGACGCTCCTACGGGAGCCTGCTCGGCACCGAGTACGCGCGGCGGTTCCCCGGCCGGGTACGGGCGATGGCGCTGGACGGGATCGTCGATCACGGGATGAGCTCGCGCCGGATGGTGCGCGATGCCGCGGCGGCGGTGGAGGACGGGTTCGACAGGTTCGCCGGGTGGTGCGAGCGGACCCAGGAATGTGAGCTGCACGGCCGGTCCGTACCGCAGGTGTGGGACGCGCTGGTGCGAAAGGCGGAGGAGCGGCCGATCCCGGTCACCGGCGGCCGTCCGCTGACGGCGGACGAACTGCGCTACGTCGCGTACGCGATGCTCACGATGGCCCCCGACTTCAACGGCGGCCTGGCCCGGGGCATCGTCCAGGCGGAGCAGGGCGATGCGGTGCTCTTCGGGCAGATGCGGGCCGAGGCGCTGGACAACCCTGCGACGACCTCGGCCTACCGGGCGGTCCTCTGCCAGGACATCGACCCTGACATCAACGGATTCCCGCAGCTCAGGACACGGGCCCGGGACGTCACGCGGAGAGCCCCGCACATGCGCGGGACGTCGGAGTTCTGGGACATGACGACCGGATGCCTGGGATGGCCCGTCCCGCCGTCCGATCCGCAGCGGCCGGTGCACATCACCCAGGCGCCGCCCGTTCTGCTGGTCGGGAACACGCATGATCCCGCGACGCCGCTCGCCTGGGCCAAGAGCCTGGCCAGGGGCATCAAGGGGGCGCAGGTGCTGACCTATGACGGCGACGGGCACACCTCATACCTGCGTAACGCCTGCGCGACCGGGAGCATCGACCGGTACCTGATCTCCGGGACGCTTCCCGCGCCCGGCACGGTCTGCCGCTGAACCCGGTGCGGCCCGGGCGCCCAACCGCTCGACGACCTGGACCGGCGTTCCCGCCGATGGCGTCTGTCCTTCCGCTGCTCCCTGAGCGCCGGGGCGATGGTGGCGCTGTGGACCGCCGTGCGCCACCCGCACCTCGTCGAACGGGTCGTCCTGATCAGCGGCTGCTTCCACCCGGACGGGATGATCCTGCGGCCGAGCACCGACGCGCCGCCTCCGCCGCCACTGGTCTCCGCCTACGCCGAGGTGTCGCCGGACGGGGCCGGCCACTTCCCCGTCGTGATCGCCAAGGCGGCCCGGTCGGTCACCGAGGACCGGCCGCTGACCCCGGACGACCTGGCCACCGTTACCTGCCCCGTGCTGGTCATGACCGCCGACGACGACATCGTCACCCTGGAGCACACCCTGCAGATGTACCGGACGCTGCCCGCGGCGCAGCTGGCCGTCGTCCCGCAGACTTCGCACCTGCTGCTGCACGAGAGGCCCGAGCTGTGCGTCCGGCTGGTCGGCGACTTCCTGACCCCCATCGTCGCATCACGATGACGAGGACCCCGGCCATGGCCCGTCAGGCCCCGACCCTGCCAAAGATCATTGTTCGGCCAGGTCGAGGAAGGCCCGTACGGCGGGTCCGCAGTCGCTCGGCGACAGGACGGCCAGGGCGAGCGTCCGGGTGAGGCGCGGTTCGAGCGGCCTGGTCGTGACCGGTCCGAACTGGGCCGGCAGGCCGAGCGTGGGCACGATGCTGACCCCCAGGCCCGCGGCCACCATTTCGAGGATGGCCGATTGGCCGCCGGCCTCATAGGCGACGTCGAGCTGGACGCCGGCCCGGCGTGCCGCGTCGGTGATGAGCGGACGGCAGCCCGCCGTGGTGAGGATGAACGGCTGCCCGGCCAGGTCGGTGATGTGGACGGTCTCCTGCCCCGCCAGGCGATGGCCGGCCGGCACCACGGCGACCATCTCGTGCGTGCTGAGCGGGATCGTGTGCAGGCCGGGAGCGGGGAGCGTGACCACGCCGACCTCGGCCGCGCCCGCCTGCAGCCAGCCGCGGACGTCGTCGTCGGCCCCCTCGAACAGGCGTACCTGGACCTGGGGGTGGCGATCGGTGAAGGTCCGCAACCGGTGGGCGATGAGGGTGCCGGTGGCGCTGGGCAGGCTGGCCAGCCGGAGCGGCCCGGTGACCTCACCTGCGGCGGCCGCCACCTCCGCGCGGATCAGGTCGAAGTGGCGAAGAGCCTCACGGGCGCGAAGATGGGCGCGCCGCCCGGCCTCGGTGAGGGCGATGCCGTCGGTGTGACGGACGAACAGGGGTGCGCCGAGCTCGCGTTCGAGAGCGGCGACAGCGCGGCTGACCGCGGGCTGGGACATGCCGAGCAGGTCCGCCGCCGCGGTGAACCCGCCTTGCTCGGCCACCGCGATCAGCGCTCGGAGCTGCGTCAACGTCATGGGGCCATACCCTAAGTGGTATTTGACCGGCGGCGATCCATTCCCTGATGGTTATGGCCATGTCCACACGCATGACGATCGACGTCGACGGCCGTACGGCCAGCTATCTGACGGCGGGCGAGCACGGCCCGCAGGTCCTGTTGCTCCACGGCACGTATTGGAGCCGCGTCTGGCTACCGGTGCTCGACGACCTGGCCGCGGCCGGGTTGCGGCCGGTCGCCGTCGACCTCCCCGGCCTGGGCCGCTCGGAAGGGGAGCTGACGCTGGAGACGGCCACCGTGCCCGCGCTGGCCGCCTGGGTGACGCGGTTCGCGGCGGCGCTCGGCATGGACGCGCCCGCGGGCGTGGCCGGGCACGACATCGGCGGCGCGGTCGCCCAGCAGCTGCTGACCGGCGGCGAGCCGGCGGTTCCCCGGCTGGCGCTGGTCAACTCGGTGAGCTACGACTCCTGGCCGGTGCCCGGCGTGGCGCGCTACCGCGACCCCGCCGTGGTCGCCGCCACCACCGTGGAGGACCTGCTCGCCGCCCGGCGCGTGGCCGTCACCACCGCCTTGGCCCGGCCTGTCACCGAAGGAGAGCTGGACGACTACCTCGACCCGTGGCGCGAACCACGCGTGGGGCGGTCCTGGATGGCGCTGGCCGGCGCCGCCGACAGCCGCTACACCCTTGACCTGATGCCTGCCCTGCTCGCCTGCGACGCGCCGAAGCTGCTGGTGTGGGGCGAGGACGATACCTTCCAGCAGGTCGGCTACGCGCAGCGGTTCGCCGACGAGGTGCCGAACACCACGCTGGTGCGGGTCCCCGAGGCCGGCCACATCCCCATGGAGAACGACCCCGCACTGGTCGCCCGCACGCTGGCCACGTTCTTCCTGGCTTGACGGGCCTCTCCCGTGACGCCTTCCGGGGCAGTCAGGCGCCGGACCAGAGGGCGGTGAGCAGCGCGTTCAGCCGCTCCGGCACCTCGACGTGCGGGTAGTGGGCGCTGCCCGGCACCTGCTCGTGCCGGGCGCCGATCCGCTCGGCCGTGACCCGTGCGCAGGCCATGAGGGGGACGCCGCCGCGCTCCCGGTACGGCCCGGGCGCGCCCTCCCAGGTGCCCGAGACGACCAGCTTGGGAAAGGACGCCGCCCGTAGCGCCGGCAGCGGGAGGCCCGCCTCCCAGCAGACGCGTTCGCGCAGTGCCGTGGCGGCCGCGCGCAACCGCCGCTCGCCCGTGCCGGGCTCGGGCATGCCGGTCGAGCCGGCGGCGGCGCGCAGCCACTCCTCGGGCGTCAGGTCGGGAAGGTCGGCGTAGGCGGCGCGGTTGGCGCGCAGCGCCTCGGCCACGGCGGGGTGGTCGGCGGCCGCCTGGTAGCTGCCCGGCTCGACCAAGGTGAGCGAGCGCACCGCCTCGGGCCGCCGCGCCGCCGCGATCATGGCTCCGACGGCGCCGTAGGAGTGGCCGACCAGGTGCGCGCCCGTGCCGAGGAGTTCGGCGATGTCGTCGGCGTCGGCCAGGTAGTCGCCGGGGAACCTGTCCCCGGCGTCCGGGCTGCCGCCGTAGCCGCGGCGGTCCATCAGCAGCAACCGGAACCGGCCGGCCAGCGGGCGTTGCGCCGCGAACCCGTACACCGGGTCGTCGCCCCAGCTCGTGGAGCCGTGCACGAAGATCACCGGCGGCCCGGACTCGGGGCCGAGCGCGGTCACGTGCACATCGCCCGGCAGCGGGCCGTTCGGGCGGAACATCAGGGCCGGCATCCGACTCCTCCTTGAACAGTGTTTAATAGTCTTGAACGTTGTATAAGGGAATGGAAGGCGACGTCAAGGGGGGTAGGGTGATCGCGTGCCGTCGTCAGAGTCCTCCGGCGGGTCTGTGTGGCTGCGTCCCGAGCGGCCGCCGCGCGACCGTCAGCTCACCCGCGAGCGGATCGTCGAGGTGGCGGTCGCCGTCCTCGACGCCGAGGGTCATCGCGGGCTGTCGATGCGCCGCGTCGCCACGGAGCTGGGGGTGACCGCCGGGTCGCTGTACTGGTACGTCCACACCAAGGACGACCTGCTGGAGCTGGCCCTCGACCGCGTGCTGGGCGAGGTGCGCGCCGGCCCCGGCACGTCCGGCTGGCGGGACGGCCTGGCGGCGCTGGCCCGCAGCAACCGCGCCATGCTGCTGCGCCACCGGTGGGCCCTGTCCGAGCTGACCGTGCGGCCCAACCTCGGCCCGAACGCGCTCGCCCTGGCCGAGACCGGGCTGCGCCTGCTGGAGAGCGCCGGGTTCGCCGGCTCCGACCTCGACGCCGCCATGGCCGCCGTCAACGACCACGTGGTCGGCGCGGTCATCGCGGAGGTCGCCTGGCGCGACACGCTGGCCCGGATGAGCGGGACCGGGTCCGGCTGGGACGAACAGGCGGCCGATTACCTGCGCCAGGTCGCCGAACGCCACCCGACGCTGGCCGGCCGGATGGCCGCCACGGGCGAGATCGACGTCGAGCGCGAGAGCGAGCGCCGCTTCACGTTCGGCCTCGACTGCCTCCTGGACGGCCTCGCCACCCGCTGCGCGACCCCGTCCACGTCATAGCGCCGGGCCCGGTCCCGTCGCGTACCGGGCGTCACCAGTTGCGCACCTCGTGCGCCCACGCGATCAGCCCCGCCAAGAACCCCTGCCGGTCCGACGGCGAGAGGTTGTCCAGAACGCGCAGCAGCGGCGCGGCCCGCAGGGCGACGAACCCCTCGACCATGGCCCGATGGTCAGGGGCCAGCGACACCAGGGTGCGGCGGCGGTCGGCCGGATCCTCCCGGCGTTCGACCAGGCCGGCCCGGCTGAGGTCGCCCACCAGCTCGCTCGCGGTCGGCAGCGACACGCCCATCCTGTCGGCCAGCTCGCTCACGCTGAGGGACGACTCGACGGTCAGCTGCGGGATGACCGCGCCGTGCCTCCCGGTGAGCCCGTGGTTGCGGAAGATCTCCCGCATCCGGTCCGGCATCTCGGCCTGGGCCCGCCGGAAGTACGCCTCCACCAGGGGTACGAAGCCGAGGGCTTCCCTGACCTCCTCGGGGCGTGGCAGTCGCGGGGGCGAAACGGGGTCCGTCACGGTCACAGGTTACAGTGCCCATATCCAAACAGTTCGGATATCCGAAGTGAGGTAGACGTGATTCTGGTGACAGGCGCCACGGGGAACGTCGGACGTCAGCTGGTGGATCTGCTGCTCGGGGCGGGCGAGCAGGTCCGGGCGATCAGCCGCAACCCCGAGCGGGCCGGGCTGCCCGACGGCGTGGAGGTGGTCAAGGCCGACATGTCGCAGACAGAGGACCTGCGGGTCGCGTTGCGGGGAGCGGACCGCGCGTTCCTGCTCCCGGCCGCCGGCCAGGTGGACGGCTTCCTGCGCGAGGCCGCGAGGGCCGGCCTCGGGCACGTGGTGCTGCTGTCCGCGCTGGCGGTGACCATGAAACAGGCCGGCGTGCTGGGCAGCGCCCACGCCGAGTACGAGCGGGCCGTGGCCGGGTCGGGGCTGCCGTGGACGTTCCTGCGTCCCGGCGCGTTCATGGCGAACGACCTGCGGTGGGCGCCCGGCGTCAAGAACGGCGGCGTGGTGCGCGCTCCGTTCGCCGAGGCCGCCACCGCGCCGATCGACGAACGCGACATCGCCGCGGTGGCCGCGCGGACGCTGCTCGACGACGGGCACGCGGGCAAGGCGTACGAGCTGAGCGGGCCCGCCTCGCTGACGACGGCCGACCGGGTCCGGATCCTCGGCGAGGTCCTGGGCCGCGACCTGCGTCTGGAGGAACTGTCTCCCGAGCAGGCGCGCGAGCAGATGATCGCGCATACCCCCGCGCCGGTCGTGGACTCGATGCTCACGCTGTTCGCCTCGTTCGTCGGCAGAGCCGCGGACGTGTCACCGGCCGTGCGCGAACTGACCGGCGACGCACCCCACACCTACGCCGACTGGGCGGCCCGCAATGCCGCGGCGTTCAGCTAAGGCAAGCAGTACGGCCCGCCCGCGCGGGACGCCACCCTCGTGAAGGCCTGATCACGCGGGTGCGCTCATATTGGGACACCGGGGCGTTCGCCGAGCAGATCGGCATCGACGTCGCCGTCATTCGCTCCATGCAGTCTCGCGCTCGAACGCTTGCGTGAGAGGCGGAGGCCATGTCTGGAGCGAACCGGAACGCCGCCGCTGGGAATCATCCGTGGACCCGCTTGGATTGCGGCGTTTGAACTAGGCCGCCGCCCATAGGCGGGTCGCGGTGCGGACGAGGTCGGCGACGGCTTTGGATCTGCTGTGTGGCGGCCAGGCGATGACGGTCGTGACGGCCGGCGCGTCCAGCACCGGCACGATGGCGTAGTCGTCGCGCAGCTGGTCTCGGAGCGACTCGGGGACGACGGCGCAGGCCAGTCCGAGCGCGATCAGCTGGAACAGTTGGGTATGGTCGCGCACCTGCGGGCCGGGGCCGTCCGGATGGCCGCCATCCCGTCCGGGCCAGCGCGGCAGGGGCAGGTCCGTCTGGGCCTTGACCTCGGCCAACGACAGATACGCCCGGTTGGCGAGCGGATGCCCTTTGGGCAGGACCACGACCTGCTGTTCGGTGTGCAGATCCTCTGTGTCGAGTCCGGCCGTCGTGTCGTAAGGCCGGTGGAGCAGAGCGACGTCGGTACGCCCGGTGCGCAGCAGACCCTCCGGCTCGCCCGGCCCGCACAGCATCACCTCAACGGGCACTGATCCCGGTTCAGCGGCGTAGGCGTGCAGAAGCTTCGCCAGCAGTTCCCTGGACGCTCCGGCCTTGGTGGCCAGGACCACACCGGGCTGGTCAGCCGCGGCGCGGCGGGTGCGGCGCTCGGCGGCTTCGACCGCGTCGAGCGCGAGCCGGGCTTCCCGTAGCAGCACCGACCCGGCCTCGGTCAGGGCGACGGCGCGAGCGGTGCGGTGCAGCAGAACGACTCCGAGCCGCCGTTCCAGCTGCTGGATCGCCCGCGACAGTGGTGGTTGCGCCATCGAGAGCCGTTGTGCCGCCCGTCCGAAGTGCAACTCCTCGGCCACGGCGACGAAGTATCGCAACTCCCGCGTCTCCACCGGCTCATCGTATCCAGCGCTGACCACGGCCGATACCCGTGCGGTATCGCCGTCCACCTGACCGGTCTTGGACGCCCCGCCCGAGTCCGCAACATGATCGACGGCATGAGCGAACGGACGATCGCGCTGGTGACCGGCGCGAACAAGGGAATCGGATACGAGATCGCCGCCGGCTTGGGGGCCCTTGGCTGGCGAATCGGCGTGGGCGCGAGGGACAGACATCGCCGCGACACCGCGGTCGAGAAGCTGCGCGCGGCCGGGATCGATGCGTTCGGCGTGCCCCTCGACGTCACCGACGACGAAAGTGTCGCCGCCGCGGCCGAGCTGATCGCCGTCCATGCCGGAGGGCTCGACGTCCTGGTCAACAATGCCGCGATCACCGGCGGAATGCCACAGACACCGACCACGGTCGAGCCCGCGACCGTGCGAGCCGTCGTGGAAACCAACGTGATCGGCGTCATCCGGGTCACCAACGCGATGCTGCCGATGCTGCGCGACTCGGCAGCACCGCGGATCGTCAACATGTCCAGCAGCGTGGGCTCACTCGCCCTGCAAACCACACCGGGCATCGACATGGGCCCGGTTCCCGCCGCCTACCTGGCCTCCAAGACCTTCCTCAACGCCCTCACCGTCCAATACGTCAAGGAACTGAGCGGCACCAACATCCTGATCAACTCCGGCTGCCCCGGCTTCACCGCCACCGACCTCAACGGCTTCCAAGGCGTCCGCACGCCACAACAGGGCGCGGCCATCGCGATTCACCTCGCGACCCTGCCCGACGACGGACCGACCGGCGGATTCTTCGACGACGCCGGAAGCGTGCCCTGGTGACAGCCACACTTTCCCGCTCCCGACGCCGGCCGCGCATCGCGCGCCACAGGAGAAGCAAGACAATGACCAAGGCAGTCAGATACGACGAGTTCGGTGGAACCGAGGTGTTACGGGTCGACGAGGTCGACCTGCCGGTGCCCGGGAACGGGCAGGTCCTCGTGCGGGTCAAGGCCGCAGGCATCAACCCCGGTGAGGCGGCCATACGCACCGGCGCGATGGCCGACATCTTTCCTTCGACCTTTCCGTCCGGGCAGGGCAGCGACCTCGCCGGGATCGTCGCCGAGGTCGGCGCCGGAGTCGACCGATTCGCGATCGGCGACGAGGTGATCGGGTTCTCCGAGCGGCGGGCAGCACAGGCCGAGCTGGTCCTGGTCGACGTCGACAACCTCACCCCCAAGCCGGACAGCGTCTCATGGGAGGTGGCGGGCGGCCTGTACGTCGCCGGGGTGACCGCGTGGCGAGCAGTGCATTCCGTACAACTCGACATCGGGGAGACCATCGTCGTCTCCGCGGCAGCCGGAGGAGTCGGCTCGCTCGCCGTTCAGCTCGCGCGCCGCGCCGGAGCCACGGTCATCGGCCTGGCGAGCGAGCCCAACCATGGGTGGCTGCGAACACACGATGTGATCCCGGTCGCCTACGGTGACGGCGTCATCGACCGGATCAAGGCCGCCGCGCCGAGCGGCATCGACGCCTTCATCGACGCCTACGGCGACGGGTACGTCGAAATGGCCCTTGTCCTCGGCGTCGCCGCCGAGCGGATCGACACCATCGCCGATTTCGCGGCGGCCGCGAGGTATGGGGTCAAGACCGAACCCGGAACCAACGGCAGGCCGGGCGCTGAGGTACTCGCCGAACTGGCCGCCCTGATCGCCGACGGGCACCTCGAAGTCCCGATCGCCAACGTCTACCCGCTGACGCAGGTCCGCCAGGCCTACACCGAACTCGAACGCCGACACACCCACGGCAAGATCGTGCTCAGCCCCTGACCGGCACCATGCGACGCAGCCCGCTCAAGGCTCTGCTCAACCGCAGGCGGATCACCGTCGGGACTGTCCGGTTGCCCCCTGATTGGCCGCGACAACCCGGGCGACACGTTCGGCAGATCCGGAAGCAAGCCCCGCATCGCCGTTTCCGCCGCGTCGCCGTCCGGCGGAACCAGTTGCTCGACCTGGTCAGTGCCTGCTGCACCTCCTCGTGGCAGGCGACGGTCTCCACCGCCCGCCACGACACGGCCACGTCCAGGTCGGCCCGGCACGCGTCGACCAATTCCAACTCCTCGATCAGGACCCGTGAAGCCTTCGCCGGCGTCCGCGACGCGTTATCCAACCGGGGCGGCGTCGCCAGACGCTCCCTCTCCGCCGCCCGACGCACCGTGCTGGTCAGCCGCACCTGCATCGATGGTGGCGCTCTCGTGGAGGCGTCCCAACGCCTTCGCCGACCTCCGGGGAGGATCGGACGGGCTACTGGCGCTACATGAGCGATTTGAAGACGATCCGGCGAGAAAGAGCCCTCCGTTCCGTGGGGCACCCGTAGTGGGGCGCATGTGGCCAGAGGGACAGTAAAGTCTCCCTCGAATACAGAACGGAGTTGAACGAATACTCAAAGAGACGCATCGATGCGAGTACGACCCGCGCCTGTTCAGCGGCTCGTCCCCAGCGAAGGGCGGAAGGCCCTCATTCGGAAGGTGTGCCAGATATGACAACACCCAACACCGCGTCTCCCCAGCAGGGAGCCTCGAAAGTATGGCTCCAGACGGGCCCGCTGGCCTTCGGCCACCCGCTCAGGGGTGCCGACCGTGTCCACGAGAAGGTCTCCGAGGTTCCGGACCTGCAGATCCCCTTCCCCGGTGTGTGGGAGGTCTCCTATCACGCCCTCCACGCGGTGGCTGTGGTGTCGCCGCATCTGTATGTCCACACAGCGTTGTTCATCAATGGCGTGCTCCTTCCCGGCAGTGAGGCACAGAGCGGCCTGGCCGGTGTCAATGCAACACTGCGAGCCACCGCCGGGCAGACGCTCCTGCAGACCTTCGCCGCCGGAGACGTCGTGACACTTCACGCCTACCGCATCGGGACCGGCGAGGCGGTCATCGAGAGTGGTGGCGACGGGCGCACCGGAATCATGGCGCACTGGGTGAGCGCGGTCTGAGCGCCTACACCCGCAGGCGAAACGGCTGGGGGCCGTACTGCCCGGCGGCGAACGTTCCCGCCATGTCATCGCGGCGGGAAGCGTCGGACTTCCCTCCGAACGCTCGGACCGAGCCCGGCGGCGGGGAACTGTCGTCGTCGCCCGCTGTGGCCGGCGGGACTGCCTGGCCGAGGGCGACTGCATCGTGGGTGAGCCTGCGGAGGCAGGCATTCCTCACTGCCGCGACACATCACTCAGAGTGTTCAAATGTGTACGTTCAGTGGCGAGGATCGGGATTCTGATCACATAGCGCGAAACCCGGAGCCGTACTCCCACCACCAGGAGCCCCCGCATGAGCATGATCCAAACCGGCGTCCTCGACCTGGACTCCACCCACCCCGTGGCCACCACCGGCGGCGACACCTCCACCTTCACCCACGTGACGTTCCCGACCCCGTTCCCCGCAGGGTCACGCGTGATCGTCATCCCCTTCGTCCAGACCTTCAACGGACCCGAGACACCCGGCCTCAGAATCGCGGACGTGACGCCGCAGGGCTTCCGGATCCGCATCAACGAGATCCTCGCCGGCGCCACCAAGAGCGACGGACACCACACCCGCGAAACCATCGGCTGGCTGGCCACCACCGTCTGACTCCGGCCAAGCCCCAAGAGGTCAGCCCCTCCAGACCTGGAGGGGCTGACCTGAAGCCGGAAACACACCCGCCGGCCACCGCGATCATCCGGGCATGCCGTGCAGGTGTGGCCGGATATCGCGGGCGCGCGTGGAGGCCTGTCCGCGAAGTCCGCCAATCGCCGGGGGCTGCTGAGGGCTGTTGGCTGCTGGGGATCGCAGGCGCTGCCGGCCGGCGGCGGCCGGGTCTCATCGGCTTCTTCGAGGAGCCGGGGTGCGGGGGCTCAGGCAGTTCCTGCCCCCGGGAGAGGGTCACGAACGTCTTCGCCTCCTGGGCGCTGAGCTGACCACCGCCGGCGCTTGACCAGCTCAGCCCGCTGCCGAGCCCGCCCCGCTCGGCCCGGGCCAGCAGATTCGACGTGATCAGCACGTCCAGCACGACCAGGCCATCAGCGACCGAAGAGGTCTCCAGACGCCGCACGGTGGCCAGCGTGGCCGCCTGCCGATCGCTTTCCAGATCCCGCAACGTCGGCGCCTTGGAGACCGGCCCGTAGCGAGCCAGCGCCGACAGCTCGCCCGCCGGCACTGGGTCCACCCCCGGCGAACCTCACTGTCAGTCGATGCCTTCGATGATGCGGAAGTCGCGCTGGACGCCGTCGGGGAATGACACCAGCGCCTTCTGGTAAGCCTCGCTCTCGTATGCCGCGACGGCCTGTTCAAAGCTGTCGAACTCGATCAGAACGACACGTTGCGTGATTCCGGCCTCGTGGGCGACGACTCGACCGCCACGGGACGGGAGGAGGGCCAGGTTGCGCCCGCCCCCAGCCTGGACAGCCGGACCGGCCAGCTTGTCGTAGGCAGTCAGGGCCTCAGGATCGGAAATGGCGGGGTAGACACTGACCCAGTAGCCCTTAGCCATGGAAACCTCCTGTGTTCGGCCGGACACGTCCGACTTCGAATTGACACTCAAATCGATCGATCCCGGCGACGGGTGCTGTGGCCGGTTGAATCGTCATATGCGCAGGTTAGGGCTCGATGTACGGCCGAGGGAAAGACCGATTCTGGTTAGACTCAGAACGGATCGTTATCAATCGGCAGGGAGGGCACGTGGCGCCGGACACGGTGAGCCTGCGGTACTTCCTGGTGCTGGCGCAGGAGTTGAACTTCACCCGCGCGGCCGCACGGATCGGTATCGCACAGCCCGCACTCAGCGCCCGGATGCGCCGATTGGAGGCGGAACTCGGCACGGCCCTGCTGGTCCGCAGCACGCGTAGCGTCGTGTTGACCACGGCCGGTGCGGCCTTGGCGGAGTCCGCGCCGCCCGCGCTGGCGGCGCTGGACCGGGCATGGGACACCGCCCGGAGCGCGGCGGCCGGCGAACTGGGCACGCTGCGCATCGGTTACAGCCTCAGCGCCGGGGCCGAGACGGTACCGGCCCTGGTGGACAGGCTGATTCGCGGCAACAGCGGACTTGAGGTCAGCGCGGTCCCGATGGCGACACCGGAGATCTCCCCCGCGGTCGCCGACGGCCGCATCGATGCCGGGATCACCCGCGGTGAACAGCCGGGCCGTGGCGTGCGCCGGTTCCTGCTGCGGCGTATGCGCGTCGGGGTCCAGCTGGCGCAGCACCATCCGCTGGCCGAACACCCGGAGATCGAGATCGCCGACGCGGCCGCGTATCCACTGCGACTCCCGGACCCTGCGGCCAACCCCGTGATCCACGATCAGCTGTCCGCACTGTTCCGAGACGCCCGACCACACCCGCGATTCCACACGCCCGCAGTCTCCTTCGACATGTCTCAACGCGACCTGCGCGACGGGGTCACCCTCGCCCCGGCCGGAGAAGCCGCGGTCACGACACAACCGGCCGGTCTCACCTGGCGACCGCTGCGCGGCGCGCCCAGCCTGACGATCCACCTGATCCTCCCACGCGAGCAGTCGCCGCTTCACCGCCGCATCCGCGCCGTCGCAAAAACCGTGGCGCACGAGCTGCACTGGCTGTCGGACTGACGCGCAAGAGGCCAAACGAGACGGACGCCTGCGCTGGCGAGGCCGAAGACCTTGCGCCCGCCGGATACCGTGCCCTCGCCGACGCCGAACCGGACCATCACGGGTAGCCGGCGGAAACGCCCGCCGTCAACGGCGTCCATGACGTCGGTCAATGCTCAACGCCAACCACTGTTCCATTGGTCCACCTGATGGATGAAGTCTGCTGGTCGGTCAGCCGCCGTCCGGCCTACGGGCGCGGGGTCAGCCCGGTGTCTGCGGTGGCGGGCTTCACGCCGTAGGGCTCTACACGGACACCTACTGTCGAAGGTCGGTCATCGCGGGACCGGCCGGGACGGCGGGGGTTCGAGGCCATGTCCAGGCGGAGCGCACGATGAAGCCCAGGAGCAGCACTTCGATCCCGATGGAGAGGCCGTAGAAGGGGGCCCAGTCCCAGGACTCCCCTACCGCGTTGAACACCGAGTAGGGGATGTAGAGCGATGCGACGACGAGGTTCGTGGCGCGGTTCACCCGGGCGGGCAGCGTCATGGAGAGCATCACCATCAGGGCCGGGATCGCCACGGACGCGAGCATCATGGTCAACAACGTCGGGCTGACGTCGAACTCGAAGACGACGCCGGCACGGAGGTTGTCGATGACGCCGGGCTTGTGCAGGTGGAAGTAGTCGACGTAGATGTAGAGGAACATGAAGCTGGTCCATGCGGCGGCGAGCTTGGCGTGCACGGGGACCGGCCGGTCGTCGAGCAGGTTCGGGGTTTTCGTTCGGGTGGTCATCGGTTCTTCTTTCGAGAGGAGCGGTCCCTCCACCGAACTGGCGGCAGGGATGTATCGAGGCCGCGCCCACCTGGACGAGCACATCGGCCTCGACCGGGCAGCGGTAGCCCGGACCTCGGACGACTCGAGCGCTTAGGGCAGGCCGTAACGGTGCTGGTCGGCGGCCCGCATCGTCGTCGTCGCGGCCGGTTCGTACACCGTACGTCGTACAGCGTACTACGGGTAGTACGCTGTACCATGACCGTGCGCTGGACGATTGTCAAGCCGTTCGAGCGAGCGAGAGGAGACCCGTGTCTGCGAAGGAACAACGCCCGGTGGCGTCAGACGCGGCGCTGAGCAGGCAACGGGTGGTGGTCGAGGCGGTCCGGCTCGCCGACCGCGAGGGGGTCGACGGGCTGAGCATGCGCCGGCTGGCCGGCGCGCTCGGCGCGGGCGCGATGTCGCTTTACTACTACGTGGCGAACAAGGAAGAGTTGCTGGACGCCATGATCGACGTCGTGTTCGAGGAGATCGAGCTCCCGCCCGAAGAGACCGACTGGCAGTCCGCGATGCGACGGCGGGCGGTATCCGCCCGGCAGGTTCTCGCACGTCACCCGTGGGCGATCAGCCTGATGGAGTCGCGGACATCGCCGGGGCCCGCGAACCTCCGCCACCGCGAAGCGGTCACCGCCTGCCTGCGGAGGGCCGGCTTCCCGGTCTTGATGGCGACGCACGCCAACTGGTTGCTTGACAGCTATGTCTACGGTTTCGCCCTGCAGGAAGCCAGCCTGCCGTTCGACACCGCCGATGAGTTCGCGGACATGACCGAGGACGTCTTCCTGCCCCAGCTTCCTCCTGACGAGTTCCCCTACCTCAACGAGTCCGCCGCGGTGCTCGCCGCTGCCGGCTACGACCCGGCGGAGGAGTTCACCTTCGGCCTCGACCTCGTCCTGGCCGCCCTGGAGCCCCTGAGAGTGCCTACATGAGCCTCCATCCGTGATGTCGTCTTGTGATCGTGTGGATTTGTAGTGTTACCAGTCCTCGCGGCGTGGAAGGCCGCGCACCCCTCGGCCAGCGGGCCCAAGGGCGCGACGGCGGCACCGACAAGTGGCCGTAGACGTGCGCGCGGTCGTCGTGCTCGCGGCCTCAGCCCACGGGAACACGGTCGTCGCTCATGGCGCCGGCCTGGGGATCGCCTTGGACATCGTCGAACGCATCCCCGCCGACAGGTGTAGGCCGCGGGCGTTGTAGCGCGGACAGGGCCGCGACCAGCTGTTTGTAATGACCTTGTAGCGACTGTGTAGGGGGTCTCTGGCAGCGGCTCCCACTCTTGATCGCAGAGGGCGCGATCGGTGCGCCCCCTGAGGAACTGGGAGTTCGTCATGGTCAAGACCGCCCGTCGTTACGCGAAGTACGCCGTCAGCACCCTGTCCAGCGCCATCTTCGGGCTGCAGGTCTGACGAACAGCGAGTGATTCCCCGGGAGCTCTCTCCCGGGGGACACCACGACGGGAGGAAAGCGGAGTGTTCGGCACCGCGGTACGCCAGCTCGGCTACGCCTGGTCGATGATGTCGGGGCGCAGGTTCCGGCTGCGGGACGTCTACACGCTGGTCGACGACATGCGCGAGACGCTGGAGACGTTCGGCTCGCCCGGCGAGGGCGCCGACGACCTGATCGCGGGCAACGACCCCGAGCTCCAGGAGGACCTCACCCGGCGGCGGCTGCGGCGCACGGTGGCCCACGCGGCGGCGGAGAGCCCCTACTACCGGCGCTGGTTCGCGGAACACGGCGTGGACCCGGCCTCGATCACCCCGCAATCCCTGTCCTCGATCGCACCCACCTCCAAGGCGGACCTGCGCGGCAGGCCGGCGGCGTTCGTCTCCGACCTGGCCAAGCCATCCGTGCTCGCGCACACGACGGGCACGACGGGCACGCCCACGCTGGTGTGGTTCTCCGCCTACGAGATCGAGCTGCTGTCGTGCCTGTCGGCGCTCTCGCTCATGATGTCCGGGAACGTGCGCACGGACGACGTGTGGGCCAACGCGAGCAGCTCGCGGTCCGTCGCGCAGATCCTCACCGAACGGGCCGTCACCTGTACCGGGGCCGTGTTCGCCCACCTGGGCACCATCGACCCGGCCGCCACGCTCGACCGGCTGGCCACTCCGCTGCACGTACCGGGCAAGCGCGCGCAGATGTCCCACCTCAACGTGCCGGCCTCCCACCTCGCGGCGCTCGTGCAGGAGGCCGAGCGGGGCGGCTGGCGGGCCGCCGACTTCGCGCTGACCACCATCTGGTCCGGCGGCGAGGTCCTCACCGACGCGCTGCGCGAGCGGGCGGAGCACGCGTTCGGGGCCGAGGTCCGCGACGGGTACGGCATGACCGAGATCGCCCCGGTGTCCGGCCGTGTCTGCCCCGACGGTCATCTGCACCTGTCCGCCGACCAGGGCCTGGTCGAGATACTCGCCCCCGAGACCCTGGCCCCCGCCGCTCCCGGCGAGGTCGGCACGATCGTCGTGACGCCGTACTCCGCGTTTCGCGACACCACGCTCCTGCTCAGGTACGTCACCGGCGACCTCGTCCAGGTTCTGGCCGAGGCCCCGACGTGCGCCCTCGCCGCCCTGCCCGCCACCTCGCGGGTGCTCGGCCGCAGGTCGCCCGGCGGGCTGACCACGCGTGACGTGCTGGACCTGCTGCAGGCCGAGCACGCGCTGCCGCTGCCCACCCGGTACGCCCTGGAGGACACCGTCCTGTACGTCGTCGCGGGCAAGGCCGAGCAGGGCCTGCTCGGCCGGCTGGAGGAGCGCGCCCACGGGCTGCCCCTGACCGGCATCGTTCTGGTCGAGACCGCCGAGGACCTGCCCGCGCCCTGCCGGCTGCGCACGGACCTGCTGGAGATCAGCTTCGAGCGAGGACTGTGATGACCCCGTACGTGCTCGCCCTGTACGCCCTCGTCGCTGCGGCCGTCGCGCTCACCGCCGCGTACCTGCGCCGTTACGTCATGCCCAGACCGCCGGTCGGCCGGATGGTGGGCGCGGACATCGCGGTCATGGTGGTGACGCTGGTCGTGATGCCGTTCGCGTACCTGCACCTGCCCACGGGCGTCGTCGTGTCGATCTTCGGGCTCGTGGTCCTGACGTTGACCCAGCTCACCCTCGCCCCCGTGCTGGGCGGCCGGTGGGGCATGATCGCCGCCCTGCTCCTGTGCGCCGCCGACGTCACCGCCTTCGCGCTGGGATGGCCGGCTGCGCTCCTTGTGATCAACGACGCACTGCTGATCCTGCTCGTCGTCGGCGTGGTGAACATGTGGGTGCAGGCGGCGATCACGCCCGCGCAGGTGGCCGCGCTGGCCGCCGCCCTCACCCTGTACGACACGCTGGCCACCGGGCTGACGTCGCTCACCGCCGACTTCGTCCAGCGGATGCAGGGGCTGCCGTTCGCGCCCGTGCTGGCCTCCTCCCATGGCGACGATCCCGCCCTCATCGGGCTCGGCGACTGCCTGATGTTGTCGATCTGGCCGGTGGTGGCGCTGCGGGCGTACGGGAAGGCGGCCGCGTGGTGTGCCGCCGGCCTGGAGGCCGTCCTGCTGGCTCTGTCCATCGCCTTCGTCCTGTCCCATGGCCGGCTGCTGCCGCTGTTGACCGTGCTCGGGCCGTTGATCGTCGCGCAGTGGCTGTACTGGCGGCGGTGGCGGGCCCGCCGGACGCCCGCTCCGGCCCGGCCGGAGGTGAACCGGGCGCTGGAGGTGAACCGGGCGCTGGAGGTGGCCGACGCGCCCGCCGGGATGTGGGCCGCCCTGTCGCCCGAGGGCGTGCTGGTCGCCGAGGGCGCCACACCGGGGCTGGCGCGCAAGGAGGCCAGGCTGGCGGGAACGCAGGGCGTGCCGGTCGTGTGGCGGCTCGGCGAATAGCGTCGGTCAGGGCGCCAGGAACGCGGCCACCTCCCGCCCCTCCGCCGCGTCGCCGAACAGGACGAGGGAGCCGCGCCACGCCGCCGCGGCCTCCTCGTGCCGCCCCAGCAGGGCGTAGGCCCGGCCCAGCTCCCGGAGGACGCGGGCTCGCCACACCGGAGGACCGTCGCCGCCGAGCCGTTCCAGCGCGGCCCGCAGGTCCGCCACCGCCCGGCGGGGCTCGCCCTGGCGCAGGCGCACGACGCCGAGCGTGTGCCCGGCCAGCGCCTCGCCCAGGGTGTCGCCGCTCACCACGAACAGCCGCAGGCTCGCCGCCAGTGTCTCGGCCGCCTCGTCGAAGCGGCCCAGCGCACCCAGTGCCTCCCCCAGCCGGCGCAGCGCCTTGCTCGTCTCGGCGCGATCGCCGAGCGCCTGCGCCGCCAGCAGGCCCTCCCGGTAGCGGACGACGGCCTCCGCCGTCTCGCCCCGCTGGTGGAGGGCGGTGCCGAGGCCGCGCAGCAGGTTGCCGCGGATGGCGTAGTCGTCCTTGTCGGTCACCTCCAGCCGCGCTCTGGCGATCTCCACGGCCCGCCCGTGCTCACCGCGCTCGACGTGGATCCAGACAGGCCAGGTCCACGCGTACGCCAGCCCGGCGGCGTCGCCGTGAGCCGCCATCAGGTCGAGGCAGGCGTACGCGTCGGCCAGCGCCTCGTCCAGACGGCCCATGCCGTGCCGCGCGGCTGCCCTGACGATCAGCGCGTACGCCGCTCCATGCCTGTCGCCGGCGCGGCCGAACTCCGCCAGAAGCACGCCGCACATGGTCTCGGCCGATGGGAACCGACCCCATTCGATCTCCACCGTGGCCAGCAGCAGCCGGGCCCGCAGCGCGGCGCGCTCATCGCCCAGCCCGATCACGATCCGCTGGACCCGCTCGGCGTCGGCCAGGAACCGATCCATGATCAAATAGCTGGTGAGGTGGTGCCCCAGCTCGGCCGCCACGTCGTTCAGGCCCAGCTCGGCGGCGGTGCTGAGGGCGAGCATCAGCGTACGCCGCTCGGCCGCCAGCCACATCTCGCTCACCCGTACGTCGGGCGCCGGTCCCTCCTCCGGCTCCCGTTCGTATGGCGGGGCGAGCAGGATCGGCAGGCGGCGCGTGGCGGCCCGGGTACGCCGCAGGCATTCCAGCACGTGCCAGGTGAGCGCCGCACGCCGCCCCTCGGGGGTCTCCTCCGCCTGCGCCCGTTCCCGCGCGTACACCCGCAGCAGGTCGTGCAGCCGGTAGCGGGGCTGTCCGGCCCCGTCCACCTCGGTCGAGGTGAGCATGCCCCGCGCGACCAGCGTCTCCAGCGCCGCATCGGCCTCCAGCGCGAGCTTGTCCGCATCCGCCGCCGGCGGGGTCGCCCCCAGCTTGTCCGCATCCGCCGCCGGCGGGGTCGCCCCCAGCTTGTCCGCATCCGCCTCCAGCGGGGCCGGCCCCGGCTTGCCCGCGTCCCCGTCCGAGGCAGGCGTGCTGGCGGGCGCCGCGGCCGTTTCCGTGGCGGGTGGTCTGAGGAGGGCCGCGACCGACCACTCCGCCACGCTGTCCAGCCCGGCCAGGCCCAGCAGCCGGAACACCCGCCTGGCCGGGTCCGGCAGCGCCGCGTAGCTCGGCTCGAACGTCGCGCGCACGTCCAGCCCGCCGACGACCAGCTCGTCCAGGCCCCGTCCGGCCAGCCGGGTGGCGAACTCGCTGACCGGCCAGACCGGCCGGGTGGCCAGGCGGGCTCCCGCGACCCGGATGGCCAGCGGCAACCGGCCGCAGGAACGCAGGATCTGCTCGGCCGCGCCGGGCGCCGAACCGATGCGGTCCGGGCCCGCCACGCGTTCCAGCAGGAGCCTGGCGTCCTTCTCGTCAGGGAGGTCGAGCGTGAGCCGTACGGCACCTTCCAGGGCGGGCAGCGGAGAGCGGGAGGTCACCAGGACGGCGCCGCGTGCGGTGCCTGGCAGCAGGTGGCGGAGCTGATCCTCCTCGACGGCGTCGTCCAGCACGAGGAGCACCGCCCGGTCGGCCAGCCGCTGACGCAGCAGTCCCGCGCGTTCCTCGACCGGGACGGGGATGAGCGCGCCGTCGAGGCCGAGCGAGCGCAGCAGCACGTCCAGCAGCTCGCCGGGCTCCCGGGGGCCGCGCGCGTCCCGTCCGAGCCGGACGAAGAGCTGCCCGTCGGGATAATCGGCTCGCAACAGGTGCGCCAGTCGTACGGCGAGCGTGGTCTTGCCCACGCCGGGCAGACCGGACACGACCACGATGGGCGGACCGAGTCGATCCGCGCCCGCCCGCAGCAGCCCCAGCAGCTCGGCGATCTCTCCCGCACGCCCGACGAAGTCCGCGGTGTCGCCGGGTAACTGGCACAGCCCCCGGAACGCCATCGGCCGCGCGCTTGCTTCGACGTCCGCGAAAGGCGGCGTGCCGTGCCGGTCGGCGTCCGCGGAAGGCGGCGTGCCGTGCCGGTCGGCGTCCGCGGTCGGCGGCGGCGAATGACGGCCGCCCTCTCCTTTCGACTTCGGTGGCGGCGAGTGGCGCCCGGTCTCTCCGGCCGGTGGCGAGCGGTGATCGGTCTCGCCGGGGAGCAGCGGCGAACGGCGATCGGCGTCGCCGGAGAGCAGCGCGGCGTGCAGGCGGCGCAGTTCCGGGCCCGGCTCGATGCCCAGCTCGGCCACCAGCAGCTCACGCGCCTCGCGGAAGGCGTCGAGGGCCTCGTCCCGCCGCCCGCTGCGGTGCAGGGCGACCACGAGCTGCTCGCGCAACCGCTCACGCAGCGGGTGGGCGGCGACGAGGGTACGCAGTTCGGCGGCGAGGCCGTCGTGGCCGAGCGCGAGCCGTACGTCGATCCACTCCGATCTGGCCACCGCCAGCTGCTCCTCCAGCTCGGTGATCCGCGGCGCCACGGCCCCGCTGAGCGGTACGTCCTCGGCCGGGGTTCCGCGCCACAACGCGACCGCGGCCGCGTACTGCCGCTCGGCCGCCACCAGGTCGCCGTTCGCCCGTTCCCTGCGCGCCCGGCGTACGCCCTCCTCGAACACCAGCAGGTCCAGACGCTCCGGCGGGACCTCGCAGGCGTACCCCGACCCCTCGGTCCCCAGCCACAGGCCGCTGCCCTCCAGGGAGCGGCGGAGCTGATGGACGTAGGTCTGGACGTTGGACAGTGCCGAGCGGGGCGGGTCGTCCCAGAGGGCGCCGATCAGGCGTTCGGTGGAAACGGTCGCGTTCGGGTGGAGCAGCAGGACCGCGATCACGGCCCGCTGCTTGCGGCTGAGACGGATCCGGCCGCCGGGACCATTGAGGCGAATGGTGCCCAGGATCGCGAAGTCCACCGGTCCTCCCTCGTGCGTGATCGGATGATCAGCTTTCCGGAAGGCAGTACACCTCTGGTGACACCCATTTGACAAACGCGGCAAGCCGGCCGGTCAGCGATGGCCGGTGTCGGGCGCCAGTAGCCGTGATCGGCCCCGGGGTTGGCAGGAGTCGTTGATCAAATGGTCTGTGTTCAAGCCAGTCGGGCTGCCGGTGTTCACTGTGCGTGGTCATTCGGGGCGTAGCGGTTGCAGGTGCCACCTGCGTCAGCGGCGACTCGCATGGTGATCTTGTCGTGCAAGCGCAAGGCCCTGGCAATGACCGGTGCCGGTGTGGAATCCGGCGAGGCGTGGGTGTTCGCGGAGGGTGCCGGAGTTGGCGGGTTGGTCAGCTCGGCGGCCGGGAAAGAGCCAGCGGGCGGCGGGGTTGGTGGCGGTGTTCAGATGGGGCCGTTCGTCGGCCAGTTGGAGCAGGAGGCTTGCGAAGGGCTCGGGGACTGGCATGGGCGGGTCTCCAAGTCGCACGTGGAGTTCGCCGTCGAGCGAGACGAGGTCGTCGAGCGTGCGGCGAACGACCCGTGTGATCGGCTGAGCGAAGAGGAGCATGAGCCAGGCCGAGACCCGGATGGGAAGGGCCGGCCTCTCGTCGCTGAGCGCACGTCGGAGAAGTTCCAGGCGGCGGCGCTGAGACAAGGGCGGAGCCTCAGTAGTGCTTTCTAGGTTGGCGTGTCGTAGGGCGGCTGTGCGATGCGGGTAGCCACTGCTGCTCACGGCCTGGGCCGGCGCATGCCCCACCTTGCCATCGAAGGCTGAAACCGTCACGCCGCAACAGCCACCGACAGACCTAACAAACCACTACTGGCTCGCGCGGGGAGGCGATTCACCTCACAGGTGATCAATCGTTCTCGAGGCCAGGAGAAGGTACAGGTCTGGCGATCAAGCTCTTGCATGCGGCCCCGGCCAGCAGTGACACCGCACAACCTGCCTCACGCTGGGCGCTCCGTACCGCCTACGCGCTTCCCTGGCTGCTGCTCCCCACGTGCCTGTGGAGGTTGCCGTTTGCCTTTCACTTCGACATGGGCCAGCTCAACGACGCGCCTGTGTCACCGTTGTGGATCAGCATCCCCCATGTCTTCGGGCTCAGCGTGCTCACCGAGTTGGCGGCGCTGCTCAGCATCGGTCTGGTGCGTGGCTGGGGCGAGGTGGTGCCGAGCTGGATCCCGGTCATCGGCGGCAGACGTGTGCCGCCCATGGCAGCGGTCGTCCCTGCCGTGGCCGGTGGGCTGCTCTTGACCGCGGTCTCGGTCTGGATGGTGCTCTCCTGGGTCGGCGTCGCCGGCGGCGTGGCGTACGAGAATGGCTGGTGGCAGGCGCTGGCGATGGTGTCCATCGCCCCAGCGGCGCTGTGGGGCCCGATATTGCTCGCCCTGGCCTGTGCCTACCACCTGCGCCGCCGCCCGCTCGCGGTTGAGGGGTCCCGACAGAATGATCTTTGCTGTGCTTTGATCTCTCGCTGTGGCCGAGAGAGGAGCACGGGTGGCCAAGCCGAAGCCGTGGGAGGTCAGTGACGAGCTGTGGGCCGGTGATGAGCCGCTGTTGCCCCAGCGTCCGCGGAGTTTCCGCCATCCAGGGCGCAAGCGGCCGGATGACCGGCCGGCCTTGCAGGGCATCGTGCTGCATACCGGCATCGCTCGGGAGCACCTGCCGCAGGCAGCTGGGTTACGCTCGGGCATGCTGGAAGCTCGCCGGAGCGAAACCTGACCACTCGAACTCCATAACCCGTTCTGGCGTTCTCCGGCTAGAGCCGCAGCGTGCCGAGCTCCGCCATGCGCTCGACCGCGTAGGCCGGGTCGACCAGCGCCTCGGGCGTGTACAGGCCCGGCGTCACCGGGCGGCCGCGCAGGCCGAGCAGTCGTTCCACTCCCAGAGCGATACCGAGCGCGGTCAGCGGACGCTGGCCTTCAGGATGCACCAGCCATTGGCTCCTGCTGAGCGGCGTGCCCGCCGCCGCACTTCCCTCCAGCTCGATGCGGACCTCGGTCGTAGGCGCCGCGCCGCGCCGCCTACTGGCCGATTCCCCGACCGCGAAATCGAAGCGGACATTCGGCGCGCCCGTCGCGAGCGCGAGACTCGGCACGTCCAGGGTGGCGATCGTCTGGCCGGGCAGCACGACCCCGTCCACGCTGGCCACCTCCACCTGCGCATCGGCGCCGGCCACCCAGAGGAAATCGCCGTCACGGCGCACCAGCCCCGCCGAGGTGACATCCATCAGCCGCTCCAGATCGGCGATGGCCGCAGGCCCGCCGCCATCGCGTTCGTCCAGCACCGCCGCCACCCGTACCGTGTCGACCCGCTCGAACTCCCGGGCCGACTCCATCGCGGCCAGCACGACGAGCCCGGCCAGGTAGTGGCTGGCCACCAGGATCGGTGCGGCCGCCGCCCGCTGGGCGCCCGCGACGACCTCCGGCGCGATGTCCACCAAACCGTTGGAGATGCTCAGGTACGGCACGCCGCGATCCTGCGCGAAGCGCAACCCGTTGAGGCGCGAATCACGCACGGCGGCGACGACCGCCGCATAGCCGTGCTCCTCCGAGAGCCCGAGATCGCCACGCCGCAGGTCGAAGGTGAGGGCCGTGGCGTTGCCCAGTTCGTCGGCGACCCGCCGGGCACGGTCGAGATTGCGAGCGGCGATGGTCAGCGGCAGCGCCGGATACCAGCGCCGCAGGAGCACGGCCGTGCCCCTGCCCGCCTGTCCCGACCCACCCATGATCAGCACTGACTTACCCATGTGTGACTCCTCCTGATTAAGCTACATTTTGTAGCCTACCTTTTGTAGCTTAAGCTGGAGCCGGCACGCAAAGGGAGGACCATGGCCAGTCCATCGACCCGCCTGTCCAAGGCGGCCAGACGCGAGCAACTGCTCGACGCCGCCACCTCGATCGTGCGCACCCGGGGCGCCGACGACCTCACCCTGCCTACCCTCGCCGAAGCCGCCCAGGTCAGCCGGCCGGTCGTCTACGACCACTTCGCCACCCGCCACGGCCTGCTGCTCGCCCTCTACCTGCGCCTGGATGACCAGTACCGGACCAGGCTGGCCCAGGCCCTGCAGGACGCCGATCCCACCGCGTCCGAGGTCGCCCGCGTCATGAGCGAGGCCTACTTCACGTGCGCCACCGACATGCCGGAACTCACCGCCATCTCCGCCGCCCTCAAGGGAAGCCCGGCCCTGGAGGCAACCCAGCACGACCTGCTCGACCACTACACGAACCTGATGGCCACCGCCCTGCGACCCCACTCCCGCCTCACCGCCGAAGCCCTCCGGCTGCGCTGCGTCGGCACCCTCGGCGCCGCAGAGGCCCTCGCCGCCGAGATCAACCGAGGCCGAACCACCACCGACGACGCCGTCACCGCCCTGACCAATCTCATCCTCAGCACTCTCGGCCACTGACGGCACGTCGTACATCGGGCATGACGCAGCCGCACCGCTCGGGTCCCGCGTCCGGCTCTACGGTGAGGTGAACCTCGACATGGGAGTCCGCCTCAACCTCGCCGCGACCTCCGTACCGGGCCTCCGGACCGTGCCGACGTCTCCCATGGCGCGACCCCGACATGTGGCTGCCCCGGGCCCGCTCCTGGGCCACCGTGCTGACCTCGCCCGCGTGGTGGCGCCTGCCGGACGATGACCGAGGGGCCCACCGGTCCGGGAGTTGAACCCGCCTTCTGGACCAACCGTCAGGACCGCCGGAGCGGTCTGTGCACGTCGTGCTGGGTGCGCGAGAGCGAGCCCGACATCCTCATTCTGCGACGGTGGCCGGTGCTCGGCCGCCTGACACGCGGCCGCAACAATCAGCGGTCAGCGCTGGAAGCGGTAGCGGATCTGGCTGTACGTCTCGCCCTTGCCGAGAGCGAATCCGACCTTCGGGTCGATGCGGTACAGCAGAACCTTGCCGGAGCGGATGGTGTCGCCGAGGCCATGCCAGGTGCCGTCCGAGTTGGTCAGGGGGTCGCCGTACTTGCTCTCGTGGGCGTCGGCGGTGATGCTGCGTTCAGCCGGGTCGCACACTGACTCGGCACGTCCCTCGATGGTGATGTCGATACCGTCGAGAACGTCGTGCCGGTCGTATGACGCAGTGGTCGTTGGTGTGGAGGTTACGTGTGGCGGTCCTGCGGTAGCGGGATCTGCGCAGGCCAAAGCCCTTGACGCCTTGGGCGATGGTTCCCTCCACGCCTGCCCTGTGGGCATAGCGCTGCTGCCATTCGTCGGTGCTTTGCCGCTGTCGTGCGCGTTGCAGGGCTTCATGCTCCTCCCGCGGGCGCAGGGTGATGCGTCGGCCTTTAGCCCCGCGCGTGCACAGCTCCCGGCTGGGACAGTCCTTGCAGTCACGCATCGAAAGCGCACGCGGATAACCGGAGTCCCGCCTTGATCGGTCTCGTTGGCCCACGGCAAGCTGGTGGCTCCGGTGGGACAGGTCATGACGCGGTTGTCCCAGTCGATGGTGAAGTCGTTGACGGCGAAGCCGTTGCCCTCGGCGTTTGCCAGGCTTTGTCGGGCATCATGGGTCCCAGCAGTTCGATGCCGCGGCGATCGGCGCGCGCGAGGTTGTGCGCGCTCATGTAGCCCTTGTCGGCCAGATGCACCGCCGGCGTCAGCTCGTGCGAGGCCAGGGCCTCCTGAACCAGGCCGGTGGCCTCGTAGTCGCTGCCCGGCGATGAGGCCGTGATCACGTTGGTGACCAAATGCGGGGCGTCAGTGTCGCACGTCTCGGTGAGGTGCACCTTGTAGCCGTCCCAGTGCGAGTCGCCCTTGGTGCCGGATCGGGCATCGTTGTCCTAGGGTGAGATCTGGCGGATCGTGCCTGGTGGCTGCTCGTCAGGGGTTCGCCAGCGCAGTTGATCGTCGATGGTGACGTACTGCTGGATCCATACGTGGCGCAGGGTCTGCACCGCGGGGAGGTCGCGCAGCCATCCGGGAGCGGCCTGCGAGTACACCGCGCGCAGGACGCCGTCCCCGTCGGCGCCGATCTCGTGGCCGAGCTGGATGCGCTCAGCCTTGTTCCTGGGCAGTCGATAGTCCTCAACGCGGGCCTCGTAGCGCTCGAACCATCCTCGTTCGGCCTGAGCGAGCAGCCAGTCGGGTGCGGCGGCGGCCAGCGCGTTGAGCGAGGCTCGCACCGTTTCATGCACCTGCTCTAGCCGGTTCATCGTGCGCATGGCCATGAGCACGTGAGTGGAGTCGGTCCGCTGCCGACCGCCGGCTCGTAGCAACCCGGCGGTGACGGCGCGCTCCAGGATGGTGTCGAGCAGGCTCTGTTCAAGCGACCCTGTGATCAGGCGATCACGGAACTCGCTGAGCACCGAGTAGTCGAAGCCGGCGTCGGTCAGCTCCAGCCCGAGCGCGTACTTCCAGTCGATCCGCGCTCGCACCACCTCGGCCGCCTGCCGATCGGACAATCCCTCTCCGAACTGCAGGATCGACGCCAACGCCAGACGGGCAGGGGACAGTGCCGGGGCGACCGCGGGTGGAGAAGGCTGCAGCGAAGTCCGCGTCCTCAAATAGGACGCCCAGCGCATCCCGTATACGAATCGCCAGGCTGCCTTTCGGGAAGGCCGCCCGGGCCACCGCCAGAGTGGCGGCCGGGATCTGGTCTGCACCAGTCGAACGCAGCGACACCCACGACTCCATCCGCGAGCAGGAACAACGATAGCGGCCCCATGATCACGGATGTGATCATGGGGCGCTGCTTTTTGATCTACTTCGCCAACGGTGTCCTCTCAGGTGGCGGGGCGCTTTTACACGGTGACTGTTTCGGGCTGGAAGAGGTTGTATATCTGGCTCGCTCTGAGGTGTTCGATCAGGAGTGCGATGTGGTGACGTCGGGAGAGTAAAACGCCAGTATGAAGGCGTCCTAAATCTCTTATGAAATTGCCTCCTATGCGTGAGGCCGGCCGCTTGGCAGGGCATCTCCCGACAGAGAAGTCTTTCTCTGTCGGGAGGCAGGCGGACAGCTTTGTCGACCTATCATTTAGTGCGACCCGCCAGGGATTCATAATTTCTTGTACGTGTTGCCGGTACGCTGCGGATCGTAAATCCGTCCGCTTTTCGCGCCTCAGATTCCGGCGTCTAAAGTCGGCTGCTTCTGACGCCCGCCCGTCCTCTGCAATGCCTACCTAATTCGACTGAGAGCATCACCGCTTCAAAAAATTACGGGGTAAAGATGGAAGCAAAGCCCATGTACGTGAACTCTGCCGGTTTCGGTCAGCCGTTCGGTGACTGGACAGAAATTCAAGGAGGAGGCTCCACCTCCCTCCCACTCGCCGCCACATCGTTCGGCGATCGGGTCTACGCCTTCGCCACAGGCACCGACGACCGCATGTACGTGAACTCTGCCGGGGACGGTCACTCGTTCGGTATCTGGCAAGAGGTTCCAGGAGGCGGCTCCACCCCCTTCCCGCTAGGTGCCACGTCGTTCAACGGTCGACTTAACGTCTTCGGCACAGGATTCGACCAAGGCGTGTACCAGAACTCTGCCCCGGACGGTCAGTCTTTTGGTGGCTGGCAGCAAGTCCAAGGACAGCAGGTGCAGACCCGAGACGCGGTTGCCGCTACAACGTTCGGCGATCGGCTCTACCTCTTCATAGCGGCCCTCAATAGCCGTATCTACGTGAATTTCGGTTGGGACGATCAGCCATTCGTCGGCTGGCAGGAGGTTCAGGGAGGAGGTCTCACCCTTGAAGCGCTTGCCGCCACATCGCTCGGCGGTCGGCTCTACGTTTTCGCCGCAGGTACCGACCAGCGCGTCTACGTGAATTCGGCCGGATGGGACCAACCGTTTGGCACGTGGCAGGAGGTTCAAGGAGGAGGTCTCACTCATGTCTCGGTTGCCGCCGCAACGTTCGGCGATCGGGTCTTCGTTTTCGCCACGGGCACCGACGATCGCATCTACGTGAACTCCGCCCAAGAGAACCAACCGTTCGGCACCTGGGAACCAGTCCAGGGAGGGGGCCACACCAAACAGCCAGTCGCTGCCGCAACGTTCGGCGACCGCCTCTACCTTTTCGCCACAGGGATATGGCACCTGTGACTAGGAGACAGGTGAGCAGGGGTACTAACTCCTAGCGCTGGTCGATGGGCAGGTCGGGCCGCGCGGTGTGCCGGGTCACGTATCCGGACGCGTACGTGATCAGGCCGGGCAGTAGCGGGACCGCAAGCGACTCCAGCCAGTCAGGTAGCCAGGCGATGAGGTCGAGGTCGGCGTTGACGGTCTGCAGGACGGTCAGGACCGCCAGGATGCCGAGGTAGGAGCCGGCCGTGGCTGCGGTGACCTTCCGCTCTACCGGCTTGCCGTAGCTGACGGGTTCTCCATGCATGGGTTCCTCCAATGGGGTTAGACATGCGAAAGGCCCACCCAGATGGGCAGGCCAAGCAAGATCAGTGCGCTTCGTACAGCAGGGCTCTGATGCGCGAGCAGGGACGCGGCGAGGAGCGAGCGTCGCGGACATGCGATGGAAGGATCGGCGATCTGAGAGGCCACCCAGAAGGCACCTCCCAGGATCACTCGGAGCATGCTCAACTGACGGGGTGCAGACTGCGATCACGAGCCTCATCGCCATCGCCGGAACACTGCTCGGCGCTGCCGCCACCTATCTCTTCCAGGGACGGGCGGCAAGGCAGGCACGATTAGAAGCCCGCGATGAGCGGCTTTGGCAGGAACAGCTCGCCGCCTACAGCGCGTTCGCCGGCGCCATCACCTCGTACCGATCCAGCCAGAGCGCTCGCTGGTACCGCAAGCGCGAAGACCCGACCGGGGCGCCGTATATCAACGCTCGTACTGAGTCGCTCAACGAGCGCACGAACGCCAAGGCGGCGCTGTTCAGGCTCCGACTGCTCAACCCGGACGATGAGCTCAATCGGCTGGCCTCGGAGGCGTTGGAGGCCACCACCGCCATCCACCGTGCCGTAGATGAAGCCGCGAGAGATCAGCAGGCAGAGCAATCACAGCTCGCCCTCCTGGCCTTCGTCGAGGCCGCCTCGAATCAGGTTCGCGCACGGACTTCGATGCATCAACATCAAGGTCACCAACACCTATGCGTCACAAGGCTCAGCCCTTGATGAAGCGGCGGGTCATGTACCGGCGCACCGGTGGCAGGGACGCCAGCCGCAGCGGAAGCAGACTCAGCCACAGCACCAGGGGGTTGGCCGGGGCGTAGACGCCTTTGACCCGGCGGCCGAGCTTCTGCTTGCGTTCGGCCTCGGGCCGGATCGCGGCCTCCCACGCGGCCAACGCGGCGGGGATGTCTCCGGGGCGGGCGGCCAGTTCGGTGCCGAGCCGGTCGGCGCCGCCGACGGCCAGCGAGGAGCCGTATCCGGCGAACAGGGTGACACACCAGGCGGCATCGCCGGGCAACGCCACCCGGCCCTTGCTCCACGCTGGGGCGACGACCTGGCTGATGGTGTCGAAGTACACCGAGTCGGCCCGCTGGAGCCCGGCTAGGGCTTCGGGGATGACCCAGCCGAGGCCGCCGTAGACGCGTCCCAGCTGGGTGGCGACGTCCTCGCCCGGGCGGGCGTGGTCGGCGCGGTAGCCGAAGAAGGCGACGTTGCGGCCGTCGCCGACGCTGATGACCGCCGCGGTACGACCGTTGGATGACAAGGTGCCGGTCGCGCCGGGTGCGGGGTTGAGGAACCGGCGGACAGCCGTTGGCGCTGAGAACGATCTTGACTGCAGGGAGCTGAGGCTGTTCTTGATTGCGAAGCTTCCCTAGCGCGTTGCCTGGTCCCGGCGTCGGCGTGCGGCGCGGATCTCGGCGTCGGCGACCTTGTCGTCGAGCAATGCGTACAGCTGCGTCGTTTCGGTGGAGGCGTGGCCAAGCCGGCGCCGCACGGCCTCGATGGACACCCCGGCGTTGATGAGTTCGGTGGCGTGGGCGTGGCGCAGCTGGTGGATGTCGATCTCGACGCCGGCCTGCGCGCAGTAGCTCTGCCAGCGGTGGCGGGCGGCGTCATACGACAGGGGTCGGGGCATGACGAGCATCGGAACGAAAAGTCCCGTTAGCGGACGCCCCAGCTAACTATTTGATCTTCCGCTCGTCCGGGGCGCGTTGGCTGCCCTACTTTCGGCGTCTATGCCAGTTGAGTTCTTGAGTGACAGCGAGGCCGCCGCGTACGGCCGGTACTCGGGCGCTCCGTCGCAGGCGGAGCTGGAGCGGTTCTTCTTCCTCGATGACGCAGATCGAACGCTGATCGCCGAGCGGCGCGGTGCACACGCCCGTCTCGGCTTCGCCCTCCAACTGACCACGGCCCGGTTCGTCGGGCGCTTCTTGACCGATCCGCTGGACGTGCCTCACGAGGTGCTGGAGTATCTCGGCGAGCAGCTCGGGATCGAGGACATCTCACAGATCAAGCGGTACACCGAGCGGCGCAACACACCATTCGAGCACCAGGACGTCATCCGCGAGGCGTACAAGCTGAAGGACTTCTCCCCGGCGGAGGTCGAATTCACCGCATGGGTGGACTCGCGGGCCTGGAACACCGGCGACGGCAAGAAGACAATCTTCTACGACGGCATCACCTGGTTGCGCACCAACAAGGTGCTCCTGCCAGGGGTGACCACCTTGGCCCGGCTGGTCGCCCGGGTGCGCGATGAGGCAACCGACCGGCTCTACGACACGCTATATGCGGTGCTGACCCCACGGCAGCGGGCGATCTTGGAGATGCTGCTGGAGGTGCCGGATGGTCGGCGCGCCTCGGACCTGGAGCGCTGGCGCAAGGGGCCGGCGGGAACGTCGGGCAGGAACTTGGAGAAGGCGCTGGAGCGCGCCGCCGAGATCCTCGGGGTCGGGCTGGGAGCGATGCCGCTACCGCCGGAAGTCCCGCACCGGCGCATGGTCGACCTGGCCCGCTACGGCATGCAGGCCACCGCGACCACGCTGCGCCGGCACACACCCTCCCGGCAGCTCGCCACGCTGCTGGCCACCGTCATCTACCTGGAGGGCAAGGCGGTCGACGACTGCCTGGAAATGCTGGACCTGTTGGTGACGACCGAGCTGGTCGGCAAGGCCGAGACCGCGACCAACAAAGAGCGGGCCCGCCAGCACCCCAAGCTGGCCAAACACTCGGCCACCCTCGCCGCGGCCGTGGAAACCCTGCTGGAGGTCACCGAGTACGGCGAGGAACTCCGGTTGGACCAGGTGTGGGAAGCGATCGACGCCATCGTGCCCCGGCGGGAGCTGCGCGAGGCGGTCGCGGCGGTGACCGATATGGTGCCGCCGCCCGACGTCGACACCGACGGCGAGATGCGCGCGCTGCTGGCCTCCCGGATCGGGACGGTGTCGGGGTTCCTCAAGACGCTGACGACGGTCATCGAGTTCGGGTCCAACCCCGAGGGCGCCCGGGCGTTGGAGGCCATGAAGCAACTGCCGCGGATCCTGGACGGGCGCAAGAAGAAGGTCACCGAGACTGACATCGATCCCGAGCTGGTGACCGGATCGTGGAAGCGGCTGGTGTTCAAGAGCTCACCGAACGGCAGCACCGTGGACAAGAACGCCTACACCATGTGCGTGCTCACCCAGTTCCACCGGCACCTCAAACGCCGCGATGTCTACGCCGAAGCATCCGCCCGCTGGCGGGACCCACGCGGGCAGCTGCTGGACGGCGCGCGGTGGGAGGCGGCCAAGGGCCCGGCGCTGGTGGACCTGCAACTGCCGGAAAACCCCGGGCAGTTGCTCGCCGAGCACGCACTGGTGCTGCATCTGGCGCTCAACGACGTCGCCTCTCGCGTCGGTCACGACAGGGTGGACGTCAGCGTGGATGCGGACGGACGGTTGCACGTGGCCAAGCTGGCCGCTTTGCCGGAACCGCCGTCCCTGATCGACCTGCGCAAGCGGGTGGCAGCCATATTGCCGCGGGTCGACCTGCCAGAGCTGCTGCTGGAGGTGATGGGCAGAGTCCCGGCGTTCGAGGCCGCGTTCACCTCGGCCGCCGGCGGGGTGAGCAAGCTCGCCGACTTCCACGTCTCCGTGGCAGCGTGCCTGACAGCCCAGGCGCTGAACATCGGGTACGCGCCGGTGGTGAAGACGGGAACGCCCGCGTTGGAGCGCGGGCGACTGTCGCACGTCGCGCAGAACTACCTGTCGGCGGAGACCTACACGCTGGCCAACGGCCCGCTGATCGACGAGCAGGGCCAGCTCGGATTCGCCCAGGCGCTCGGCGGCGGTCTGGTCGCGGCGATCGACGGGATGCGGTTCGTGGTCCCCGTGCCCTCGATCTACACCCGCCCGAACAAGAAGTTCTTCGGTCGCTCACGCGGGGTCACCTGGCTCAACATGATCAACGATCGCGGGGTTGGGCTCGGGGCGAAGGTCGTCACCGGCACGGTCCGCGACTCGCTCCACATGATCGACGTGGCGTTCCGGCGGGACGGCGGTCCGCGCCCAGAGGTCCTGGTGACCGACACCGGATCCTACAGCGACGTCGTGTTCGGCCTGGTCCACCTGCTGGGCATGCAGTACCGACCCGCGCTGGCCGACCTCCCCGACCAGAAGGGCTGGCGCATCCAGGACGCCGACTACAGCAGCCTGTCCCGCTTCGCCCGCGGGAAGATCGACCTGGACAAGATCAGACGGCACTGGGGCGACATCCTGCGCGTCGTGGTGTCGATCTACACCGGCGAGATCCGCGCCTACGACGTGATGCGGATGATCCAGCGGGACGGCAACCCCACCCCGCTCGGGGAAGCGATCGCCCACTACGGCCGGATCTTCAAGACCCTGCACATCCTCACCTACGCAGTTGAAGAGCCCTACCGGCGCGACATCAAGGGGGTGCGCAACCTGCAAGAATCCCGGCATGCGCTGGCCGGGAAGATCTTCCACGGCAAGAAGGGCGAGATCTACCAGCGCTACTACAAGGGCATGGAGGACCAGCTCGGCGCGCTTGGTCTCGTTCTGAATTGCGTCACGCTGTGGAACACCTTCTACATGGACAGGGCCCTCGACCAGTTGAAGGCAGAGGGCTATCCGCTGGCAGAGGAAGATGTCGCGCGGCTGTCGCCGTTCGTCCGCAAGCACATCAACGTGATCGGCACCTACTCCTTCGCCCTGCCCGACCTCGGACCCGCTGGCATCCGTCAGCTGCGCAACCCCGATGAGCCGGACTGGGAGGACGACGCCCTGTAGGTCGCCGTCACGTCGTCGGTGTCTTGGCGGCCCGGTGCGCGGCGACGCGGCACGCCGTGGAGCAGAACCGCGCCGGGCGGCCGGTGGCCGCCTGCCGTACCACAAGCCCGCATTCCGGCCCCTCACACGGCCTTTCGTTACACGGCCTGGTCGTGGCCGGGCGGGTTTCGTTGCGTGCGTCGAACAGCACGTCGGTGGCGTTCAGCGGCCGGTTGGACCACAACACCTCGGTGCGGTTCTCCCAGGTCCTGCCCTGACTGGTGGATGCCGCCAGCGTGTAGCGGTGCCAGCCCGCGTACAACTCGGTGTCGTACAGCTCGCACGCGTACCCGGAGACGACCACCGTGGACCGGCAGCGGTGCAGCGCTTCGGCCAGCGTGCGGTGCGCGTCAGTGCCGGTCATCTCGTGCCGGTAGTTTCGCTCCCGGGTGCTGCCCGGGTACGGGGGGTCGACATACAGCAGGCTGCCGCGGAACCGCCCGTACGCCTCGATGACCTCCAAGGCGTCGCGGTATTCCAGCGACACCCGAGCCAGACGCTCGGCCACGCCGTGCATCCGCTCCAGGTAGCCGTTCAGCCGGGCGGGCAGGGAGATCCTGGCGGTGTCGGCCGCGTCGAATCGCCAGCCGGTCTTGCGGAGCGTGCCGGTCCGGCCCTGGGTGAGGCGGACCCAGACACGGCGGGCGCGTTCCAGATCATCCAGGCCGGACAGATCACCGTAGGCGGCGTCGTGCTCGGCGCGGCTATGCGGGGTCAGCGCGCACAGCCGTACGAGCTCGGCAGGTCGGTCGCGTAGCACCTTCCAGAAGGTCATCAGGTCGCGGTCCAGGTCGTTGACCGTCTCCAGCTTGGCAGGCTGCTTGGCCAGCAGCACCGCCAAGGATCCGCAGAAGGGCTCGATGTAGTGGCTGTGGCCGGCAGCATCACGGCGATCTGGTCGGCCAGCTTGGCTTTGCCGCCGTAGTAGATGATCGGGGGGAGCATGAGCACCGTCCAGGTCAGGCGTCACGGCTGGGCGACGACAGGTACCGGTGGAGCGAGGTCTTGGGGATGCCGGTCTTGGCGGCGATCTGTGCGAGGGAGTCGCCTTCCGCCTTGAGCAGGCGCGCGTAGTCGATCTTTGCGGCGGAGTGCGCGATGGGGCGGCCCACGTGCTTGCCCTTGGCCTCGGCTACGCTGCGGGCGTGGGCGGCGCGCTCGGCGGTGAAGATGCGCTCCATCTCGGCGAACAAGGCCAGCAGCAGGAAGGCCACGCGAGCCATCCCCGCGTCTGCGGTGTTGATAGGCAGCGGGTCGGCCAGGGTTCGGACGCCAATACCGCGCTCGGCCAGCTCGTGAACGAGGTTGAGGACCTCGCGCAGATTGCGGCCGAGCCGATCCAGGGTGTGCAACACGATGACGTCGCCCGATCGGGCGTAGGCGAGCAACCGCTGCAGGCCCTCGCGTTCGACGGAGGCGCCGGTCTTCTTGTCCACGAAGATCCGCTCGTCCGGGATGCCCTGCGCCGTCAACGCATCCAGCTGCCGCTCCAGGGACTGCTTCGTGGTGGAGACGCGTGCGTAGCCGAGTTCCAGACCGTTGTTCGGGTGTGCGTCGCTGCCCACACCGAAATCGTACCTAAATTCGTTTCCGTACGCTCATTGTGGAACAATAATTGTGGGACGACTTCTGGAACGCGATCTCTGCCGGAATGCCCGGTTCGCATGATCCGGCAGCCGAGCGTGCCGTGCCGTTCCGCTTCCAAGGAAGTGGAACGGGATCTCTGCCAGGTTCCGCGTTCTGTCCGAGCACCTCGATAAGTGCGTGTCGCTGAACCAGATGATCAGTTGAGACGCCGACGGGCGAGGTAACGGTGTGTAGGGGCGGAATCTTGACAAGAGATGGATCAATTCCGCCATCATCGCTGGATGATCATGTGTCCGTTCTGCCTCATTGGGACAGGCGAAGCCGATGCTGAGCTGGTCGCGTACCGCACGTCGAATACCTTTGTCGTGCCTGTTCCTGATCAGCGTCCGAGGAACATGGGACACTGCCTAATCCTGCCGACCGAGCATGTCACCAGCCTGGATACCGCATCGACGGAGCTTCGGAACGAGATATTCGAGGTGGTGAGCCGCGTCGTAGCCGCTGTGCCCAAGGCCTTCAACGCTGTCGGGAGCATCGTTCAGCAGAACAACAGCATCCCCGGGCAAGTCCTCCACCACCTGCATGTTCATGTGATCCCGCGCTTCCACGGGGACGATTTCTCGCAGCCCGACCCAGATAAGGTCAAAGTGCCGTTCGAGATGCGCGCGCAACAGGCCAAGCGGTTGCGAACCGCGCTAGCGAGTAGGTAACCGGCACCCGTACGCGCATCGACACCATCTGTCAGTGGCGGTAGTGGCGGCTGGCGGTATCTGGGCTGATGTCGAGGACAGCGGCGATCTCGTCCCAGGACGCTCCGGCGGCTCGGTCGGTGGCAACGGCTGCGGCAAGGACGGCGTGGGCCAGGGCGAAGAGCGGCAAGGCGGAGGCGGTGTAGCCGGCTCGACACCACCTGTCCGCCCCGTGTCCCTGGCGCGACGAAGATCTGCTTGCGCGGTGCCTAATTGGTCTTCCCGCACCACCTCGCGGGCCTCTCAGTGTTCGCTGCTGAAGAACCGTAGCAACAGTGGGCCGATGGTCTGTGGGTCGACGACGTGATCCGGCCCGTCGAGGGTCTCCCGTTGAGCGTGGGGTAGTAGGTCTGCAAGCTCGTCGGCTGCGCGGTCGAAGAAGTCCGAGGGCAGGCCTGCCATGTAGGGGACCGTGATCGGTCCTCCGGTGGTGACCAGGACCGGTTGGGTGACCGTTGCCAGTCGATCGGTCGGCAATTGGTAGCGGTTGTGGAAGACGCTGTCGTGGACCAGCGTGGGCGCGAGGGCGACCGAATCCGCCCAATGCGACGTCTGCTTGCCTGCCGCTTTCCTGGCCGCGATGTTGTCGTCGGAAGCGCCGGACAGGCGCATGAACAGTTCGAGAACCTCCTCGTCTCGCCCGGCGTCGAAGGCGCGTCGGGTGTCTGCGATGTACTCCTCGAATCGCGGGCGTATGTCGTCCCCGACCGCGTAGGGCACCTCCCACACGGCGATCGTGTCGATGGCTGACCCGGCCGCGGCGGCTTCCAGCGCCAGCGCGCCACCAGAGGACGCCCCGAACAGGTGTGCCGAGCCACCCGCCTCCGCGATCAACGTACCCAGGTCCTCGATCTCTCTTTCCACGGCGTAGGGCGCGGTGAAGCCGCTCGCGCCGCGTCCCCGACGGGCATAGTTGTAGACCGTGAAGTGCTCGGCGAGAGCAGGTACCAAGGGAGCGTTCTCGGCTCCGTCGTCCAGCGCGCCGCCTACCAGGACGACAGCCGGGCCGCTTCCCTTCCGGTCGTAGGCGATGCTGGTGCCATCGTTTGATGTCACGCGAAAGGCCATCTCGTTCATCTCCCATCTCCGTTCGAGAGGTTTGTCTCAGCGCCTGAGCAGCGTGCCGACGACGGCCTCGGTGCGCGACCACCGCGCCCTTGCGATCACGGCCGCCACGACGAGAAGGGCGAGCGGCAGCCAAGGGCTCTGCTCGAGCACGAACTGATCGGTGATGACAGCACCGGTCAGCAATGCCGCCAACCCGAGACTGGCCAGGCCCGCCAGAGCCGGGATCAGAAGTCCAACCCCTCCCGCGACCTCCAGCGCTCCGACCAGGTACCGGAGCCACTGGCCAGCCCCGATGTCGGCGAACATGTCCACCATGACCGGGTCGCCGGCGAGCTTCGAGATTCCGCCGCCGGCGATTATCGCCGCCAGCACGACTTGCAGAATCCAGACCCCGATGCTGGTCGCCCGCCCGGGCGTGTGCGCAACGGTTTCCGAGTTGTTCTTGGGGATGGTGCTCATTCGGCTTTCCTTGTCGTGTTTGGGCCTGGTACCGGTGATGGCGTTGGCCGAGTGGGCCGGGTTGTCTGAGTTGATTTCGACCAGGTGCTCGCGGTAGCGGCATCTACTTCTTGTTGCGGTAGAGGACCATGGTGATGGGACCGAAGACCGCGACGAGAAGTACGGACGAGACGAGAACCCAGCCGATTTCCCCGGCGGGCACCGAGCCGTCCATCAGGCCGCGTACCACGGTCGCCAGGTGGGTGATCGGGTTGACCTCGACGACCGCCTGCATCCACCCGGGCATCGTCTTCGGGTCCACGAAGATGTTGCTCACGAACGTCAGCGGGAACATCACCATCATGCTGACCCCCGCCACCGAGTTCGGCGTGCGCAGGATCAGGCTGAGCATCGTCCACAGCCACGACAGGCAGAACGAGAACACCAGCAGCAGCACCACCGAGAGCACCACGCCGACGGCGCCGCCCTCCGGCCGGAACCCTAGGACCAGGCCGAGCGTGATCACGATCGCCGACCCGATCGAGTAGCGCATCACATCGCCGAGCAGGGCGCCGACCAGCGGGGATGGTCGCCACACCGGAAGTGACCTGAACCTGTCGAACACCCCCTTCTGGATGTCGGTGTTCAGCGTGATGCCGGTGTTCATGGTGATCATGACGTTCGCCTGCACCAGGATGCCGGGCAGCAGGAACTGTAGGTACTCCTGTGTCGACCCGGCGAGCGCGCCGCCGAACAGGTAGGTGAACATCAGCGTGAACATGATCGGGAACATGGTCACGTCGACGAGCTGCTCGGGCACGTGTTTGATCTTCAGCAAAGCGCGCCAGCCGAACGTCAGCGAGGTGAGCACCGGGCCGGGGCGCGACGGCCGCTCGCCGGCCAACAGCACACTGCGCAGCGCGTCCTCGGTGACCGGCGCCGACGCCTGTTCCGCGGTCGTGGCATTCATGCGGCATCCTCCTCGGGTGTCTCCTCGGCGGCGTGTCCGGTCAGGGTGAGGAACACCTCGTCCAGGCTCGGCTGACCGAGCGCGAACTCGGTGACGTCGATGCCGCTGCGGGACAGCTCAGCCAGGGCGCGGGCGACCCGCTCGGGGTCGGAGATCCGCGCGGACAGCGCGGCCGGGTCGGCGGACGGCTCGGCCGGCACCTCGAGGACGCCGGCGAGGACCCGTTCGGCCTCGGCCCGCTGCTCGGGCGCACGTAGGCGCACGTGCAGCGAGCCGGCGCCGACCGATGCCTTGAGCTGGCCGCTCGAGCCCTCGGCGATGACCTTCCCGTGGTCGATCACCGCTATCCGGTCGGCCAGCTGGTCGGCCTCGTCGAGGTACTGCGTGGTCAGCAACACGGTGGCGCCCTCGGCGACCATGCCCCTGACGATCTCCCAGACCTGGTTCCTGCTGCGCGGGTCGAGCCCGGTCGTGGGCTCGTCGAGGAAGATCAGTTCGGGGGTGACGACCAGGCTCGCCGCGATGTCGATGCGCCGGCGCATCCCGCCGGAGTACTTCTTCACCTGCCGGTCGGCCGCCTCGGCAAGACCGAACGCGTCGAGCAGGTCGGCCGCCCGCTCCCTGCCTCGGCGGCGTGAGTAGCCGAGCAACCTGGCGAGCAGCAACAGGTTCTCCACCCCGGTGAGGTCCTCGTCGACCGACGCGAACTGCCCGGTGAGGCCCACCCTGCTCCGCACCGCCTGGGCGTCACGCACGACGTCGTAGCCGAGCACTTGCGCCTCTCCGGCGTCGGGGCGCAGGAGCGTGGCCAGCATGCGGATCGTGGTGGTCTTGCCCGCCCCGTTCGGACCGAGCACGCCGTACACGCCCCCGGCGCTCACGGCCAGGTCCACACCGGCGACCGCGTGGGTCGTGCCGAAGCTCTTCTTCAACCCTCTCGTCTCGATCGCGAACTATCCCATGGGTTCGATTCCTTGTCTGGGTGTTGCGAGCGGATTGGTGAGCTAGTCAAGTTTGACTACTTGGCCAGAGTGCACGAGGAGGAAACGTCTAGTCAAGGTTGATTAGAAGCGCATCTTGAGGGGATCGTGGACCGTTCGCCACGAACCCGGATCATCGGCCATGGTGTAGGCGCCCTCAGACAGTCGTTTGCTCAGGTTCTTCGCCCACTCCAGTTCGGTGCGTGCGTGTCCCGCCCACAGTTCGGCCTGATCGCGGACGTGTTCGGGAATGTCGGGGTTCGGGTTCTCCCGCCACTTGGCCTGCTCTACGAGCTCCGCTTCCAGGCGCGCGACCCGCTCGTTAACCTGCGCGATGGCATCTGCCCTGGTCAGCATGGGCAACATGGCGATGGACGCGTTGAGCATGTCCGCGTCGTGGGTGCGCCGCAGACCGTCGCGGACCAGTTCGACCATCTCGTCACGTCCCCGAGCTGTCGCGCGGTACAGAACGCGCTCCGGCCCAGAGTTGCCCGGCTCGGCGTGTTCGGTGAGGAGGCCATCAGCCGCCGCCTTCTTCAGCGCGTGATAAATCGAGCCGGGCTTGATCTTGGCCCAACTCTCCGCACCCCAGCTCTGCAGTTCGGACCGCACCTGGTAGCCATGCGCGCCGCCGGAGAGGTGCACGATACCGAGTACCACAAGCTTCGTCGCCGACACGCGCCCACCTCCGCTCAACCCTCTCGTCTCGATCGCGAACTTTCCCATGGGTTCGATTCCTTGTCTCGGTGTTGCGAGCGGATTGGTAGAGGCTAGTCAAGTTTGACTACTTAGCCAGAGTACACGAGGAGGAAACGTCTAGTCAAGGTTGATTAGAAGCGCATCTTGAGGTGACCGGGGACCGTTCGCCACGAACCCGGATCATCGGCCATGGTGTAGGCGCCCTCAGACAGTCGTTTGCTCAGGCTCTTCGCCCACTCCAGTTCGGTGCGTGCGTGTCCCACCCACAGCTCGACCTGATCGCGGACGTGCTCGGGGGCGTCCCGATTGGGGTGCTCCCGCCACTTGGCCTGCTCTACGAGCTCCGATTGCGTGCCCGCCAGGGTGGTGTCAACTCCCACCAACACTAGGGTGCCCTCCTGGTCCGGGTGGTGTCAGCACTAACCTACAAGCGGTGCTGGTGGAGACCTTCAAAGCCAACAATGCGAGGTCGCCGTCCTCCGCGTCGACCGCTTCCCCATCTGACTCGCGGTCCCAAGCTCGCGGGACTCAGCCTGGGTTCGTGACTTGCGGGAACCCGTCCGTGAAGCGCAACCGAACGAAAAGTCACGGCAAGGAGCCGAGTCGAGCTCCGCTAACGGGACTTTTCGTTCCGATGCTCGTCATGCCCCGGGTCCGCCGCGGCCGTTGATGGAGGCGCGGAACAGCGGCCCGGCGGTGTAGCCGGCGCGGGCCAGGTAGAGCTTGAGCAGGGTGACGTAGCCGCGGTCGTCCAGCAGGACGGTGCGGACGCTGCCGCCCTTGCCGTGGATGCGGACATGTTCGTCGTCCAGGCGCAGGTCGAGGTCTTCGATGTAGAGGCCGCAGACTTCGGAGGCGCGGGCACCGCACACGTAGGCGGTCTCGAACAGCACCCGGTCGCGCAGCCGGTCCAGCGGCAGGTCCTTGCGTGGCCGCCGCGAGCAGATCACCGCCAGCACCTTGGCGACGTCGGCGGCCGCGGCCGGGCGCGGCAGGCTTTTGGGCACCTTGACGGTGTCGATGCGGTCCATCGGGTTGGCGGCCAGGAGGTCGTGGCGGACCGCCCACTTGGCGAAGGAGGCGATGGTGGCGCGTTGCGCTTGCGGCTGGCTGGCGACGGCTCGGCGAGCTCGGCCAGGAACGCGCGAACCGGCGCGGCGGTCAGCGCGCCGAGTTCTTCGCCGTGGTGGGCGGCGAAGGCGATCAGGTCGCCGCGGGAGGCGCGCCGGGTGTGCGCGGAGGCACCGGTGTTGGCCAGGTCGGTAAGGAAGTCGTCCAGGTGCCGGGCGAGCGGGTGAGCGCCGCCGAGGTGCTCGACGATGACCGGATCCATCGCGCCGACCTCCATCTTCCGCCAGGTTGCCAGGTAACCGGGAGACGAAGCCTGCACGCCGGACGATGGCCACCCAGCTCGGACTACGTCCGTGATCGTTATCTTGCCAGATAACATCCGTTATCAAGCAACCAGCTCCGTGGGAGTAGGCCCTCTGATCGCGGAGAAGGTCCGCAAGCATCCGAAGCCGGCAAAGGCCTCGCCCCGCCCTCTACCACCAGCGTCACGCTGTGGAATGCGGCATCAACCAGCTCAAACGCAACCGCGCCACGGCCACCCGGTATGACAAGCTTGCTGTCCACATTGTCATCGGCGCGAAACCCTGGGCGGGTGCCGGCCCAGGGCGCCGGCATGCGTGAGATCACTGGTGCCCTAGGCGTCGAAGTCCGTCGACGGTTTCGACAAGTCGGCGCAGCTCTTCGTCGGTGTTGTAGTAGTGCACCGAGGCGCGGACCAGGTCGGGCAGGCCCCGCGCGCCCATGTCGTACCGAGCGTACTCTCGCAGCGAGACCGACGTGTTGACGTCCAACTCGGCGAGCCTGTGGTGAACGTCGGCCGAGGGCATCCCCGCGACGGTGAAGGTAACGATGCCGCACTGCCGTACGCCTTGGTCGTGGACCCGTACGCCGGGCACCTGCCGCAGGTCCTGCCGGAGCCGCCGCGCCAGGTCGCGCACCCGCTCCTCGATGTTGCCCAGCCCCAGGGACAGGGCGTAATCGACAGCGGCGCCCAGGCCGAGCGTGGCGGCGACGTTGCGCTCCCACGTCTCGAACATCCGCGCGGTTTTGTCGATCTCGTAGCTGTCTGGGTCGGTCCAGGCGGCGGAGTGTAGATCCAGTACGGCCGGCCGGATCTGCTCGCGCAGCCGGGGCCGCACGTACAGGAAGCCCGTGCCACGGGGGCCCCGCAGGTATTTGCGGCCCGGGGCGCTGAGGGCGTCGCAGTGCAGCCGCTCGACGTCCAGGTCGAGCTGGCCGGCCGACTGGCAGGCGTCCAGCAGGAACGGCACGCCGGCCGCCTCGGCCAGCCGCCCCACCTCTTCGGCGGGGTTGACGAGACCGCCCTGAGTGGGGACGTGGGTGATCGCGATGAGGCGTACCCGCCCGTCCATGCGGCGCCGCAAGTCCTCCACGTCCATCTGGCCGCTTTCATCGTCGTCGACCACCTCGACGCGTGCCCCGGTGCGCTCGGCCACCTGGAGGAAGGCGATGACGTTGCTGGCGTATTCGGCGCGGCAGGTCAGGATGCGGTCGCCGGGGCCGAACGGCAAGGCGTAGAACACCGCCTGCCACGCTCGAGTCGCGTTGTCGGTCAGTGCGATGTCTTCGGCGGCTGCGTTGAGCAGGGCAGCGACGGAGGATCGGACCGCGGCGAGCCGGGGCGCCGCATCAGCGGCCGCCCGGTAGCCGCCGCGCAGTGCCTCGGCGCGTAGGTGGGCGATCACCGTGTCGGTCACGATCGCGGGAGGCAGCGAGGTACCCGCGTTGTCCAGGTGGGTCACGTGAGTACAGCCCGGCGTGTCGGCCCGAGCCCGTTCAACATCTTGCATGCAAAACATGTAAACTGAATACAGTAATGAGACATTGTATGCAAACGAGGGAGCGATGAACCACAGCGACACGGCTCCGCTGCGGCGCGACATATCGGAGCAGGTCACCGCACGCATTCTGGACGGTCGCCTGCCCGCCGAGGGGCGCGTCAACGAGGTCCACCTGGCGGCCGAGCTGGGGGTCAGCCGCACGCCGCTGCGGGAGGCGCTCGTGGAGCTCACCGACCGCGGCCTGCTGGTCGCCCAGCCGCGGCGTGGCTTCCGCGTGCCGCCCCTGGACATCGACGAGGCCCGCAAGCTGTATCCGCTGGTAGGCGAGTTGGAGGCCCTCGCCCTGCGGTGGACCGCGCCACAGGACCTGCTCGGACTCGTTGACCGGCTGGAGGAGCAGCTCAAGGAGATGCAGGCCGTCCTGGAGCGGGGGGAGGAGTTGGCTGCGCTCGACGACCGCTGGCACGACCTGTTGCTCTCGGCCTGCGCCAACGCCCCCCTTATCCGGATCATCGCCCAGACGAAGCCCCTGCTCAAGCGCTACGACGTACTCTATTTCGGCGGCCCCGACCGGGCTCGGCGCAGCATCGACGAACACCGCCGTATCCTCGCCGCGATCCGGGAGGGAGACCTCACCGAGGGAGCGCGATGGCTCGTCCAGAACTGGGTCAACGGAGCCGCCTACCTCGGCCAGGACCCGCACCGGCCCACCCGGTAGATCGCGGCTCGGAAAGGGAGATCATGACCGGGAGGACTCCGGCCCGCCGCACCGACCTGGACGGACATGTCGCCATCGTCACCGGCGGCTCCTCAGGCCTGGGGCACGCCATCGCGCTCGCCATCGCGCTCGCCCCTCGCGGAGGCCGGCGCGACGGTCGCGCTCGTGAGCCGGCGAGCGGGAGGCCGGCGAGCGGGCCGCGGCACGCATCACATCCCGCACAGGCCGGGCCGCCTCGGCGTTGGCCTGCGACGTCAGCGACGAAGCCGGCGTCCACCGGGCGGTGGGTGAGGTCGCCGAGCGATTCGGCCGCCTGGACATTCTGGTGACCAGTGCGGGGATCCAGGCCAGGGGCGACGTCGGCGAGCTCGGCGCGGCCCAGCTCCGGCGCTGCCTTGAGGTCAACGTCGTCGGGACCTTCCTGGCCTGCCATGCGGCCGTCCCGTTCATGCGAGCCGCGGGATACGGCCGCATTATGTGTCACATCGCCTGCCCGGAGGACGCCCGTGTCCGTCGCGTCCTTCCCCGGCCCGCTGCCCCCCGCTGCCGGTCCCCCACCCGCTTCGCCGATGACGGCCGCGGTCGAACGCTTCCTGGAGTCGGTGCAGGCGGCCACCACCCGCAGCGGCTACGCCGAGACCCTCGCCCGCCTGACCGCCGTAGCCGGGCCGCAGCATCCGGTCGCCGCGCTGACGCCCGAGCAGTACGCCGCGGTGATGCACCGCTGGACGGCCGCAGCCGCCGCCACCTGGAACCGGCACCTGTCCGCGCTGGTCTCCTTCACCACCTGGCCCAGCGCCAGGACCTGCTGGCCACCAACCCCGCCCGGCGGCTGGAACGCCGCAAGAGCGCCCGGCGCGGCGACCGCGCCATCCCCGCCGCCCGGCTGGACAAGCTGTTCACCGACCCCAAGCACGCCCTGCGCGAACGACTGCTGTGGAGGCTCCTGTTGACACCGCCGCCCGCGCCGAGGAGATCCTCACCCTCAACGTCGAGGACCTCGACCTGGAGCTCCGCCGCGCCCGAGTCGTCTCCAAGGGCGGCGCCATCGAGTACGTGCACTGGGCCACCGCGACGGCCCGCTTGCTGCCGCGGCTGCTGAGCGGCCGCATCTGCGAGCCGGTGCTCCTGGCAGACCGGCGCGCTCCTTCCTCCGGCCGCCGCGCGACGGCGTCCGGCGACGTCTGTCCCGTCACCGGGCGGGGCCGCCTGTCCTATCCGCGCGCCGAGTACCTGTTCAAGACCACCTCGGCCGAGCTCGACCCGCACCGCCAGGGGTGGACTTTGCATCAGCTGCGTCATTCGGCGTTGCAGCGTCTCGCGCAAGCCGGTCGCACCGCGCCCGAACTCCAGGCCAAAAGCCGCCACCGACACCTGGCCGGCCTCGGCCGCTACGTGCGCCTGGGCGAGGAGACCTCCGCCCGCATCACCGCGGAGGCCGACCCCATCCAGCGGCGCCGCCCCCGCTGACGGCACCAGGGCGGCCGACCGCTCATCAGGCTGGCCACACCTGCAGAGCCTGCTCGTCCTCGGAGTCGGGCTCGGCTCGCATCCCGACCGCCCTCAGCGCCGCCGCATACGCGGCAACCTGCTCTCCGGTCCCGCCCCCGGGCCCAGCGAAAGCCACCAGGAAGGGGCGCCTTGTGCCCCAGCCCTCCACCACGAACCCGGCCCGGCTGTCGCTGAACTCCATCAGCCCGGCAGCACGCAGTGCGTCCCGGGTTTGCTCGGCATCGCGATCGCGCTCGCTCCACAGCGGCCGCTGTCCTTGGCCGTAGCCGAACCTCGGCTCGTCATCGCCCATGATCCCACCGTAGACGCCTCGCGACTGCCGTCCAGGTCCTGTGTATCGCCGCAGGTCAGGCAAATCCGAGGCCAAGGCGAACGAGAAGATCTTCAACACCCGGGTGCGGACCAAGCTGCGTGGCTCCTACTCCCACCACTATGGCGCGGCCTGCCCAAGCTGCTGCGAGCGGTGAAGTTCCGTTCCAACAACGACACCTTCAAACCGGTCACAGCTCTTCGGTTGACCTCAATCGCACTTGAGGTATCAGACTCGGCGTCATGAACGTTGTTGAGGTGACGGAATTCGGCGGTTCCGAGGTGCTCGTGGCCGCGCAGGCGCCCGACCCCGTCCCGGAGGCCGGGCAGGTGCTGATCGGCGTGTCGGCGGTGGACGTCATGTCCATCGACGCGCAGTTGCGTGCCGGGTGGGGGAAGGACTGGTTCCCCGCCCAGCCGCCGTTCGTGCCGGGCACCGGAGTGGCCGGGCGGGTGCTCGCGGCCGGTGCCGGCGTGGATCCCGCGTGGGAGGGGCGGCGGGTCGCCGCGCTGCTCCCGTGGGGCGGCGGGTACGCCGAACTGGCCGTGGCCGGGGTGGAGACCGTCGTGGTGGTGCCCGAGGGGGTGCCGCTGTGGCGGGCGGCGGCGCTGATCCAGGTGGGTCCCGCCGCACTGAGCCTGGTAGCGGCGGCCGGGCTGGAGCCGGGGGCGCGGGTGCTGGTCATCGGGGCCGGTGGGGCGCTGGGCCTGCCGATCGTCCGGCTCGCCCGCGCCGGCGGCGCCCGGGTGACGGCGGCGGCGCGCGGCCCGGCCAAGCGGGCGGCGGCCCTGGAGGCGGGCGCGGCGGAGGCGGTCGGCTACGAGGAGGTCTCGGGGCCCTTCGACGTGGTGTTCGACGGGGTCGGGGGCGAGATCGGCCGGGCCGCGTTCGACCTGCTGGAACGCGGCGGGCGGTTCTTCGCGTACGGGGTGAGCAGCGGTTCCGGCGCCCCTGTCGACCCGGCGGAGGCGGAGCGGCGCGGGGTGCGCCTGGTCGGGATGGAGCAGGTGCAGTTCGCCCCAGGCGAGTTCGGGCGGCTGGCCGGGCTGACCATGAAGGAGCTGGCGGCGGGCAGGCTGACGACCCCCGTGGGCCTGGCACTGCCGCTGGAGCGGGCGGCCGAGTCGCACGCCGCGCTGGAGGCGCGCGAGCTCGTCGGCAAGGCCGTCCTGCTCGTCACCGCCGAGGCCGTGCGCCACCACCGGCTCGGTGGCCCCGAGGTGCTGGAGCTGGAGGAGGTCCCGCTCCCGCAGCCGGGCGCCGGCCAGGTGCGGGTCCGGGTCAGGGCGGGCGGTGTGAACGCCATCGACTGGAAGCTCCGCACCGGCTTCCCCGGCGCCACGATCGACGGTCCCCAGGGGACCGGGCTGGACCTGGCGGGCACCGTCGACGCGCTCGGCCCGGGGGTGACCGCCTGGCGGCCGGGCGACGCGGTGTACGGCCAGGGAACGGGCACGCTGGCCGCGTACGCGATCGCCGAGGCGGACGGCCTGGTGGCCAAGCCGGACGATCTCACGTACGAGGAGGCCGCCGCGCGGCCGGTGGCCGTCGAGACAGCCACCCGCACGCTGCGCGAACTCGGCGTCGAGAGGGGCCACACGCTGCTGATCCACGCGGTCGCGGGCGGCGTCGGGCTGGCCGCCGCGCAGCTCGCCCGCGCCGCGGGCGCCGAGGTGGTCGGCACCGCGAGCGAGCGCCACCACGCGTTCCTGCGCGGCCTCGGCGTGCGGCCGGTCGTCTACGGCGAGGGCCTGGAGGAGCGCCTGCCGCACACCGTGGACCGGGTGCTGGACGCCTCGGGCAGGGACGTGCTGGACCTGTCGGTCAAGCGCACCGGCGACCCGGCCAAGGTGGTCACGATCGCGGACATGACGGGGGCGAACCGCCTGGGCGTGCGCTTCTCGACCGGCCGCGACACCTCCCCCGCCGCCCGGGCGCGGGCGCTGCGCGCGGCCGCGGGCGCGGGCGCGGGCGTGCGCATCCCGGTCGCCGAGGTGTTCCCCCTGGAGCGGGCCGCCGACGCTCACCGGCGCAGCCAGGACGGCCACTTCCTGGGCAAGATCGTCGTCAATACGGAAGGATCCCTTCCGCATTAGCCGACATGCTGGTGCGCATGCTGGAAACCTCGGCCCGCCTGCTCAAGCTGCTGTCCCTCCTCCAGGCGCACCGCGACTGGCCGGGACCCGAGCTGTCCGCCCGCTCGGCGTCTCGACCAGGACCATCCGCAACGACGTCGAGCGCCTGCGCTCGCCCGGCTACCCGGTGCACGCCACGCCCGGGGTGGCCGGCGGCTACCGCCTGGGCGCGGGCGCCGAGCTGCGCCGGCTGGCCCGCCAGAGCGCAGGCGACCCGGCGGCGTGGACGCCCCACCTGGCTTCCCTCGTCGCCGGCCTGTTCGAGCAGTTGTCGCCCGCCTGGGACACCGAGCACGCCACCGGCCGGCTGGAAAAACCGACACCCTGGCCCGCGCGGCGGTCCGCTGCCGTCCGGGACCTGCTGGAGCTCGGCTCGGGCACCGTGGCCCTGGTCGACGCGCTGCTGTTCCGGCCGAGATCACCCGGGTGCTGACCGCCGACGGCGTGCTGATCTGGGCCAGCCAGTTAGGCGCCGACAGGCCGCTGTTCCTGGACACGCCCACCGCTATCACCGCATCGGGTAGCGCCTGGAGCGCGGTCCAGGCCGAAGCCGGCTGGGCAACTGGGCCGTGCTGCGCGGAGCCGGGACGCCTCGGCCGAAGACAGCGGCCTCTCCAGGCAGCTGAGGCCCGAGGCCGCGCAGTCAGGCGCCGGGCCCGTCGTTGGCCAGCACCCGGTAGACACTGGCCAACGACGGGTGACGTCCCTTGTTCTTGCCGTGGAGATGACCAGCTTGGACGCAATCTCCGGCACCGGGACCCGCGCTCACGCAGGCTGCGCGCATAAGCGACCATGTCGTCGTCGAACACCCTCGGTCGGCCGCCATGGCGGCCGCGCTCGCGGGCTGAAGCCTGGCCCTCGGGAGACTTCTCCCGGATGTACTCGCGTTCGGATTCGGCCATGCCGGCGAAGAGCAACTCGGCCGCGCCGCGCCCCAGGCGCTTCATCTCATGCACCGTGAAGATCACCCGCTGGTGCGGGACGGCGGACTTGATCGTGCGGACGTACTCCTTGGCCTTGGCGAACTCCGGCCGCACCTTCACGCGCGTGCTGATCTTCTCGGAGGAGATCGGCTCACACCCTGCCGCCGCCAGGGCGGCTCTCCAGCGGGTGATCTAGCCATTGCTTGGTGATCGTCGGGACGCCGGATCTGTTGGGAGCCCCTATCCAGGCAGGGCTGTGCCGGCCCTCATGGCCGGGTGGCGGAGACTGCGGGCATGCGCAGTGTTGCCGCTGTCGCGACGAGCAGGGCCACGAGCAGGACGATCGCCATGAAGACCTGCCCGTGCAGACCGAGGACGAAGACAGTGCGGTCGGCGAACTCCGGGTCGTAGGTGGCGGTGCCGGGGAACAAAAGCGCACCGATCATGCCGAGCCACGGGATGGCCAGGACGGCGGCGGCGTGCAGCAGCGTGTTCCGGGCCGGCCGTAGCGCGAAGGCCAGGCCGGTGAGGCCGAGGAGCACGGTCATCACCATGTATTGGGCGTCGTGAAATTTGGCGTGGGGCGGCCAGGCCGGGTTGAAGGCGTGCTGTGCCGCCAGGTCGGGGATGACCAGGTCGGCCAGCACGGCGCTGACCGTCGTGATCGCTGCGACGGCGGTGATCAGGATTCGTGGGAGGGGCATCAGATCGTCCAGGTGTAGGCGGGGGTGAGCGAGCGGGCGAAGAGCACGTTCGGGAGGAGCGGGAGGATCGCGTCCCGCAGGGTGGTCATCGGGGTGGAGGTCCAGTGCGCGGCGGCGCCGGCCTGGCGGGAACGGCGGACGATCAGCTGGGTACGCGGCCTGCGGATGCGGTCGTAGGCCGCCAGCCCTTCGCGTACGCCGAGGGTGTCCACCGCGTGCGCGAGCGTGACCGCGTCCTCGAGCGCCTGGCAGGCGCCCTGCCCCAGGTTGGGGGTCATGGCGTGGGCCGCGTCGCCGAGAACGGCGACGTTCCCGGAGACGTACGTCGGCAGCGCCGGCAGTTCGTGGGTGTCGTGTTGCAGCACCGCCTCCTCGTGCGTGGAGTCGAGGAGCTCGGGAATGGGCCGGTGCCAGCGGGCGAAGCGTTCGCGCAGCTCGTTCAGGCCGACGTGGGAGCCGGCCGGGGCGTTGGCCATCACGTAGCAGTAGACGCGGCCGTCGGGCATCGGCACCTGCCCGAACCGTTCGCCCCTGCCCCACGTTTCCAGGCTTCCCTCGACGGGCTGAGGCGGAGCGATGAGACGCCAGGTGGTGTAGCCGACGTAGCGCGGCCCGGGTAGAGCGGGCCAGAGGGAGCGCCGGGTCACGCTGTGCACGCCGTCGGCGCCCACCACGAGATCCGAGGTGCAGCCGCCGCCGTCGTGGCGGACCGTGCCGTCGGGCCGCACGTGCTGGACGTCGACGCCGGGCCGCAGCGCCTCCGGCGGCACGGCTGCTCTCAGCAGGTCGACCAGGGCGGCCCGGTGCACGGTCACCCACGGGCCGAAGCGGCGCTTGAGGCTGCCGACGTCGTTGCGGATCAGCCAGTCGCCGCGCCTGCTGCGGATCCCCGCGAGGGGGTCGGCCGGGCCGCCGGCGCGCAGGCGGTCGCCCAGGCCGATGGCGTCCAGCGCGCGCAGGCCGTTGGGCTGGACGGTCAGTCCCGCGCCCACCTCGGTGAACTCGGCAGCGCGTTCGAGGACCTCCACCTGCCAGCCACGCCGATGGAAGGCGACGGCCGTGGCGAGCCCGCCGATGCCGCCTCCTACGATGGTCACTTTCATGTTCAGGTCTCCTTGAGGGTCAGTGCAGGCCGCGCTTGCCCGGGGCCCAGAACGGCTTGGTCTTGATCGAGGCTCGGGGCCAGTTGCGTTCGCGTATCAGGAAGTCGCGCACCAGCTGGCAGGTTCTGGCCTCGCCGGCCACGTAGGCGGCTCCGGCGTTGCCCGGCAGGTCGAGTTCGGCCACGGCGGCGAGCAGCACCGGGGAGGCGACCGCGGGGGCGCCGTGGCGGTGGACGCGGCGCAGCGGCGGCGTCCCGGGCATGGCCAGGTCGTGCTCGGGGGTCTCGCTCTCCAGGACGCCGTACACCTGGGCCGGGGCTCCCAGCGCTCTGATCATCGGTCCGAAGGCGGCGCCGGCGGTCTCCTCTCCGATGAACACGTGGTAGTCGGCGTCGCGGATGAAGAAGTCGCTTTGCGGCCACCAGAAGGTCACGCGGTTCCCGGGCCGCGCGGCCTGTGCCCACTGCCGTCCGATGCCGTCGCCCGCGTACAAGTGGACGCGCAGTTCGATCGCCTTCCTGCCGGGGGCGAGGTCCCAGATCGTGTACGTACGCAGCGTCTCGGCCGGACGCAGGATGCCCGACACCGACAGCGGGTCCCGCAGCTGGATTCTGACGTGCTGGCCAGGCGTGTAGGGGAAGGCGACAGGCTGGTCGGTTTCCAGCCGGATCCGGCGCATGGCCGGGGTGACCTGCTCGGCGACGGTGACGGTCGCCTCCATGGCGTACTTGCCGGACAAGCGGTCGCGTATCAGGCGGGCCATGTCAGGAGTCCTTGCTTCGCCGGACGTGAGCGGATCTGGACATCCGCCACCACACGGCCGTGATCAGCACCATCACCGCGAGAAGGATCCACCATATATCGCTCCTTACAAGCTCTAGATTATTTAGAGCCATTAAGGAAACATAGATGCCCTAAGATGTCAACGGAATGCCAAGAGAGGTGATGATGTCCGCAGACACCAGCAGGCGGGAACGGCTGCGCCAGGCCACCCTGGAGGAGATTCACGCGGCCGCGCGCAGGCTGCTGGTCGAGCAGGGGTCGGCCGCGGTGACCATCAACGCGGTCGCCCGGCAGGTCGGCATGAGCGGCCCGGCTCTCTACCACTACTACGCCGGACACGACAAGCTGGTCGGCGCGGTGACCGCGGACTTCTTCCGCGAGCTGGCCGCCGTCATGGAGCAGGCCCGCGACGCCCGCGCCGGCGCGCCGTCCGGCGACCGCCTGCTGGCCGTCTGCCGGGCCATGCGGGCCTGGGCCGTCGCCCATCCCGCCGAGTTCGGCTGGATCTTCGCCAGCCCCATCGCCGCGCCGAACCGCGGTGCCGGCTCGGTGCGTCACCAGGCCGCCCTGCGTTTCGAGCAGGTCCTGCTCGACCTGACGGTCGAGCTGTGGCGAACACGGCCGTTCCCGGTGCCCGACCTGGCCGACCTGCCCGCCTCCCTGCGCGAGCAGTTGACCGCCTACTCCACCGCCATCGACGGGCTACTGCCGCCCGAGGCCGCACACGTCTTCCTGTCGTGCTGGATCAGGCTGTACGGCCTGCTGTGCATGGAAGTCCTGCACCAACTGGACTTCGCCTACACCGACATGGAGCCCGTCTTCGAAGAGTGCCTGCACGACCTGGCGGTCACCCTCGGCATCGACGACGCGGCGGCATAACTCCGACCGGTCGTCGGGAACGCGCCCAGGAGCCCGTCACCTGGACGTGGTGCGCAGGGTGCTCTCGTCGGCGGGTGCTGGTCGGCTTGGGGCGGGCGTTGCGCAGTGCGGTCTCGACGCCGCGGTTGGTGGTCATGGACGCGGTGACGACGGTCATGGGGAGCAGGAGGCCGGCGGCGGCGTAGAGCGGAGTGTGCAGGTCATACGAGGTGGCCAGCCAGCTGCCGAGGAAGGCACCGCACGGGGCGGCGCACATGGCGAGCATGCGGGAAGTGAAGGCCACGCGGCCCATCAGATGGGCCCCTACGCCAACACCAGATGGAAGGGCGTCGTGATCTCCCGGGGCGACGGCAGCAGGAAGTCCAGCGACGCCGGAAACTACAAGTACTACGCCGGGTCGGTGTGCATCTCGGCACCCGGCCAGTGGCTCGATGTCGAGGGGATCTCGCCGTCATGGACGAGCGTCAAGCTCAACATCGTGCACTGCGGCTGGACCACACCCACACCTGACTCCGCACACGACAACGCCCCGGTCCGCCTCAGGCGGGCTGGGGCGCTGGGTGTTGGCCGGCGGTTCCGCCAACCGCTACAAGGGGAAAAGGGCGGGGGCGTTTCGGCAGGAGTCACCGGACCGGGCGCGGCGCCGGACCGCGGCGTCCCCCGTGAAGCGCGCCGTCTCGGGCCTGTTCGACGGCTTCCGGGTACGCCTCCCGCTTGGCGTGCTCGGCCAGCGCCCGGTAAATCCTGGCGACGGATGGGTTCTGGCCCTTGCGTTTGCCGGTGGGGATGATCGCGCACATACCGGTCGGCGGCGTCGGGGGCAATGTCATGGCCGGTGGCCCACGAGGTGAGCGTGGCGAGGTAGGTGTAGTGGGCGGTGAGCGTCCCGGTCATTGCGGAGAAGACGTTGAAGACGCCCTTGTCCGTGACAGGGAGCGCTCCGCCCAGCTGTTCAAAGAGAGAGTCCACCATCGGGTGCGAGGGGCAGGTCACGGTGACGGAGCGGCGCTCGCGCACGGCGGGCAGCGGATCGCCCCGCCCGCGAGACCGATGACGACTCGCGTGGGCGTCCGCGATCGGCTCGCCCGGAGGGCGCGGTCAGCCCACGGCCTCGCGCATACGGCCCAGGATGTCCCGCAGGAGGTTCGGTGACGTACCGAAGTTGAGCCTGACGAAGCCCTCGCCGCCGGTACCGAAGGTCCGGCCGTCATTCAGCAGGACACGGGCCTTCTCCAGAAAGAATGTGTGCGGGTCGGTGGGGAGATCGAGGGCGCGGCAATCCAGCCAGGCGAGAAAGCCGGCCTCCGGGACGCGGTATCCGATGCCGCGCGGCAGCCCCTCATGCACCAGCACGGCGTTCCGGTCCAGGACCGGCCGCAGCTGTGACAACCAGGAGTCACCGTCCCGCCAGGCTGCCAAGGTGGCGGCTACGCCGAAGGTGTTGGGCTCGCCGTACAGATGGGTCGGGCCTGAAAGGGCCGCGCGCACGTCGGCCGCGCCGATGTGCGCGACGGCGCAGCGTACCCCCGGCACGTTGAACGCCTTGGTCGCGGAGGTCAGAGTCACTGTCCGGGCGGCCGCCTCGGACGACAGGGAGGCAAAAGGGATGTGCCGGTGCGGGCTGTGCACGAGGTCGGAATGGATCTCGTCGGATATGACCAGCAGGTCGTGGCGCCGGACCAGTTCGGCGACCGTCTCCAGCTCCTGGCGGCGTAGCACGCGCCCGGTCGGGTTGTGCGGGTTCACCAGCAGCAGCACCCGGCAGCCGCCATCGGCCAGCTCCTGGTCGAGCCGCTCGGCGTCGAAGATCCAGCCTTCGTCCTGAAGGACGTACGGGATGGGGTGCAGGCGCCGCTCCATGCCCGTCACCGTTTCCAGGAAGGGCGGATACGCCGGAGTGTGCAGGGCGACGCCGTCGCCGGGGCGCGTGGCAACGCGCAGGACGGCCTGGAGCCCCTGGTTGATGTCGGTGAACTCCCGGACGTGGCCGGGGTCGAGCACCCAGCCGTGGCGTTCGCGCATGCGCTCGGCGAAGGCGGCCCGCAGGGGGATCTGCTCGGGGCGCCCGTCCCACGAGGGGTATCCCAGGTCCTCCTGCACACACCGCATGAGGGCCTCCTGCACGGCGGGGGCCGGCGGGAAGTCCATCTCCGCGATCCATGCCGGCAGCACACCCGGCTCGGCCCGGCTCCACTTCACTCCGGGGCGACGGGCCAACGATGAAAGGTCAAGGTCGTCAAACATGGCTTCTCCTGTCCCTCAGGGGGCCGACAGAAGATGTGATCGGCCAGCGGGTGGGTGGCGTCGCGGTCGACGTACGTGGCGATCGTCGCGAGGACAGTGAGCAAAGGCCTGCGACATCGTTCTGAGCGGTGATCGTGCATGGGTGGGTTCGTCGGTGCTTCTCTCTTCACTGGTCGATCAGGGCGATGCCGTGGTCGCTGTATCGGGCACCCTGGGCCCCGGTGCCGGGGACGGCGACGTCGATGGCGGCGAGGTCGGCGGCGGTCAGGCGCAGGTCGAGCGCGGCCAGGTTGTCGCGCAGGTGAGGGCGGCGGGAGCTGCCCGGGATGGGGATGACGTCGCTGCCGCGGGTGAGGAGCCAGGCGAGGGCGATCTGGGCGGGGGTGACGCTCTTGGCGGCGGCGAGGTGGGCGATGGCGTCGACGATGGTCAGGTTGGCCTCGAGGTCGTCGCCGTTGTAGCGGGGAGCGGTGGCACGGAAGTCGCCGGGTTCATAGCGCGTGGTGGCGCGGACGGCCCCGGTGAGCAGGCCGCGGCCAAGAGGGCTGTAGGCGATCAGGGTGGCGCCGAGACTGCGGATCGTGGACAGGATGTCGTGTTCGACATGGCGTTCCCACAGCGAGTACTCGGTCTGGACGGCGCTGATCGGATGGATGGCATGGGCGCGGCGGAGGGTGTCGGCCGAGACTTCGGACAGGCCGATGTGGCCCATCTTGCCCTGGGCGACCAGCCCGGCCAGGGCACCGACGGACTCCTCGACGGGGATGGCGGGGTCGACGCGGGCGAGGTAGTACAGGTCGATGTGATCGGTGCGCAGCCGACGCAATGACGCTTCGCAGGCACGCCGCAGATCGCCTGGTGAGCCGGCTGGGACCAGGCCCTCGGCGGTGCGGCGGACTCCGGTCTTGGTGGCCAGCACGACGCGGTCGCGGTGCGGTGCGAGGGTCTGGCCGAGGAGTTCCTCGTTCGCTCCGTCACCGTAGAAGTCGCCGGTGTCGAACATGGTGACGCCCGAATCGAGGGCCTCCAGCAGGGTGGCTGAGGCCTCGTGCGGGTCGGCGGGGCCGTAGGTTCCGGTCATGCTCATGCAGCCGAGGCCGAGTCGGGAGACCGCCGGGCCGTCAGGTCCAAGAGTGAAGAGCATTGTTCCTCCGTCACTTTGCCAGAGCCGCGCGGAGGAACGCGAGGATCTCCGCCTGGGCGGCTTCAGCCTGTGGTTCCACGCCGGGCAAGGTGAGGAACGCGTGCTTTGCTCCCGGGTATTCGGTGAGCCGCACGGGGGTCCCCGCCTCGCGCAGTTGCTCGGCGTAGCGGCGGCCGTGGTCGGCGACAGCGTCCCGGGTGGGCACGACCACGAGCGCCGGGGCGAGCCCGCTCAGGTCGCCCGCGTACAGCGGCGAGACCGCGCCGGTGTCGGCTCCTGGCGGGACGGCGAGCCGCTGTATGAGCTGCAGTTGCGGTAGGGCCCGGGCCGGGCTGTATGCATACTCGGCGATCGAGGGGTAGTCGGCCATCGTCTCGGTCACGTCGACCACAGGGTTGACCAGCACCTGCGCCTTTAGCTCCAGGCCGGCCTCCCTGGCCCGGATGGCCGTCAGCGCGCTGATCAGCGCGCCGCAGCTCTCACCGAAGACGGCCGCGCGCGCAGGGGCGACGCCCCACTGCGCGGCGTGCCGCACCACGTGCTGGAGCACGTCCCAGCCGTCGTCGGCGGCGTTTGCGAGCGGGCTGCCGGGGGCGAGCAGGCGGTGCTCGACCGAGACGACGAGGGCGGGCAGTCCCGCGGCGAGGTGGCTGTTGGTCCAGTCGCACTGCGCCGCCGTGCCCACGAAGCCGCCTCCGTGCACATGGACCACGAGTGGCAGGTCGGTTGTGGTGCCGGCTTCGCCGTCTCCCGTCGACACCGGCCGGTACACCCGGACCGGGAGGTCGCGGCCGGGCAGTGCCACCTGCTGCCAGACGATCGCGGCGCCGGGATTCGGTTCCCCGAGGATTGCCCGAGCCGTGCCGGACGCCCGCCAGCGGTTCTCTGCGTCGCGGTAGGCGCGCAGTTCCTCGGTCGTGATTGCCGAGAAGTCCGGCTCCGGCGGCCGTGTCGCAATGGTGGTCTCACTCATGTGTCCTTCTCCCCCTCCCGGCCGGATGCCGGGTGTGCCGTTGTGGCTGGACAGTGCGTTGCCCCCATTATGCACGCGGTGCGTGCATTACCAAGTGCATAAGTTAGGCTGAGTTCGGACGAGAGGGGCGAGATGACTGGCCGACGGCGATGGTCGACCGAGGAGATCCTGGACACGGCGGCGGAACTGCTGCGCACGGGTGACGCCGAGTCGTTCAGCGTGCGCAAGCTCGCAGCGGTGCTCGGGACTGACTCCTCCAGCCTCTACCGGCATTTCCGCAACAAGACCGAACTGCTGCGCGCGGTTGCCGACCGGGTCCTGCTGGCCGCCATGGACGGCTACCGCCCCGAGGGCGACTGGAAGCAGCGCATCACCGCCCTGGCCCTGCGCCTGCGCGAGGCCTTCGGCGAGCAACTCCAACTCGCCACGGTGTGGGGACGCTATGGGTCCGGCGGCGCCGGATCCCGATTGGTCATGGAGGAACTGCTGCAGGCCCTGCGCACGTCCGGCCTGCCCGACGAGGAGATCCCGGTGCGATACCACCGCATCGTGATCCTCCTCTCCGCGCTGATCGCCTCCGAGGCCGGTATCAGCACCATCACCCCCAAGGAGTACGAACAGGCCATGGAGCAGTTCCGCGTCGCGGTGCTCGGCGCCGACCCCGAACGCTTCCCCGCCCTGGCCCACTTCGCCCGCGACATCCGCCCCCTCGGAGCAGACCGCCGCGCCGCATTCGAAGAGACCCTCGCCGCCCAACTCGCCCACATCGAGGCCCAGATCCCCTGACGTGCTGGACCTTGCGTGCCATGCGGTCGGGTCGCGCCACCGCCGCAGGCCCGGTGCTGGAGGGCGAGGAGAGCCGGGCGGTCGTTCAGACCGAACCGGCCCGGCCGCCCGCTGACCGGGCAGTGGACACCCCGGGGGCGGAGCGGGGGCCGGGTACCCTGGCCGCCGCCGCGGCGGCGGCCAATTCGAGGTGGGAGTTCATGTCCAGCTCGAACCGGCCGTAGGCGGTTTACGTGGGTCCAAAACAGCGGGGACAGGGCCTGCCGGTCCGCGTCGGTGAGCCGCTTGTGCCACTTCTCCGCGCTCAGGATGTCTGGAGGAGCACGGTGTTGACGTGCACCAATGCCGACTGGAGCAGGTGCAGGGCGAGCACCGAGACCTCCTGGCTCTCCTTGTCGGAGCCGGTCAGGTCGGCGTCGGCGAGGTAGTCGCAGATGAACGCCGTACGCACCGCCCGGCCCAGTTCTTCGATCGCCCGGTACGTGAGGTGCTTGGGCCCGCCACGGGTGAAGCGGCGCAGGACCTGCTCGGCCTCGGCGGTGCCCAGCCGCAGGGCGGTGGTGTACTTCACGATCTGGTCGTACTGCTGGCGGATCAGGTCCCAGTCGATCGTCTTGGACGACAGCACCGGCGCCAGCTGCGGCCACTTCTCGTCCTCCCCGGCCGTCGGCCGGTACAGCCTCGCGGACCCGACGTTCTTCAACCGGGGCGGCGACTTCCAGATCAGCTTCTTCACGCAGTTCTCGCACAGACGCCTGGCGTGGTGCCTCACCCGGGTCGATCATTCCACCCGGCAGCTCCCAGCACCGACGCCGGCGGTTGAAGGCCAGCAGCAGCTCCGCCCCCCATGCCACACCGCCACCAGCGCGAGCGGCATGGGACCGTCGTCGAACAAGCCTCCTCCGCAACTGCTGCACTACGGTCAGTGAGATCGCCTCGGCGGACGGGGCATCAACGCTCCCGCCGGCCCTGCTCCGGAGTCCTTGGGCGAGTCCTTCGTCTGCCAGGCGGTTCATGACCGCGTCGCCCACCTCCGGGCCAGTGCCTGGATGCGGCGGATGGCGGCCACCCCGGCGTCACCATCGTGCGCCTCGATCGCGGCGACCAATTCGTCCATCGCCGCCCGGGCCGCGGTCCGGGGCACCGGATCGAGTCTGGCTACTTCCCTCTTGATCACATCCATGGCTTCCTTCCTTGTTGGTGATCACTGGCGTGCCGAGACGGCGAGCAGTCCGGCGGCCAGGGCGCGGCCGTGCGCGGCGGCGTGCTCGGGGTCGCCCAGCCGGATCTGCCGGCCCTGGTGATGCATTACCACGGTGCCGTCCGGCTGGCGGGCGACGGTGATGCCAGTCCCGGGCAGCCTCACCCCGCGTACGCCATCGCCGAGGTCGCCGCTGAGATCGGCACTGTCAGGCAGCACCAGCCCGGCGGCGGCCTGGGCGGCCGCCAGCCGCTCACGCAGGTCCCGCACCTGTTCGGCCTCGCGCTCGCGTTCGGCCTCGGCGGCGCGGGCCTGCTGCTCGGCGGCCACGGCGCGCTCGCGCTGGAGGTCGCGGTCGGCGCCGACCTGGCGCAGCTCGTCCTCGGCGCGCTCCTGCAGCCGGGCGGCGGTGGCGGCCTCGCCTTGCGCGGCGGCCAGGGCCAGGCGCGCGTCGGCCGCCTCCTGCCGGGCGGTCTCGGCGCGGCTCTCGGCGGTTTCGGCACGGGCCTGGGCGTGGCGGCTGTCGTGCTCTGCGCGTTCGCGGGCGAGGTCGGCGTCGGCAGCCGCGGCCCGCAAGGTCGCGGCCTGGCGGGCGTACTCGTCTGCTGCGGCGCGTAGCCGGTTGAGCTCGCGGCGGGCCTCCTCCAGCGCGGCGGCCACCTGCTGCTGCTCGGCCTGGGCCTGCTCCCGCTCGCGCAGGGCGTCGTCGCGGGCCTGCTCGGCCGCGCCGCGGGCGCGTTCGTGCTCGGCCACCTGGGCCCAGGCGTCGCGGGCGTCGGCCTTGGCGGCCTCGACCCGGCGGTCGGCCTCCTGCCGGACGCGGCGCTGCTCCCGCTCGGCGGTCTCCTGAGCCTCACGGGCTGCCCGCGCGCGGCGCTCGGCCAGCTCGGCGCGGGTGTCGGCCTCGCTCTTGTCGCGGCGGGCGCTCGCGGCGTCGGCGCGCGCGGCCCGGATCTCATCGAGCGTGTCCGCGACGGCCGAGGACAGGTCGGCGCGCAGCCCGGCCGCCACGGCGGCGACCTGGTCGGCCAGCGGACCGAGCACGGCCTGGGCCTGCTCCAGGCGCACCTGCCCGCTGTCGCGGGCGGCGGTGGTCTCGGCCGCGACGCGCTCGCGGTGGTAGCGGGTGCGGTGATCGGGGCTGCAGTCCAGCGCGTCGGCGCGCTTGCCCGGCGGCAGGGCACCGCCGCAGTAACGGCAGGCCCGGCGCCCGGCTGCGCGGGTGCGCGCGGCGCGCTCGGCGGCGACCGCCTCCTCCACCCGGCCGGGCAGCGGCTCCGGCACGGCTCCCCCGCCCGACGGCTCCGTCACATGGCCCGGGTCGGACGGTTCGTCCGCAGCGATGTCCCCGAGGGGATCCGCGAGGACGTCCCCACCGTCTTGTCCTGCCGATGCCGCCGCTTCCTCACGTTCGCTCACACCAGGAACACTAGCAGAGTCGCATCCGTCTCGTATCCATAGCCATGTGAACGGATACGGGTACGAATAATTCACACTCCTGGCAATCTCACACAATTCCACTTGTGTGAGATTGCGGTGATCGTCTGGCTGTCTGGATGAGAGTTCTTGAGAGTTCTCATCTTTCTGACCTGGGGTTTTCTCACCTACTGTCAGCGGGATTCCCACCTGCTGTCAGTGGCGTGATCCGCAGCCGATGCCCGCCACTCCTCCCGCCTCCCCGGAGATCGGCATCTTCAGATCTGGTTAGCGATAAGCTCACTTATCGCTAACCAGAGAGTTGATCATGGAAAACCATATGGGTGCTCCCGAACGGCTCCCGGAGCGCGCCCCCGCGCCGCCCGCCGCCCCGGATGAGCACCTCCTGGAGGGCCGCACAACCCGACTGGTCGAGGAGGGCCTGGCCGCCAACACCCGCCTTGCCTACGCCCGCGACTTCGGCGCCTACGCCACCTGGTGCCGGTCCACCGGCCGCACCCTGCTGCCCGCTACCCCTGCGACCCTGGCCAACTACGTCGCCCACCTGGCCGCCCAGCAGTACGCCCCGTCCACCATCGACCGCGCGTTGGCCTGCGTGCTGGCCGCCCACGACCACGCCCAGCTCGCCAAACCCGCCACCACCGCGGCCCGGCTGGCCCTGCGCGCCTACCGCCGCGAACGCGCCCAGCAAGGCCACCGCCCCCGTAAGTCTCCGCCGATCACCGTCGACCGGCTGCGCGCGATGGTCGACGCTCTGCCCGACGGCACCCCTGCAGGACGCCGCGACCGCGCCGTCCTGGTGCTCGGCTTCGCCCTGATGGGCCGCCGCTCGGAGATCACCGACATCGACATCGACGACCTCACCTTCACCGCTGACGGCCTGGAGCTGTACGTCCCGTTCAGCAAGACCGACCAGGACGCCCACGGCGAGATCGTCGCCATCCCCTACGGCCAGCACCCGCGGACCTGCCCCGTCCGGGTGACCCGCGCATGGCTCGCCGACCTGGCGGACGCCGGTGTGACGACCGGGCCGCTGTTCCGCCCGATCGACCGGCACGGCCGCATCGCCGCCCGCACTCATCCCGTCGCCGGGCGCGGCCGCCGTGAACGGCTGACCCCGCAGTCGATCAACTTGATCGTCAAACGGGCCGCGGCAGCCGCCGGCCTCGACCACGCCGATGCCTACACCGCGCATGGCCTGCGCGCGGGCGGCGCCACCTCCGCCGCCAAGGCCGGTGCGCCCATGTCCGCGATCACCCGTCATGGACGCTGGGCCGACGGCTCCCCCGTCGTTGCCGGCTACATCCGCCAGGCCGATAAGTGGAACGACAACCCCCTGCACGGCATCGGACTATGAGACCGGCGGCCGCTGTCGGCCTATCGGTATCGTGGCGCCTGATCGACTTTGAGCCACCTTGCTGTGCGGGCAACGCCTGCCAGTGGTCCTCGCTCTTGAACGGCTGCCGGAGCCACCCATTCTGGACTGCGCTGTGTGACTGCGCGGCCAGCTCGGGCAGCCGGCATCTCCGCGAGCAAGCCGCTGGCGGTGGTGGCTGTCACTGATCGCTCTGCAAGGAGCCCGGCTTCGCCGAGGCGAAGAGCCGCGATGCGGACGGCACTCCGCCGCCTGTTCGGGAGCAGGTCGAGACACTGCTCAAGTGCGATGAAGAGCTCCTGGATCGTGTCACCTGCTGCGATCGCCCAGAGCGCAAGGGCCCACTCGGCCCGGGAGTGGTCGTCGTCGCAGCTGTCGAGCCAGGGGGCGAGTTCGTCGAACATCGCGCCTCCCCAGGCGTTGAGAGAGATGATTCGCGCAGGCACGAACCTTAGATCAAGCCCGGCTCCGAGGGCCGAGGCAGGCCCGGCTTGCGGTTCCCGCGTCCGGGATGCCTGAAGGCGGCCGAGGGGCGGGGGCTGAGGCCCACCCGAGCGGTACGCCCTGAACAGTTGAGCCGGATCCTGGTCGCTGCGGCCACGCCTTCAACGTCATCTGTCCCTCCCTGCCCAACTGCTCACCTCATCGGGTGCGGCTCCCCGGTTGTACCGGTTACGCGATTGCCGGGGTGGCACGGGCGTCCTGACATCGACGGCCCATGCACTTGCATCCAGATCCCCCATGCGACATAGTTGGTTTGGCCAAACCAACTATGTCGGGGACGGTGTGAGGATGGAACACGTGTCGGCAGGCAAGGACGGCCGCTCCCGCCCGCAACGTGAGGCCGTCGACGGCGTGGCGGCAGCGCTGGCCACGGTGGGCAACTGGATGTTCTCCCCGGCCACGCGACGCAAGATCATGGCCGCCTCCGGGCTGGAGCTGTCCTTGGGCGACTACACCCTGCTCGCCCAGGTGTCGCTGCACGCGCCGGTACGACTGTCGGTCCTGGCGGAGCTGATGGAGGTGGACAAGTCCACACTGTCACCCCCGGCCAAACGCCTGGAGTCACGCGGCTTCATCGAGCGGCGGCCCGATCCGGCCGATGCCCGCGCACAACTGGTGAGCGTCACGCGGGCGGGCAAGCTCGCCATCAGCAAACTCTGGAAGGCGCGCACGGCAGCGGTCGCCGCCCTACTGGCGGAGTGGGAGCCGGCTGACGTCGAGCAACTGGCCGCGGGCCTCGGCGCGCTCAGCGAAGCGATCAAGAAGAGGCAATGAGCCCGTCACGGTACCGTCGTCTCGTCCGCGTCGCGACGTAGACCTGCGGCCACGCAGAAGTCCGGGCACAGAGACGTCCGGTGCCGCCGCTGCTCCACACCCTCTCGGCTCGTGGCTTCGTACTGCCGCACGCCACCGGCCATCCTCGACACGTGGCCGCACCTCCATCGGCCCAGGCCAGGGCTGTCGTGGTTGCCCCCGGCTCCCGTCTTGCGTGCCCGAGCGCGACGTGGCCGTCTGCGGGTCCCCCTCGTCGCGCACTCCCCTACTGCCTTTCCATCAAGGAAGTGATGTCACATGCATGCCGTCGTGCTGCACGAATTCGGCCCACCGGCACACCTGCGCATCGCGGACGTCCCCACGCCAAGGCCGACGGCAGGCGAGGTCGCGGTGCGGATGGCCGCGATCGGCGTCCAGTTCCTGGAGACCCAGGTCCGGGCGGGGACGATGCGCGGCGCACTCGGCGGCGCGCCGCTTCCGGTGATCCTCGGCAAGGAGATCGCCGGGCTGGTCGCCGAGGTCGGCCCCGGCGGCGATACCGCGCTGATCGGCGCGCGGGTCCTGGCCAGCACGACGGGCCTGGGCGGGTACGCCGAGACCGCCGTCGTGCCCACCGGCTCCCTCATCCCGGTCGGCGACGGCATCGACCTGCCCGAGGCGGTCGCCCTCTACCGGTACGGCGTCACGGCCCAGGGCTTGATCAGCGCGGCTCGCGTGAGCGCCGGTGACCGGGTCCTGGTGCTGGCGGCCGCGGGTGCTGTCGGCACGGTCCTGGTGCAGCTGCTCAAGCGGGCCGGGGCGACGGTCGTCGCGGCGGCGCGCGGGGAGCACAAGCTCGCGCTGCTCGGCAAGCTGCGCGCCGACCACGTGGTCGACTACACGCTTCCCGGCTGGACGACCCAGGCTCGTGACGCCGCAGGCGCCTCGATGGACGTGGTCTTCGACCATGTCGGCGGAGCGCTCGGCCGCGAATCGTTCGACCTGCTCACACCGGGCACCGGACGCCAGATCACGTTCGGCTTCTCCAGCGGCACGCCGCTGGAGGTCCGGCCCATGGAACTGCTCGGCCGGGGCCTGACCCTGACCGGGTTCAGCGCGGGTCTCCTCTGGAGCAGGCCCGCCCTCGCCCGCGACCTGGTGACCGAGGTCCTGGAGCTGGCCGCGGCCGGGCAGCTCACACCGGTGATCGGCCAACGCTTCCCGCTGGAGCGGGCAGCCGACGCGCATGCCGCCATCGAGGCGCGCGGCACCGTCGGCAAGACCCTGCTCATCCCCTGACCGCATCCCTGAAACGCCCCCTTGGGGCGAACGTTCACAGCAGTTACCAGCAAGGAGTCCCTCCATGATGTCCTCTTTCCCCAAGATCTTTGTGGCCGGTGCCACCGGGCTGCTCGGCGGCCAGATCGTCCGAGCCCTTCTCGACCAGGGCGCCCCCGTACGGGCCCTGCCGTCGTCGGAGGTCACCGCAGCGCCGACCTCGAAGGCGCTCTGGTAGACCAGGCCAGGGGTCCGGTAGTGGACGAGCCTGCCGGGCAGCGCGATGTCACCGACCGACGACACCTGGAACGCCCCATCGGACCGCCGGTGGGCAGCCCTGCCTCGACGGTGCCCGTAGCGGCCGCTCCCGAGGCCCGGTAGGTCGCGGTGACCTCGGCCAGCTCCTTCCGGCTGGCGTGGTACGTGGGATCCTCGGGAAGGCCGCCGGTGCGCCGGTCGACCAGGGTGTAGACGTACGGGCTGGGCGAGGTGTCCCTGCTGAGCCACGTGGTCGCCAGGGTGTAGGTCAGACCCGGTGACGCGGCGGGCAAAGAACTGGGAGTTGGTGTCGACACCGAACAACCGGGTCCAGTCGCCCCACGCGCCGTGCTGCAGCCCGAGGGTGAGAACCCGCTGGAGCTGGGCGTCCGGGTCGTCGACGGTGGCTCTCACCGGCTTGCCAGGCGCGTGTCCACGATGACCCGCTGGTCGCCGCCGTAGACCTTCGGCGGGGAGTCGGCGATGGTCAGCACGGGCTTTCCTTCGACCTTCTCGCGCGTGCTGGTGTAGAGGTTTTCAGTCACCCTTGGGCACTCGTACCGTGGCTGTCCCTTCCCGGAAGGGCAGCGGATAGATGGCGCCCGTCTTGGCGTCGTAGACCTCGCCATGCTGGGCGTCGACCGGCCGGCCCTGCCTGCCGAGGACGGTGACAGTGACGTCGTAGGACTCCGGCTCGACGTACGCGCCGGCCAGCGTGCGGATCACCGTCTCGCCCGACCTGGCGGTGACCGTCCCCGGGTGGTCGCCCGGCTCCTGCCCGCTCGCGTCGATGGTGAGCGTGACCGACGCCTCGCCCTTGGCCGGGACGGTGACCTGGTCCGACGGCAGTTTCAGCACCTCGCCGTCCGCCGACAGGTCGAGGGTGACCGGTGTGTCGCCCTCGTTGGCGTAGGTGATCGTCCTGATGGCCTTCCGGTCGCCGCCGCTCCAGGGGAAGGCCGCCCACACGTTGGCCTGGTCGGGCACGACCTGCTGCCGCAGCGCGCGTACCAGGTCGACACACGTCAGCCGGTCACCGAGACTGTAAGTCAGTTGAGGGATCTCATCGGCCAGGTCAAGACCGGAAAGCCTTAACGAGGCCCAAACAGGAGTCCCAGGGTTTCGGGTGTTTCCCAGGCCGTCAGCTGCCGGTCAGAATCGGGTTCCTCCTGCGCGCCCTGGTTGACCAGGTCGGCGAGGGATCGCCGGTCCTGCTCGGGACGGCCCTGCAGCAGGGCGATCTCACCGCCCTGGTGATCGACGACGTCGAGGCGCCCGCCCTGCTCGCACTGGTCTGGAAGGGCCCGCCCAGCCAGGCCGTACGTGAGGCGCCGTGCTGCTGCCGCCGCGCGTTCTTCGGCTGAGCCGGACTCAGGGCACCCTGGCCTCCAGGGACGCGGCGGCCAGGGCCTTGATCTCGGCGCGTCGTCCGCGAGGAGGAACCCCTTGGCGACGGCGTCGTCGGTGGCGGCCTCGAAGGCGGGCAGGTGGCCGCCGCGGCCGTTATCTTGGGTTCTTAGCCTCTCCTCGCAGGTCAGCGCGATATGATCTTGTCAGGCAAGTAAGGCACGTTGACCGGCCCGACGGCATGTTGCATGGAAGGCGTGCCCCGCTATTCGGCGGAGGCCAAGCGTTGACGCGGTCGATGGCTGAGGCGTAGAAGCGCACGTGATGAGGGATGGGCTGGGCCGCCATGGCGCAGGTTTCGAGGTCGTCATGGGTGCCCGGGACGGAACCGGGGCGACGAAGACATCGGCCTCGGCATTTGAGCCGTTCCGGGGCCCCTTGCCGACCAGCTCATCAACCAGCCACGGTACTCGGGCATCACGGCAGGACGACGCCTCGACCTCAGTACCGCTGCGCCGTCAGACGGACCTGGCGTTCCTCGTGCAGATTGCGGCCGCCGCTCGTGCCCGGGCGGTCCGGCCTGCGGGCGCGGGCGGCGCGCTGCGCGGATCTTCTCGCCGCGGTCCTCGTGCGGCGGCGTGTACAGCATCCTCAAATACGAGCAGATCACGTCCACGATGGTCTGCCGCGGCGCCGGGGTGTCCTGGGCGAGGCGCGACGGCCAGCAGCAACGTCGCCGCGGCGCCGACACCCGCCCCGGCCGCCAGCGTGGTCCGGACGGCCTCGATCCGTGCGCAGACCTGCTCGGCCGAGCTCAGCGGTATGCCCACGTCGTGCAGCAGCCAGGCGCAGACGCCCCAGACCGCCGCGCCAACCAGCAGTGCTGCGGGAAGCGCCCACCACCACATGAGGTGATCCGGTTCGACCGGCTCGAACGCTCGCACGCCGCCGCGGCATGCTCGGCCGCTACTGAGCGCAGGTCGCGCGAGAGGGGACACCCGTGATGTAACGCGCCCACTGCGCCCTGTCAAGTGGTTGCCCCGCGCGGGCGCACACCGCCTTCGCCACCGCGCCCGGCTCGACGGGCTGCTCACGCACTGTACCCGCGCCGTCCAGCACCAGCACCTTCGAGCCGTCGGCGGTGAAGGCCAGGGCCTGCACGCCGTCCCGGTTGCCGTCGGGCAACTCACCCAGCGGCGCCTTCCGCGCCAGGTCGAACAGCCGTACCCGGCCGTCCCTGGTGCTCGCCGCGACGACGTCCTCGCGGGGCGACCTGACCGCCGCTCCCGCGAGGTTCCCCATGATCGGCTCTCCGGCCGGGCGGCGCGTGGCCACGTCGTAGACGGTCATGCGCCCGCCCAGGTCCACGACGGCGATCGACCTGCCGTCACGGGTGAAGACCGCGGCCGAGAGGGTGACCCCCTGGTCGCTGCCGCCGAACGGCTCGCCCATCGGCTCGCCCGAGGCCACCTCGTAGAGACGCTCGGCGTCGGTGGTCACCGCCAGGGTGCTGCCGTCCGGAGCGAACTCCACGTCATGAACCTGCCGCACCTGCTGCGACCACAGCAGGCGACGGGCCTTCCAGTCCCACATGTCCAGCCTGTACGTGCCGGAGTCTGCTCCGTCCACCACAGCGGCCAGCCGGGTTCCGTCGGGGCTGAAGACCACATGATCGGTGCCGGTGAACCCGGATGGAGCCAGCCTGGCCAGCTCCCCCCGGGTGCCCGTGTCGAGTACGGAGATCGTCCGGGAGCCGCCGACGGCGGCCAGCCGCCCGTCCTGGCTGAGGGCGAGCGCGTCCGCTGTGTCGTGCTTGGCCCGGCGCTGCAGGGGCGTGCCCGGCGCCCCGCCGGGCGTCGTCAGGTGGATCTCTTCGGAGTCTTCGGTCGCCAGCAGGCGGCCGGAGGTCAGCGCGGTCTCCGACCAGGGCCGTCCCCGGGCGTCCTGTTCCAGGTCGGCGAGGTCCACGGTGACGACCCGGTCCTCGGTCAGGTAGCGCAGCACGCGGCCGTCGAAGGCGACCTGGGGGACGCTCGGGAAGTCCTCCGGCAGGCCCTCCGGCAGCGTCACCTTCGTCAGGAACTGTCCCTCCGGCCGCCATACCTGGATGTCGTCGTGGGTGGCCGTGGCGAGCAGCCGGGCGTCGGCACTGAAGGTCACCCTGCCCCGGTTCCAGGCAACCCCGTCCTGCCCGATCGTGCTGAGGACCGAGCCGTCCGCGGGCGAGACGATCCGCAGGCCGTCGCTCACCGCCACCGCGAGCGAGCGGCCGTCCGGGGCGCCGGCGAGCGGCCATTCGCACAGGTCGCACGGGTCGTCCACCGCGCGGGTCGATTGCCTGGAGAGGTCCGGTACGCGCAGCCGGTCGATCCGGGTGGGCGGGATCGAGGGGAAGGAGTAGACGGCCTCGCCCGACGGCGTCATGGAGGCGAGCATGGCGTCGGTCCTGGTACGGAGGTTTCGTTCCAGGTCCCAGAGGTGGTCGTGGTCGTCGATCCGGACCAGCGCGTACCTGTCCACGCTGTCGTACTGCAGATCCAGGACTTCCCCGACCTCATGGTCGAACCGCCATACCGCGATCCGCCGGCCTGTCCGCAGGTCCCACGCCCCGGCCTGCTTGCCGGTCGCCACCAGCAACCGGCGGCCGGTGGGGGAGAGAGCGGCTGCGGCCGGGCGGTCGCGGCCGAGGCCCAGCTTGGCGATCCCACCCGCGGGATTACCCGTGCGCAGGTCCCAGAGCCGTACGGTGTCGCCGCTCACGCTGGCCATCGTCCGGCCGTCCGCGCCGAGCACCCGCAGCGTGCCGGCCGCCGTCGCCGGGTCCTTGAACACCGCCACCTCGCGCTGCGCCAGCGACGTCGTCAGCGCCGCCCTGGTCTGCGGCGTCCGGTCCAGTTGCCAGGCGGCCAGGCTGAGCTGCATGGCCAGGCGCGGATCGCTCTGCCGGTACGTGTCCGCGAGCTGCGCCAGCCGCGCCGCCTCGGCTTCGTCGCGCTGTGCGGCGATGCGCCCGGCCCGCTCGTCGGCCAGCCCTCTCTGCTGCACCGCCAGTCCACCCGCGACCAGCGCGATCGTCAGCAACCCCGCCAGGCTCAGCGTGACCAGACGGCCGCGCCTGGTCCTGCGCCTGGTCAGCGCGGCGGAGGCAGCCAGGAAGTCGCGCTCGGCGGGGGAGAGCGTGATGTTCCTGCGGGCCGTGGCCGCCCACTGGAGCGCGCCCTCCAGAGCGGTGCCCCGGAAGAGGTCGCCGTCCCTGCGGCCCGATCGGTCCCAGCGGCGGGCGGCGGTCAGGATCTCCTGGTGTACGGCCAGTCCGTCCCGGTTGCTCTCCACCCAGCGGCGGTAGCGGGGCCAGGCGCGCGGCAGCGCCGGGCGGGCCAGCCAGATCTCCTCGCCGTCGCGGCCCAGCAGGTATACGAACACCTCAAGGATCCGGGTCACCGAGGAGACCTCGGGCGGGGTCCTGCCCTCCAGCAGCTCGGCCAGCTCGGCCCTGCGCCCCGACAGGTCGCCGCGCTCGCCCACCGTGACCAGCCTCAGGAACACCTCGGGCGCGAGCTCGCGCTCGTCGGCGTCGAGCATGGCGTACGCGTCCTCGGCCAGCGTGCCCAGCGCCGGATCGCCCCTCTCGCCGTTCATCCCGGACGCCGCCCTGCCGCCCTCGGCCAGCAGATCCCGCAGGTCCAGGCCCGCGCCGCCGCTGACCAGGGCGAGCAGCAACTCGCGGGCACGGGGCCGGTGCAGCGGCTCCTTGCTGAGCGCGGCGGCCACCAGCGGGCGCAGCGGGTCCGGCAGCGCGCTCAGGTCCGGAGTGGCGGACAGGACCCGATGCATGACGGCGCCCAGGCTGTCGGCCTCGAACGGGTCAGCGCCGGTCGCCGCGTACAGCATGATCGCGCCCCACGCGAACACGTCGGCCGGCATCCCGGCCCGGTGGCCGGTGAACGCTTCCGGAGCCATGTAGGTCGGCGTGCCCCTCGCCAGCCCCGTGGCGGTCGACGACATGTCGGCCGTCCTGGCGATGCCGAAGTCGATCACACGCGGTCCGTCCGGTCCGAGCATCACGTTGTCAGGCTTGAGATCGCGGTGGACCACCCCGGCGTCGTGGATCGCGGTCAGCGCTGTGGCCATCGCCGTCGCCAGCCGGTGCAGGTCGCCGCCGGAGAAGCGGCGGCCCGCGCTGACAGCGTCCCGCAGGGTCCGGCCTTCGACGTACTCACTGACGATGTACGGCCGGGGCCCGTCGAGCCGGACCTCGATGATCCGCGCCGTGCAGAACGAGGCCACCCGCTGGGCCGCCATGGCCTCCTTGGCGAGCTCGGCGACCTGGCCGCTGTGCAGCACCTTGATCGCGACACGGGTGCCGTCCTCCGCGTAGCCCTCGTAGACCACTCCCTGACCGCCCGCGCCGAGCCGCCCGGCCAGCCAATACGTTCCCAGGTGTTGCGGGTCTCCGTCGATCAACATGTGCACGGCTCGTTGGATGCCGGCACCGCCGGGAAAGTTGCGACGATTGGGCCGGTAGAACAACAATGGCTCTGGCCGGCTTTCGGTGGTGACGTAGTGTGATAGCTCGTGTCGGTCCACGTCCGCCGGCCGTGCTGCGCCTGTGTGACGCCCAAGATCTTGCGGGGCTCATGTTCCCGCAGTGGCGTGCGCCCTGCCAGGCCCCTCTTGGGGATGCGGGTGTTCCAGTCGCTGACCCAGTCCAGAAGCAGGCCGACGAAGAACTCAAAGCGCACGGCCGGCGCGCCGGGGTCGACCGGCCTGCCGCCCCGGAGCGTGGGCTGATGGAGATGGCGCGGCAGGGAACGCAGGACCATCTCCTCCACCGCCCCGCTCAGCTCTTCGACGGTGCCCTTCAGCCACAGGCTGTAGCCCGGCAGGTCGCCCACCATCACGCCGAAGTGGGCCAGCGACTGCCCCGCCGTCCGGGACAGGAAGTCTTTGCCCCGATCCACCCGGATTCCCGCCGGCAACCCGCCGAACGGCCCATACGGCGCTTCACATAAGATCGCGCTTCGCAGCGCTGCCAGCACCCTCTCACGGGACGGTTAGCCGGACGTCACCGCAAGCCCGCAGATCGCACACGTGGCACAGTCGATGAACCAGGTCACCCACGGCTTACACAGCCGCCCCTCCACCTCGAGCTCTATCGACAGCTGCTTATGATCGCCCTCCCCCACCCGGTTGCGGTGGCTCTCGTCCTCGTGCCCGGCCCCCTTGGGCCGCTGCAGCCACACATCGAAGGCACGCCGAGCCTGCTCACCCTTGCGGAACCCGGCTCGTATCCCAGCGCCCAGATCGCGATCAGCCGCCCGATACAGCGTTGACAGACCGGGTACCAGGGCGCCGTCCGCCTCTGCGGTCAGTTCCCGATGAAGCCTGGCCACATTGCCGCCCAGCAGGGCCAGCCGCACACGAAGGTCCTCGGTCAACACGAACCGTGGGTGCGGCTTTCGCTCCGTGCGGCCTTCTTCACGTCCGGCGCGGACCCATCGCCATAGTGTCCGCTCGCTGATCCCCATGCAGGTGCTCAGCAGGCGCACGTGCGCGGTGGTGAGCTCCTGACGCTCATCGAGTGCCAGGAGGCGGCGCGTGGCGGGACCGCGGAGGTGATGGAGACTGCCCTCGTTGGAGGTGTCGACGCGTTTGCGCATAGCCCCTCCCTCGCACCGGCGGTGAGCACGCGTGCGTGCAGACGCGTTGCCGCACTGGGCAGTTTGGCCACATGCGTGACCAACACCCCGGATCGTAACTCTGGCAATCCAGATGATTCCACAGCGTAACGAGCGGAGGCAGGGAACTCTGACGCTCCGGAAATGCCCACCTACTAATGGTCGATCGCCTTCCGCTTGGCCGTCCGCTCCTCCCTCCCGATGCCAGAATCGACTCCCATGAAGCTCCGTCTGTTCTTACTGACAACCTGATGAGAATCAGTACTGACAGAAAAATGAGAACTCCCAAGTGGAGAGGCCTCAGATTGAGGAGTCGCGGATGAGCCACCCGGCGGCGGACCGGCGCTACCTGACGGACGGCCTGAACCTGGAGCGACGGAACGTGCGCGAAGCCTTCGCCCAGGAACTGGGCTACGCCGTCGAACGGCTGCGGACGCTCGATGGCAAGTCGCCGACGCCGACGCCACGGTGTTCAGCGGCGACACCCGACGGCTGCTGCACGCCGTCGACGAGCTGCACCGGCGGGCCGCGGAGCTGGACGCCCTCGACCGGCTGGCCGGCCTGATCGAGCAGGCGCCGCCCCCGACGGAACCTGTCCTCGCCCGTCCCGACGAGCCGGGGGAGGAGACTCCGCCGACGTCTCCGCCGAACGGCGCGGAAGGCTGAGCATGTGACGAAGGAAGTGCCCATGGCAGCACCTGACCAGGCCCGAGAGCAGGCCAGCGCCACGCGCCGGCCCCCTACCCCACTGGACGGAGCGGTCGAGGGGGCGGGCACCCTGGAGTTCCGCTCGCGGCCGTGCGGGGGCGAGCGGGTGTGCCCGTGGCGGCGTGACGCCGATCTGACGGCCTACAGCGACGAGGACATCCGGAAGCTGATCCAGGCCGGCGAGGGCGACACCCGGGGCGGTGCCCACAGCCTGGACGAGGCCGAGCTGATGTTCGGCGGCCGCCGGATGGCCTGTCATCTGGACCAGCCGGATGCCGCGCATCCGCTGCGGTTGTGCGCGGGCTGGCTGGCCGTCGTCGGTCCGCCCCACGTCCGCGCCCGGCTCAGCGTGCTCCTGGAGCGCCGCGCCGTCCAGCTAGCCGCGCGGGGGCCCGGCCAGGCCACGCCTGGGGAGCCTGATGTCGATGCCGTGGGCGGCCCGGCAGGCCGGACGTCGGGAGCCTGCCCGTGACGGGGCAGCAGATGGGCCGCGAAGAGGTGCTCGTGCCCACCACGGTCTGGCGTCCCGGCGCGAGCACCGTCCCGACTGCCGCTGCGACGGTCGCGGGCTCCGGCGGGTACGGCGGCGGAGCCGTCGGCCCGCTCGGCCCGACGGCCGAGCCGCCACTGCCGCCACCGGCGCCGCTGGTGGCCTCGGTCGGCGACATCGCCGGGCTGCGTCCCCGGCGCCGGCCGCGTGACGGCGGTGAGGTGCCCGGCGCCGACGTCGACCTCATCGACGCGCTGCCCCGCGACGACGACCCGGCGACGCACCAGCGGGCCAGCTGGCCGACGGTGGCGGCCTGGCTGCGCGCGGGCAAGACCGCCGCCACCCGCCGCGACCGGCTGGCCGTGCTGGCCAAGTTCGTCCGGTGGTGGGCACTGACCGCGCCGGGCGCCGGGCTGTGGCAGGTCACCGAAGACGTCGTGGTCGCCTACCTCGACCAGCTCGGCACCGGCAGCGGCGCCGCCACCGGCCTGAACCGCGGCGGCAAGGCGCTGGCCCCGGCCACGCTGGCCTGGCACCTGTCCAACCTCAAATCGCTGTACGGCTACGCCGTCCGCCGCCAGGTGATCGGCCACAGTCCGGCCCAGTGGGTCGAAGCGCCTGAGGTCGGCAAGGTCGGCACCACCCCCGCCCTCGACCTGACCGAGGGCACCGCACTGTTGCGTGGCGCCCAGGTCATCGCCGCCAAGCACCCGGCCGACGCCGCCGCGGTGGCGTTGCTGGCCATCACCGGGATGCGCGCCGGAGAGCTGGAGAGCCTGACGGTCGGTCGGGTGGAGCGCTCGGCGGGTCACTGGGTGATCCGCTTCCGGCTCAAGGGCGGCGCCGTCATCGTGGTGCCGCTGCCGGAGGTGGCCATGGCGTTGCTGCGGCCGCTGATGGCCGGCCGCAAGCCGAGCGACCTGCTGCTGCAGCGCGCCGACGGCCGCGGCTTCGACCGCTGGCGGCAGCAGACCGCGCTGCGCCGCGCCGTCCGCGCCGCCGGCCTGGACGTCGCCAAGCTCACCCCGCACATGCTCCGCGCCACCGCCGCCACCCTCCTGCTCGCCATGGGCGTCCCGGTGGAGAAAGTCCAAGCCCTGCTGGGGCACGCCTCCCCCGTCACCACCCAGCGCTACGACCGCGGCGAGGCGCAGTTGGACGAGCACGCCGTGCACCGACTCGCCGAACTGCTCACCCGGCAACCTTCTCCCGCCCCCGACCCCTACCCCTACCCCGATCCCGACCCGGTCCCTGACCGGGCCGCCGACGTCCCCTTCGCGAACCCCGACCGCGCGCAGCCGCACGATCTACGCAGCAACGACTTCCACTCCCCGGCGGACTCCGCACAACAGGAACCCGCTCCGGCAGCAGCCCAAGCCGACGAGCCACCGCCGGTGGCCCCGGTCCCCGCTCCCCCGTTCACCGACACCGCGGCGGCAGCTGCGGCACAATCGCATGTGTCTTGACGAAGCGGTACCGGGTGTCTGAGACCGGGCAGGCCGCCCTGCAGGCCGCCCACCGTGATGGCATCGTGCGGCAGCACCCGCCGTACCTTGCCAATGGCGGGGAATCACCGGCCCGTCTCCCCTCCCGCCGGAAGCATGACCGTCGTGACCACCCTGCAGGATGCGACGAAGACGCCGCCGCCCAACCAGGTGTGGCGGCATCAAGACGCCGCCATGCAAGCCTCCGGCGTGGATGCCTGCCCCGCGGGGTGGCCACGCCCGCGCGTGCACGGGCCGCCGCTGCCGTGGATCACCCCGGTACTGGACGGCGTGGTGTACTGGACGCAGCTTCATGGCGGCCGGTTGCTGCGCTGCCAACAGGATCACCTGTGCCAGGTGTGCGGGGAGCGTCTGCCTGAGCGGATGCTGGTGCTGGCGGATCTGGACGGTGAGCTCGTCACCGATGCCGGGATGCACCGCCGCCGCGCGCTGCTGTCGCTGACCGTGTGCGAAGGAGTGTCACCACGCCTGCTGCTGGCCGAGGTGACTCCCGCTGACTTACGTCACAAGGGTTGGCCATCGCCCGATCCACTTGCCGACCGGTGGCTGCGCTGGGGCCTGACCCCGCACGCCGTGGCCGGCGCAGCACGGGTTGGCACCGCCGAGGCCGACCGTCTGCTGACGCTATCGGCCCACCGGCGCTCCCTCGGCCCCGGGCAGAATGAGCAGGAGACCGAATGATCGACCGACACCGCCGCCGGCATCGTCTTCGAGCGGCCCAGGGCCGCCGCATCGTGGACGCGCTCGCCGAGCAACTTCCCCGACCTGCGCGACGCCCTGAGCGCCGAGATGGCGGCCCCAGGATCGCCACACATCTGGCCGATCCTGCCGCCAGCGAGATTCTCGTTCTCGACAGCCCGTACGTGGCGAACTGGCGGCTCAAGGCCGATGCCCGTGGCCGCCTGCGTGTGGCCTGCACCCGCCTGCCGTCGGCCAGCCCCGACCCCTTTCAGGAGCAGGAAGACCTGCAGCGCGAAGGCGCCCTCACTGCACTCATCCAGAACCTGGCCGACGATGCGGCCAAGCTGAGCTGGATCGCCCTGATTCGGCATCTGAGACGCCGGCCGAAGCCAGAACGCTTCCCACGCACCACACGCGATGCCTGATCAGCCACGCCACTCCACTCAAGCATGTGCTGCCCTGCGCCGAGCAGCGACGACTCCACCCTCCGCCGCGCCCCGTCAGCCCGTGCATACGCGTCCCCTCCCGTCCGCCCCTTGCGATTGGCAGCATCATGACCGACCAGCAGCCGCCGGCCCAGCACTCGGCCCACCCCGATTCTCGACTCGGCCAGTTCGCGCAGCCTGGGAGTCCTGCCCGGCAGACTCAGCCAGGCGCGCACGCCGCCGCGGCAGCGGACTGGGGCCGGGCCGGCAGCCGTTTTCACAGCGTCGGTCGAGCAAACCCGGCACGCCAACGCGGTCTCCCTCGTGCCCCTGACAGAGCTCTTCCGGACAGGCTCCATCGACAGCGATGACCGCGCGGCTGCTGACCCGCCGGCTCCTGATCGTCTCGGCACCGATCCTGCGAAGGTGGACCGCTCAAGCACCGTCACCCTCCCTGCGGCCCGTGCCCCTTCCGGCGCGACGCACCGCCCGGAGCCTTCACACCGGAGCAGTTCGACGCAGATCCCGCGGCCAGGATTGACAAACGCCGGCGTCCGGCTGACTCTCTCGTCGAGAGTGTGGACCACCTAGCCGCGCTCGCCGACGAGGCGGCCAACCCCCGCCTGCGGGCCACGCTCATCCTGATGGGCTGGACGGTGGACCCGGCCTCCGGCCGCGACTGGCACGACTACTACCCCCGGCAGCACCGCCATCGACGTGCTGGCCTGGGACGTCTACAACTACGACTCCACCGCCGCCAAGGGCCAGTACCTCGCCCCGGCCGCCCTGTTCGACCGCACCTACGCCGTCAACCAGGCCGAGAACCTCCCGCACAGCGTGGCCGAGCCCGGCAGCCACATCGCCACCGGCGACGACGGCACCCGCCACGGTGCCTGGCTCGACCAGATGACCGCCTACCTCAACGGGCACGGCACCCTGTGGGCGCTCAACTTCGACCTCGACTGGTCAACCGGCGACTACCGCCTGCGCGACCCGGCGAGCCGAGCCGCCTGGACCGCCTTCTGCGCCTGACCTCCCGTACCGGCGCCACCTCCGCACTCCCGCCACGGCCTGGCGGGGGCGCGGCACGTCCGATCCGGCGGGATCAGCGCTTGGGGGCCGGCGGCAGCCGCAGGAGGGCCTTGTCGGAGTCGAGCTCGGTGGTCGTCTCCGACGCGGGCGGCGCCTTGATCGAGACCTTGGCGCCCCAGCCGGAGTAGGTGGTCTCCATGGTGACCGGGCCCAGACCCACCTTGGGACTGGAGAGCCGGGTGCTCATCGTGCGCGGCAGCCCGGCGGGGGTCACGGGGTCCGTGGCGCAGCCTGGCCGAGGTGGAACTGGCCACTGCTGAGTGGGTGGCTTGGTTCAACGCCACTCGACTGCACTCGGCCATCGGACACCTCCCGCCTGAGGAGTTCGAAGCGATCTACTACGCTCAGCACCACCCCAACCAAGCCCTAGCAATCAATCGCTGAGGTCTCCATCCAAGCCGGGGCGGTTCAGTGCTGACCCGCAGCATGATCAGTTGGTCGAGGAAGTGCAGGTGACATGAGGTTGTCGTACGGACGAAATCGCCTGAAGAGCGTCTGGGTCCCGCTCGTGGGCTCGTTAGCTGCTGTGCTCGTGGTGATGGGCCTCGGCTGGGCCGTGTGGCATCTCTACTTCAGCCCCCAGGTGTCGCGCGTTGACCCGGCCGTGCTCTCGGAGTTACGAGCCATCGGCCAGGTCGTCGGCGAAGACAGCATCGTGGGGCACCAGTGGGAGAACAACTACGTCGAAATGAACGACCTCGTGATCTACCTCGATGGAAACGCGAAAGAGGACGTGGTCACCGAGGCCGCGCATCGACTGAAGCAGCGCGGCTGGCACGCATCGCGTAGGGAATCATCCGAGATCTGGCTGGAATCGGCCAGATGGCCATATGCCCTCGTTACGGTTGAGCAGCTCGAAGATACGCATATGAGCAGCGAATTGCGCGAGCAGGTCATAAGCACAGGCCTGCCCATGAGCAACATGGCCTACATAGGCGTGCAGCCGTGAGCCTGTGACCCCAGAACTGGAACGCCGGTCTTTCTTCGGCAAGGATTGGCCACCTGCCCCACCTCAGAGCTCGGGTACCACCCTGCTCCGACACGAGCCCGAGCGGGAAGCGATCTTGCTCGGCGCGGGAAGCGATCTTCCCAACCCTTCTCTTATCCCAGGCCCCTACTCGTGACACCCCCAACACGAGAGACGAGCATGCCGGGATCGATGCCGTGCTTGCAGGCACTCAGAGCTACCTGTTCAGGACTCCTGATCCAGCGGTTCCCGACAGTCAGGCCGAAAGCTGCGCGAAGATGACGACGCCTTCCTCGCCGACCGGCCGCAGCAGGCAGAACGTGAACCCGCCGACCGTGACGGGGGCGAACTCCCGCACTGCCCGGCAGCTCCACCAGTGCCCTGCGTCGGGCCGTTCGAGCTTCAGGAGATCTACGACGGCCGCGGCGCGTGGGTCGTCCGGGATGTGCCCGATGTTGGCCCGGAACTGCTCGTACAGGCCGCGCAGCAGCGGCTCCTCGTCGGTCAGGCGATGGCCCCCGGCCGTGGCGAGCATGATGAGGAGGTTGCGCCGCTCGATCGGCACGCTGTCCGGATCGCCCCAGAAGCGCCGGTAGGCGGCGTTGCCGGCGAGCACGTCGAAGCGCACGTCCACGGCCGCGGCCGGTGTGGACGTCCAACTGTCCAGCAGTGTCCGGGTCGGCTCCCCGAGCACGGCCGCGCCCGCGGCCGCGGCCGTGGAGGCGGGCAGGAACCCGGCCAGTGCCAGCGTGTGGCGGTGCGCCGCCGCGTCCATGCCGAGCACCCGGCAGATCGCGTCCAGCACCTGGCGGGTGGTGCTCGCCCTGCCCTGCTCCAGCCAGGTGTACCAGGCCACGCTGACCCCGGCGAGCGTCGCGACCTCCTCGCGGCGCAGTCCGGGGGTCCGCCGCCGCCCGCCGCCGGCCAGACCCACGTCCGCCGGGTCGACGACCTCGCGGGCCGCGCGCAGGTGGGCGCCGAGCTCGCGGCGAAGGGTCTCGTTCATGACCGCCAGCCTATGAGTGCCACTCATCCCATGAACTCTCCCCTGCCTGTCGGCGGCGCCCGGCGCCACTCTGGATGCCATGAGCGATGACATGTGGCGACTGCGCGACGACTCCTCCGACCTGGCCGAACCCCGCGTGCTGATCCGGGTGTTCGTGCCGTCTGAGGAACTGGACCAGAGCATCGACTTCTACGAGCGGTTGCAGAGGACGGCGGTCGACGCGCGGTTCGCCTTCGCGGCGGTGGGGCTGGAGTTGGCCACGGTGGGGGCCTTCCTGATCATCGCCGGTGACGAGGCGGCCTTGCGCCCGTTCCGGGACACTGTGGGCACCCTGCTGGTGGACGACGTGCGGCCGTACTACGAGCGGCTGGTGGCTGAAGGCGCGGAGATCGTGTTCCCGCTTCAGGACGTGCCGACCGGAGCCGGTTTCAACGCCCGGCACCCCGACGGGACAGTGGTGGAGTACGTCCATCACCGTCCCATCTAGAACTGGCGAGCAGCGCGCTTCGGCTCGCGGCCCTGGACGAGGTGGCCTTTCCTGTGGAGGGTGCGGGGCCTGCTGAGCGCACCCAGACGCGATCAGGACCGCACCCGCGCGGTTGCCATGCGCGTCACCTGCCGCTCCGAGCATGGAGACGCCGAACTGTGAACCGCCCCGGCTTGGATGGAGACCTCAGCGATTGATTGCTAGGGCTTCGTTGGGGTGGTGCTGAGCGTAGTAGATCGCTTCGAACTCCTCAGGCGGGAGGTGTCCGATGGCCGAGTGCAGTCGAGTGGCGTTGAACCAAGCCACCCACTCAGCAGTGGCCAGTTCCACCTCGGCCAGGCTGCGCCACGGACCTCGGGGCTTGATCAGCTCGGTCTTGTAGAGGCCGATCTGCGATTCCATCAGGGCGTTGTCGAGCGCGTCGCCGACCGTGCCGATGGAGGCGTCGATGCCGGCCGTCAGCAGATGGGTGGTGAACCGGAACGACGTGTATTGACTGCCCGCGTCCGAGTGAGCAATCAGCCCAGGCCCGACCGGGTGGCCGGTGCGCCCGCGCCGCCACAGCGCCATGTCCAGGGCGTCCAGCACGAGGGTGGTGTGCTTGGTCAGCGAGGCGGCCCAGCCGACGATTGCGCGGAAGTAGATGTCGACGACGAACGCGACGTAGACGACGCCGCACCAGGTGGACACGTGGGTGAAGTCGGCCACCCAGATGGCGTTGGGCCGCGTGGCGGTGAAGTCGCGCCGCAGCCGGTCGGAAGCCCGCTCGTGTCCTGGATCGGGCGTGGTGGTGCGGATCTTCTTGCCCCGCCGGACGCCTTGCAGGCCAAGCGTGCGCATGCGCCGCTCCACTGTGCAGCGCGCCACCTGATGTCCTTCGCGCAACAGTTGCTGCCAGACCTTGCGGGCACCGTGGACGCCGTAGTTGGCGGCGTGGATGCGCTGGATGTGTTCGTCCAGTTCGGCGTCGCGAACCGCCCGCGTCGAGGGTGGCCGCCTCTTGGCGGCGTAGTAGGTGCTGGTGGAGATGGGGCAGCCGTGCTGGGTCAGGACACGGCAGATCGGCTCGACACCGAACACGTCGGCGTGCTGGTCGATGAAGGTCACGAGTGCGTGTGTGGCCGGTCGAGGAGTTCGGCTCGCCGGACGCACCCGCCGACCGAATCATGCATGCCACGCTCCGCACCCCGGACGGCTACACGCTGATGGGTTGGGACGTCCGGGAAGAGATGCCCCACACCCCGGGCAACAACGTTGCGGTCTTCCTCGGCGGCGACGACGCCGAACTCCGCGGCTACTTCGAGAGGCTGTCCGCCGGCGGCACCGTGACGTTGCCCTTGGAGAAGCAGTTGTGGGGTGACGAGGCCGGCTCGCTCGTGGACCGGTTCGGTATCACCTGGATGGTCAACATCACCCAGCAGCGGTCCTGATCGACCGCGGAAGTAGCCCCGAACCGGTGATGGACGAGTTGGATGCCTGGCTGCATCAGTTCGGGTAGCACCACTTCCGCGCACGGTTCCGGCTCCGTGGCCGGGACCGTGCGGTGGTCGGTCTGCGCGGCATCACAACCGTCCGCAGACACACCGAGGAGCTGGTCGAGCGCAGGCTGGCCCCGGCCAGAACCGCGCAACGACGGCCGCCCCCTCCCCGGACGGTGCGGCACCGCCGAAGCAGGAGCGATGGGCAGGCCGCGTGCGTATATGCCGGAAAGAGATTCGGAACGGAATCCGACGTTAACGGCATTCCCGCAGTTCAGTGAACCCCTGCTATCGCGGTTTCCAGACGTGGTTACGCCGGGTTCCGTTCTTTCGCCCAGAGAGGCGTGGGGCACGACCAGTTCTTAGATAACTGTTGTTATCTGGCAAGATAGCGATCATCGACGTAGCGTGAGCTGGGCGGCTATTGTCCGGCGCGGACGCTTCGTTTCCCGGTTATCTGGCAACTCGGTGGATGGCGGAGGTCGGCACGGTGGATCCTGTCATCGTCGGGCAGCTCGGCCGCACACACCCGCTCGCTCGCAATCTCGACGACTTCCTCACCGATCTGGCCAACGCCGGCGCCTCCGCGCACACCCGGCGCGCCTACCGCGGTGACCTGATCGCCTTCGCCGCGCACCATGGCGAGGAGATCGGCGAACTGTCTGCCGCGTCGGTTCGCGCGTTCCTGGCCGAGCTCGCCGACCTGTCGCCGGCCAGCCGTAAGCGCAAGCGCGCCGCCGTCGCTTCCTTCGCCAAGTGGGCCGTCCGCCACGACCTCCTGGCCGCCAACCCGATGGACCGCATCGACACCGTCAAGGTGCCCAAGAGCCTGCCGCGCCCGGCCGCGGCCGCCGACGTCGCCAAGGTCTTGGCCGCGATTTGCTCGCGGCGGCCGCGCAAGGACCTGCCACTGGACCGGCTGCGCGATCGGGTGCTGTTCGAGACCGCCTACGTGTGCGGCGCCCGCGCCTCCGAAGTCTGCGGCCTCTACATCGAAGACCTCGACCTGCGCCTGGACGACGAACACGTCCGCATCCACGGCAAGGGCGGCAGCGTTCGCACCGTCCTGCTGGACGACCGCGGCTACGTCGCCCTGCTCAAGCTCTACCTGACCCGCGCCGGCTACACCGCCGGGCCGCTGTTCCGCGCCTCCATCAACGGCCGCGGCGGACCCCTGTCCTACGACGCCGCCCGCCACCGCTGGCAGAGCTACTGCGCGCAGGCCGGCGTCGAGATCGACATCCACCAGCTGCGCCACGCCCACGCCACCGAACTCATCAACGCCGGCGTCTCCATCGAAGCCGTCCGCCGCCGCCTCGGCCACGCCTCCACCGAAACCACCCAGCTGTACGCGCTGCTCGACGACAAGATCGCCGACGCCGAGATCCGCGCCGCACGCCGACGCCGGGACCAGGCAACGCGCTGAGGAGGCTTCGCAACCAAGAAGGGGTGCCGTGGCACCAGCCGCCATATAGGCTCTGACCTGGAGAACGGCTCCTCGCTTGCAACCCGGCGACTGTCTGTTAAGCGATCATGTCTCGCTGGGCCCCGACCGCACTACACTCGCCTCCATGACTGCGTCCATGATCAAGTTGGATGACGGCGCACAGCTACGCACGTGGACCGCAGGCCCGGCGAGTTCGCAGAGGTTTCCCGTAGTCATGGTGCACGGCGGGCCCGGAGTCCCCGACTACCTCGCCCCGGTCGCCGGCATCATCGACGACCTGTGCCTGGTCCACCGCTACGACCAGCGCGGTACCGGTGGCTCGTGCTGGGAGGGAGAGCACACGATCGCCCGTCATGTTGACGACTTGGCGTTGCTGCTCGATGCGTGGGGACACGACCAGGCTGTTCTGGTGGGACATTCGTTCGGCACCAACATGGCCAGCTACTTCTTGCTGGTCCATCCCGAGCGCGTGGCCGGACTGATCCAGATCGCCGGCCCCTTCCTCGATCCCTGGCGGGAAGCCGACCAAGCAGCACAGCGAGCACGACGCACTGACGAGCAGCAGACCAGGCTCGATGACCTCGATGCGACCGAATCCCGCACCGACGCCGAGGAGATCGAGTACCTCACGCTGTCGTGGCTCACTGATCACGCCGACCGAACTCGGGCATGGGATTGGGCGCTGGCCTCAGCCCGCACGCTGCGGCCGATCAACTACGCGATGAACGCCCAGCTCAACGCAGCGAAGAAGGCCGACCCGCTCGAAGCGCACGTGGACGAACTTCGCGAGCGGCTGCCACCCGGCGCAGTGATCATCGGCGGGGCCGGCGACAGCCGCCCAGCTGATGCTCTACGACGTCTCGGAACACGCCTCAGCTGCGAAACCATCATCATCCCCAACGCGGGGCACCATCCATGGCTGGACGCACCGGACCAGTTCGGTGTGGCGCTTCGCGCCGCAGTGGCGAGGCAGACCCAAGGGGCCAGCTGACGGCTCAACGATCGGCAATGCGGGGACACGGGCCGGGGCTCAGTGCAGACAAGCAGTAAGGAGCGTGGAGGCCCTGACCTGGAAATCAGCTCTCCGCTTCCAGCTCAGATCGCGTCGTTGGCTGGTCGACGGCAAGGCGGCCGTGGCGAGTTCGCGCACATACTTGCAGATCGTGGAGCGGCTGACGTTCAGAAGCCGGGCGATCGAGGAGACGGTGGCGTCGGACTGGGCGAGCAAGGGGCGGGCGCGCCGGACCTGCTCGGGGGGCATAGCGGGCGGGCGGCCGAGTCGGACGCCGCGAGCCTTGGCTGCGGCCAGACCGGCGTGGGTGCTGCTCCTGGTCGAGCGCCGCGCTCTGCAACGACGGTGGGACAACGAGGCACCGGGGTGGTATGCATGATCGCCAAAATGGGGACGGCCAGTTTGTCCGGGATGGGGAATGAGCTGGAGCGTTGACGGCGATCGAACAGCGTGCGGTGCAGCATCGCCTTGGAAGTGGGCCCGGCTGCGCTTGAGATGAACAGGAGTTTGCAGGTGGATGCTGTCCGAAGGGCTGCGGCCGTACTGATCTCGCTGATGATTCACGCCGTCACCTTGGCGCTGATCGCGCTGGGCGTCCGGGTCATCTATGTCAACGCGGACTTCCTGTTCGCCTGGATGATCGGGGCTGTGCTCATAGGCGTCGGCGTACTGATGTGTCCGCGGCCGCCCCGCTTACCCGTCGACGCCGAGGTGGTGCAGCGGTCAGCCGCTCCCGAACTCCACGCTCTGGCCGAGACAGTGGCGCGAGCCATGCACGTCCAGCCGCCGGCCAGCGTGGCGGTCAGGGATCTCGGAATGACATGTGAATATGTTCGAACCGGGTTCAGAGACAGGTCACTGGTGATCGGGCTGCCGACGTGGCTAGTGCTGCCTGCACGACATCGGGTAGCTCTGTTGGCCCGTGCTTACGCCGACCAGGGCCATGAGGGGCTGATCATCGGGGCCGCGCTGACGACCCTGACGCAGTGGCGTGAGTCGCTGCAAGGCGGTGGCGGCAGCGCATCGCACCTGCGCGAGGAGCAGCACACACGCATCGGCGCCATGTTCGGCGTGCAAGGCACACCAGCAGGCACCTACGAGGCGGCGGGGTCGATCGGGCGGGTAGTCGGCCAGGTGCTGGGCTGGCCAGTGATGTTGCTTCAGCGACTGCTGATCAGGCTCGTACGGGCCGATGGCGGCAGGCGCACGCGCCAGCAACTGCCGGAGGCACATGCGGTCGTCACAGACACCGACCTACGCGAGCTGTCCGAGCTGATGGAAGGGGCGCGTTTCTTGGCGCCGGTGCAAGCTGCGGCATTGCGCGGTGCTACCACGTCCGCGATTCGGGAATCGGCGCTGGAGCGGGCGTCGGAGCTTGGCATGGACACAGGGGATGCCGGCGTGCTGACTGCGCCGGCGTCATCTCGAATCGACTGCGAGCTCTCCCGGCACTATGCGCGGGCGATCCGTGGGTTCGGCCTGATCTTATAGCTGGGGGTCGAGGATGAACTCCTCAGGAGTTAGCGGTAGCGACGAGTTGATCCTTATCGATGACGGTATGTGACGGTTGAGTTCCTGTCCGAATGATCAACCGGCGACCTACGGGCGGTTCGCCGGCGAGCCGGCCCAAGCGGAGCTGGAGCGGTTCTGCCTGCTGGATGAGGCCGATCGCGAGCTGATTGGAAACGCCGAGGTGATCACACGCGCAGTTCTCTGCGCTCAAGATCCTTCTCAGCGCCAACGGCTGTCCGCCGGTTCCTCAACCCCGGTGTCGGAGAGCTAGAGCAGGGCAGCTACGAGTGGTATGGCGAACAACTCGAACTAACCTGGCTGGAAGGTGACGAGGCAAACCTCATCAAGCGTGAGATAGGGTGGCTTGATATAATTTAGGCCTGCCCCTTGCAAGCCAGGCAGCTACGCCCCCGGTCGCCATTGACGCCGGGGGCGTTCTTGCTGCCGACCATGCTAACAATCAGCGCCCCTTCGCCGCGGCCAAGTTACTTTCCAGGCACGGCCTGGTCGCTGATGCCTCTCCTTGATTCTCCTTGGCGCGATGCACTGCCGCAATGGAGGCGGAAGCAGGATCGCACAATTAACTCTGGACGAGAGCGGGCATCTTTGCAGGAGGCCCGCAGCGCGGCGAGGTGCGCGCACGTCGACAGTTCCAGACAGGTCTCGATGAGCTTCTCCAATGCGGCGTTGGTCGGGTCAGCCGGGTCATTTTTCGCGGCGGCTTCCGTCTGGATCACCTCACCGGGCGACGTTGCACCGGCGCCTGATCAATGTGAGCCCGATTTTCCTGGCTGATAGTTGGCGGCTGGGGACACGTTCGGGAGAAGACCCCCAGCCAGAAGACCGAGGATTTCGGGCGCTTCCCAGGCCGTCAGATGCCGCTCAGGATTGGTTTCCTGCTGCACGAGAACCATCCTGAGCCGAGGGTCCGCCGGTGAGGGCTTAGAGCGCCTAAGAGAATGATCTCTGTTGTGCTTTGATTTCTCGCTGTAGCCAAGCGAGAGGGGCGCGGGTGGCCATGCTGAAGCCGTGGGAGGTCAGCGACGAGCTGTGGGCGATGATCGAGCCGCTGTTGCCGCAGCGTCAGCGGCGGTGAGAAGACCCGGTTGTTGCGCAGGAGGGCCCACAGCACATCGACCAAGCGTCGGGCCAGAGCCAGCAGGGCCGGGGTATGGATCTTGTTCTCGGCTCGCTTGCGCTGGTAGAAGGCAGCGGGTCGAAGGAGGGCGCGTGCCGCGGCGGCGAGGGGGCTGTGGTGGAGGAGCAGGCCGCCGCAGCTCCGGCCAGGACGCCCACACCGAACAGGGCTCGTCTGCCCAGTTGCCGACTCACGTCTACTGTCCTATCCCGCGTGAGGTCGCGTTGCACAGAGGATCGGCCCAGATGTGACGACGGCGCCGGAGCCCGTTCTCACCGAGATCGGCCTGAACGGGCGCCCGCCAGGGCCGGGGCGTTGAGCGCGCAGGCCAGCGCCCCGATCACCAGAGCGTGCACCGCCTGCTCGGCGCGGAACCACAGGGGGAAGGAGCCGGCGATCACCGCGGTGACCATCATCGCCGCACCGGCCACGGCGGTGATCCACCGCACCCGGGTGTAGGCGCCGCGGCTGCCGGCCTGGGCCTTCTTGATCATGGCCAGGCAGATCAGGGAACCGGCGAGCACGCCGCCGGCCCGGTTCCAGACGGTGGCGCCGGGGGCGGCGCCGAGCGCGGCGACGGCCATGGTCAGGACGAACAGGGCGACGCCGAGACCGGCCGCGGCGTTGGCCAGCCGGAGGGCCAGCGGGGAGACGGCGACGGAGACGGGGGTGGCGCGCTGGGAGGAGATCTGCATCGCGTTCATGTCTTCGACGCTAACATTATATGCATGCAGCAAGCAAGTATACTGACGGCATGAGACCGAGCGAGAACGACGTCCAGCAGATGGTGAACGCCTTGTTGCAGCTCAGCGACGGTATCGAGCGGGCGCGGCGGCAACGTCCCGGCGCGGGGCTGCTGCGCACGCTGCAACTCCTGGCCGCCAAGGAACCGGCGCGAACCTCCGATCTGGCCCAGGAACTCGGCGTGCACCAGTCGTCGGTGACCCGGCAGATTCAGACGCTGGCCAGTCAGGGGCTCGTGCGGGCGACCGCCGACCAGAACGACCGGCGGGCCAGCCCGATCACCCTCACCGAGGACGGCCGGCGGGAGCTGGCCCGACTGGAGGCCGCCGGCCGGAAACGTTGGATGCGGTTCACCGCGGACTGGGACGCCGAGGAGGTGCGCACCCTGGAGCGGCTGGTGACCAAGCTTCGCGCCTCGATCGCCGACGTCAACGCCGGGCCGCCGCGGACCGGGCCGGACTCCTGACCCGCGAGATCGCCCCTTGACGCCGGCGCGTGCGCGGACACGCCGCCCCCGGAGTGCCCGGTCGCGGTCGCCGCGGGATCAGCGGTGGTGGATCGACTCCACGGTGTGCAGGTGAGGGTCGAAGTGGTCGGCCAGGGCGGCGGCCTGGCGCATGTGCACCTGCGCCTCCGGGACGGCGAGCATGGCGTGGAAATCGTCCGCCGACCGCCACTGGGCGTAGTTGACCACCCGGGTGCCGTCGACGCTGGCGTGGATGTTGGCGGAGACGAACCCGGGCAGGTGCCGCATGACGTCTTCGGTGGCCCGCGTCAGCAGGCCGACGAGTTCGGGCTGACGGTCTGCCCGCACGGCGAAGACGTTGATCAGGGTGGCGACGGGAGCGTCGGTGGTGATCGTGGTGGACGGCATGACCCCTCCTTGTGTCAGGTTCCTTACATGCATCGATTATGTGTAAGGTTCCTGTCATGAGTCAAGAGGATGTCCGGGAACGTATCGGCTACTTGGTCAAGCAGGTCGACCAGGCGTTCCGCCGCTCCACCGAGGAGCGGCTGCGACCGCTGGGGCTGTCCATCGCCCAGTACGCGCTGCTGCGGGCCCTGGCGGACGCCCCGGGAGTGCCGGCCGCCGAGCTGGCCCGCCGTACCTTCGTGACCCGCCAGTCCCTGCGCGACGTGCTCGCCGGCCTCACCGCGGCCGGCCTGGTCTCCGTCGCCGAACGCCCGGACGTCGGCCGCGCGCTGCCGATCACGCTCACCGGCCCCGGCCGAGATCTGCTGGAACAGGCCGACGCGATCGTGCTCGACGTGGAGCGGCGCATGACCGCCGGCTTCCCGGCCGAGGAGGTGGGGCACCTGGCCGCACTGCTCTCCGCCTGTGCCCGGAACCTGACCGGGCAGCCCGGAACCTGACCGGCAGCCCGCAACCGCCGAGCGCGAGGTCAGCGAGGGAAGCTGATCTCCACGCGGCGGTTCTTGGCCCGGCCGGCGGGGCTGTCGGCGCCTTCGGGCGTGGTGTTGGGCGCCACCGGATCAGCCGCGCCATGGCCCTGCACGGTGAGAGTGATCCCGGAGCCGGCCAGGAGCTTGGTCAAGGCCCGCCGTACGGCCTGGGCGCGGGCCCGGGAGAGCGCCTGGTTGTAGGCGTCGGAGCCCTTGGCGTCGGTGTAGCCGTCCACGCGCACCTGCTTGCCGTGCGCCTTGGCCTTGAGCAGCCTGGCTGTCTCCGCCAGCCGGCCCCTGGCCTTGGTGGTGAGGGTGGCCTTGTCGAAGGCGAACAGCACGTCCGCCGCCACGATGATCTTGTCGCGGGCGCCGCGGGTCTCCTGGATCAGGGACTCGTCCAGATTGGAAATGCGCTCCCCGATGTCCAGGACGCCGGCAGTGATGTCGCGCGGCTCGCCGTTCAGGTCCAGGATCGGCGCGGTGGCGGGCGGAGCGGTGTTGACGGGCACCTGGACGGGCGGGCGGGGCGTCGGCGTGAGCAGCGACACCACGAGCAGGAGATCAGGAAAGGGGGACATCGGCCAGCGTCCCGGCGTGGGGGATGTGGACGTCCAGGGACTTCACGCCCTCCGGAGGGGCGGCGAAGGTCGCGGAGAAGACCGCCGTGTCCCCCGGGTTGAGCGACAGGTCCTTCGTCCGGCTGCACACGCAACCGCCCGCGCTGTCCAGCGCGACGAGATGCTTCTTGGCGTTGACCGTGTCGATCAGGTAGACGCCGTCGATGGTGGGGTTCGCCTGCGGCACGGCGGAGAAGGCGTTGTGCACCTGCCAGCCGTCGCCGCCGGTCAGGGCGAGGGTGAAGGTGAGATTGACGAACCGGTCCCGCCGTACCAACTGGACCACGTCGATGCGGAACCGTCTGCCCTCCACGCTGCCCTCCCGGCCGGCCAGCACCTGATCGGGCGGGGCGGACGCGGACGCCGGCGCCACCGGCGCACTGGAGGAGATGGGCCCCGAACCGGACGGGGTGGACCGGGCGGGGCCGAACTGGCACGCCGATAACGTCATGGCCAGCGTGGCGGCGGCCATCAGTAAGCGCATCTTCATGAACCCGGAAGTCTACACATAGCCGACATATCCCTCCTGATTCCAGATAACAGCGGGCCGGCCGACGTCCTTGACGGATCAGAAGAACGAGATTCTTTTCGTGCGTCAGCCTCTCAGGAGTGCCAACCTTTTGCGGCGTCCACGGCGTTGGGAGGGTACCTAGATCAGGGAGAGACGTTGGATCGTGATACCGGTTTCCTGGCGTTCGTCAATGCTCACCAACGTCCGTTGATGCGTCTGGCCTATTTGCTCACCGGAGAGGTCCACCTCGCCGAGGACCTCCTGCAAGGCGTGCTGCTCCGCATGATCGGACGGTGGCCGAAGTTACGCCACATCGACAACCTCGACGCGTACGCGCGAAAGATCATGGTGAACCAGCACATCTCATGGCGGCGTCGCCGACGCTCCAGCGAGGTGCTGAGCGCCGTGCCGCCCGAACGCGCGTACTCCTCCGAGGACGGCGCCGTGTTGCGGATCATGCTGCACCAGGCGCTCATGCGGCTGACGCCCAAACAGCGCGCGGTGCTCGTCCTGCGCTTCTACGAGGACCGCACCGAACGGGAGGTCGCCGACCTGCTGGGCTGCTCGGTCGGCACAGTCAAGAGCCAGGCGCACCACGCGCTGGTCCGCCTGAGGGCGCTGGCGCCTGAACTCGCGCCGCGACTGCCCGAACTGGACCGCCCGACCCGTCACGAGGGGACCCGCCGATGACCTGGCTCAGACAACAGCTCGGCCGCATCGCCGACGACATGCCCGAACGCGACCTGGGCGCCAGGACGATCGCGATCCACCGGCGCAGACGGCGCAACTTCATGACGCTCACGGCGGTCGCCATGGTCGTCGTCACCGTGCTCGCCGCCACTGTCGGGGTACGGGCGCTGTCGTCCGAGCCGCGTGCCGCCACCCGGCCGGCCGGTTCGCCCGAGCAGTCCTTGATCAAGGTCGGCGTGGTGCCGACCGTGGAGTCCGCGCCCGTGTTCGTGGCCCTGGCCAAGGGCTACTTCCAGGAGGAGGGGCTGACGGTCGAGCCGGTGGTCGTGACCGGCCCCGCCGCCGCGGTGCACCAGGTCGGCAAGGGCGAGCTGGACCTGGCGCAGACCGACTACGCCATGGCCTTCGCGGCGAACGAGGCAGGCAAGCAACTCAAGATCGTCACCAGCATGTACCAAGCCGCGCAGGGCAGCTACGCGATCGTCGCCAACGCCAAATCGAAGATCACGAGCACGGCCGGGCTCAGGCGCAAGAAGATAGCAGTGCCGAACATCGCAGGGCTCGGACCGCTGGCGCTGAGGGCGGCGCTGGACAGGGCCGGGCTGACGTTGGGGGACGTCGTCCTGGTCGAGTGGCCCTACCCCCAGATGCTCGGCCTGCTGGACAGGGGACAGGTGGACGCGGCCCTGCTCGCCGAGCCGTACATCACCGCCGGCCGCGAGAACGGACACGCGCGGATCCTGGAGGACGCCATGACCCAGAGCTTCTCCGGCCTGCACACCGCGGGCATGATGGCCACGGGCGAGTGGACCCGGCACAACCCCCGCACGCTGGCCGCCTTCCAGCGCGCGCTGGCGAAGGCGCAACGCCTGATCGCGGACGATCCGCAGCAGGCGCGCGACGTGCTACCCACCTACATGAGGATCACCCGCCCGCAACTCGCGGACGTCATGCTCGGTTCCTACCCGGCCAAGCTGGACCTGTCAGAGCTCCAGCGGGTCGCCGACCTGGCCCACGCCTACAAGCTCCTCAAACGTCCGGCGGACGTCCGCAGCGTCGTCATGACGGGCGGATGAGGCCGGACACCCGGGAGCCGCCGAAGATCGGGTAGCACCGGAATACGGCGGAAACGGGCCGCCTCAAGGCTGAGGGGACAGACCCGCATACCGTCTGCTCAGCCGAAGCGCATCGTGCCAGCTCAACGCCATGACGTAGTCCCCAGTGCAGATTCGGTCCCGGCGCCGTGCCACGGCCCGTCGCCGGGACCCTTCGCATCCGCTGGGTGCGGCGAGGTGCGGCGAGGTGCGGACGCGGCCACTCTCTGCCGTATTCCGATGCCGCCCCAAGATCGGATGTACGGGCTCAGGGTCACCTCACAGTCATCGGATGGGCAGGTCGGCGACTGGTTCGAAGCCCGGGATCCGCACGGTGACGGATCGCACGTCCGCGGGCGGCTTGAACATCGCCCACAACGTGTACTCCTCGCCCTTGGCCACCAGGTATTCCGGGCGGAGCACCGACAGCAGGTAGGGGCCGACGCCGACGTTGTGCTTGGCGTCACGCAGCGGCCGGTAGCGGCGCGGGCCGTCGACGAGGGCCGCACCGCTCGTGCTTGCCTCGGCGTACACCCCGCCCCAGTCGTAGGAGGAGGACCAGGCGTTGATCGGGATGTCGTCGTCGTTGCGGATGGTCCACACGAGGTTCACGTAGCCGCCTGCGTCTCTGGTCAGCTCGTTGATGCGGACCTCGGCCCGGCGCGGCCAGTTCCGGTCGCTCTCGATGTCGGGCGCCTTGCCGGCGGGCGCGGTGCCGAGCACCGGCGACGCGATCGGTTCGTGCGAGCCGTGGCCTCGCGCCCGGTAGGCGACGCCCGAGCGGGTCACCAGCTTCTCCAGGGCGTTCTGTACGCTGCGGGCCCGCCGCCGGGACAACGGGTCGTTGACGCCGTCGGTGCCGGTGTCGTCGGTGTGGCCGTCGACGGCGACCTCCTCGCCCCTGGAGCGGTCGATCTGAGCGGCCACGTCCTTCAGCACGGTCCGAGCCTTGGGCGACAGGTCCGCCTTGTTCACGGCGAACAGCACGTCCGTCGAGAGCCGCACCGACACCTGCCGCCCGTCGTCGTCCTGTGCCGCGCCCGCCTGCTCGACCTGGTTGACGATCGACAGCACCACCGGCTCACCGACCCGGCTGGAGTTGGGATCCACCGGATCTCCACCGCCGTCGTCGACCCGCAAGGGCGTCGGCGCGGCCTCCCCCAGCGGGACGTCGAGGAACGGCGGCGCCTGCGGGAAGATCACGTCCAGATGCGTGATGTCGGCGGGCGGAGCGGGGAAGACGGCCACCAGCTCCTGCTCCTGGCCCGCCTTGACGGTCGGCCAGCCCCGCGTGCACTGGCAGTCGCCGTTGCGGTAGGCGCGCGGGAAGTATTAGCGGCCGTGGGCGCTGTCGAGCAGGGACACGCCGCCGATCGCGTTCGAACCGATGTCGGCGCTGTTCCAGGGCACGGCCAAGCTCGCGCTGAAGGAGTAGTCCTCCCGCAGGTCGTTCTGCACCCGCCATCGGGCCACGACAGCCGTCGGGGAGACCCGGTCCAGGGCCAGCAGGTCGACCGAGACCTTGGCGCCGATCGCCAGCGCCCGCCTGCCCAGAGGTGCTCGACCGGTGGCCGGCGCCACCGGAGCGGAGGGTGACTCGCTCCGGCGAGCTTGCTCGGTGGCCCGCTGGGCGGACGGGCCGGCCCCGCTGCAGCCGCCCGAAGCCAGAGCCATCAGAACAACACCAGCGGTCGCCCCTAAGACGGACATCACCGATCTCATCGTGCACCTTCCCCTATTGCCGCGGTGGCAGGCGACTCTATCGTTCCGGGGACCAGAAGATCACCTAACTGGAGAAGGGGTGGGCAACGTCGCAGGAGCCTCCGAAGGGCGAACGATGGTGAACACGGAAATGCGTGTCGGTGACATTCCCGGGGCCGGGGGATGACAGATGCCGCGTTTCGGCATGGCGCTGCACCGAAAAGCGGGGTCGTTGCTGTGTCGTGCGATCCTCGACCGGACGCGTGAAAGCGGTAAATCAATGCTGATTTAATGGCGGATCATGAACTTTGGCAGGCTTTCAGCGAGCGGCCGGATTCTGGTCGTGGCGCTGCTCTCCCTCTGTGGCTGCTCCCTCCCGTCGGCGCCGGTGGCAACCGCACGAGAGCCATCCGTCATCCCGTCCACCACGCCCGCTGCCACCACCCCCGCCGGCGGCACGCCGCCCGCCGACGCTCCAGCGCTGGCCACGCTGTACGGCGACGGCCACACCGACGGCCTGGCCACGGCCCGCATCGACGTGATCGGGCTGGAACGCAGCGCCCCCAACGCCGTCACCGCGCGATTTCGGATCAGCGCCGACCAGGACGAGGTCCGTCTGGAGGGCTTCCACGCGGGCCAGCTTGCCGGGGACACCCCCTACGACTACATCCAGGCCGCCTCCGGCTTCTACCTTCTGGACGACCCGCGCTTCTCCGTCTACTACCCGATGAAGAAGGACAACGCCGAGGTACGGGCCCGCTGCCTGTGCAGCTACTCCGGGCCGCTCGCCAAGGCCACCCCCGGCAGTCCCGCGCTGATGTGGGCCACCTACCAGGTGCCGCCGGAGACCACCAGTCTGGCCGTCGGCTTCGACAGCGCCGGGTTGACCGCGCCCCTGCCGATCAGCCCCGCCGGCACCGGCCCACGCCTGGACGGCGAGCCGGACGCCGCCGCCATCGCCGCCGCCTTCCCGCTCACCGTCCCGCTCGCCACCCGCTCCAACGCCACCACCACCTCGGTGACCGAGTCGGACCAGCAGGTGGAGCTCGCGCTCAACACCGACGTCCTGTTCGCCTTCGACAAGGCCACCCTCACCGCCCGCGCCAGGAAGACACTGCAGCGCGTCGCGGACCGCGTGCGAACCGAGGCCCGGGGAGACGTGCGGGTCGTCGGGCACACCGACGACGTGGGCGACGACGCCTACAACATGGACCTGTCCCTACGGCGGGCCAAAGCTGTGCAGAAGGCGCTGACCGGCCTCGTCGGCCCGACCCCCTTGCAGGTGGAGGGCAAAGGCGAGATGGAACCCGCCGTGGCGGCGACCTCCGACGCCGCCCGCGCCCGCAACCGGCGGGTCGAGGTGATCTTCCAGCGGCTGCCCAAGCCGGCCGGCGCGCCCCGCACGCCCGTCCCGACGCCGTCCACCACGGCGACCGCGACGGCGACCGCGACGGCGACCGCGACGGCGACCGCGACGGTTTCGACGGCCACTGGCCTGCGCGAGCTGACCGGCCTCAAGGCTGACCTGCAAGAGCTGAGACGTATCAGCGACAGGACCCTCATCGCCACCGTCACCTTCCGCCACGCCGGCGGCGGTGACAAGGTCTCCTTGGAGAGGGGAGCCTGGGACACCGACGTCGACCAGCAGGCCGGGATCTACGGCTACAAGCTCGACTTCTTCTGGCTCGCGCTGACCGACGCGGCTCACACGCGCTACTTCCCGCTGACCACGCCCGGCCGCCTCGACGTGCCCCGGCACTGCGTCTGCTCCACCACGGTGCTGAAATCGCTGGGAGCGGGCGAGCAGATCCGGATGTTCGTGCTGATGACCGCCCCACCGGCCGACGTGACCAGCGTGGACGTGAACCTGTTCGGGTTCACCCCGATGCGCGGCGTGCCCATCACCGGATGACCTCTCCCGCCCGGCCGCCGGGCGGGTCAACAGCTGCTCACCTCCACTGGCGTGCCCCGCGGGGACGTGGACGCACAACCGCCCGCCCGTCACCTTGATCGAGGTGTTCCCGGACGCCCTTCCTGCCGACGGGGTACAGCATCTCTTGGGGCAGGTCGGCCGGCTGAACGCGCCTGCGTGACCGGCCCTAGCGGTAGTTGTGGGTCAGGGCGCCGTTGCTGAGATGCGCGGCCTGGCACGGGAACGTGGTGGGCGGCGTGCGTGTCGTGGTCGCCAACGGCGGGCCGTTGGCGACCACGATCAGGCAGGCCATCAAGGCCACGTTCGGCACCCCTCAGCAGCGGCCAGCTGGGTGAACTTCTGGGCGAGTATCTGCTGGGCGGCCGCGATGTTCGTGGCGTAGTCGACCGCGATCCTGGTCTGGCCGGCGGGGGGAGAGTGCGGAGTCTCTGCCCACCTGATGGTCACGCTTCGGCGCGGGCTCGGGTTTGGGCGAGCCGGTAGAAGTCGGGGACGGTCTCGATGATGTTGCCGTCGAAGGTGAGGCGATCGACGGTCGCGGCGCAAAGACGCGGGTCAGTGAAGGTGCGGGTCCAGCCCGAGAACGACTCGTTGGACGCGATGGCGACGCTGTTCTTCTCCTCCCGCTCGGTCAGAACCTGGAAGAGGAGCTCGGCGCCGTGCCGGTCCAGCTCCATATATCCCAGCTCGTCGATGCAGAGAAAGTCGACGCGTCCGTAGCGGGCGATGGTCTTGGTGAGGACCTTCTTGTCGGCGGCCTCGACGAGCTCTCCACCAAGGCCGTCGAGCAGCTCGGCAACGCTCAGGCCCCGGTCCGGGTGATCTGCTCGTATCTGCGCATGCCGTACACGCCGCCGCGCGAGGACCGCGGCGAGAAGATCCGCGCAGCGCAGCGCGCCACACCGCCCACCTGCGCTACGACGACTCCCCTGCCCCACGCCGCCGGTGGCCCTCCCACCGCCCCGACCCCAACTGGCCGCCAACCTCATCGTCCGGGCGGCGGACGGGCGGGTGTCGCTGACCACCCTCCTGCGCCATGACCGGCGCCTCGGGCGCGTCGTGTGGCCGCCCCTGTCGGCGATCCATCGCCGGCTGGCTCCCGGGCTGCTCCGGGGCGCCGCCGCGCGGATGACCCGCGGCGGCGTCCGGTAGCGCCCGGTCGGGTGCGCCCTGACCAGGGGGCGGCGGGGTCAGCCGCGCCTGGCGGACGGCCAGTCGTGCCCCCAGCCGCCCTGGACCATGGTCTGGAACGCCCACCCGTCCTCGGTGCGCACCAGCAGGTCGGCGTAGTGCATGCGGTGCTCCTCGCCCTCGATCGTCATCGTCGCCTCGGTCTCCACGACCACCAGGTTCTGGCTGACGAAGCGCGGGGTGCGCGTCGAGCGCAGGTCGAGCCCGGCGGTTCCGCCGCCCATGGACTGCTTCAT